>NZ_FNFY01000008.1:0-11055 GCF_900101075.1 Lacicoccus qingdaonensis | reverse complement strand
CTGTACGGCTCATCCCGCCTCCGGGGACGGTCCGTTAAACGCTGTACGGCTCATCCCGCTTCCCGGGACGGTCTGTTAAACGCTGTATGGCTCATCCCGCTTCCCGGGACGGTCCGTTAACATCAACCAGACCCCCAAATTTCACACAAAAAAACCGCAATCACAAAATTGCGGTCCGAATTCAAAATTACTCACCGAGTCTGAATGTCTCGGAAACCTGCCACATGCCGTTATCCAATTGATAGGCAAGGCTGAGTTTGTACAATGTTTCTTTATGGTCGATTCCAGCCATTGCAAGGTGGCTGAACGTATCTTCGAATTGTTGTGAAGTCGTGCCCTGTGCAATTGTAAAGTGCGGCACGAATGAATGTTTATCTTTACCGTAAAAATCCCCTTGGTTCAATGATTCATGTATGGATGTCAAAGTTTCGTTCGGCTCTACTTTAAAGTATATAACAGGTGAAGTGGGAGCGAAGCTGGAAACTTTTTTGATTTGAATTTCCGTCGGCTGGTGATCTTTCGCCACCTGCTTCAACTTATCTACGATAATATCCTTTTCACTCTCATCTGCTTCAAATGATTCTTTAACAGTTATATGTGGTGGAATGAATGCATATTTTGAATCGTATCTTTTCCTGTAATTGTTTACTTTATCCTGCAGTTCTTTTGATGGAAATAAAGCTACACCAAATTTCATGTTAATTCCTCCCAGTGTCATTTCTTCAATTATATCAGATTGTACGTCAATTTCATACATAAGTTAGGCGAGGTAGTGTCGGAGGATGCTCTCCAATTCGGGTTTCCATGTCTTCCAGATGTGGCCGCCGTCAAGCTCCCGGTACTCATATTCAAGCGGCTCCGTCTCCAGAAACTCATTCAGCTTCCGGTTCGGTGTCAGGAAATCCGCCTGCTCGCCCATTATGGTTTTAAAGTCATCTTCCTCAAGACCGATTGTGTGATACAGGTTCAGCTGCAGCAGATTCGGCTGCGACTTGAACCGCTCGATAAAAGCATCATCCACGAAAGGACTGAATGCCACCGCGTTCGGGAATGTCGTCGGATACTGCAGCGCCACACTGAATGCAAATGTCCCTGCGAGTGATTCTCCCATGAGCACCCGTGAGTTCGCCATGTTCAGCGTATTGAAATTGCTGTCGATCCATTTAAGCAGTTCACGCCCGACGAATGTCACCATATTTTCATGATGTTCCCCGTTCGGACTGAAATAATGATTCCGCCATTCCACACTCGAATATGGCACCCCTACAATGATTGCCCGCTCGATTTCTTCATCGACACGGAGCTTCTGGTAGATTCTTTCAATTTGACCGTATTTAAAAAAGTCCTGTGAATCAAAAGTGATGATGACATTATGCTTATATAGATCAGTGAAGTTTTTAGGCAAATAATATTGAATTTCAAATGTTTCATTACAAACTTCCGAAGCCACTTCGGCCGTATGAATTTTGCCGGCTGTCATCTCCATAAAATCCCCTCCTCATTCGTTATTGTACCAAGATATGAATTATATTTATATAAATATTACCATCTTTTATTATATAAACGTATAAAATTCAGTTTTTTATATTTTTGAAAATAAAGTGCTCATGTCCGTTAAATATTTTCAGTAAAGTGATGTTTTGTGATACAATTTATAAAAATACTTACGTAAATTAAGGAGTAGTGGCAATGGCGAATAAGGCATGGTTTCAATCCGGTATTGCAATCATCATCACACTGTTGATCATTATGCTGGTCATCCAGGTGCAGGTCATATTTGAACCGTTATTTACAATCATCGCAACGATATTTGTACCTGTTCTGCTCGGCGGACTGTTGTATTACATCACACAGCCGATCCAGAGCTTTCTTGAAAAAAGAAAAGCCAACAGGCTCGTTGGGATTCTTTCCATATTCATAATCATACTGATCGTCATCAATATACTTGTGATGGTCATCGTTCCGGTCATTTCCGACCAGGTTCAAAACTTGATACAGCGCATGCCGGCATTGCAGCGTGACTTCCAGGGCGCACTCGACTTTTTACTGACACAGCGGGAACAGCTTCCGTTTGATGTCGACATTGAAGGGTTCACCCAGGACATTCTCGATCAGAGTGGTGAAATCGTCAGCAACATCATGAGCAATGCGATTTCGATTTTGACTAGTACAGTGAGTGTGCTGCTCACATTGGTGCTTGTACCGTTCTTTTATTTCTTCATGCTGAAAGATCACGAGAAATTCATTCCGGCTATGGTATCGCCATTTTCCGGCACATTTAAACAGTTTCTGACTGAATTATTATATGACATCGACCGGACGCTCCGATCGTTCATCCAAGGACAGGTACTGATCAGCTTCATTCTCGGTGTGCTTTTGTTCATCAGCTACACGGCAATCGGCCTGGAGTATGCACTCCTGCTCGGTATGCTGGCACTATTCCTGAACGTCATTCCGTTCATCGGACCGTGGATGGCATTTGCACCGGCGGGTCTGCTCGCCGTCATCCAGAGCCCGATCATGTTCGTCTGGGTCGCGCTCATCACACTGGTCGCCCAGCAGATTGAAAGTAACCTGATCACGCCGAACGTCATGGGACAATCATTGAAACTGCACCCTCTGACAGTCATCGTGGTGGTCCTCGCAGCAGGCAACATCGCAGGATTCATCGGAATGCTCGTTGCGATTCCGACATACGCGGTCATCAAGACAACAATCCAGAACATCTGGCGTTACCGCAAGTCGATGAAAAATTCTCTGCTTACGGACGTGCAGCCGTATATCAGGAAAGATGATTAAAATAATAATAGACCTGCCTCACATGTGGGGCAGGCTTTTTTTATCGTAGAAAATAAAACTGACTTTGAATGTTGAATCGTCGATATATGAAGTGACACACTTCAGGAGGTAATTATGAATCCAATCGATTATTTGATTTCTCAAGGTTTCAGGGTGACGTCGGATCCTGAGAAGTACGCGTCGGGCGTCTGGGGGAAGCGCGATTATACGGTGAACGGCTACAACTATGACAGCTACTGCGGCGGCTACCACCGCGCGTATGACCTGTCGAAATACCATCTCGCGCCCGTGCCGTCGGTGTGCGACGGGGTGGTGACGGCGGGAACCCGTGCGTTTGGCAATTTTGGCGGGACGGTGGTCATTGCGAATAAAGATATCCGCATCCAGGTGATCTACGGCCATCTGAGCCGCAATATTCCGGTGAAAATCGGTCGGAAAGTGAGACGCGGCGACACCGTCGGCTACCAGTCCAACACGAATTATCAGGGGGTGAGTATGAATTCACATCTCCATATCCAGTTTCAGAATTACGGTTATATTGCGGATGAGCGCGATTTCGTCTGCAGCGGCATAGATCCGCTGAAGATTAATGTTGTGGGGGGCGGTGATGCCTGGCTATGGACAGGGAAATTTCGGCTGGATGCAAGGATCAATGTGCGGGATTCCCCGGGTTTGGCCGGCAGGAAAACAAGTGTTCTCCGGAGCGGGGTGACCGTCAGTTTTGATAAATTATATGAACAGGACGGCCACTGGTGGCTGCGCATAAAGCACCAGGGCGCAACCCGGTACATCGCGGCAGGGAAGTGGGTGAAAGGGATAACTTTTTCTAAAAGTAAATTGTGGGGGAGAGTGCTCTCCCTGAATACTTCAGGTGGGAAAGAATAGGCGAGGGTGGTTGCAGGCCCTCGCGGCGTTGGGAGTCTATCGGCGCCTCGTTCTCAAATCGAAGCGTTGTTGGAACTCTATCGGCGCCTCGTTCTCAAATCGAAGCGTTGTTGGAACGCTATCGGCGCCTCGTTCTCAAATCGAAGCGGCGTTGGAACTCCATCGGCGCCTCGTTCTCAAATCGAAGCGTTGTTGGAGCTCTATCGGAGCCTCGATCTCAATTCGAAGCGTTGTTGGGCCTCCATCGGAGCCTCGATCTCAATTCGAAGCGTTGTTGGGCCTCCATCGGAGCCTCGTTCTCAAATCGAAGCGCCGATAGGCCCCAAATACCATCCGACATATAACCATAAACCAAAAAACGCACCCCAACCCGGGGTGCGCTCAATCAATTATTATTTTTTCTTCTGCTTCGGCGTCCCCTGGCCGCCGGTCAAATCCTGGTCCATCTCATAAAGGACGCCGTTGATCACGGTCTGATTATAGGCTTCGACCAGAAAGTAGGCGACGATGCTGTAGATGACGATGGCACCCACAAGCAGAATATTATTTTGTACAACACCGAGTACAATTGCCGGCAATAACACGAGTCCGATGAACAAAATCAGCATCGCCATGCGGTAAGTGTTGATGGCACCTTGTGCTCTTTTAATTTGTGAGGCATACTTATCATTAATTTCAGAATAATCCAGTGATCGGTTATCACGGTAGACGTTCGTAATTTTCAGGTTGCCGTCATATGAATTTTCCCGGTAACGGAGATCCATATGACCGTTATTCCAAGTCAACAATTTAAAAAATGACATATTCATGCACCTCGATATACAATGTATTTAACATATATTTTATCATATAGAGGAAAATATTACAAAATTGTGAACTATAATTTCCAAATTCATTAAGCGGGTGATTTTTTGGCTCAAAACAATATAGAAAATAAAGAACGCAGCAAGTCGGCCGAAGCGGTCATCGTCGAATCCACCGACACATTTTCCGGCCACCTCGAAGCACTGCGTGCGGTACTCATCAAATCGGCCATCACCATCGCCATCATATTCATCATCATCTTCACAACCGTGAGCTGGTGGTTTTCATTCATCGGCAAGGGCGCCGATATCGTCGTCATGGGGCCGTTCGAAGTCATCCGGTTTTATTTCCGCACCTCAGGCGCAATCAGCATCGGCCTCGCCATCCCGTTCATGCTCTATTACTTATGGCAGTTCGTGAAACCAAGATTGATTCCTAAAGAAATAAAGATCATGCACTCCATGCTGCCGCTGATGATACTTTTGTTTCTCGCCGGCCTGTTGTTTGGCTATTTCGTCGTGCACCCGATCAGCTACTTCGCCCTCATAGGGATGGGTGAAAAGAATTTCGACGTGCTGATCACGGCGGATGAATATATGTCGTTCCTGCTCGTCACGACAATACCGCTCGGCCTCGTCTTTCAGCTGCCGCTGGTGTTTTTATTTTTAAATTATTTGGAGCTGCTGGATTCTGAAATCATGAGGAATGTCAGGAAGTTTGCGTATTTCGGACTGCTGGTGATTACAGCGCTGATTGCGCCGCCGGATATATTTTCGCATTTGTTGACGCTGACGCCGATGATCATTTTATATGAAGTCAGCATTATTTTAGTGAAGCGGAAAGAAGCGCGGGACCGAGAGAAAGAGGATAATTAAAGGCAGAATATGTTATTATCTAATTTAAAGTTTTTATTAGCAGGAGGCGTACTATTGTGAGTCAGAAAGTGAGAAAAGCAGTTATACCGGCCGCAGGACTCGGAACAAGATTTCTGCCGGCGACAAAGGCGATGCCAAAGGAAATGATTCCGATTCTGGATAAGCCGACGATCCAGTACATTGTGGAAGAAGCGGTCGAAGCGGGCATCGAAGATATCATCATCGTCACGGGCAGGCATAAACGTGCGATCGAAGACCATTTCGACCATCAGGTGGAGCTTGAAATGTCACTCCGCTCGAAAGGTAAATTTGAATTACTCGAGAAAGTTGAACATTCAACCGGACTCGCAAATATATTTTACGTCAGGCAGAAATCGCCGAAAGGGCTGGGGCATGCAATCAATACGGCACACCAGTTCATCGGTGATGAACCGTTTGCGGTGCTGCTCGGCGATGACATCGTCGACTACGGCGACGGGAAACCGGCAATCGGCCAGCTGATTGAAGAGTTCGAACGTAAAAATTCACCGATCATCGGTGTGAAGACCGTGCCGGACGAAGAAGTGTCCAGATACGGCATCGTTGAGTATGACGGATGTTCCGATGATTTATATCATCTGACGGATCTGTATGAAAAGCCGGAGGCGGGCGAGACCGATTCAAGGCTCGCGATCATGGGCCGTTACGTGCTCACCCCGGAAATTTTCGAACAGCTTGGGCGCGGTGTCATCGGTGCCGGCGGTGAAATTCAGCTGACCGATGCGATTGCGGAACTTATCAACGAAGGCAAAGACGTATACGCCCTCGATTTCAAAGGCGAGCGCTACGACGTCGGCCACATGCGCGGATTCGTCAAGACGACCATCGAATACGCACTCCGTTCTGAAAATATCAGAGATGAAATCATCGAGTATATGGAGTCTACGCTCGATAATTTGAAAAAGAAAGAGTAGCTCGGGGAGTTTGAACTGTTGATTGGTTTTTATCGACTCATCTCATTGCGCAGGAAGAGCCGTACAGTGTCTAACGGCACGTCCCGGGCAGTGGGAAGAATCATTAATCAATCAAAACTAAAATCAAACACAAACAAAGCCCGTCCCGGCACATCATCAGATGCCGGCACGGGCTTTTTCAATCTCAATTAACAATCATCGTCTCGCCGCAAGTTTCCTCGCGAACATGCCTGCATAATAAATAGTCAGCACTAAAAATATCAGTCCGCTCGCAACAAGCGTCGCGGTCACCGTCCCGAAAATATCGGCAGTCAGTCCGCCGACAACCGGGCCGATCATCGCGCCCATTCCCTGCAGGCTGCTGATCAGCCCCCAGGATTCGGCCTTCTTTACATTCATGATCGTGCCGGCGAGATATTTATTCCACGCGGGCAGCATAACCCCGTAACATAGTCCGATAAACGCGACAATCAGGAAAATGATCCACACGGTCTGGAGAGTCGAAAACCAGATGATCCCGACCGCATATACAAAGAAACCGGTACAAATAATCACCATCGTAAACTTCGACGAATAGCTGTCCAGCCCGCGGCTCAGCACGGTCATGCTGAAACCGACAAGCGCAAAAATCACCAGAATGAATATCGTATATTCAAAAAAGCTGAGCTCAAGGAGCCCCGTAATATACGTCGGCAGCACCGGCAGCAGCATCCCGACCCCGAGCGCCTGCAGCATGATGCCGGGAATATTCCCCATATGGCGCCGCAAAATCACGAACGTCTCCTTAAGAGGCAGCCGCTTCTTCCCCGACCCGGACCTCGACCCGCGGTCGTCCGCAACGACCTTGAACTTCCCCGGGATAAACAGATACATCAGAATATTCAGCACCACCGCACCGATCATCACGCCCACAGCCGCTTCGCCGACCGCACCGATAATGAAATTCATCACGACCATACCGGAGCCGAGACCACTAAGCCAGCTGAAGAAAATAAACCCCATGTCCTTTCCGCGGGTCGCCTCATCAACGTTTGCGAGCGCGAATATCCAGATTGGGCACACACTCACGCCGAGCAGCGCGGAAGCGATGAGCAGCACGAAAAAGTCCTGCGACAAAATAATCATGCTCATCGCCGCGACCATCAACGCATATGTGCCGGCCATCGTCCACCTGGCGCCGACTTTCCGCATGATGAATCCGAGCCAGGCATTTGTTACCGCATCGAAGACGAAATGTACCGTGATCACAATGGACGCAAGCGTCAGCGAAATGGCCTCGATCGAAGGCAGCGCCGGCAGATAGCTCAGCACATACATCCCCCTGACGAGTTCCGTCATGAATAATATGATTGCATATTTCCAGAATAATTTTTTACGTTTCATCGTCATAAGTTTTCACCATCAATATTATAGCTTCTCAAAGAGTGATTTTATCACAATGAAAGCAAATTTGTGTAGAATATTATTTGTGAATCTCTATTTTAAAGACACCGTTTATTGTATAATATAAAGATTGAAAGGTGGGGACGGTACTTGAATTCGAAAACACTGCTTTCTTTGTTGAAGATCAAGAAAACATATGGCAATTTCCCCGTAGCTGTTGAAAAGATTTCTACAGACTCACGCGAAATTGATGGCAATAGTATTTTTGTGGCAATAAAAGGCCATCTGGTCGACGGTCAGAATTTCATACCGGATGTACTGGAGAAAGGCTGCAGATTCATAATCAGCGACAGATATTACGATGTCGGCGACGATGCCGGCATACTCGTAGTGAAGGACCCTGCGAAAGTCGGCGCACTGTTTGCAGAGTATATATATGATTTTCCGCACGAGGCGATGACGATGATCGGCGTCACCGGCACCAACGGTAAAACGACGGTGGCAACGATGATCCACTCCTTGAGCCGCGCGATGGGCAAGGAAAGTGCGTACCTCGGGACGAACGGTTTCATGGTGAACGACGATCGGTACGTCAGTGTGAACACGACACCGGAATCGATCAAGCTGCATCACAGAATGAACGCAGCGGCGGAGGAAGGCGCGGAAGTGTTCGCGATGGAAGTATCTTCGCACGGCCTGAAGCTCGGCCGTCCGTACGGCATCAACTTCGATATCGCAATATTTACGAATCTGTCGCAGGATCATCTGGACTTCCACCCGACGATGGACGACTACGGCTATACGAAAGGGCTGCTCTTTTCACAGATGGGCCAGGACGTAAAGGAACGTAAATTCGTCGTTCTGAACAACGACGACCCGTGGAGTGAACAGTACCAGCGGATGACGCCGCATGAAGTGATCACTTACGGCATGGATAGTGCGAGCGATTTCTACCCGACGGAAATCGACGGCAGTCTGGAAGGCTTCAACTTTACACTGAATACACCGGAAGGTGAATTCTTCGTCAACTCACCGTTTATCGGCGAATTCAACATTCAAAATCTGATGGCGGCGATCATCAGCGAATGGCTGCAGGGCTATGATCTGGCGAAAATAATCCGGGCGGTTGAAGTGATGGCGCCGGTTGAGGGCAGGCTCGAGGTACTCGATACGTCACTGCCGATCAATTTGATCATCGACTTCGCCCACACGCCGGATGCGCTGGAGAAAATCATGAATACAATCCAGCCTTTCGCGGCCGGACGGCTTTTATTTTTAGTAGGTATGACGGGGGAGCGCGATACGACGAAAGCGAAAGAGATGGGCGAGATTGCCACGCGTGCCGACATCGCGATATTCACACCGGACAATCCGGCGAATGACGACCCAGGGATGCTCGTAAAACTGCTCGAAGCGGGGGCCGGCAGCGACAATTATCATTCGTTCACCGACCGCGACGCGGGGATCCGCTATGCGGTTGAAATCAGTGAGCCTGGCGACACGATCGTGCTTGCGTGCAAGGGCCGCGAGCCGTATCAGATCATGGAAAACTACGTGAAGGTGCCGCACCGCGACGACCTGATTGCGCTGGATGCGGCGTACCGCAAATATCGTCCGAAAGAATATTTGGAAGAATAAAGTATCAAGGAGATTTTTAATGACATTACAAAATGAAATAAAAAAACGTAAAACATTTGCCATCATCTCTCACCCGGATGCCGGGAAGACGACATTGACCGAGAAACTGCTCCTGTTCGGCGGCGCGATCCGCTCTGCAGGGACGGTAAAGGGTAAAAAGAGCGGCAAGTTCGCGACGAGTGACTGGATGAAAGTGGAACAGGAACGCGGCATCAGTGTGACGAGTTCCGTCATGCAGTTTGATTTCGACGGCTATAAGATCAACATTCTGGATACGCCGGGACACGAGGATTTCTCGGAAGATACGTACCGGACACTGATGGCGGTGGATTCCGCAGTCATGGTCATCGATGCCGCCAAAGGTATCGAGCCGCAGACTTTGAAACTCTTTAAAGTGTGCCGCATGCGCGGCATTCCGATTTTCACGTTCATCAACAAGCTCGACCGTATGGGCAAGGAGCCGTTCGAGCTGCTTGAGGAGATTGAAGAGACGCTTGAAATTGAAACATATCCGATGACATGGCCGATCGGCATGGGCCAAAGTTTCTTCGGCATCATCAACCGTAAAAATAAACAGATTAATCCTTTCCGTGAAGAGGAGATGCTCCAGCTGAACGATGATTACGAGTTGGAGGCGGAACACGCAATCACTGAAGATGAGGCATACCAGACGGCACTCGAGGAGTTCATGCTGGTGGAAGAAGCGGGCGATGATTTCGATAAGGAGAAAATTTCGAACGGTGATTTGACGCCTGTGTTCTTCGGCTCGGCATTATCCACGTTCGGTATTGAGGAATTTCTCGATACGTACGTCGATTTCGCGCCGATGCCGACTGCCAGAAAGACGGCGTCCGGAACCGAAGTGACACCGACAGATGAAGGCTTCAGCGGTTTTATTTTCAAAATACAGGCGAACATGGATCCGAAACACCGTGACCGGCTCGCGTTCATGCGCATTGTGAGCGGCAAGTTCACGCGCGGTATGGATGCGGTGCTTGCCCGGACCGGCAAGAAGACGAAAGTGTCGCGTGCCACGATGTTCATGGCCGATGATACCGAGACCGTTGATGAGGCTTATGCGGGCGATATCATCGGTCTGTATGATACGGGGAATTATCAGATCGGGGATACGCTGCATGGTGCCGGCGGTAAAAAGGTCGAGTTCGAGAACCTGCCGCAGTTTACGCCGGAGCTGTTCATGAAAGTGTCCGCGAAAAACGTCATGAAGCAGAAACACTTCTATAAAGGCATCGAGCAGCTTGTGCAGGAGGGCGCGATCCAGTATTACAAAACCCTTCATACCAACCAGCCGATTTTGGGCGCGGTCGGCCAGCTGCAGTTCGAAGTGTTCGAACACCGCATGAAAAACGAGTACAACACCGACGTCGTGATGGAGCCGATCGGCAAGAAGATTGCCCGCTGGATCGAGAATGAAGAGGACATCAAGGAAAGCATGAACTCACCGCGTTCAAACCTCGTGCTCGACCGTTACGATAATCAGGTATTTCTGTTCGAAAATGAATTTGCCACACGCTGGTTCAGCGACAAATTCCCGGAAATCAAATTATACAGCTTATTGTAGCGTGTGGAGACTGCACCCGCCTGGCCGATGTTTATCGGTTAGACGGGTGTTTTTTTATGGGAAGGATGTCCGGAATCAGTCTATTAGCTCATCCCGTTGTCCGGGACGGTCCGTTAGCCGTTGTACGGCTCATCCC
>NZ_FNFY01000045.1 GCF_900101075.1 Lacicoccus qingdaonensis | reverse complement strand
AAGGTAGCAATGGCTAAAGTAATTAAAGCTTTTAAACTTAAACCTGACTGTCATTGTACATCGAAATATCTGAATAACCTCATTGAGCAAGATCACCGTCATATTAAAGTAAGAAAGACAAGGTATCAAAGTATCAATACAGCAAAGAATACTTTAAAAGGTATTGAATGTATTTACGCTCTATATAAAAAGAACCGCAGGTCTCTTCAGATCTACGGATTTTCGCCATGCCACGAAATTAGCATCATGCTAGCAAGTTAAGCGAACACTGACATGATAAATTAGTGGTTAGCTATATTTTTTACTTTGCAACAGAACCCACAATGTCCTTTTTTATCAAAAAGAAATGAAGCACAACTTTAAAGACTTGATAGAGTGGTCACAACGCAAATCAGACGATGCACTGGCACCTCTGAAAATTGTGGTCGATAACACTTTGAACACGCAGCATAGGCAAATTAAAGAAGAGTGGTATCGTGAATTAATACAACAGGCGCACATACATGGCGGAAATGGCTATGGCCGTAACAACACCATTTTTACCTTGTCACTGGCAAATTATCAATCGGATGTATCTTTAGACAGTTGTTTGGACAAGATGGATCAGTTTAATTCCATGCTGGAGGTCCCCCTTAAAAACAGTGAAGTAGAAAAGACCGTAAACAGTGCATACAGCGGAAAGTACAAAGGGGCCAGTCAAGAGCATATAAAACAGTTAATGGAGACCTGGTGTGACCACCAATACAAAACCAATGGGCTGGCAAATTGGTACAAGCATAAGAAAGCACGAAAAGATCGCAAAAACTTACATGCGTATGAGCGAGAAAACGACATCATTCGATACATAGATACGAATGTCCATAACGGAGTAGTAGAAAAATCACTCAGAAGCCTTGCTGATGAGTTCAACATTTCGATTACAGCACTCAAAAATGTTTTGAAGCAATCCAATAAAATCAAAGTAAAAATCGTAGGTAAAGGACGTTACAGTAAGACCCAAATTTATACTTTACAGACGTTAGTTAAACACGTTCAAAATTTGAAAGAGATGTCAATATTACTTATAAAAGAGATCAATAAGATATTTGATTTAGTACCGGATGAATACAGAAAAATTTTTAAAAATATCATAGAATCGAATGATAAAAGCATGGAAATTAACAAGAATAAACAGGTACGGCTATTGATTTAAAGTTAATGTAACAAAGTGCCTTACATATTATATTTATATAGTTTGACCTTGGGAATAACTTTAAGATTTAGTTAATCATTTAATATATTTTTGGATATTCATTTTAAGGAAGAAGGAGTAGTTTAGTAATCTTGAGAGGAAAAATATATGGTGAGTTTTAGAAATAAAATTACAATAATATATTGAGAAATAAACTAAAAAAATTTTATAAGAAAAAAGGGTTTCCGAGAAATGTTATTCTCGGAAAGGATTGTAACATACTTTAATCGATTATTATATAAGGCTTATAAATAGTTTTTGTGAAATTGATAACAAACGGCCATTTTTAAAATAAAATTTCGTTTTTTTTATATACTTGGCATATATGACAGTCTCTTAGATTGTGATGCATCTGGTATAGAATATTTATTTTCAATTGATCACACTGGAATCCATGTGTGATCAATAAATCGGATATCACAGTTCTATTACAGATAGACACTCGATGAAAAACTTTTGAGTCACTCAGAAGCATATTATAATCAATTCAGAGATATGGACTTTAGTATCAAGATAAAAGAAACTCGTTTTCAACTCGTTTCAAAAATCAAAATCTAAGCCGACAAGGACTAACTAATTTTGATTATCTAACACAGATATTTTCTCTTTATTTTTAGTTAAAACTGCAAAAATATCTTTTGAATCATTCTCAGATAAAATCATATCAAGAGAATCATCATAAATTTTCTTAGCTTCTTCTAAATTTTTTTCATTTTTACTCCTAGGCAGATTGAAATATATTCTGCTTATATCTCCAAACAGATCATTACTTTTTTGCATATGAATTAATTTATCTTTATTAGCTTCTGTTTCTACCATGCCATCTCTAATTCCATATCTTATTACAAAATAAAACAAAATAGCTGAAATGATTATATATAAAACAGTCATAATAATATCCCCCCTTTTCACATCAAGCTTATAAAAAAAATTACTTTATTCCAATATTCATCTAGTATTTATTCCAATTTCCTTTTGGTGTGAACCAACGGCAACCCTAAAAACCCAAAAGCTGTCGGTAGGCATTTTGATACCTCACGGTATCTGCCTACCGGCTTTTTAGTTTATTCAGGGTTGCTTTTCCCACCAAAAGTTTTCTCGGCATAAATGGATCACTATAGTTTATTTTGAGTGCAAACGATGAGATGACCCAAGAACCTCATAAACGATATATAAGCACCCTATAACGATTATTTAGCATAAAACACCTTTAACTTTCTTTTAAAAGCTTATACAGGCTTTATTGGACTTCTAAAAGGTATATAACTTCAAGTTAACTTATCTTTTTAACAAAAAATCAAATTGATTTAGTTTCAGTACGCAGTACTGCCCAGTTATACGCACGATTATTTTTACAAATAATCAATCGAGCGTAAACTGTTCAAGACAAGAAGAAACTCGTTTTCAACTCGTTTCTAAAACAAAAACAAAATCCTCAATCAAACTAAATGTAATGCCCTCCAGAAACTAATATAACTTGACCAGTAATCCATTTAGATTGATCTGAAGAAAAGAAAACAACAGCATCTGCGATATCCTTTGGAACACCTAATCGATTCATAGGTATAGTCGGTAAAACATATTCTTCTAATTCCTTATCAATATAACCAGTTTGAACTGGTCCAGGAGCTACACAATTAACTGTTATACCAAATTTACCAACTTCAATTGCAATACTTCTTGTATAAGCTTCAACCGCAGCTTTACTAGCACCATATGATATTTGATTAGCAAATTTCTGAGAAGCATCTGTTGATATATTTACAATATGCCCATCAACTTTCCCCTGATCCTTATGTAGATTCACAAACCTATTAATCAATAACAAAACTGCTTTAACATTAATATCAAAATGATTATAAAAACTTTTTTCATTTGTCTCAAAAGTATTATCAGGAAACTCAGCAACAGCGGCATTATTAATTAAAATATCTATACTCCCAAACTTTGATACAGCCTTATCAAACAAATTATTAATTACTGAAGCATTCTTCAAATCTCCTTTAAAAGGCAAAACATCTACACTGAAATTTCGTAAACTATTCACCATTTCTTCAGCCATTTCGTCATCTTCAAAATAATGAAATATAATATTACTACCCATCTCTGCAAAAATAGTGCTAATCTCTCTACCAATTCCAGAATTTGCACCTGTAATTAAGACTGTTTTATTATTTAATCCCGGATTTATCATATAACCTCTCCTTAGCAGCCAAATATAAATACAATATAACAAATATTTTATTCCAATTTCCTTTTGGTGTGAACCAACAGCAAACTATAAACCTAAGGATTCGCAGCGATTCGATGAATCACTACCAATCCAGTTTATAATTGTTTGCTATTCCCACCAAAAGTTTTCTCGGCATAAACAGATCTTTGCCTTTTATTTCGAGCGCAGGCGAGAAAGGTTTTGTGCATACCCTCAGAATGACGTATAAATGCACCCTTACAGATAATTTGAATGAATCACGATAAAATATACCTAAAATCTGTTTAAAAGCTTATACGAGCTTTATTTGGGCTTTAAATGCATTTTAAACCCAAGTTAGATTATTTTTTTAATACTTTCTTGATTTGATTATTTGAATATCAGAACACTGCCCAGTTACACGCACGTATTTTTCTTACGAAAAAATGAGCATTCCCCTGGGAAAATCCGCCTCAAGGGTGAAAACAGATAATCTGCTGAAAAATAAAAAAAGGAACAACTTTTAGTTGCCCCTTTGTAAATAATAATTCTGCTTTTGGAAATTCCAAATCGCAATTATTGAGTTTGCTTCTTCTTCGCTTTCTGACACTTTTTCTTCGTCAGATGTATTTATCAAATTGCCATCTTCCGCATCATCTAAATTTAAAATTTTAAAGTTCTCTAAAATATTATAGAAGTTTATCTTTGAAATCTTGTCTAAACATATTCTTTTGATTACTTTCATTTGAGAAAAACTTCATGCCTAATAGCCTGACGTCCTTGTTCTCAGATAACACTTCTATATCTTCGTTTTCACTTAATGAAAGTAAAAAGTCTTCTTTCCATCGATCTTCTAATTGCAAATGTCCACCTTTGGGCTCCAAGAAGACTTGGTAAGTATAGTCCTCACCCTGAAGGTAAAGCAGAAAGTCAGGCATAAAACCACGAGTCCCATTGATTTCAACAATTTTCACTTTTCGTTCATTTCTGATGAGGTAGACTTCTTGGTATTTTTCTTTAAGTTCTTCTACATAATCATTAATGAAATTGATGAACGAGCTCTCCAAACTGTTGACGATGGCTTTATCATATACATACCAATGATTATCCCGCATGTTTCTTTTCTGCAGAATTTCACTCATATTAGACACTTTGGAATTGACCTTATTCAACTCAATATAGTAGTCATTGATTAGTTCAGGCATGGAAACACCTTCAAATACTGGAGTACCACGTTCTTTCATATAGTTTGCTTTCATCTTTTTCTCTACATAATCAAAATATTTCTCGACCATTTTGAGTTTGCTTAAAGGACTCAGATGATGTAATTCTAAACCGAGTGGCATGGTGATATAGAATGTTAAATCTCCAAGGAAATCAGGATTTTCAATGAAATCCTTCATACTCGATAAGGCAGGAATATATGTTTTGAAATTATTGAAGTGAAAGAATGGTTTTCGCTGTAGCGCCTTTCGGATATAGATACGGTCTACATACCAAGTCACTTCATGTGTTTGTCCGACACCTGGCTGTTTGGTACGTTTGCCATAGTGCTGTTCAACGGTTATTTCAAATGGAATTTCATAGTCTGTGGTCACGTTATAGTGCGAAAGTGTTCTATAATCATCCGCAGTCGTTTTCTCTAGTTTATTAATATAAATCTTACCATTTTTGAACACTGGGCTCTTTTTAAATGCAGGCTTAAGCTTCGCTTCTAACCGATCGTATTCGTCTTCTTTTAATTGTATGCTCGCAGATTCGAGTGACTTTTCCAAGTTTTTAATATAGGCATTCTCATTAATCGTATGATAATGCAAGCTTTCAATGACTTTGAGATCTGTCTGCACTAAATCGAACCGTCTTGTATATGAGCGCTCTTCCTGGTATTCAAAAGGGTAGTACCTTGCCCCACGGCCAATTAGTTGGGCCTCACTATCTGTCGTCGTCTTCGTTGAAGTGGCCCCTTCACTGATTCTCACAATGTCGAACAGGTTCAATACATCCCAACCTTCATTCAGCTTTGCGACGGCAAAGGTGGCACGAATTGGATTGTTGTCTTCCTCCAATGTATTCAACAGTAGGGCATTATCTTCCGAAAGGAAGGCTTTATCATTGGCATTTAGGATGGTTTCTTCTGTGAAATCCCACTGCAGGTCACGAATGACTTCAGGCAGTGGTTGATTTTTATAATACTCGAACATCTTGCTCCATATACTGTTCTCATGCTTATAGGTGGCATGGCCAAGGTTGATAATATGTGACAGGCTTTCCACGTTCAGTGCCTGCACGGTGTTTAATAGGCGTTCATTGGCGGATCGGGAAGTCGCAATCTTGTTGGACTTGAACAGAATGATTGGCTTTAATGTGATGTCATTATCTTGGGCAATGTATTTACGATATTGGCTCAATAGAATGGCGTTCAGCATCTTGTTTTCATCTGCTTCATCGGCACGCAACAGCACCACATTCTTCGAATACCCATCATTCATGAACCGTCTCAGATCATATTGATAGACGATCTTGTCTTTATACTTTTCGAATAGCACATCCTGATTCAAGTTGATGGTTGCCGTATATTCTAATAGCCGATTGGCAGGATTGAGCTGAAGCAGGGTATTGACGGTGTTCTCCCATGTTCTCTCTTCATACTCTTTCGTATTCAGTTTCCGTTTGTCTCGCCGTGTCCATGCATTGATATGATGGGCTTCATCAGCCAACAGCACAAGTCGCGTATTCTCTAACGCTTCATAGGTTAATGCATTTTCTTTAGGTTCTGTCAGATCAATATGCAATTTTTGAATCGTGGTCAGTTTCAAATAGATTGTATTGGCATCTGGAAATGTTGGGAATACATCGACCACTTGGATGGAAACCTGCTGGCCATCTATCACGATGCCTTCTTTTCTGAACAGATACTTACTGGAACTTTCATTGGTGAGGTTGTCATAAGTCTTTTTAATGATGGCATCACTGTTCACAAAGAAGATGAAATTCTGTTGACTGTGTTCCTTAAATAGATACAGGATGGTGGCGGCCAGGACAAGTGTCTTTCCTGAGCCTGTTGCCATATGGAACAACAGATGATTGAATGAAAGATCTGCATTATCTAGCTCTTGTGTATAGATGAGCTGTTTCAATGCTTGTGCTTGGTATTCTCGCAATGGATGGCTTAAGTTATCTTGAACATATGTTGGGACTTCTGGTGGTTCTTCAAACAAGGAGTTGAACTGTGCTTCAATTTTTTTATGAAGAATTTCATTACTCATTCTGATCACCTTCTTTTTGATAGAAAGAATGATTAAAGACTTTTACTGAATCAGAAATATCATACTGACTGTCTTCAATTTCTGAGTAATTGAGATACAATTGATTCATATCTAACACTTGGATAAGCACTTTTTTTGTTCTGCTAAAGATAATGATTTGAAGTTCTCGTCTTGTGTCGTGACCTTATCTAAGTCCACTTTGAAGTTCAAATAGGCAGATGTTTTCATCTTATCAATGACGTGTTCTAATGTCTCAGTGCTTGAGCAATCTTGAATAGCCTGGAGATATTCTTCGTTGAGGCTGTGTAATTCTGCATACACAAAGCTACCGCCCCCTTGCCAGTTAACATCATTAGAAACCCCACCTTGTTCTCCTTCAATAACTTTACGAAGACGTGGTATAGATACATCAGTAATATAGTCCATTTGTTCAATACCAATAAATCTACGTCTCATTTTATGGGCTACTGCTTGTGTAGTCCCAGAGCCCATAAAGAAATCTAAAACAATATCGTTATTTTTTGTGGCTAATTGAATAATTCTTTTTATAAGCTTTTCTGGTTTCGGTGTTGAAAATATTGAAGTTCCGAACAATGATTTAAGTTCACTATTTGCCTCTCTAGTTGTTCCAGTATCCTCGCTATACCAAATATTTTCAGGTGTTCTCCCTGACTGCTCTGATAAATATATTTTTCGAATAATATTAGTGTTACCTGGTTTGAAGATAATCTCGCCTGTTTCTATTTTTTTCTCAATAGATTCTTTAGACCATCTCCAACCATTTTTGGGAGGAGATATAACGCTTCCATCAGGTGCCTCAATATCAAATTTTAAACTAGGACGTAAATTGGGGCTTCTGACATCTCCAGCTCTCCATAGCCCTTTAGGGTCATTATCTGGATTTTTATAATTTATATTATCTTTTTCAGTCCTAGGCAAATCATAGAAATCTAGAGAGTCTTTGTTTTTGGCATAAACTAATAAATGATTATAATGTCTAGAAAAGAAACGTTCATCATTCTTACTTTGTTTCGTGTGATTCCAAATCACATCTGCTATAAAATTCTTCCGTTCAAATATAGAATCTAATAGAACATTAAGGTAATGGCTTTCATTATTATCTATATTAATCCAGATACTCCCATCTTCTGTTAGCAATTCCTTTGCTACCTCTAACCTATTTTTCATAAATGTAAGCCAAGTCGAATGATTGAATTGATCATTGTATCTAAAGCTATCTCCCCCTGTATTATAAGGTGGGTCTATATATATTAATTTTATTTTATTGGAAAAACGTTCTTTTAAATTATGTAGGGCAACTAAGTTATTACCTTTTATTATTAAATTATCATCATCGTCAATAGTCTCTGTATCGTGTTGACCATTCTTATCGTATTTTTTTATACTTCTAAAAACTTTGGGAGATAATAAAGTATCAATCTCTTCTTTGGCTATAACATCATGATAATAAATTTCTTTTTTTTCCTATATCCTCTTTTGTCATTCCACCTTCTAAAACAGAATCTTTATGTGGAAAATCGAGCACAACATCTGTATTGTATTTAAGATATTTTCCTTCGCTTGTTAGGCCAACTTCATTTGTATATTTTGTGTAACTATTGTCCCAATAATTTTTAAACCTTAACATACCAATAAAATCTTCTGTTTTAAAAACTATACCTGATGACAACTGAAGTGAGTATGTATCCCTTATTAGTTCGTTCAATAACAAAGCTTCTATCAAACTTTCGTTGTAAGAACGTACATCTTCAATCAATTTATGCTTCAATAATGTATCTTCATCCCAATACTCAGGAAATGCTTTTAAAACTTCATTTATCTCTTGCTGGAGTTCGGTTTCCATAAAATCATTTCTCTCCAATCTTTTCTTCGGTCTGATTATTAACTATATTATAAATAGTACTTTTCGATACACCAGTCATCCTGATGATTTCATTTATCGTATATTTCTTACTTTCATACAGTGATACAACTGTTTCTCTTTTATCTTTAGATAACCTGGGTCTTCCTCCCATTCTACCCCTTGAGCGTGCTGAAGCTAACCCTTTTTTTGTTCTTTCGCTCAATAGATTTGCTTCAAGTTCTGCAAAAGCACTCATCATAGTAAAGAACATTTTTCCCATGGCATCTTTGGTATTGATATTCATATCGATTATTTCCAAATCGATTTCATTTTCGGCGAGATATTGAGATAGCTCTATTAATTGTTTAGTTGTACGCCCAAGACGATCTAATTTTGTGATGACTAAGGTATCTCTTTCACGTAGATAGTCGAGGCATTTATCCAGTTCTGTTCTGTTATATTTTCGACCACTCACCTTTTCAGAGAATATCCGTTCACAACCATATTCATTTAAGATATCAATTTGACTATTTAAATTTTGATCTTTTGTACTGACTCTCGCATAACCAATTTTGCTCATGATTTGTCCTCCCTAAATACCTCTTAATGAGGGATTATATGTGTTCTGCTCTCTAATAACGACTCAGTAGCTTGCACCGTAGTCCAAAAACTCATTTATTTATAAAGTTAGTATACTAAGATAATTATACGAGTTTTTGTACTCACAATCTATAGTAAAACTAACTTGATTTCATCTTTTTCCAAACTTCCAATAAACGGTTCTTTATTGGAAGCCCTTTTTAAAAATTCCTTTCATTTCTTAAATGTTAGTACAAATATAGTTTTAATTCAGAAAATACAAATAAGGTAGTGATGTTGTATATATTCACTTTATTTTGTATACTAGATATTGACAAAATTTGTTTAGTAAATATTTAGGAGGATATCATGAACATAGCGAAGATAACAAGACAAAGTGGAATCATGCTTCTGATTCTATTAATCATCAACTCGACAATTTTTAGTTACCACGATGCCAACATTGCTCTTGGGGCAGAAGAGAACCATGAAGATGGCACAGGTGGGATGATTAATCCGAATGGTCCACAAGAGTTTGAAGACTCTATCATTTCCAAAAATGCTACATACACTGGTAATCCAGGAGAATATTTTATCGATCTGAATATTGAAGGTAAAGACCAAGAAGTGGTTGAACCAACAGATATCGTTTTGGTCTATGACAATTCAAATAGTATGGCCACAAATAATCGTGTCGGGGTGGCATACGATGCCACATCCGACTTCATTAATCAAATGCTGACTAATGAAAATGAAAATATTCGTATGGCATTAGTTTCATTTGGTACACATGTGATGGATGGACGAAGCAATCAAGTTCGTGGCGGTAGAATGGGTAATTTTTCATACAAAACATTGACCAATGATCCAAGTAGCATAATTGAAAAATTGCCTACAAATGTCCCGACTAATCGTGGCAGGGGCAATAACGGCGGTACATATACACAAGAAGCATTGGTCGAAGCTCAGGATATTTTAGCTGGTAGTGATGCTGACAATAAGGTAGTAATAACAATTACAGATGGAGTGCCAACGATAAGCCATGACGGAAATCGTATTCAAGGGAACGGCACTAATTTCTTCTACGGTAACAGCAATCATGGTACCAATACTATAAATGCTGCTAAAGGTATTCAATCATCTGGTATTGACATGCACTCTATAGGAGTTGAAATCTCCGGTGATGCAGGGGCCACTCAAGCAGAAGCAAAATATGTTATGGAGAACATCGCATCAACACCTACTCGATATCACAATGCAGAACAAGTTGATGAAATAGTAGATATTTTAAGCCAAGTTGCTACCGGCTTTTTAGCGACTATTAATAATGGTACAGTGACTGATCCGATGGGAGAGCTAGTCGACCTTTCTCTAATCGGAGAAGACTTCGTCTCTGCTTCTGATGATTCATTAAGTGATGGTGATTATTATTTAAGCGCTAGTAAAGCTGCATTGTTAGATGGCGTAACGGTTTCATTAGACGGGGAAACAATTACATTAGATAATTTAAACCTTGCCGCAGGTGAATCTATTAACCTACGCTATAAGGTACATTTAGATACTGAAAATGAAAATTTTGAAGGCAATGAATACTTTGAAACCAATGGTACAACTACACTGGCACCGAGAGCTGACAGTGATATCGTTAGAGAGTTTGAGGTGCCTTCGATTAAAGGACCAGCTTTAGAAGTTTCTGGAACGAAAATTTGGGAGGATATTGGTGGAGAATCCAATCGCCCGGATGAAATTGAAATAGACTTATATAGGAGTACTGACGGTGGCCAGGAAGAGTTTGTGGAAACTGCAGCTGTAGCAGCAGACGAGAATAATGAATGGGGTTATATTTTTGAAGGGTATCCAATGTACTCTTCTAGAGGCCTTTTGTACGACTACTATGTCAAAGAAGTAACGGTAGATGGATATAAAACTTCATATAGTGATGACGGTCTAGACATTACAAATACACTTATTGCAGAACCTTCAATCAATTTGGTTAAAACAAGTAACAAGGAAATCATTTCAGAAGTAGGTGAAGAAGTCACCTATACTTTTGAAGTTGAGAATACTGGAAATGTAGTGCTTGATAATATTGTTTTGAATGATCCGATGCTCGGTGGGGGAATTGAGCTTGAAAACACAACACTCGAACCGGGAGGAACAACAACAGTAAGTGTTAACCATACTGTTACTCAAGAAGATTTAAATCAATCAGATGTTGAAAATGTTGCGTCTGTAACAGGTGAAGACCCATCTGATAATCCTATAGAAGATGACGATACTGTCACTATACCTACGGACCAAGTTCCTTCTATTAACTTAGTTAAGACTGCTGATAGAGATAATTTAGTTTCAGGTGAAGCGATCAACTATACATTCACAGCGACCAATACAGGTAATGTCACGCTGACAGATGTGAATATCAGTGATGTGCTCGAAGGGCTGAGTGACA
>NZ_FNFY01000046.1 GCF_900101075.1 Lacicoccus qingdaonensis | reverse complement strand
ATTGATGAGATCGGCTACTTGCCCATTCAGAGACATGAAGCCGACTTGATTTTTCAATTACTGAACATGCGGTATGAAACCCATTCAACCATTTTCACCACCAATATCTCACTTTCTGGATGGGGTGAATTATTCAGGAGTCCGGAAACAGCTGCAGCGATTCTGGATCGAATGGTACACCATGTAAAGATTTATAAAATCAAAGGTAAATCATACCGAATGAAACAAACTTAGACAACATTCATCCACAAATTGCATTGCCGAAAACCGACATTTCTAAATTGCCATAAACCTACATTTTTAAATTGCCGTTGACAGTAACCAAGATGATGTAAAACTTACAAAATAATTATACTAAAAAACTTTAATTATAGAGGAGAAATTTATAAATGAAAGAAATTATTAAGACGGAGAACGCGCCAACACCAGGAGGGCATTTTTCACAAGGAATTAAAATTAATAACAGAATCTATGTTGCTGGCCAAACTCCTGTGGACCCAAAAACAGGGGAAATTCCCAAAACAGTAGAAGAGCAGACAAGACTATCGTTAACAAACATTAAAAATGTTTTAGAAGCAGGAGGCGCCAAATTAGAAGATGTTGTTAAGGTTAATGCATATTTAACCAATGTAGACGACTTCAAGGAATACGACAAAGTTTATCAGGAATTTTTCGTTGATAACTTACCGGTAAGAACGACTATTGGTTGTGATTTAAAAGGTATACCTTTAGAAATTGATGCAATTGCAGAATTATAATATATAAATTTTCAGAGGTGAGAGGGTTGAAACTAGAAAATAGAGTAGCTGTTATAACAGGCGCAGGACCGGGCGGGGGTATCGGTTATACTATAGCACTGGCATTTCTTCAAGAAGGAGCCAAAGTGTCATTAAACTACTTAGCTAGAAATGATGAAGAAAAAGAAACATTTGAAAAGGAAATGAATCAGTACGCAGATAAGGTAATTATAACGGAAGGAGATATTTCTCAAGAAGAAGTTTCAGAGAAGTTAATTTCTAATACCGTAAAAAAATATGGGAAGATTGATATTTTAATTAATAGCGCTGGGATTTCTACTCCATCTTTACTTCAAGATATGAAAGTATCTAACTGGGATCGAATGATGGATGTGAATTTAAAAAGCGTTTTTCTGACTACAAAATCAGTTATCCCTTTTATGGTTTCTCAAGAATTTGGAAGAATAATAAACATTTCTTCGCAAGTAGGACAAAAAGGAAGCGTTGAACATAGCCATTATGCGGCAGCAAAAGCTGGGGTTATAGCTTTTACTAAATCTGTTGCCAGAGAAGTAGGGAGATATGGCGTTACTGCTAACTGTATTGCGCCCGGCCCCATTGAAACCTCACTAATGAATGAGGTAAGCGAAACATGGAAACAGGAGAAAATGAAAGAATTAGTAATCCCTCGTTTGGGGGAAGTCGAAGAGGTGGCGCCTACTGCAGTCTTTTTAGCTTCCAGTCCGGATGGTGATTTATACACAGGTCAAACATTAGGCCCAAATAGCGGCGATGTGATGCTATAAATTTGAATATTCAATTATGAAAGCGGTTTATTTCAAAGTTTTAATTTTAAACAAAGGGGAGAATGAAATGAGCAGTCGAAAAAAATTGATTGACGGTGTGAGTCCAGATCCATCTTTATATAATTCTGATCTGGCTCCAGTTGAAGGAAAGAATAAGAATTGGACATGGTGGAATTTTTCAGCTCTTTGGATGGGGATAGTAGCGAATATAGTAGCATGGGAAGTTGCTGCTAATTTAATAGCTGCAGGAATGAGTTTTTGGCAAGCCCTTGCGTGTGTATCTACTGCATATTTTATAGCTTTTATAGCTATTTTACTCAACAGTTTTTCAGGAGCGAAATATGGAGTCCCATTTCCCGTATTAATTAGAGCAAGTTTTGGGACAAAGGGATCGCAGGTACCTGTATTTTTGAGAGCTGGATTAGGTGTTTTCTGGTTTGGTGTCCATATGTACATAAGTAGTATGGCAGTAAACGTTATACTTAGTTCTACTTTTCAAGGATGGGCAAATTTAGGAGAAATTAATATTTTAGGGTTAGGTTTAAATGAATTTCTTGCTTTAGCGTTCAGCTTCATTATCCATGCCTATGTTATTAAAAATGGAATGGGTAGAATTAGGCGCTTTGAAGGATGGGCAGGCCCAGTAATAATGATAGTTTCTATCGGTCTGGTTATATGGGCTTTAAATTCTACTGGAGGAATGGGAAATATCACTTCGACTCCTTCGACTCTTTCAGGAACTGAATTTTGGTCAACATTCTTTATAGGCATGACTGCGCTTCTTGGTACAGTAGCGACATTGATGTTAAATATAGCTGATATCACAAAACATTCTAGAACTCAAAAAGATCATATAATTGGTCAGGGTATTGGGATGCCGATCATGTTTATTCTTTTCTCAATAATGGCTCTCATTACTACTTTTGGAACTATGAGTGTATATGGCGAACCGATTACAAATCCAATATATATACTAGCTGAATTTGATAACCCTATTATAGTTATTGTGGGTGCAGCCGCTATATTTATTGCTACGTTGTCGACGAACATAGCAACAAATGCTATTGCCGTAGGATATGATTTAACCAATTTATTGCCTAAGAAACTAAATTTTCAAAAGTCAGGATTTATCGCTTTAATAATAGGTGTTATTTCAGCTCCTTGGTTGTGGTATGAAGAAGGCGGAGCTATGGATGTAGTCCTTGGAGCTATCGGATCTACTATGGCACCGGTTCTAGGTATTATGTTAGTGGACTTTTTTATAATACGTCGATTTGAGTATAATTTAAGCAACTTATACAGACATGACGGCGTATATGGAGGATGGAATAAAGAAAGTTTTATAGCATTCGGACTAGGTATTTTTGCCGCTTTTATAGGTCTTTTTATACCTCAGTTAAGTTATTTATATGATTTTAACTGGTTCATAGGTGTAGGAGTGGCAGCGATTACTTATACAGTTATAATGTGGCCTAAGAGAGGGAAAATCGTTAAAAATGAAACAATCAGATCAGGAAACGTTTTAGAAAAAGAAGAAACTGTATAGTACAAATAAAATTACGGAGGTCATAAGTTTTGATTAGTAAAGATAGGCTACAAAAACGGATTGAATTACTCGCTCAGATAGGAAAAACTGAAATAGGTGGGGTCAGCAGAATAGCCTTGACCAAAGAATATAAAGAAGGCTTAGATTTAGTTACAAATTGGATGGAAGAAGCAGGAATGACTGTTCGACTGGATGAAGCAGGTAATTTAATTGGTAGAAAAGAAGGTACAAATCCTGAATTAAAAGCAATTGCTTTAGGATCTCATATTGATTCTGTTGATAATGGAGGAAAATATGACGGTGTCATAGGTGTTCTTGGAGGAATTGAAGTCGTACAACACTTAAAAGAAGAAAGTATTACAAATAAAAGATCATTAGAAGTGATAGCTTTTTGCGAAGAAGAAGGGTCCAGATTCCAATCCGGTGGAGTCTTTGGTAGTAGAGCCATGGTAGGGAATTTGTTGAAAAAAGATCTTGAAGTAACTGATGATAAAGGTAATTCAAGATATGAAGTGCTGAAAGATTTTGGATTAGATCCAGACAACATATCAAATGCGATTAGAAATAAAGAAGAGTTTGATTTGTATCTTGAGATGCATATCGAACAAGGTCCTATCTTAATACGGGAAGACATCCCTGTAGGGATAGTAACAGGTATTACTGGTTTATCTTTAACTGAAGTGACTTTCCATGGCGAAGCAAATCATGTTGGAGGGACACCAATGGATTTAAGATACGATGCTTTACTTGGAGCCAGTGAAACAGCTTTGGCAGTAGAAGAAATTGTTAATGAGTATGGAGGTAATGCTGTGGGAACAGCAGCTACAATGGAAGTTATTCCTAGCCAAGTTAATATCATCCCGGGAAGAGTTTCAACAGTTATTGATATTCGTGATACGGATTATGAGAGAAGAGAAGCTATTCTCAAAAAGTTGGAAGCAAAAGTAAAAGAAATCTCAACGAGGAGAAATTTAGGTTATCAATTAAAAAGCAAGTTAAAGGCAAATCCTGCGCTCTCTGCACAGCATATTTTGGATACTATGAAAAAGAAGAGCAAAGAATTAGGTATCTCTACTTTTGAAATGCCTAGCGGTGGAGGTCATGATGCACAACTAATGGCAGAAATCACCGATATGGCAATGGTATTTGTTAGATCTGAAAATGGGAGCCATAATCCAGATGAATACGCCAAACCAGAAGATATAAAATCGGGAACTGATTTGTTAATGGAAACAGCTTTATACTATGTTAATCGATAAGCAGTAGGAGGAATAAAAATGGCTACAATTATTCAGAATGGGACTTTGGTTACGACTTCTGAAATTTTCAAAGCTGATTTAAAGGTAGACAACGGTAAAATATCCATGATCTCTGATAAGATTCATGATGATAAAAACGACACTGTCATAGACGCTACAAACAAGTACATTTTACCTGGATTAATCGATGCCCATGCCCACTTAGCTATTGAAGGAACTTTAGACGATTTTGAAAGCGGTACTAAAGCTGCTGCTTCTGGTGGGATAACTACATTAATCAATTTTACAGACCCTGAAAAGTCCCAGTCATTCGTAGAAGATTTATATGATTGGAAGAATAAAGCAAAATCTTCATTAATAGATTATGGCTTTCATTCGATTATTAATAAATGCAATAAAGATGTATTGAAACAAATTCCTAAATTAGTAGACGAAGGGGTAACATCGATTAAGTTATTCACAGCATACAAAGAAAACATGGTTAATGATGAAGAACTATATTTACTAATGAAAGAAGCAAAAAAAGCAGGGGTAGTAGTGAATGTACATTGTGAAAATGGTAAGATAATCGACCAACTTATTGAAGAAGCCTTAGAAAATGAAGATACAGACCCAATTTATCATGCATATACTAGACCACCTGCCGCGGAAGCAGAAGCTACTTCAAGAGTTTTAAGAATAGCTGAAATTACAGGAGCACCTACTTATATAGTCCATATCTCTTGTGAAGAGGCCTTAAAAGAGTTTACAAGAGCAAAGGAGAGGGGGGTGACTGCTTTCGGAGAAACTTGTCCTCAGTATCTGGTATTAAATGAAAGTTATTTAAAAATGAAGAAAGAAGAAGCAGTCAAGTATATTTGTTCCCCTCCACTAAGAAAAGAAAAGGATCAAGAGGTATTATGGGAAGGAATTGAAAAAGGAACAATTTCGACAATTGGTTCTGATCATGCCTCTCATCCTTATATAGGTGGCAAAGAAAAAGGAATTGATAATTTCACTAAAGCTCCAAATGGGCTACCGGGCATCGAGAATACTCTACTACTACTTTATAATTTCGGTGTTATTAAAGGGAACATCACTTTATCTCAACTTGTCAAAGTGACTAGTGAAAATCCTGCTAAAATTTTTGGTTTACACCCCAAAAAAGGAAGTCTTAGTATTGGAAGCGATGGAGATTTAGTAATATTTGACCCAAATGCATCAAATATTATTACGAAAGAAACCCAAAAACAGAGAACAGAATATAATGTTTATGAAAGCATGGAAGTACAGGGAAAAATTGACCATGTATTATCCAGAGGGGAAGTAATTGTCGAAAATGGAGAAGTAATAGATAACCCAGGCCGAGGAGAATATATTTATAGAAAAAAATTTAAATTTTTGAAAAACGCTGAGCAGGAGCCTGAGAAAAATGAACTTCTTAGTAATCGGTAGTAGTGGATTAATTGGAAGTCATTTAGTGGACTATTTAATTCAAAAGGATCATTTTGTAATAGGTTATGATATAAATAAAAATCAAAAAATAGATCCTAAGTTTACGTTCATACAAGGAAATGTCGATGATTACTCTTTATTGGAAACAACTATTAAAAAATATAAAGTTAATTGTGTTATACATGGAGGGGGCATCTCTCACCCTAAGCAATTTGTGGAAGCCCCAAATAAAATAATAAATGCTAATATTATCGGAACATCTAATGTTTTTGAAGCTTCAAAAATTGCCGGTGTAGAAAAAATTATTTATTTAAGCTCAGCAGCTGTTTACGGAAATAATAAACAAGTAAGAAAATTAAAAGAATCTCTCACACCCACTCCTAATTCTGTATATGGAGTGACAAAGGTAAGCGGTGAATATCTAGCCAATATATATTCGCAGGAACATGGAATGGATATTATTTCATTAAGAATACCCTTTGTATATGGTCCGGGACGCTTAATGCATGATCCAATTAAGTATATGTTAGAGCGTGCGATGAAAGGTGAGAATATTAAAGAAGACAAAGGTATGGACCAAAAACTGGAGTATATTTTTGTTAAAGACGTTGTAAGAGCAATATTTTTAGCTATAAATAATGACCATGCAAATGGTTTAATCTTAAATATAGGAACAGGTTATTTAACAAGTACCAAAAAAATTGTCTCTGTAATGAAAGATTTGTTTCCTGATATCTCATTTGATTTAGGCACTGGTAGTTTTGGGTATGACGAAATGCCTCCACTTGATCTTACCCAAGCAAAAGAAAAACTAAGTTTTGCCCCATACTTCTCTATTGATAACGGTATAAAAGAATATTATAACGCCTTAAATGATAAGAGTTTAAAATTACTATAATCTCCTCCGTGTGGGATAAAAAATAAGTAAGATGCCTTCTGTAATTTTTTAAAACTATAAACCGCATCACCTTACGATGCGGTTTATTTGTAGTAATTCTCAGCGTATCAATCTATAACACCAGTTTCTTAATATAAAAATATTCATTTCCGACTTTAAGCAGAACCGGCTGGATTATGCAAAATCAATAGATGCTGATGCGATCATACAACCTAAACAACTTGATGTGGCAGAGAGCATCTAACGTAGATGAAGATATAAAACTGCAGATACCTTCAAGAGATGAATATATTGCGAATAAAAAAATAAATTAAGAAATGTAGCAAAAATTGGCGCCAAAGTAGTCTGTTTCAACTTCATGCCCGTCTTTGAGCAAATAAGAACTGGCTTATATAAAGAGCTGGAATATGGCTCCATTACATTATTCCATGAAAAAGAAAAAGTGGACGACATGAATTTTAAGAATTGATCAAACAGACAACGAAACCCGGGTATTCCATGCCGGGCGGGGTACGCTGCTCCCTACCTAGGTGTTTGCCAAAGAGATGAGGAACCGCGGAGGCACGGTGATAAATATTTCATCCATGTCTGCACCTTCTCCAATGACGAAAGTGTCGGCATACAGTGCTGCCAAGGCAGGAATAGAATATCTGACCCCAGTGGCTGTCAGTCCACTTTGCCAAAGCAGGCATCAGAGTAAATACCATTGCGCCCGGTTTCTTCCTGACAACACAAAACTGTAATCTGTTATTGAACGAAGACGATTCATTGTCCGACAGAGCTGAAAAATATCAATCATGCACCACACCGCCGTTTTGGGGAGCCTGAAGATTTGCTGGGGATGCTCCTGTGGCTTGCTGAGGACCACACGGCGAAGATCTGTCACAGGAATCACAGTGCCTGTAGATGGCGGATTCATGGCAAATTCGAGCGCAGCATGATTTCAAATTCTGATCAAAAAGTTGGCCACAGGAATATCCTGAGGTCTGTTTTAAAAAGATACGAGTTCAAACAGCCATGATAGATGATACGAAGGAGGAAAAACAAATGAAAAAGTACGATATACTCAATAAAATTCATGAAAATTATCTGGTTGCTGTAGTCAGAGGCAAAAGCTATGAAGACACAATTAAAATGATAGAGGGCATCAAAGATGGAGGAATTAAAAATATAGAGATTACTTATACAACGCCGGGGGCAAGTGAACTGATTGAGCATTTTGCTTCACACAATGATATTTGTGTTGGTGCAGGAACGGTAATGTCTAGAGAAACGGCTGATGAAGCAATCCGTAGGGGTGCTCAGTATATAGTGAGTCCTCATCTGGATACGAATGTTGCAGTACTCTGTAATCTGCACCATATCCCCTATCTACCTGGCTGCGGCACGGCAACTGAAATTACAGAGGCGATGAAAGCCGGTGTTGATGTGATTAAAGTCTTCCCAGGTGGAATACTAGGGGCCTCATTCATCAAAGATATAAAAGGGCCTATCCCACATGCAAATTTGATGCCTTCAGGCGGAGTCAATAAGGAGAACATGGCGGAGTGGATCGAGAATGGCTCTTTTGCTGTCGGTATCGGCAGTGCACTGACCAGAGGTTATGATAGTACCAACCCAGAAGTAATCAGACAGAACACTGAGGCATTTGTGGCAGTTTATAAAAATGTTACGGAAGGGAACCAATTATGAAGTTCATCACATTCGGAGAAGTCCTGATGCGTCTGTCTACTGAGCCTTCCCGCACTTTTAAGACTACTGATCAATTCAATCTGAACATTGGCGGCAGTGAGATGAATGTTGCCCTGAGCCTGGCCGCCTCAGGTATCGATACTGCGATGATCACCGTTGTTCCTGATAATCCATTTGGAAATCGTATCGTCACTATTTTGAATAACAATAATGTAGATACAAGCAACATCCGTCTGGACGGCCCTCGGTTAGGGACTTACTTTCTGGAGCAGGGCTTCAACATACGCTCATCATCTGTGGTCTACGATAGAAAATACTCAAGCTTTGAACAAACAAAGGCTGGGGACTTCGACTTTAAAAAGATATTTGAGGATTATGACTGGTTCCACTTCAGTGGTATCAATCCCGCACTGAGTGGAGATATACAAGAAATTCTTTTTGAGGCCGTCAGGACAGCGAGTGAAATAGGGTTGAAAATAAGTTCAGACCTTAATTTCAGAGGAAGTCTCTGGACTTTCGAAGAAGCACGCAAAACCATGCCGCAGTATATAAAATATTGTGATGTTATTTTCGGCTACGAACCGTTGGAACTCATTGAAGACGGGAAAGACATCAAAGATGGTCTTGAGCGGAACCCGGACACTGAAACATTGCAGCCAATACTCAAGAAAATCCATGAAGTATATGATGTTTCCCATATCGCTTTTACCCAGCGGACTGTCATTCATTCGAATAAACATATTATCAAAGGGGTGTATTCGACTCCGAGTGGTCTGGTTGAAACTAACACATATAAAGTGGAAATCCTTGACCGTATAGGCACCGGTGATGCATTTACAGCAGGAATCCTCCATGGTCTGATAAATGAAACAGACCACGAGAAAACATTGCAGAAGGCATTGGGGAATATGCTGTACAAACATACAATCAGTGGTGATTCTATTATGGAAGATATATCTATAATGGACAAATTTCTTGATACAACACAGGAAGTCAAAAGGTAGTAGATTAGGATAATTGGGGCTGGGGTTGGGACAAAAGTCCCACCTAAAGTCGAATTCCCCGGGGTAGAATACAATTCTACCCCGGGGAATTTTTATGATATAAATATAAGACAAAAATAAGGTCTTCTTATACAATGTAAGTAACGACACCAACAAAGAAAGAAGGGACCTTATGTATAAAGATTATAACATGAACCAAATCACACTGCCAATCGATCTGGCAGTCGTCATTCCGGAAGATGATATCGCTCTGGCTGTGAATGCCCTGGTGGAAAGTATTCCCGATACTGAGTTTGCGCCATTTGAACATACCTTC
>NZ_FNFY01000017.1 GCF_900101075.1 Lacicoccus qingdaonensis | reverse complement strand
CCTCCTTTCTTTGATTATTTAATAGACTTGGGTACTCCGGGATACCCCTGGATACATGCGACAGGATTCAACCTCGCGTATGAGTATTCATTCATAAACATCAATGGCTGCAGAACCCACTACTACATGGATTCATTTGATGCTTATGGATACAGCTTGTGCGTTTGAAATTCATTCGCATGGCCAGGGGAGCAGTCTTAAAGTGTAGTTCAACTACAAGGGGAGATAGCTCATGCCCATTAGATCCTTTCAAATCTATGGCTTTATTATCCAGGGTTATCCCGGAATATCCAAGTCGAAAGACTGATAAAAAGAAAGACTATAAAACTTACTATACGAGGGTGAGATAAATGAGAAATGTATTGTTTTCAATTTTAGTCCGGCCGGTCATACTGTTTGTGCTCGGCATCAATATAAGACACCGCGAGAAGCTCCCTGATTCCGGACCGGTCGTCATCATCGCAAATCATAACAGTCACCTGGACACTCTCGTGCTGATGTCTTTATTCCGCGGGAAAAGTTTCCAGAAAGTCCGGCCGGTTGCTGCCGGAGATTATTTCATGAAAAATAAACTGCTGGCTGTCTTCTCGACGAAAGTCATGAACATCATTCCGATCCAGAGGAAGATGACCAAGGATATCCGGGGCATGTTTTCACCGATTCTCAAAGCTCTTGAGGACGACAGTATCATCATATTATTCCCGGAAGGTTCGAGGGGTGAGGCGGAACAGCTCAGCAAGTATAAAAGCGGCATCTACTATTTGATGAGAGAAGTTCCCGATATCGAAATCGTCCCGGTATTTCTACACGGCCTCGGCAAGGCACTGCCAAAAGGCTCATTCATTTTCGTACCTTTCTTTGTAGACATATTAGTCGGCGACTCATTTAAATACAATGAAAACCGCAAAGCTTTCATGGATACTTTGAATGACAGAATGAATCGTCTCGGAGAGGAGGGGCAGTTTAAAGAATGGTGATAATGATTGCAGCTTTCGTGTGGGGGTTCAGTGAAGCGACATTTTTCTTCATAATTCCGGATGTCCTGCTCAGCTATTATGCCCTCCGGATCAACGGCTTAAAGAAAATCTTCTTAATAAATATCATCTGTATCGCAGGCGCCGCTCTCGGCGGCGGCGTAATTTTCATCATGAGCAGCATTGACCACTCCGCCGTCATTGATTTTATGCTGGCCGTTCCGGCCATTCACACATATATGCTACAGCACGTGGAATCTGAAATGGCCGCCGGCACTTTTACGGCGCTTGTGACAGGGCCTTTATTCGGCGTGCCCTATAAACTGTTTGCAGCCTTTGCACCGCTTCACACAAATATTTTTATCTTCATATTATTTTCCATCCCCGCCCGCTTTATCAGGTTCATCATCATCTCACTGCTCGCTTACATGCTTTCCCATAAAATTTTTAAAGATTTACCGGTAAAAGTTAAAACTTTGATATGGCTGCTCGTATGGATCATTGTCTATGTAATTTATTTTTCCATTCATCCTTTCTAAATATACAGTATATATTTTGTTAACTTGGTTAATGTATATTGACTTACCAGGATTTTTCGGTTATTATTCCTATTAGTTTGGTATGACTTTATCATGTGAGGTGAACGGACTTGAAAGTACAGTTGAAAGACGTACATAAAGAATTTAAAAAAGATGACAAACAAAAACTGCAAGTATTGAATGATATAAACTTCGATATTAAAGAAGGTGAGTTCGTTTCTCTTCTCGGACCTTCCGGCTGCGGCAAGTCGACAATATTGAAATTGATCGCCGGGCTCGAAACAACGACTGCTGGTGAAGTCCTGGTCAATGGTAAAACTGTGAACAAACCGGGGACAGACCGTATCGTCGTATTCCAGGAAGGCGGATTGTTTCCATGGATGACCGTTAAGGAGAATGTCTCCTACGGTTTGAATCTTAAAAAATTGACCAAAACAGAGATCGAAGAAAAGACGATGGACGGGCTCAGAATGGTACATCTTGTAAACTTCGCAGATGCCTATCCACACGAATTATCCGGCGGAATGAAACAGCGTGTGGCAATCGCACGGGCACTTGTGATGGATCCGGATGTATTACTCATGGACGAGCCTTTTGCGGCACTCGATGAACAGACAAGGCTGGTGCTTCATAAAGAACTCCAGAACATCTGGAGAAAGACGGGCAATACGATTTTATTCATAACGCATAACATCCGAGAAGCACTGACTTTATCAGACCGTGTACTGCTTATGAGTACCCGTCCGGGCAAAATAAAAGAATCTTTTACCGTACAGTCTGCACGTCCCCGTGATCCGGCGGACAGTGTCATCGTAGATCTTGAAAGACGTGTCATGGCAGAGCTTGAAATTGAAATGGAAAAAGTATTGAAGGAGGAGTTTGGTGATGACTACAGTCTTAAGGCGGATAATCTTCATAGCAGTGATCATCGGGATATGGGAAGTAATATCTAAGCTGGGATTCTTCCCTACATTTATGTTCCCTCCTATCATCATTCCGAATGAACCCGGCGGCGTCACCGTCATAGGTACACTTATCGGCAGTATTATATCAGGACAGATTGTGACCGCTACAGGGACGACGCTCATCCGTCTGTTGATCGGCTTCTCGATTGCCGTCGTACTCGGCCTGACATTCGGATTTTTGATTGCCCGTTATAAGTGGGTCGACGACACACTCGGTTTCTTTGTGACTGCACTCCAGTCCATTCCGAGTATAGTGTGGTTTCCGCTGGCCATTGTATGGTTCGGGCTCGGCAACGCATCCATTCTGTTCATAGTCGCAATCGGGGCAACGTGGACGATGACGGTAAACTCGAGCACAGGATTTAAAAATGTACCGTCAATTTATATGGATGCGGCAAAGACGCTCGGCTCCTCAGGGTCACACCTTCTGAGAACCGTCATCATACCCGCTTCCGTCCCTCATATCATTTCCGGACTCCGTGTGGCATGGGCATTCGCATGGCGGGCAATCATGGCCGGTGAACTGCTCGGTTCGACCGGAGGTCTCGGTTACCTGCTCGATCTCGGACGTTCAATCCAGGCGATGGACCTTGTACTCTCCATCATGATCGTCATCGGTATCATAGGCACAATCATAGACAACCAGGTCTTCTTACGTATGGAACGTGCAGTCGCACGACGCTACGGTCAGACCGTTTAAATAAAAAACAGGAGGATATACATGAAAAAATTTATTTTGGGTTTTATCGCACTTTCTCTTGCTGTAGTTGCAGGATGTAATAATTCGGAAGAAGCTGCTGAAGAAGTCAGAATCGGCTACTTCCCGAACTTGACACACATCTCGACTGTTGTCGCTTTGCAGAATGGATATTTTGAAGAAGAATTCGGTGAAGACATATCAATAGATACGATGACATTCCCGAACGGCAGTGCTTTCATGGAAGCAATGTCAACTGAGGAATTCGATATCGGAACTGTCGGACCATCTCCTGCAACGACGACGTATATGAGAAACCCTGCGCACTCCATCATTGCAGGTGCAGTTAACGGCGGTGCAGTACTGGCAACAGCAGAAGATTCAGGCATTGAGTCCGTGGCAGATCTGGATGGTAAAAGCGTTGCTGTGCCGACAATCGGTTCCACTCAGGACATCATGCTGAGAAAAGCGCTTCACGAAGAAGGACTGGATGTGGATGATTCAGGCGGCACTGTCAGCCTGAACCCGCAGGCGCCGGCTGATACTTCAACGTTATTCCTGCAGGGCAATGTGGCAGCGGCTGCCACCCAGGAACCTTGGGGAGTATTTTTGGAAAATCAGACGAACGCAGACATCCTTCTGGATGAAGATGAGTTTGGCTGGGGTGCAGATTCCACGATGACAGTGGTCACTGCAAGAAATGCCTTTACAGAAGCAAACCCTGAACTGACTGAAGGTTACCTGCGTGCACATAAAAGAGCCATCGAGTTCATCGAAGAGAATCGCGAGGAAGCAGTCAATATATTCGTTGACCATATTACAGAAATCACAGGCAGTGACCTGAGTGTGGAAGAAACGCTTGAAGCAAGTGAGCGTCTCTACCCGACTCATGAAGTTGACGAAGAAGTGCTTCAGGAAATGGCAACAATCAGCTATGAAGCGGATTACATGTCAAGTGATGACATCGACGGCCTGATCAATACAGAGTTCATCGATAATGTCACTGCAGGAGAAGATTCCGAAACAGAAGAATAATAAAAATGCACTCAACAAAAATCGTTGAGTGCATTTTTATTTGGCTTACCAGCCGCGGTCCTGCATTCTTTCATTTTCAGGCAGTGTGCGTATGTCAACACCCGACATCGGAGTGCCGAGTTCTTTCGCAAGCTCACCGATCAATTTGTAATCCTGATGGTTCTCGGTCGCCTGAACGATTGCCCTTGCAAATTTTTCAGGCTGTTCTGATTTGAATACGCCCGATCCTACAAATACACCGTCCGCACCAAGCTCCATCATCAACGCCGCATCCTGAGGTGTTGCGACACCGCCTGCTGCGTAATTGACTACAGGAAGCTCACCAAGTGCCCTGATTTCTTTCAGCACATCGTAAGGAGCACCCAGATCTTTAGCAAATGTCATCAGCTCATCATCATTTAAAACTGAAATCTGCTTCACCTGCTGGTTGACTCTTCTGATATGCCTCACCGCTTCAACGATGTTGCCTGTACCCGGCTCCCCTTTTGTGCGGAGCATCCTTGAACCTTCACCGATACGTCTTGCCGCTTCACCCAGGTCACGGCAGCCGCACACAAATGGTACATCGTAGTCAGACTTAAGCAGATGGTATTCTTCATCCGCAGGCGTCAAAACTTCCGACTCGTCAATGAAATCGACACCCATCGCTTCAAGTACACGCGCTTCCGAAATATGCCCGATGCGGCACTTGGCCATGACCGGAATCGATACCGCCCCGACCACTTCTTCTATAATACGCGGATCTGCCGCACGGGCGACACCGCCCGCTGCACGAATGTCCGAAGGTACACGCTCCAGCGCCATTACCGCGACTGCACCCGCAGCTTCTGCTATCTTTGCCTGTTCAGCATTGACTACATCCATAATTACGCCTTTATAAGGCATTGCCAGTTTATCCTGAGTCATCTTACATCCCACTTTCTTAAATTATTATCTTATGCTATATTTTAGATGATTAACTGACTCTCAAAAAGTGTCAGATTACCAAATAATATAGGGGTCAGATCATGTATATAAAACTCGATACAAAAAGTGAGATAAGTTTGTATGAACAGCTTTATCAGGAAATCAGAAGCCAGATCTTAAAAGGTGATATTAAAAGCAACGTAAAGCTGCCAAGCAAAAGGCACTTGAAGATGGACCTGAGCATCAGCATGACAACCGTTGAACGCGCATATGACCAGCTGCTCGATGAAAACCTTGTTTACAGTGTGGAAAAAAGCGGATTCTATGTATCGGAGATCGATTTGCTCAAGACGACACCAAAAGAAGTTCCGCACATAACGAAACCCCGGCAGAAAACATTCAGACTGGCACTCGGCACAATAGATACCTCCATCGTCCAAAGAGACGTCATAAAACAGATTTCAAAAGTGGTATTCGAACAGGATGATCTGCTCAATCCGGGGGAGAACAGCGGAGAATATGAGCTGCGTAAAGCAATTTCAGACTACCTTCATTTCAACCGCGGCGTGTCCTGTTCCATCGACCAGATATTCATCGGGCCGTCGACAGAATTCCTGCTGCAGCAGGTTTTATTTTTACTCGATTATCCGGGGATGACGATAGAGAACCCGGGCTATCCGGTAGTCAAAAAAGTGATTTCCCATTTAAACCTCACACATGACATTGCACGTGTCGATCATGACGGCATCAACATGAATGATATCATCAGCAATAAAAATCCCGTTGTGCACGTGACGCCCTCCCATCAGTTCCCGAGCGGGGTCGTGCTGTCGCTTAAAAAACGCATCCAGCTGCTGAACCATGCACTGGAGAATGATGTATATATCGTAGAGGATGATTATGACAGTGAATTCAGGTATACCGGCAAACCCCTTCCTTCTCTGCAGGGGCTTGATCAGAATGACCGGACCATCTACATGAGTACATTTTCAAAGTCACTGTACCCTTCCCTCAGACTTTCTGTGATGGTTCTGCCCAAATCACTTTCTGAGAAATACTACAGGGAAAAATTGTCCTGCAATGTCTCAAGACAGATGCAGCACATTGTGGCCAGATATATATCAGAAGGTTATTTAAACCGCCATATCAACAGAGTACGTAAAATCTACTCCAAGAAGATGCGGAATATAACGAAGTGGCTGAAGACATCATTTCCTGCAGTGGGTGTGGACGGTGAACATACCGGCATGCATTTTGTCCTTAGGTGTCCGAACCGCGATATCATCAGGATGGTCGACAAATATAATCTGATCAGTAAAAATAATTATTCAGTTCATAATCATTTTAATGATTCAGTCATTGTCGGTATCGGAGAGGAAAGTACAGAAGAGATCATTAGTACATTGAATGAATTCCTAAATGAAATATATGGATAAAAAAGGTAAAATAAAAAACACATGGAATGGTTTCCGTGTGTTCACTAGTGGGCCTAAGTGGACTCGAACCACCGACCTCACGCTTATCAGGCGTGCGCTCTAACCAGCTGAGCTATAGGCCCCGGTTATGTAATTAAAAAATAAAAAAATGGAGACTAGCGGGATCGAACCGCTGACCTCCTGCGTGCAAGGCAGGCGCTCTCCCAGCTGAGCTAAGCCCCCATAGTAGAAATATGAAAATGCGGGTGAAGGGACTTGAACCCCCACGTCGTAAAGACACTAGATCCTGATTCTAGCGCGTCTGCCAATTCCGCCACACCCGCGGATTAAAATCGGGAAGACAGGATTCGAACCTGCGACCCCTTGGTCCCAAACCAAGTGCTCTACCAAGCTGAGCTACTTCCCGTAATTCAAGTTAAATATGTTCAAAAAAATAAAACGGTAAGACCGCTTAATAGAAATGGAGCGGAAGACGGGATTCGAACCCGCGACCCCCACCTTGGCAAGGTGATGTTCTACCACTGAACTACTTCCGCTTGTAATAAACTATTCAAATGGAGAATGACGGGTTCGAACCGCCGACCCTCTGCTTGTAAGGCAGATGCTCTCCCAGCTGAGCTAATTCTCCCTGACTCTAATGTTGAGTGCCTATTAATAATAATATAAATGTCATTACAATGTCAACAAAACCTTAACATTTAAAAGTGTAAAAAGGGAAAGCAAGTAGAATCCTTCAGTTAAAAGTGATTCCACTTGCTGACAGGTAATAATCCATACGACAAGTTTTGGTGTCGAACGTCAGCTCAACCCGCTGAAATCGATAATAAAAAAACATTATCTCCTGCCAGTCCTTCCATCCTATATCTCTTGGTCTTCCACAGGATCCATCCAGTCTATCGCGCCTACCGTCATTGCCAGATGCACCATTTCACTGTCCTTTTTCGCACCGTGCCAGTGAACGACATCTTTGGCGATATTGATGACATCACCCGCTTTGATCGTCTCAGGTTCTTTCCCCTCTTCCTGATACCAGCCTTCACCATGAGTGACAAGCAGTACCTGTCCGACTTCGTGGGAATGCCATTTCGTTTTGCCGCCCGGCTTGAAAGTCACATTCGCTATCGGAGTATTGAGAGGCTCATCCTCTTTAAAAAGCACTTTATGATAGACTTCTCCTGTAAAATTATCCGTATTTTGCTCGCCTTCTGGGAAAATCTTTTCTGCAGACATTTACTCAGCCCCTTTCGAATCTTATACTTCTAAAATATCACTTTTTCAAAATATATTGAAATGATGCGGTCGAAAATAAAAGGTCTCGGTCATCTTTTTGTTGACAGCTCAAAGATTATTCCCTGATCTGTCCGGATCCTTCCACAACATATTTATAGCTGGTCAGAGCTTCCAGTCCCATCGGTCCTCTTGCATGCAGTTTCTGTGTACTGATGCCGATTTCGCCGCCGAACCCGAACATTTCACCGTCAGAGAAACGCGTTGAGGCATTCACATAGACTGCTGCCGAATCCACATCGTTAAGGAAATTCTGGATGGCCTGATAATCTGTCGCAACAATCACATCGGAATGTCCGGTCGAATATTGTTCTATATGCCCGATGGCACTGTCGTAGCCATCCACCACTTTTACCGCTATATCGTAACCCAGGTATTCATCAGTATAGTCTGATTCCTCTGCAGGGACTGCGTTTTCCACCAGTCCGCATACTGTTTCATCTCCATGGACAGTCACCCCGGCTTCGTCCAGTGCTTCAGTAAGTTCCGGCATCACGTCAGCTGCGATACTTTTATCCACCAATAAAGTTTCCAATGCATTACAGACGGATACTCTATGCGTTTTCGCATTGACGAGTATTGATTTCGCCATGTCGATGTCCGCTGATTCATGAACATACATATGACAGTTGCCTGTGCCGGTTTCAATGACCGGTACTGTTGCCTGCTTCAATACTGCCTGGATCAGCCCGGCTCCGCCTCTCGGTATGAGACAGTCCACACTCTCATTGAACTGCATGAACTCCGCCGCCAGTTCTCTGGACGGATCTGTGATGAGCTGGATGCTGTCCTTCGGCACATTTGTTTTTGCCAGACCGCCCTGCAGCACTTCGACTATTGCCTTATTACTGTTCATCGCTTCTTTTCCGCCACGCAATATGACAGCATTCCCGGCTTTCAGACATAATCCTGAAGCATCAGCAGTAACGTTCGGACGTGATTCATAAATAATACCTATGACTCCGAGCGGCACTCTTTTTTTACTGATTGAAAGACCGGCTTCATTCACCCACTGGCCGTCACTCCTGGCTGTCGGATCTTCAAGGCCGGCCATCTTGATCAGTCCGCCCGCAATGCCTTCGAGTCGATTTTCATTCAATGTCAGTCGTTCCACCAATGCCTCAGACAAGCCGTTCTCCTGTCCGTTTTTGATATCCTGTGCGTTGGCCTCCAAAATCTTTTCATGATTATCCTTCAAAGCTTTCGCCATTGAGAGCAGCGCTTCATTTTTATCTTCGGCTGAGAGACTTCTCAAATTTCTCGCTGACTGTTTCGCTTTTTTACCAAGCTGCTGGAGCACTTCATTTTCAATCATAGTATTTTCGTTCATAATCAATCATCTCCCTGTGTTAATAATTCCGGCTGTTCTTTTTGAAACAGAGTTCCGACTTCTTTGCCATCCACTATATCGAATATGATATTCGGATTTTCGGCAGAGGCGATCACCATCGCCTGATCATTTTCCATGACGCGTTTGGCTGCATTCAATTTCGTCTCCATGCCCCCTGTTGAAAATACCGAACCGGCACCGCCGGCCATGGCAAGTATTTCATCGCTGACTTCGTTCACATAAGAAATGAGTTTTGCATCTGCATCAGTGTGTGGATTCGCATCGTATAAACCTTCTATATCACTTAAAATAATTAACATATCTGCCTCTGTCACTTCAGTGACAACTGCCGACAAAGTATCGTTTTCCCCAAATTTTGATCTGCGGCCGGATTCATCCACTGAAACGGCATCATTCTCATTGATGATCGGAATGATTTTATTTTTCAGCAGTGAATTGATGGTCGTCTGACAGTTCGCATATGCATTCGGATAACTGACAATATCTCTCGTCATCAGTATCTGCCCGACATGCTGGTCATAATGCTGGAAGAAACGGCTGTACAGATTCATCAGCACCCCCTGTCCGACAGAGGCCAGTGCCTGCTTCTCCGCAATACTCTCCGGATATGCATCCATATTGAGTGTACACGCCCCGGCACCGACAGCCCCGGAAGCCACGAGGATGACGTCATGGTCCTGCTGCCTGAGCGTCGAACAGACGTAGGCAAGTCGGTCGATTTTATGATAGTTGATTTTGTCGATTGACTTCATTATGGAATTTGTGCCGATTTTGATGACTATGCGCTTAGAGTTTTTTGATAACCCCAGTTTCATATGTATCACTCCTGAAATTCATAATGATTGTAATTATACATTAAAACGTATATAAATGAACCCATAATCGAAATGAATACGTTTTCATGCATAAAAAATGCAAAACCCGATGATTATCGGGTTTTGCTTCATTCGTTAGATTTCATTATTTTTGTTTCATGTAAGGGAATAACAGCACATCACGGATGCTCGCCGAATCAGTGAGCAGCATCACGAGCCTGTCCACACCGATTCCAAGACCGCCTGTCGGAGGCATGCCGTATTCCAACGCCTCGAGGAAGTCCTCATCCATCTCATGGGCTTCATCGTTGCCTGCTTCTTTTTCAGCGACCTGGGATTCAAAACGTCTTCTTTGATCGATCGGGTCATTCAACTCTGTAAATGCATTTGCGTGTTCCCGGCCGACGATAAATAATTCAAAACGATCTGTAAAACGCGGGTCATCAGGATTTTGCTTTGCAAGCGGCGAAATTTCTATAGGATGACCGTATACAAATGTCGGCTGCATCAGAGTCTCTTCCACTTTTTGTTCAAAGAACTCATTCAGGATATGGCCGTACTGCATGGTCGGTTGGACATCGACGCCGTGTTCCTTGGCAAGTGAATGTGCTTCTTCATCTGTTTTCACTTCGTAGAAGTCCACACCTGTTTCCTCTTTTACAAGGTCCACCATGTGCACACGTTTCCAGCCTGTGCCCAGTTCTACTTCCTGTTCACCGTACTTGACTGTGGAACTGCCTGTCACTTTTTCTGCAATATATGCAATCAGATCTTCAGTCAAATCCATAATATCATTGTAATCCGCATAGGCTTCATACAGTTCAATCATGGTGAATTCAGGGTTGTGACGTGTTGATATACCTTCGTTTCTGAATACACGGCCGATTTCATAAACTTTTTCAAGGCCGCCGACAATGAGTCTTTTCAGATGCAGTTCAATAGCGATACGCATGAAAAGTTCGACATCCAGTGCATTATGATGGGTGACAAACGGTTTAGCCTGTGCGCCGCCTGCTATCATGTGCATCATCGGTGTTTCAACTTCAAGGAAGCCTCTGTCATTTAAATAATTACGCATTTCCTGAATGATCCGGCTGCGTTTGATGAATGTTCCTTTTGATTCTTCGCTGGTGATCAGATCCAGGTAACGTTTACGGTAACGCTCCTCTATATCCTTCAGTCCATGATATTTATCCGGCAGAGGACGGAGTGCTTTCGTCAGTACTTTGAATTCACTTGCTTTAACGGAAAGTTCGCCGGTATTCGTCTTGAACATTACACCTGTTACTCCGACGATATCGCCAAGATCGGCATGTTTCCATAAATTATCAAAATCCTCTTCGCCTATCTGGTCTTTTCTCACATAGATCTGTATCTGTCCGTTGATATCCTGTATATGTGCAAAGCCTGCCTTACCTTTTCCGCGCTTTGTCATCAGACGGCCTGCAATGACTGTTTCTGATTCATTTTCTTTCTCTTCAAGTTCTTCTTTTGAAAATTCATCCCACTCTTTTACAAGGTCGTCTGAATACGCTGTACGTTCAAACTTCGCACCAAAAGGATCGATGCCAAAATCGATCAACTGCTGCATTTTCTCTCTTCTGACACTCACCTGGTCATTCATTTCTTCAGTCAACTAAAAACACTCCTTCAATATAATAAACTGTCAGTTTTTTCTGTCTCTCTTCCAATTCTACAGCAAAGTCATCAACAATCTCAGCGACTTCTTTTATCGCGTGCCTGATTGATCAGTTTACGGACTGTACCGTTGCCTTTGACTCCTTTTAAATACCATGTAGCATGTTCCCGCCTCTCAAGAACCGCTTTTAAAGATGTTACTCGCCTTTTTCAAGATCTTCTTTCAGTTCTATTACGAGCTTGTCCAGAGTCGGATGTTTTACATCCGGTGCAATTTCTGAAAGAGGTTCCAGTACAAAGCTGCGCAGATGCATCTCTTTATGAGGGATGGAGAGGTCATCCAGCTCCAGATCCAGATCTTCATAAAGAAGAATGTCTATGTCTATAATTCTCGGTCCCCATACTTCCTCTCTCACTCTTCCAAGAGAATGTTCTATTCCCAGCACCGTCTCAAGAAGACTGAGTGGAGACATGCGCGTATTGATTTCCACGCACATATTCATGAATTCCGGCTGATCTGTCTTGCCGTATGGTTCAGTCTCCAGTATCGAAGAGCGGTTCGTCACTTCAATTTCTGCAAAATTGTCGAGTGCTTCTATCGATTTTTCCAGATTCTCTTTGCGATCTCCCAAGTTACTGCCCAGGCCTAGATAAACATTTGCCATTAGCTCTCCCGCTTTCTATTCAGAGTAATACTCACGTTGTCATAGTGTCCGTCTATCGGCGGACTCGGTTTTGTAATCGTAACTTCTACTTCTTGTATTTTACCATACTGGTCAAATAGTGACTGTGACACTTTTTCAGCCAGGTGTTCTATCAGGCTGACAGGGTCTCCTTTTATGATTTCTTCAATCAGCTCGTAGGCTTCACCGTAATGGACGGTCGCTTCAAGATCGTCATTCACAGATGCATCTTTCAAATCCAGGTACATAGTGACATCTGTGATGAAAAACTGTCCCAGTATACGCTCCGCATCCAGTGCGCCGTGATAAGCATAAGTTTTGATGCCGCTTATTTTGATATTATCCATCTAGATCTTCCTGTAATTTGACATAGGCATCGCTGAGCTCCCGATTGATCTCAATGTTGTGGACCCGTACCGCTTTGACACCTTTTTCCATACCGTAAATCGTTGTGGCAGCGGTTGCCGTATCACGGCCTGACGCTTTGGATTCACCTTCTATAAGTTCCTTGATCATACGTTTTCGGCTGGTCGCCAAAAGAACCGGGTAGCCGACTGCGACCAGTTCATCCAGACGCCTCATGACTTCAAGCTCTTCCTCGCGTGTCTTGACAAAGCCGATGCCGGGATCAAGCCATATATTTTCCTTTTTCACGCCGTGCTCAAGTGCAAGATTGACAGATTCCTTCAATTCCCTGATCATATCTTCCACCACATCATCATAAGTTGAATGATCGTTGTTGTGCATCAGAAATATCGGTGCATCAAATTCGGCTGCAACATCAAGTATTTTCTCATCGTAAGTCCCCCGCCACTGGTCGTTGATCATCGTCGCTCCCGCTTCCAGCGCGGTTCTCGCCACATTCGAACGGAATGTGTCTATTGATATTTCGACGCCAAAATCTTTAATCGCCTCTATCACGGGTTTCACCCGTTCAATCTCTTCCTGTTCCGTAATCTCTGTATATCCCGGCCGCGTCGAATAACCGCCCACATCAATAATATCCACGCCTTCATCAACCATTTCGCGTGCACGGGCAACAGCACTTTCTGTATCACGGTATTTACCGCCATCACTGAAAGAATCAGGAGTGATGTTGAGTATACCCATGATTTTTAATTTATTCATAACATATACCTCTTACTCTTGTAGAATTTGAATAGACACATTATAACATGTTTGAGACAGACGATTCCACACTTCAAAAATTCAAATAAGTGAAATTGATCCGCAGGTGAAAACTTCCGCAAAAAAACTGCAGACAGATCATAAGATCTGACTGCAGCCCCGCTAAACTACTTACAATGATTCAGTCATCAAAGTTGAATAATGCAGTTGATAAATATCTTTCGCCGTTTGACGGCAGGATCACAATGACATTTTTACCTTTGCCCAGTTCCTTTGCAGCGTCCAGTCCCGCCTTGACTGCTGCACCGGATGAAATACCGCCCAGTATACCTTCTTTGGCAGCAAGTTCACGTCCGACTTCCATCGCCTCGTCATTTGAAACTACTGATACTTCATCATAAACTTCAGTGTTCAAAGTTTTCGGAACAAAACCTGCACCGATTCCCTGAATTTTATGCGGACCCGGTTCCTTGCCGCTTAAAATTGCAGAGTCAGTCGGTTCAACCGCATAGATTTTCACGTCAGGATGATGTTCCTTCAATACTTTCCCTGCACCGGAAACAGTACCGCCGGTACCGATGCCGGATACAAAGCCGTCAATTGACAGACCCTCCATCTGATTTACAAGTTCAACACCTGTTGTTTTCTCGTGGATTTCAGGGTTTGCCATGTTCTCGAACTGCTGAGGCATGAAATAGTTTTCTTTTTCAGCAAGTTCTCCGGCCTTTTTAATCGCACCTTTCATACCGTCCGCCCCGGGTGTGAGCACAAGTTCTGCACCGTATGCACGAAGCAGATTTCGTCTTTCCTTACTCATCGTATCAGGCATTACCAAAGTTGTTTTATAACCTTTGCTAGCTGCGACCATCGCAAGACCGATTCCAGTGTTACCGCTTGTCGGCTCCACAATTGTCGTATCTTTATCGAGGTGGCCTTCTTTTTCTGCTGCTTCAATCATCGCCAGGGCGATTCTGTCTTTTACAGAACTCCCCGGATTCATAAATTCCAATTTCACATATACATCTGCGCTGTTCTCATCAGTAAGGCTGTTCAATTTTACTAGAGGTGTGTTGCCAATCGTTTCTGAAATGTTATTGTAAACTTTGCTCAAAGTAAGCACTCCCTTTTCCTAGTATAATGCTATGAATAATATAGCATGAAAATGACATCTTATCAATATCAGTGCGTGATTAATTCTTTCAACTCTTCTTCCTCAATCCATACTTTGTTGCGGCAGAAATGACAGTCTGCTTCCGCACCGCCGTCCTCTTTGATCATCGTCATGATTTCTGCAGGGTCCAGAGCCGATATTGCATTCAGGAAACGGTCTTTCGAACAGTTACATTCGAACGATACCGGCATTTCGCTCAGCTCTCTCCAGTTCTTTTCCCCAATCGCTGCATTTATAATCTCGTGTGGACTGAGTCCCTCGTCAATCTGCCTGGACACAGGCGTCATTTCTTTTGAAATTTTATCTAGGAATTCAAATGTTTCTTCACTTGCACCAGGCAGTACCTGTATGATGAAACCGCCGGAAGCCTTAATGGTATTGTCAGGATTCACAAGAACGCCGAGACCGACGATGGAAGGCACCTGCTCACTCGTATAGAAATAGTATGCAAAATCTTCGCCTATTTCACCCGACACGATTTCTGTAGAACCGGTAAAATGCTCTTTTAATCCGATATCTTTTACAACTCTTAAATAGCCGTCTGTTCCAACAGCTCTTCTGACATCCAGTTTACCTGAATCATTCAGGTCAAAGTGGACCTGTGGGTTGCCAAGGTAGCCTCTGACATGACCTTTTGCATCACTGTCGGTGACAATCGCGCCGATTGGTCCGCCGCCTTCGATAGTCGTTGTCACTTTCTCCTCATTTTTGAGCATTGCACCCATCAGTACAGATGCGGTCATTGTGCGGCCGAGAGCGGCAGCAGCTGTCGGGTAAGCTTCGTGGCGCCTCACAGCCTCATTTATAGTTTCAGTTGTATCTACAGCCAGTATGCGGATTTCATCATTCAAACCAAGTCCTCTGACTAAATAATCACTCATATTTATCCTCCTGAATTATTAAAAGTCGCCTTGCGGCGACTTTTAAATTGATTAATCTCTTCGATTATCGCTTTCCCAGTCTTCTTCACGTCTCTTCTGTTCATCGACACGTGCGTTATCTTCACGCTGTTCCGGCTCCCCGGCCATGTCTGGACGCTCTTCAAGCTGGCGGTTGTTTTCTTCATGGTCTTTACCGTCATGGGCAGTGTCTCTTTCATCGACTTCTTTTTTCACTTCGTCGTATGACTTGCCGATTTTTTCATCTTCAGAATCATCCGCTGTATGATCCTCAAAATTTCTCTCAGGCAATTCACCATTGTAGAATAAACCTTCGATCTGTTCACGATCCAATGTTTCCACTTCAAGCAGTGTTTCTGCAATCAATACCAGCTGTTCTTTATGGTCAGTCAGTATTTGACGGCAGCGCTCATATTGGGTCTTGACGATATTTTGCATTTCCTGATCGATTTCATATGCAATCTTGTCCGAGTAGTTCTGGTCTGACTGCATATCCTTACCAAGGAATACCTGGCCGTTCGATTCACCGAACTGCAACGGACCGAGTTTGTCACTCATGCCGTATTCCGTAACCATTTTACGTGCAATACTCGTCGAACGCTGGAAGTCGTTGTGGGCACCTGTAGACACCTCGCCGAAGTTGATTTCTTCGGAAACACGTCCGCCAAGCAGCCCGACAATCTTATCTTCAAGCTCCGGCTTCGTCATGAAGTAACGGTCTTCACGCGGCAGCATTACAGCATAGCCGCCTGCCTGTCCGCGAGGAACGATGGTCACTTTGTGCACCATATCCGCATCATCAAGCACCATGCCGATTATTGTATGACCCGCTTCGTGGAACGCAACGATATTTCTTTCTTTTTCAGAAATGATCTTGCTCTTCTTGGCCGGTCCGGCAATTACTCTGTCTGTCGCTTCGTCTACATCGCGCATATCGATCTTCACTTTTTTATGTCTTGCTGCAACAAGAGCTGCTTCATTCAGCAGATTCTCAAGGTCAGCACCGGTGAATCCCGGCGTGCGCTGGGCAATTGCTTTCAAGTCGACAGTGTCATCAAGCGGTTTGTTACGCGCATGCACTTTCAGTACAGCTTCACGGCCTCTTACATCCGGTCTTCCCACTTGTATCTGTCTGTCAAAACGGCCCGGACGCAGTAATGCAGGGTCCAGGATATCCGGTCTGTTCGTTGCAGCAATCATGATGATACCTTCGTTTTCACCGAAACCATCCATTTCAACAAGCAGCTGGTTCAATGTCTGTTCACGCTCATCATGACCGCCGCCGACACCAGCGCCACGCTGACGTCCTACAGCATCAATCTCATCTATGAAAATGATACAAGGTGCATTCTTTTTCGCGTTTTCAAAAAGGTCACGTACACGTGATGCACCGACACCGACGAACATCTCGACGAAATCAGAACCACTGATGGAGAAGAACGGAACGCCCGCTTCACCTGCAACAGCTCTCGCAATCAATGTCTTACCGGTACCAGGAGGTCCCACAAGGAGAACACCTTTTGGAATACGTGCACCGATTCTGTCGAAACGACGGTGATCTTTTAAGAAGTCCACCACTTCTATCAATTCCTGCTTTTCTTCATCTGCACCGGCAACATCGTCAAAACGAACTTTTTTCTTGTTCTGGTCATAAAGCTTCGCTTTAGACTTGCCAAAGTTCATCATTTTGCCGCCGCCACCGCCGCCGCCTTGTGCCTGACTCATTAAGAATAAGAACAGGAACAAGATGATCAGTAAAGGTATGAATGTAAACAGCATTGTCGTCCAAGGACTCTGTTCATCAGCAGGCTGTACTGCAAAGTTCAATCCATCCTGAGCACGCGCTGTATCCAGGATGCTGTCCAGATCACTTGTACTGTTGTAAGGAATCACTGATGTAAAGGACTCCTGCTCTTCCTGGCCGCTCAGGCGACCTTCGATTAAGTAAACATTACGGTCCGGCTGTATGTTCAATTCTTCAACATTGCCGGCTTCCAATTGTTCAATGAATTCATTATATTGAAGTTCTTCTTCAAGTTCGGAAGAACCATTAAACTGTGAAAATATACCAAACATGATGACTACCAATACGAGTATCAGTATCATATTGCGGCCTGTATTCTTCGGCATTCATACTCCTCCATTTCTAATACACTAAAAGAGATAATATCATAATTTCTCAATCCAGTTCCACTGATATGTTTACGAATATAATTCCGGTTTGAGCAACCCAATATACGGCAGGTTCCTGTACTTTTCATCGAAATCCAATCCGTAACCAACCACGAAACCATCAGGAATTTCAGTTCCTATGTACTTGACATCAACATGCAGCTTCCTGTTTACCGGCTTGTCCAGTAAAGTCACAATTTCAATGGATGCTGCATTACGGGATTTGATCAGATTGATGATCGAGTTCAATGTCGCCCCCGTTTCTATGATATCTTCAACTATTAGGATGTGTCTGCCATCCACAGACCCGGACAAGTCTTTTAAAATCTGGACTTCCCCTGTGGATTTTGTTCCTACATAGCTGGACACATCCATAAAGTCAATTTCCAGATGCGTATCAATCTTCTTGATCAGATCGCCCATAAACAGGACAGACCCTTTCAGCAGGCCGACTAATACAGGTGTTTTCCCTTCATAATCTTTTCTTATGGTCTCACCGAGATCTGAGACGATCCGGTCGATATCTTCTTCTGATAAGACCACTTCACTAATGTCATTTTTCAAACTCATGAGTTTTCTCCTTTGAAATTATTAAGCCTTTATAATTTTCTCGTGGTTTAATTATATTATATATTGTTCCGAGTGCAATAATTTCATTGCTGTTATTTATAATTAAAGGGGTTTTCCCGCGTTCTTCATGCGGAATCTTCTGATCGATGAAAATTCTGGATATTTTTTTCGTTCCCAGATTCGGAAGGCGTATCGCGTCACCGTCCGACCTTGTTCTTACAGTCAAAGGGAACATATCATCAGGGAGATCCACATCCACCCTGTATCCGTTGAATAAATACCGGCCGCTGCTGTTGATTAAAAAGCTTTTATCTACCGACTTTACATCATATGACCCTGTATTATCAATATATACATCACCATATCTCAGCTTGATTAATTTATTATCGATGGGAAGATCGCCTTGAGGCAGATCACTCTGTATCAGATTGATTGCTTCTTCGATGAATTTACGGCCCGGGGATATATTGTGGCGGTGCATCCACTTCTGAAGTATAAACACTTTGATGATATGGGGCTCGTGCAGGAGTGTGTGCCTGGAAATGACGCTGCCGGGGACATCCTCCAAAAATTCCGCCGCCCTGCTGTCCGCCAGGCCCTTCAACCCGTCAAAATCGGCCGCAACCCGGGAAAGACTTTCTTCATGAAGATTTTCATTCCTCTTAATATTTTTTACGATATGATGTCTGATGTAATTTCTGGTGTAATCATCCTCTTCATTTGTAGCATCCTCAAAGTATTGCACATTGTGATGCTGCTGGTAACGTCTGATGTCATCCTTAAGCAGTGAAAGCAGCGGCCTCGCCACGGTCATACCGCCAATGACATTGTCACTCTTTATACCGAGAGTCTGATTCAGGTGTCTGTTCGTCAGAAGCTGGTGAAGAACGGTTTCAAAATGATCATCTTTATGATGCGCAGTAAGCAGCACATCGACACCATGCGCTTTAGATCTGTCTGCAAAAAATCGGTAGCGCATCTCTCTTGCCTGTCCCTGTGAAAAATCGCCGCCCATGAACAGATGATCCACTTCAACGATGTGATTGTTCAAAGCGCCCAGTTCTTTTATATACCGTTCCTCTTCTGCGGATTCCCTTCGAACGCCGTGATTTACATGGAAGAGAACCAGTTTTTTATATGTGTGCCTGTACTCATGTGTCAACTGATGATACAGGACCATTGAATCTATACCGCCTGAAATGGCCAGTGCAACCGTGTCGGAAGTCAGCCATTTTACATCTGCAAGTTTCAGTCCGCCTTCTAACATCTCAGATCTCCAACTTTTATCTTAAAATAAAATAAGACGATTACAATAATCGTCTTAATTTTTTTATCTGCGTCCGCGTCCACCGCGACGAGATTCTGCTTGTCTCTTAATCGTGGAAAGTCGATCTTCACTATCTTTAAGGAAAGACGATAATTTTTTCTCAAAATCTTCCGGAGACGGTTCTTTACGTGGTCTCGGTTTAGGCTTTTGCTCTTTTGCCTTTTTAATCGACAGGCTTATTTTGCCGTCATCACCCACAGACAGTACTTTTACCTCTACTTCCTGGCCAATGCTCAGATGATCATTAATGTCTTCTACATATTGATCTGCAACTTCACTGATGTGTACGAGTCCGTTTTTTCTCTCCGGTAATTCGACAAAAGCACCAAAATGTTTAATACCTGTGACTTTCCCTATGATTTTACTGCCCACTTCAACTGACATGTTTATATAATATCCTCCCAAATTACTGTTATCTCTATTTATAATACTATAAAAATGAAAAATAATCATTACATATGTAATGATTATTCCCCGAACTTGCTTTCTTCCGTAACAGGTTCGTCATTATTATCATCGGACAGGTTGAAAACGATCTCCCCTTCTTCCGATAAGAAAAATTCGCTGCGTGCGATGCGCATAATATAGTCATCATCATTAAGCTGCTTTATTTTCTGTTCCAAATCCTGTGATTCAGTGATTTTATTATCAAGCCGCTCTTCATTGGCAGCCAGTTCTTCTTCTAAATAGGAGTTCTGATGGTTTTGGTGCAGTGCAATGACGAGCAGAATACCAGCAATGACCAGCATGATACTGCCGAAAAGCAGCGTCCTTTTCCTGCTCACACGACTTTCATCACTTAATACCTTTTTCTCAGTCTCTTTTTTCTTCGTGTAGCTGTTGAGTAATTTAACAACTTTTTTATTCACAGCACCACTTCCATTTCTTTACGTTAACCCTCACTCCTAAAATACACCATTCACGCACAAATTTCTATAGAAATTCATCTATTTCATCTTGATTTTCATTTTTCTCTATTCTTTCTTCACTGATGATTTTGTACATCCTTTCTGCTTCTTCCTTTTTGGCATGTGCACCCAGCATCAGAACTTCAAAAGTCACAATCTTGTTTCCGAATCTGATTTTGACGATGTCGCCGACGTTGAGGAGCGTTCCTGCCTTGGCTGTGCTGCCGTTGATTGTGACACGTCCTTCATCGCTGACTTCCTTGGCCAGCGTACGTCTCTTTATGATACGTGATACTTTCAAATATTTATCGAGCCTCATCATTATCACCCTTCTCTTCCACTTGTGCCGATAAAGGTTTCTGATTATGGATTGTATTCTTCATCCATTTCAGCACTTTATCCGCATACTCTTTTTCATACTTCACTTTTTCCTTCTTGCCTTCATTCTTTTTCGCCTGCTCCCATACACGGTCCAGGTCTTCCATATCTTCAACCACCGCATCCGAGAACACATGAGGATGACGCCTGATGACTTTTCGGTTCATGCTTGACAGGACATCAAGAAAATTGAAGTAGCCGTCCTTATTGCCTACCGCAGAATGCAGCGCCACCTGAAGAAGAATATCTCCAAGCTCCTCTACAATCGCTTCGTCATCCTGCCGTTCGATTGCCTCGATAACTTCATAGGCCTCTTCGATCAGATACTTCTCGAGAGACTTGTGGGTCTGCTTTTTATCCCACGGACAGCCGTCTTCGCTGACGAGCGTATCGAAAATATCCATCATGTTATGGATCGACCTCGCATCCTGGGTGTCAAGTTCCGTTTCAGGAATGAACAGCGCCATCAGGTTGCTTGTTATCTGCATATGGTCGAGTTCATGGAGCGGTGTCTCATAGACCATTTCATCGCTGCCGCCTGCAGCAGTAACAATTTTGACGTTCATTTCAGGCGGGTAGTAATCGAGCAGCGTCACTTTGACATCGCTCAGGCTGAACAGGTCATATACCTGGGTAATGATCGTATGTTTCTTATGGGATAAGTCTTCCAGCTTCAAAGTGGAAGCGTCCAGAAGCTGAAAACCGTCATTGACCGGTACCTCGACCGCACTGATGACTGCATCTATGAAACTCTGTCCACCGACGATATTCACCCTGTATCCGCCGCTCTCAGCCCGGTCCATCAGAAGTTCCGTCGTCGTTTCATAAAATAAAGGATGCCCCGGCACGGCATAGTCCACATCAGCCGACTGTACCGCTTCAGTCAGAAGTCGGCATATCTCTTCGTAGGTCGCCTCAAAAGTATCGTTATTTTCGTACACATCATCAAAGGCGGTCCATTCGACCCCTTCTTCTTTCAAAGTGCCGGCGACCGGGTGGTCTTCCGTCCGTAAAAATAAGTTCTCAGATGTTTTTATTCTTTTGAATATACCCACCGGCATGCTGTCTATATCCGAACTTCCCAGTCCGATAATATTAATTGTATTCATCAGGCAACCTCCATTCTGCTGTCTTGAATATCTTCCATGATGCTGACCAATTTCTTTATATCTTTGGTGCCGACAGTGATTTTCAGCTCACTGTCCTGCACTGCGACCTGTATCATTCTTCCGTAATCCCGTGTATCCATGAACAGTTTTTCACCATCCACCTGTGATGTCGCTGCCTTTGAAACCTGTAGATGCACTTTGCGGCTGTCTTCCTTCACCTGGTAAATGCCGTACATCAATGCGTAGACTTTCACACGGACAAGCTGTATCAGGTTGTCGACCTCTTTCGGGTATTCGCCGAAACGGTCGATCAGTTCGTCCTCGATATCTTCCACCGCTTCAATCGAGTCTGCATTTCTCAGACGTTTGTAAATGTCGATTTTGGACTGTTCATGTGTAATGTAAGTGCCGGGTATATAGGCATCCAAAGTGATGTCTATCGGTATATTCACCGGCTGCGACTCTTCTTTGATGCCCTGCTTTTCCTTCACTGCCGATTCAAGCATTTCCGAATAAAGTTCATAACCGACCGAATCGATGAAGCCGGACTGGTGTTTGCCGAGCAGGTTCCCCGCACCGCGTATATTCAGGTCTCTCATCGCGATCTTAAAACCGCTGCCGAGCTCTGTATATTCTTTGATTGCCTCTAGCCTTTTTTCAGCAACTTCAGTCAGTACCTTATTCGGCTGATGGAACAGGTAGGCATAGCTGATCCGGTTGCTCCGCCCGACACGCCCGCGCAGCTGGTAGAGCTGGCTGAGCCCGAAACGGTCCGCATCTTCAATGATCAGTGTATTGGCGTTCGGCACATCGACACCCGTTTCGATGATGGTTGTCGTGACGATGACATCGAATTCATTATTGACAAAGGCGAGCATCGTCTCCTCGACTTGTTTCTCAGTCATCTTCGCATGCATGACACCGACTTCCGCATCGGGTACGAGCGACTCAATATGCGCTTTCTTCTGATAGATTGTATCTACCCTATTATGGAGATAAAACACCTGTCCGTCGCGGGCAAGTTCCCGCTCAATCGCTTCACGTACAAAATTGCCGTTATATTCCAGCACATAGGTCTGTACAGGAAATCTGTTTTCGGGCGGTGTTTCAATGACTGATAAGTCTCTCACTCCGGACAGACTCATATGCAGCGTTCTCGGAATAGGAGTTGCCGTCAATGTCAGAACATCCACATTGGTTTTCAACTGCTTGATGCGTTCTTTATGGCGAACGCCAAAGCGCTGTTCTTCATCGACGATCAGCAGACCGAGGTCTTTGAATTCAACATCTTTGCTCAATATTTTATGCGTGCCGACTACAATATCGACCGTGCCCTTCTTAAGGCCTTCCCGCGTCTTCTTATTTTGGGCGGCTGTTCTGAAGCGGCTCATCACTTCCACATTGACCGGATAATCTTCGATTCTCTCGATCAGACTTTCAAAATGCTGTGAGGCAAGGATTGTCGTAGGCACAAGAAATGCAACCTGCTTATTGTCCTGCACAGCTTTGAAAGCTGCTCTGATCGCCACTTCCGTCTTGCCGTAGCCGACGTCGCCGCAGAGGAGGCGGTCCATCGGTTTTATTTCTTCCATATCGTTTTTAATTTCATGGACCGAGGCCAGCTGGTCCGGTGTCGGTTCATACGGGAACCGCTCTTCGAAAGACTGCTGCATATCTGTATCCGGACCGTACTTGAACCCCTCTGCCTGTGCACGTTCCTGATACAGTTTCATCAGTTCGTCGGCAATCTCATTGACACTGGCCTCCACTCTGGCTTTCGTCTTTTTCCATTCTGTGCCGCCGAGCTTATGCATTTTAGGCGTGCTGTCTTCATTTGAGACGAATTTTTGGACAAGGTCCATCTGGTCCACAGGAATATACAGCTGATCCGTCCCTTTATACTGAAGCTTCATATAATCATTATGAATACCGCTGATTTCCATCGTCTCAATACCAAGATAACGGCCGACACCATGATGGACATGGACGACGTAATCCCCGACATTCAAATCCTGATAGGATTTTATTTTCTCGGCATTGGACAGTTTCTGACGCCGCTGTTTCCGTTTGGCCGTCTTATTGTAAAGTTCTTTTGAAGTGAGCATTGCTACTTTCATAAACGGCAGTATGAAACCTTTCGGCATTCCGCCTGTCGTCAGGACAATCCCGCTTTCCACGGGGATATTATGAATGTAGCTTGTAATATTCAAATCTTCCAGCAGCTGCTTCGTCTTCTGCAGCTCTTCTTCATTTCTCAGGATGATATTGACGAGATACCCGTCCTGGAGCATTCTGTTCAGGTTCGAAGCGAGAATGTCATATTGGCCATAATAGATTTCCGTCGGTCGGACCGAAATTTTGACAACCTTGCCGATTTCCACCGGCATTCTTTTTGTGAACAGTGTGAAATAAGTGCTGCCCTGCAGTGAAAGCAGCCGGTCGAGCTGCCCTTCGAGATAATTGCCGCCGCCCTTGAACATTTTTCCTGCTTCCACCATCGAGCTGTAAAATTCACTCACGGCTTCAAATTCAGTTTCATAGGCGGAGGTGATATTCGTCACTTCATCAACCAGGACATGATGATCGTCTGTAATGTAGTCGATGAGTGAATTGCCTTTTTCATGCAGAAGATGACTGTACTGGATGAGATGCTCAAAAGTCAGATCAGGGTGCGTCACTTCCGCGTAATGTTCATCCAGCGCCTCTTTGACCGCTTCATTTGACCCGGCATCCGAATTCTCATAAAGTTTCTGAACTTTATCCAGAAGCACTTCTCTGTCGTTTTCATCCAAAATATATTCTGCATACGGATTCAAAGTGAATGACCCGATATTTTCAATTGACCGCTGTGATTCAGGATCAATCGTTCTGAGTGAATCAATCTCATCGTCAAAAAGCTCCATACGGTACAACGCATCCGGTGTATAAATGTCAAATATATCGCCGCGCACTGCAAATTCCCCGACATTTTGCGCTTTCGTCATCCTTTTATAACCAAGATTCACCAGATCGCCGATGAGTGTTTCGTAATCCACTGTGCCGCCGATTTCAAAAGTCTGCAGATAGTCCAGCAGTTTCTCTTTGGTCATGAGGGGCTTCATAAGTGCATGTACAGGCACGATAAATAGCCCTGGCACATTGTGTGCTAGAGCATAGCTCGCCGTCATTCTGGATTTTATAAAGTCCGGACTTTGTTTTGAATGATTCTCGATCATGATATCGCCGACCGGAAACGTATAAACATTATCCTCCATAAGGTCCATCAAGGCGGAAGCGAGTTTCTCCATCTGGTGGTTATTTTGTACAAAGACGACGTAAGGCCTTTTATTCATTTCATAGAGCTGGGATAAAAGTGTTGCCTTGAAGTCCTCATTCACACCGGTCACAAGAAGGTTTTCTGTTTTATCATGCCTTGCAACTTCGAGAAATCTTTCATCATCCTGAATCCGCTTGAATATCTTATCATCCATCCACATCACCATTAAACTGCGTCATCACTTCTTCGAATGGTTCAGTGACAAAACTCGAGGATGCATCACTCGTTCTGTCGATTACTTTTTCAAGTAACGGCTGCTCATCTTTACGGAACTTGCTGAGCACATATTTAACCACTGTCATACCTGCTGCAGGACGGTCGATGCCGATACGGATGCGTTTATATTTTTCACTGCCGAGATGCTGATTGAGCGACTTCATACCATTGTGTCCGCCGCCGCTTCCTTTTCTCCTCAGCCTCAATTTACCGAGCGGCAGATCCAGATCATCATACAGCACAATAATATCTTCCAGTTCTATATTATAATAGTCGGTCAGGGGACGTACGCCTTCACCTGATAAGTTCATAAAAGTCTGAGGTTTTACGAGCATGACTTTCTGCCCGTTATGAATACCGGTACCGTAATCACACTTGAACTTCCGGTCTGTAACCTCAATGTTCAATTCTTCTGCTAGTTTGTCAATAACCATGAATCCAACGTTATGACGTGTCTGTTCATATTTTTTCCCTGGATTTCCAAGTCCGATAATACACTTCATCTTCTCACCTCATACAACGCTAAAAAAGGCGATGGTTGCCCACCGCCGATTGTCAGATCATTACTCTTCTTCAGATTCTTCAGGAGCGTCAGCTGACTCTTCGCCTTCTGCAGACTCTTCGCCTTCTTCGCCCTCTTCGCCCTCTTCTTCATCTTCAGGCTCTTCCTCTTTTTGCGGAGGAACAACTGTAACAAGTGCTTCGTCTTCCTCGTTTTCGATAGTGAAGTTGCCTGTAATTGAAATGTCAGATACATAAAGTGTATCGCCGATTTCAAGTTCAGTAACATCCAGCTCCAACGATTCCGGGATGTTATCCGGTGTTGCAGTAACCTCTACTTCGAATATCGGCTGCTCTACGATACCGCCTTCGTCGGCGCCTTTCGCTTCACCGGTAAGTTCAATGGTTACATCCACTGTAACTTCGGTCTTCATGTTGATTGCTACGAAGTCGATATGAGTGATCTGGTTTTTCAGTGAATCGAACTGGTAGTCCGTAACCATCACTTTTGTTGGTTTTCCACCGAGTTCCAGATCGATAACACCGTTACGACCCACTTCACGGATCACTTTGATGAATTCTACTTCATCAACTGCAACTGCTGTGTTTTCAACCTGATAGCCATAAACCACTGCCGGTACCTGACCAGTATTACGCAGCTGGTTTATCGCTGAACGAGTTTTTGTTTCTCTATTTGCCGAGGCCAATTTTGCCATGGTAATAATTCCACCTTTCCTATAACAGACAATGTATTATGTCCAATTTAACACATAGCACAATCAATAATAACATATTACCCGCTTGTTTGTAAAAGAAACTTTTAATTATCAAATAAAGTGCTCACGGATTCCTTTTTGTATACACGGACGATCGCCTGTGCAATCAGTGCTCCCACGGACAGCTCCTTGATTTTATCAATCTTTTTGTCTTCTGCAAGTTGAATTGAATTGGTAACCACCAGTTCTTTTATGATTGAACTTTCTATTCTTTCAATGGCCGGTCCAGATAAGACCGGATGTGTGCAGCATGCATAAACTTCTTTTGCCCCTTTATCAACCAATGCCTGTGCCGCCAGTTTTATCGTGCCGCCGGTATCGATGATATCATCGATGATTATTGCGGTCTTGCCTTCAATTTCTCCGACGATATTCATCACTTCCGCAACATTCGGTTTAGGGCGTCTTTTATCGATGATGGCAATCGGTGTCTTGAGACGGTCTGCCATCTTACGTGCACGGGTCACACCGCCATGGTCCGGCGATACCACTACGACTTCATCAAAGTCCAGATCTTCTTTTTCTGAGAAATAATCACTTAACAGAGGCACCCCCATCAAATGATCGATTGGAATATCAAAGAAACCTTGAATTTGCGGTGCGTGCAGATCCAGGGAAATCACCCTGTTGGCACCTGCTGTTTCCAGAAGGTTCGCCACCAATTTAGCCGTAATCGGCTCACGTGAGCGGCTCTTACGGTCCTGTCTCGCGTAACCATAGTAAGGGATGACCAGGTTGATCGTCTTGGCGGATGCACGTTTCAACGCGTCCACCATGATGAGCAGCTCCATCAAATGCTCATTGACCGGCTGGGACGTCGGCTGGATGACGAAGACATCACACCCCCGCACACTTTCTTCAATACTGATTGATACTTCTTCGTCTGAAAATCGGTTGACTTCGCATTCACCCAACGGAATACCGATATGACGGGAAATCTCCTCTGCAAGTGGTTCATTACCGTTCAAAGAAAAAAGTCTTAAGTTGGAATTAGTTACGTGAGTAGCTGACATGATTTGCCTCCATTATTTTTGATTTTTATAATAGCCTTCTTTAGTCGTCTGTCTGTTCCTTGCGATTGCCAGGCTGTCTTCGGGTACTTCGTCCGTCACAGTGGACCCTGCTGCGATAAATGAACGTTCACCAATTTTAACAGGTGCGATAAGATTGGAATTGCATCCGATGAACGAGTCTCTTCCGACTTCGGTCTTATGTTTGTTTTCACCGTCATAATTCACTGTGATTGCTCCGCATCCGATATTGGCACGTGCACCTATATGCGCATCTCCAATATAACTCAAATGAGAAACTTTTGCCTCATTTTCAAGTTCTGATTTTTTAACTTCAACAAAGTTCCCGATTTTGACTTCTTCACCGAGCTTCGATCCCGGTCTCAGCTGGGCAAATGGTCCGACATTGGTACCCCTGCCAACTTTTGAACCGGTGATTACAGACTGCTTGATGACAGCATCATCCTCTATCTCCGAATCAGTGATATGGGATGAAGAGGTTATTGTAACATTTTCACCGATGATTGTGCTGCCGCCGAGTACGGCACCCGGGTAAATTATTGTGTCCATGCCGATTTCCACTCCGGCGTCGATATAAGTGTTTTTGGGATCGATGAGTGTCACGCCGTTCTGCATATGACGGATATTGATCTGCTCTCTGAGCAGACTCTCCGCCTGACTGAGGGCAACTCTGTCATTGATGCCCAGCGTCTCTTCGAATTCCATCGTTTCATAAGCATCGATCAGCTTATGTTCCCTGAAAAGAATATTGACTGCATCGGGCAGATAATATTCATTTTGAGCGTTATCATCAGTGACCTTGTCCAAAGCTTTAAAAAGCGTCTGATTGTCAAAAATGAACGTGCCTGTACTGATTTCATGCAATTCCCTGATTTCAGAAGTGGCGTCCTTCTCTTCAACAATCCGCTTTACCGAACCATCATAATTTCTGACAATCCTGCCGTAGCCGGTCGGCACATCCGCTTCTGCAGAAAGGATCGTCGCAAGAGATTTTCTTTCATGATGAAAATCCAGCAGGTTTTGAATCGTATGGGACGAGATCAGCGGTGTATCCCCGCAGATGACCAGAGTATCTCCTTCCTCATCAGCCAGCAGATCACTGAGCTGATTCACTGCGTGTGCAGTGCCGAGCCGTTCTTCCTGAACTGTTTTTTTAACACTGTCACCCAGGTAATCACCGACCTCGTCACTGTCTGGACCGATGATTGCATGCACTTCATCAAATCCGGCCTCTTTAACATTGTTGATGACATGCTGAATCATCGGCATCCCACACAGTTCATGTAACACTTTCGCCTTTTTTGATTTCATGCGTGTACCTTTGCCAGCAGCTAAGATTATCGCTCTAGTTTGCATAGTTACCCTCCAATTATTCGATATATCAATTATATTTTACTCTATAAATACTTTCAAGACGAACGTTAAGAGATTGTAAATCGTTCTTCCTGCCATAAAAAGAACATTTTTCACAAAATAAAAAGAGTATAAAACCTGCCTTCAGATTTTATACTCTATTCTAAGTTTTATTCATTCTCGTTTTCATCGTTATCTTCTGCCGTTTCTTCTACGGCTTCTGCTTCTGTGCTTTCACCTTCATCGCTGTTGTCCGTTTTCTGTGTCTCCGCAACATCTTCGGTTTCATCATAGACTTTCATGATTTCTTCCTGCACATGCTGTCTCATCTCTGAATTGATCGGATGTGCTATGTCCCTGAATTCACCGTCCGGAGTCCTTTTGCTTGGCATAGCTACGAAAAGCCCGTTATTTCCTTCAATGACTCTTAAATCATGAATGACAAAAGAATCTTCAAATGTAATCGACACTAACGCTTTCATTCTTGTATCCTGATTATTAACTTTACGCAGCCTAACATCTGTAATTTGCATATCAGTTCCCCCAATAGGTTGATATTGTTGGATCAAATGTGTTAATGCTGCAGTCTAATAATAAATTGGTTATTGCGTTTCCATCTTACTCTTCAGATGCAACAACTTCAATTTCTACCTGAACATCTTTAGGTAGACGACTGACTTCCACACATGACCTTGCTGGTAATTTACCCGTAAAATAGGAACCATAAACCTCGTTGATATGCGGGAAGTCATTCATATCAGATATGAAAATCGTCGTTTTTACTACATTGTCAAAGTTCATGCCGGCCGCTTCAAGTACATGCTGAACATTCTTCATGACCTGGTCCGTCTGCTCTTTGACATCTTCGGAAATGATCTCTCCTTCTTTCGTCAACGGAATCTGGCCCGATGAAAAGAACAGGCTGCCCACCTTGACGCCGTGGCTGTATGGTCCTAATGCTTCCGGTGCTTTTTCTGAATTGATTGGTTTCATAACTGACACTCCTTTTAGTTGTTACTTTCAATATACTGTATACAGTTGCCTTCTTCTACTACGAAGGATTGATTATACTCATCTATATCCGAAACTTTCAATAATGAAGTATAATCCTTGAACTTCCTGTTTGCGACTTCTTTTGCTTCCACAAGTACGCTGACACCGACAATTTTCGCACTGAATTCTTCCATGAGGTTCATCACGCCGGAAATCGAACCGCCAGCACGCAGGAAATCATCGACGACAAGTACGCTCGACCCTTCTTTCAATGTGCGCTTGGATAAGACCATCGTCTCTATCTTACGTGTCGAGCCTGAAACGTAATTCACGGAAACCGTCGAACCTTCAGTCACTTTGTTATCCTTCCGGATGATGGCGACGGGTGCGTTCAGCTTTCTCGCGACCGCGTTCGCGAGTGATATGCCCTTTGTCGCTATAGTGACCACTGCATCTATCTCTTCATCCTTGTACATCGTCGCAATCAACTCACCGATATCGTTCATCAGTGATGGATTGCCCATGATATCGGACATATATAAATAGCCGCCAGGAAGAAGACGGTCATTCGTTTCCAAAACCTCTTTAAAATCCGCCACAATCTCTTTTGCCCGTTCAGTGCTGATCTCAGGGTGGTAGGTAATTCCGCCCCCGGCACCGGCCGTCGTCCGTATAGTCCCGATGCCATCATCTTCAAACACATGTTTTATAATGCGTATATCTTCACTGATCGACGACTTCGCCTGATTGAACTGATCGACAAAATAAGTCAGCGGAATAAGCTCATTTGGATGTGAAACTAAATATTGCGTCATAAATACTAGACGTTCACTGCGTTTGTATTTCATTATAACTCTCCAGTCCCGTATTATTAAGTACAATATTATCACAAATGTTCGGCTTTAGGCAATTAACCAAGCAGTCTCACCCGGTAAACTTCGTCACAGCATCCACGCATGGAATTGTACAGATGAATCGCCTGTCTTTCCTTTTGAACGAGACCGAAAACGGTCGGTCCGCTGCCGCTCATCATCGCCTTGTCCGCCCCTGACGCTTCCATGTTATCAATCAGTTTCTTCACTTCAGGATAATGCTCGATTGTCACTTCTTCCAGGTCATTCTTCATCTGTTTGACGACACCGTTATAGTCACCTTCGACCGCTGCCTCAACCACTTTCCCCGAAGCAGGTTCTTGCCGGCCCGGTTTTAGATGAGAATAGATGACCTTGGTAGAGACACCGACAGATGGTTTTGCAAGAATGACCCATGCATTCGCCGGCTTCGGCAGCAGCTCAACTTTCTCCCCTCTGCCGGTACAAATCGCCGTTCTTCCGAAGACACAAAAAGGGATGTCCGATCCAAGCTCTGCGCTGAGTTCCGCAAGCTCTTCAAGCGGACGGCCGAGCCCGTAAAGTGCATTCATCCCCCTGAATGTCGCGGCCGCGTCACTCGAGCCGCCTGCAAGACCTGCTGAAATCGGTATGTTCTTCTCAATCACAATATTGACCCCGGTCTTTATATGATAAGTCTTCATCATCAAAGCCGCGGCCTGGTAAGCAAGGTTCTTTCTGTCATTCGGCAGATACTGATTTTCAGTCTCTATCGTTATTTTATTGTCCGTACGCTTTTCAAAAGATAACTGATCATTCAGATCCACCGTCGTCATCACCATGCTGACCTCATGATAACCGTCATCCCGTTTGAAAAGAGTATCCAGTGTTAAATTGATTTTAGCCGGAGCTGTTTCATAATGCATAATACTATCTCCATTTTGTCCATTTATTATCGTCTATTTTAACACAGATTACACATGTATATAGAAGTTCCGCCAAATAAAAAGCTGAACGGTTCCTGATTTTGATCAGTCGTCTGATTTTCTTCTGTTGAATGCCCATATTACAATGCCAAAACTTACAGCGACCCATGCAAGCAGTATCAAATACTCTGCCGCTCCGCCGTCACCATTCAAAATGTACAGATTCTGGTACAGCGGAAAGCATTCAGCAATCTGCCTCGCGATATGGCCCTCATCCGTGACGAGGAATTCGATATACGGTGTAAAGCCGAACAGAAACATGATCGGTATCAGATACACCGATGTCGTCGCAACACTTTTGACCAGCAGCCCGATGCCGATACCCAGGTTTAAAAAGAAAATGCCGAGCAAAATCAACCCTGCAATATTTTCCATGCTCCAAAAGCCGTCCGCTTCTACCAGCATGATCGATGCAACCAGTGAAATGATCGTCATCAATGTAATGACGGCACTTTTCCCTGCAATGATATCAATGATCGACGCCGGTGACTGGAGCAGCCCTCTCAATGTATCCTTTTCATTCTCTTCTGCCATCATCGTCATCATGGAGCTGAATGTTACAGCAGAAAAAACGACACCGACGATTATAATGACTATTTCATCCGGTACGCCGCCTTCTCCGCCGTCCATTCTGCCAAAGAATGCAGCGAGGACGACCGGGATCAATACAGATGTAAACAACATCATATTCCTCATGAATTCCTTGAAATCTTTTTCAAATATTGCCGCCACTCTTGTTATATTCATATTAGACAAGCTCCTTTCCGGTTACCTTTTTAAATACTTCACCCAGCGTCGGGAAATCCGTCCTGATATCAATGACACTCGTATCGAACAGCGCTTCTTTCAACAGACCTTGATTTTCCACATCCCGTCCCACAGTTCTGATGCCGCCGTCTTCATAAGTGAGATGCACTTCATTCCTTTTATATCTGTGCCGCAGATCTTCCGGCGAACCCGTTTCTTTGATGACACCTTCATATAGAAATGCGACTTTGTCACACAGCCTCGTTGCTTCATCCATATTGTGTGTCGTCAGCATGATTGTCGTTCCGTCATTTTTCAGCTCTTCCAGCATTTCATGGATTTTCTCTGTTGTAGTAGGATCGAGGGCACTGGTCGGTTCATCCAGAAACAGCACATCCGGTTTATGCAGCACCGCTTTACACAGCATCACACGCTGCTTCATCCCTTTGGAAAGCTTTGACACTCTCTTTCCCTTCTCTTCCAGCAGCCCGACTTTACCCAGCACTTCATCCACCACATTTTTAGGTGCATTGTATAATTTTCTGTACAGTTCCAAGTTGTCACCGACTGTCAGCCGGTCATATAACGATGTTTTGTCAGATAAGATACCGAGGTGCTTTACATATGACGTCTTTTTAAAATGCTTGTCTGTCGTCCCGTTCACTTCTATATTGCCGCCGGACGATTTAAATTCGCCCGTCAGCAGTTTTATCGTCGTTGTCTTCCCCGACCCGCTCGGTCCGAGCAGCCCGAACACTTCACCTTTATCCACTTCAAAATCGATTCCTTTTAATGCATGTTCCACACCAAATGTCTTCTTCAGTTCTTTTACATGTATCATTTGAATTCCCTCCAATTTTTCGGTTGTTTTTGTTGTTAATTCAAGATTACACGCAAAATAAAAACACCGCGATATAATCACGGTGAGTTGTGGCTGACGCTTTTTCAATTGTGTCGAAACGCCTTCAGATGACCCTTTAAATGTCGGATTGTACTCATTCCGCCTGAACTGTACCTTGAAATGTACCGCTTCAGGCTGAAGTGTTACAGCGATTTTGCCTTCCGTCCGAAAATGACCATAAAGAATATAAAGCTGATAATGAGCCAGACAATCAATATGAGGTGAGGCACTGCCAAGGCGCCTTCTTCAATGAATTTGACCTGGTAGACAGGCGTCAGTTCAAAAAACTGTCTGACCATATTCGTCTCATCCTGAATCAGAAGTTCGATATACGGTGCCATCGCAAACACGAAAAGTATGATCATGATGAACAATGAAGATGACGCCACCGAGTTTGACAGCATGCCGAATCCTGCAGAGAGGAAGAAAAAAAACAGCCAGAGGAGCATCATCGCAGGAACTCCCCCGAGGCTCATCACCTCGGTATAGCCGACAATGATTAGATTGATGCCGAGTATTACAAACGTGATGACGAACAGCAGCAATGCCTTCCCCATCATATTCGCTGCCATGTCCTTTTTACTCGTGATCATATGGTCCATTGTGCCGTACTCATTCTCTTCTGCCAGCAGCCCCATCAGGACCGCACCGAGGGCGGAAGCGAACGTGATTCCGATAATGACATTGATGACGATGAAAGGAACGGTCTGCCCCTCTACCGTATCTATCTGCCGGAACATCAGCGTCATGAGAAGCGGCAGCAGGACACTGGTCAGCATGGACATGTTCAATAATATTTCTTTAGCATTCATTTTGAAAACAGCGATTACTTTATGTCCCATAATAAACCTCTTCTTATAGTGTGATTAGACGTTCCTGAATTTCATTGTATTTTGTGCGGGATAATGGAATCTTGGATTCTTCAGGATTTTCAATAACAACAGAGTAAGTATTTTTAGACCACGTAATGATCTCTCTGACTTTATGCAGATTAACAATGTAAGAACGGTGGCACCTGTAAAAACCATGGCTGCCGAGTTTCTTTTCGGCTTCCTGCAAAGTCGATTCCATAACAAACTTTTCCCGGGAAATATTTATGAATACTTTTCCTTCGTTGCTTTCCAAATACTCTATATCACTTATATTAACAAACAATGTCTTATCTTCCGCTTTTACTTTTATTTTGCTTATATGACTGTCATTATCTGCCGGTGAGTCATCCTCCGTTTCGACTTCCTGCAGACCGTACTGAGTCAGACGCATGATTTCAGGCTGAACAAGAAAGGCATCCTCCGTTTTGGTGACCGCAACCACTATACTTTTCCCCTGGTCGTTCAGCTGTTCTTTCAATTTATGGAACAGATGTATATTTTCTCTGGTCGCCTGAAAGAAAGGTTCTATAAATAATATATGTTTCTGTTCACACAGCAGGCTGTATACGAAACCGAGCCGCTGATTCAATTCATCACCCGCATCGGCAAGCCTGGTTTTTCCGGCATCTTCGAGTTTGAATTGTTTCATCAAATCATCGATATTGAACTTCCGGTCGTACCATTTGTTATAAAATGAAATGTGATCTTTTATATTAAGACGTTTATATACCGGTATATTTGTCCTGACAACATTGAACGATTTTGGATCCGACGCTTCTTTCAATCGGTTCAAATACTCAAAAGACATCTGGATTGCTTTTGTACCGCCCGCTTCAAAATTTATGTAATCGGCACTCTCTGTACCGATAATTTCACTGACATTAATTTTCATGCCGTATCACTTCCTTCGCCTTCCATTATATTAAAATTAAGCCTAAAGAACTATTATTACAAGAGAAAACGCATTCATTTAGATTTCGAGACTTTAACTCTTTATTTCTTTCTCAACATATTGTATTATAAAGTTACAGTTAGTTACATTATGTAATTAAATAAATTAATGTTATTCGGAGGAAAGATTTATGACTAAAATTGGTATTATTGTAGGAAGTACACGCGAAGGCCGGGTGAGCGTCCCTGTTGCAGAATGGGTTAAAGAGTTTGCTGAAAAACAGAACACAGACGCACAATTTGAAGTCGTTGATATTAAAGAGTTCGGTTTAGACCGTTTCAACGAAAAATTACCGCCGGCTATGGCAAACAAAGAGTACTCCAACGAAAAAATTACTGCATGGTCTGAAAAAATTGATGAGTTGGACGGTTTCATTTTCGTGACACCTGAATATAACAATAACATCACTTCATCATTGAAAGACCATATCGACTACATCGCTTCCGAGTGGAACAACAAAGCGGCAGGTATCGTGAGCTACGGTTCAACACTGGGTATGTATGCTTCACTTGCACTGCGCAACACGCTTGGAAACTTAAGAATGGCGATCGTTTCACCGCAGGGTGCTTTCAGCCTGTTCACAGACTTTGAAGAAATGACTACTTTCAAGCCTGCAGAAGTTCATAATGCGACTATGGAAGCATTGGTCAACGATGTTGTAAATTGGTCAAAAGCTCTTAAAACAGTACGTTAATCTCTGATTAACATTTCTAATATAGAAGGCCTGCATAAATGAATGTCATTTATGCAGGCCTTTTTTTGTTTAAAATCCGAACTGTGCTTCTTTTTTTGCCGTCACTTCTTTAAATGTCTCTGATAATACCATCGTATCATCGATCAACCTGTCCAGACGCAGATGGACATCATCCCCCTGCAGTTCTCCTTCAATAAAGTTCGTATCCAGTATGAATACATATCTTGGCACTATATTGGCCTTCAAATAACTCAGAACCGGTTTATAGTTGTATTCCGGGATTAAGAAGTGCTTGTCGGAGCCAGCTGTGATGAGCATACTGACGGTTTTACCTTCAAGTGCATTCTGCGGCAGAAGATCGAATATATTTTTCAGCGCCGCAGGCATAGAAGCCTGGAAAATCGGACTGCCGATAAAAATGACGTCCGCATCCATGATTGTCGTTAATACATCTGTTGCGTCGCCGCCGTAATCCAGATAATTTCTGCCATCGGCAAACGGCAGATCCACATCCTGCAGATTGATATAGTTTATCGTTTCACCACTGTACTGTGCTTTCAGCTTTTCCTTAAGCAAAGTTGTCGCGGTTCGTGTCTTGTTTCCTGCATTCGAGCCGGATAATACTAATATATTCATTACAACTATTCTCCTTTAGTCTGTTTGGTATATTTCTTAACTTCCGGTACCACTTTTTCACCCAATAAGTCGATGGTCCTTTTGACATTATCAATGGACACGCCGCCAAAATCTATCTGGGCGATATAACGGTCATGATTGAACATTTCATGCTGGTAAAGAATCTTCTCTACAATATGTTCCGGCGAGCCCACGTTGATGACACTCTTTACATCCTGCCCCTGGGCGAACGCCTCTTTGGGAAAGCCCTGTCCATTGGACAATTTCATGCCCTCATTGATATGAGGATAATATTCCCTGTAGGCATCCATCATATTTTCCCTGATATACAGGAATCCTGCTGTTGCAACCGGCAGATTGTCCGGGTCAAAGCCATTTTCAAAAGCCGTCTGACGGTACAGGTCAATTCTTGATTTAAACGCTTCAGCCGGTCCCCCGAGATGCGCCTGATACATTGGCACACCGATTCGTCCCGCCTTCTGTGCGGATGCAAGGGAACCACCGACAGCCCGCCATATCGGCAGTCCTTCCTCATTGTTTTCCGGACGCGGTATCACCTGTGCATCCTTCAGCGGTGCTCGGAATTCACCGTTCCAGTTCACAGTCTTATTTTCATTTATTTTTAAAAACAGTTCGAATTTTTCTTCAAACAGCGCTTCATAGTCATTCAGGCTGTATCCGAGCAGTTCATAAAGACCGACACGCGACGCTCTCCCTGCGACGACTTCCATACGGCCGTCAGACAGAAGATCGATCGTCGAGGCATCTTCAAATACCCGGACCGGGTCCGAAGTACTGATGATTGTCGAACCTGATGAGATTTTTATTTTACTCGTCGCCTGCGCAACTGCAGAAAGCAGCACCAGATGCGCCTGAGATACGAAATGCTCCTGATGGGACTCTCCGACCTGGAATACATCAAGGCCGGCATCTTCAGCCATTTTCGCAGCTTCTACAATTTCCTTCAGCCGCCGGCTTGCCGGAATCAGTTCTCCCGTATGCGGATTCGGCATATGTTCCCCGAGGGAGTACAATCCGATTTCCATGCCTTTTGAGCGGTCTATCTCAGGCATAACATGAGGATTTTTATTTTCCATACCGTCACTCTCCAAACTTTAGTATCTCAAGTATACTTAAACCGTTTGTAATTTCCCAATATATTGTTTATGTAATTAGTATGAATTAAAAACAGCTAAATTTAAAGCCTGATCCATATAAAAACAGGGAAGAAAATCTCTCGATCAAGATTTTCTTCCCTGCCCTATGTTCAGCTGAGTCTGCGCCAGCCGTTACCGTTCTTATTGGATTACAAATGCTTCACTCTGCTCGTTGACGAAAGTCATCTCAACATTTGATGTCAATACATCAGTGTATGTATATGACACTCTTTCAAAATTGTGTTCTTCTTGATCAAGCTCTACTACGAAAACAGAAGGATATGTTTCTCTGAGAATACCATGTCTTTCTATTAACTTCTTACGGCCTCCGTTGGCACGAAGAATAACGCGATTACCTAATTGACAATCAAGAATCTTTTTGATGTCGACTAAAGATTTTGGCATTTGGCCCACCTCACTAGGTCTATTATAGCAAGTTTACATAACTTTGTCAAAAATTTGTTAAAATCAGTCGACCTTATACGAACTTTAAGTTCGGAAAGTTTTCTAACTTACGGTATATCGCTGCAAAATCTTCAATCGATAAACTTTCTCCCCGTCTTACAGGGTCGATTCCTGCATCATCCAGCAGCTCGTTTATCTCGGGTTTATGCTTTTTACCATTCTCAAACAGAGACAGGTAATTGTTGAGGATTGTTTTTCTTCGCTGCACAAATGCGCCTCTTGTGAGCCTGAAAAATTTCTCCTCGTCTTCCACTGCCACTTTCGGTTCTTCCCTGGTCTTCATCTCCACTATTATCGAGTCGACATTCGGCGCCGGCATAAATACGGCCTTCGGTACGTTCTGGACCGTTTTGGCATCCGTATAGTAGTCGATGGCAATGGATAATGAACCGTATGCCTTCGTTCCCGGCACCGCACTGATCCGTTCACCGACTTCTTTTTGCATCATTACATAATAGCGGTCAATCGGCACATTCTTCATCAGGAAGTTCATCAGAATAGGTGTTGTAATGTAATAAGGCAGATTGGCGATGACCACAACCTCTTTGTACGATGCCATCTCCTCCCCTATCATTCCACGGACATCCGCTTTTAAAATATCTTCATTGATAATTGTGACATTGTCATATGGCCCCAACGTATCGTTCAGTACCGGAATCAACCTCTGGTCAATTTCATAGGCCACCACTTTTCCGGCTCTTTTGGCAATCTGTTCGGTCAGTGAGCCGATGCCCGGTCCGACTTCGATCACTGCCGTATCTTCATTGATCTCAGCTTTGTCCAGCACTTTATGGATAACGTTCGCATCAATCAGAAAGTTCTGCCCAAGACTTTTTTTAAATGTGAAGCCGTGTTTTTGTAATATTTCTTTAGTTCTCGATGCTGTTGCGATATCTTTCATATCATTCATCCTCTTTCAGCTCTGACAATATAGCCGTCACTCTGTCTTTTCCTATTCTGTACCTGTTCAGTTTATTCCTCAGCTGCTTTGCATTTGCATAGCCGATATTCAGCTGTCGGGTCAAGTACTCCCGTCGGGTTTTTGAATTGCCGATACCGCTCAGCCGCCATGACTGCATGTCCTGTACTGATATTTCTTCATCCTGCACCTGATGATTGACAAGTACATTTTTAAGGGCGCTCTGTATCGTTTCAATCGAAGCATGCTCTATTCCTATGCCCCGTTTACTCTTTGCAGCTTCCCTCGAAATAAAAGCCTCTTTTATATCCGGAAATCTTTCCAGAATCGTATTTCTGATTTTATGTCCGGGAAAATCGGGATCCGTCAAAATGATGGCACCTCTGGTGGCCATTGCCACTGAGATTTCCTGCATTGTTCTTTCATTGATGGCTGAACCGTTTGTTTCAATCGTTTCGCATATCAATGCCTCTTTCAATCTCCGGGTGTCATCACGGCCCTCGACTATTATTATTTCATTTATAACTGGTTTATCCATAAGTTAACTCCTTCGGACATTATCATAACATAATATTTCACAGCTCTTATCAATTTATGGCAGATGAAAAAAGCTGAGAGAATCTCTCAGCTTCGTCATTTGAAATTGAACAGCCTTTCAGCATTTTGCGTCGTAGCTTTGGCAAACGCTTCGTAGGACATATCCCTCAGCTCTGCTATTTTTTCGGCAACGAGTTTGACGTAAGAAGGTTCATTGCGCTTACCTCTGTATGGATGCGGCGTCAGGAACGGTGCATCCGTTTCAACCAGCAGCTTTTCAAGCGGAACGTGGACGGCTATATCTTTCGGCAGCTGTGCATTTTTGAAAGTGACCGGACCGCCGAGTGAGATATGAAAGTTCATGCCGATCACTTCATCCGCCGTGTTCTCGTCCGCACTGAACGCATGCATGATACCGCCGATTTCTCCGGCATTTTCCTCTTTTAAGATCTCCACACAGTCTTCTGTCGACTCCCTGTTGTGGATGATGATCGGAAGTTTTACACGTTTCGCGAGAGCAATCTGCTTTTTGAACACTTCTTTTTGAATGGACTTCGGTGATTTGTCCCAGTGATAATCCAGGCCGGTTTCACCGATTCCGACGATTTTTTCATGTTTCGATAACTCTTCAATCCAGTCCAGGTCGGCATCTGTGCAATCCACCGCATCGACAGGATGCCACCCGATGACACCGTAGACATCCTCATGTTCATCAATCAGTTTCATCGTACGCTCGATGGTTTTACGGTCAAATCCGACAACAACCATCTTTTCAACGCCGGCCTCTCTTGCCCGCTCAATCACATCATCGAGGTCTTCATCATAATGATCTGCATTCAAATGTACATGTGTATCAATCAGCAAAAGAATTCACTCCTTATTTTACGATGCTGCCGTTTTCTATGCCGTCAGGTACGCTGATCAGTGTCAGACGGTTGTCTTTTTCAGCTGTTAATATCATACCTTCAGACAGCTCACCGCGCAGTTTAACCGGTTCAAGGTTGGTGACGGCAAGCACTTTTTTACCGATGATATCTTCCGGTTCATACTGTTCTCTGATTCCGGAGACGATCTGACGCTGCTCCTCGCCGAGATCCACCTGTATTTTCAGCAGTTTATCCGCATTTTTAACACCTTCGGCATTGATAATTGTACCGGCTTTGATTTCAACTTTGTCAAAGTCACCGATGTTGATGCGTCCGGAAGTTAAATCTTCCGGCTCTTCCTCTTCATCCTGTTTAGGCGGCTTCATGGAACTCTTGATATGCTCAACTTCGCTTTCGACATCCAGACGTGGATAAATCGGCTTCGGTTTATTGATGACTTCGCCGGCAACCTTGATACGGCCGTACGTCTTGATTGAATCATATTCTTCAAGTGTTTCATCCACCATGTTCAGCTGCCTGAAAATTTCTTTCGGTCCATGAGGCAGATACGGTTTCAGCAGTATTGCCGCAATACGGATATTCTCAGCCAGATGCACCATCACATTACCGAGTTCTTCCTTCTTACTCTCATCTTTTGCGAGAACCCACGGCGTCGTTTCATCAATATACTTATTTGTTCGGCTGATGATTGTCCATGTGGCCCTGAGTGCTTTATTGAACTCGAGAGATTCCATGGCATCCTCATAAGCCTGGACATTTTCCCTGACGACAGCTTCAAGGTTTTCATCAAATTCATTGATATGACCTTTATATTCAGGCAGCTCGCCGTCAAAATACTTATTGATCATGGAAAGTGTCCGGTTGACCAGATTTCCAAGGTCATTCGCAAGGTCGAAGTTTGTACGGTCGACGAACGATTCCGGTGTGAACACACCATCTGAACCGAAAGGCACTTCTCTCATCAGGTAATAGCGCAGCGCATCGAGGCCGTACCTCTCAACGAGCGTATTCGGATAGATGACGTTCCCTTTGGATTTGGACATCTTGCCGTCCTTCATCAATAACCAGCCGTGACCCATCAGTTTTTTAGGCAGCGGCAAATCAAGCGCCATCAGCATTACCGGCCAGTATATCGCATGGAACCTGACGATTTCCTTACCAATCATCTGGACGTCGGCCGGCCAGTATTTATGAAATAAAGTTTCGTCATCCGAGCCGTAGCCAAGTGCGGTGATATAGTTCGTCAGTGCATCAATCCATACATAGACTACATGTTCAGGATTGGATTTGACAGGAATTCCCCAGTCAAATGTCGTTCTTGATACTGCAAGATCTTCAAGTCCCGGCTTGATAAAGTTATTCAGCATTTCATTTTTACGTGAAGCGGGCTGGATGAATTCGGGATTGTCTTCATAGTACTGAACAAGCCTGTCCGCATACCTGCTCATCTTAAAGAAGTAACTTTCTTCTTTAAGCAGTTCGACTTCATGGCCGCTCGGCGCAACACCGCCTGTCATTTTTCCATTATCGTCCCGGTAAACTTCAGCAAGCTGGGATTCCGTAAAGAACTCTTCATCTTCAACTGAATACCACCCTTCATATTCACCGAGATAAATATCGCCCTGCTCCAGCAGCTGCTCAAAAATCTTCTGGACCGCTTTTTTATGAACATCATTGGTTGTACGTATGAACTGGTCGTTTGTAATTTCCAGCAGTGACCATAACTTCTTCATATCATCCGCCATTTCATCCACATATTTCTGAGGAGACACATCCATTTTCTCAGCTTTGTTCTCTATTTTCTGACCGTGTTCATCAGCACCTGTCAAATAATAAACATCATACCCCCGCATGCGTTTATATCTCGCCATAACATCACATGCAATTGTTGTATATGCATTTCCAATGTGCAGCTTCCCACTCGGATAATATATTGGCGTTGTTATATAAAAAGTTGGTTTTTCCATGCCATTGCCTCCTAATTGTTCATTAGTTAAATATATCTAATTTTGAAGTAATTTTCAATTGCCGCGGTATAATTGTTGGCAACATGAAAACCTTCTGTGCTATAATCATCTGTATCTTAAGACCTACCATTTTCAAACAAAAAAAGATATATTTTTATTTCTATATTTAATAAACTTAATTATGAAAGTAGTGTCTTAATATTATCATTCCCATAACATACAGCCTAGAATCTTCATGAGGAACAGGAGTAAGGAGGAACTCATATGAAGTCAACTGGTATCGTGCGCAAGGTCGATGAGTTAGGACGTGTAGTCATCCCTATAGAGCTGCGACGCATTCTCGATATCGAAGTGAAGGATGCTTTAGAAATATATACGGATGATGATACGATCATTCTGAAGAAGTATAAACCATCTATGACTTGTGATATTACAGGCGATGTCTCCGATAAAAACATGAGACTTGCCGAGGGCCGGATCATTTTAAGTGAAGAAGGCGCCAACATGCTTATAAAAGAGATTCAGGATAAAATGTCTGATGATTAAAAACCATGCCGGAAACCTTATGATTTCCGGCTTTTTTTGTGTCTCAATCATGATAAATATCATAGACTTCCTGCTTTTTCATACCTTTTATATCAGCGACCATCTTGATCGCCTTCGTCGGCTTCATGCCATCTTCTATAAACTGGTTCACATGTTCCTTGATCGGTGTATCACTGACCATCTCTTCTTCTTCATATCCTCTGATGACAATCACGAATTCCCCTTTTAAAGGAATTTCCTCATCCAGCATGTCATATATTTCCCTGACACTGCCCCGGCGGTGCTGTTCAAACTTTTTGGTGATTTCCCTTGAAATGCTCACTTCACGCGCTTCATCAATATCCAGCATACCTTTAATCGTCTGCTTCAATTTATGAGGCGATTCATATAATACCGAAGTCTGGGGATGATACATGATCTGTTTCAACTTATCATTTTTCTTGCTTCCCGTCTTAGGAAGAAATCCGAAGAACGTGAATTCAAATGAAGGGATGCCGCTCGCAACGAGCGCAAGTGTAAATGCCGATGCGGAAGGTATTACGGCGTATTCCAGGTCTGCCTCCTGCATCTTTCTGATGAGCTCGTAGCCGGGATCTGAAATGACCGGCATGCCTGCATCACTGACAAGTGCGAAGACAGTTCCTTCCTTCATCTCACTGATGATATCATCTTCGACCTGATCCTTATTATGATCATGGTAGGAGCGAAGTGGCGTTGTAATGTCAAAGTGATTTGTCAGTTTCCGGGTCAGTCTCGTATCTTCGCATAAGATGACGTCAGCCTCTTTCAAGGTCCGGACTGCGCGGACGCTCATATCATCCAGGTTGCCAAGCGGTGTGCCGGTTATATAAAGGTTCATGATTTTCCTCCTCTGATCAAAATCAATTTTTCACGCCTTGAAAGCTTCTTGATCTCTATCTCCCTTCTCATCGCATCACTCTTCGAATCAAAGGTTTCCTGATACTTCAGCTTTACCGGACGTTTATTCCTCGTATATTTCGCTCCTGTACCGAGGTTGTGTTTTTTCACCCTCGCCTCGACATCTCTTGCATAGCCGGTATAGAGGGTGCCGTCAATGCACTCGACAATATAAATATGATAATTAACCATAGTAGACCTCTAGCATTGCCTTTGAGTACTTATTGTCCGGGCCGTATATATAAAAAGGCTGCAGTATATCAACATAGGCCTGAGAATGAAATGCCGCTTCCAGCACGACGAACATCGCAGTCCGAGACGCCGGATCATTATAGACAAACTGTTTCTTTTTTACCCGGAAGCCGTTTTGCATCAGCTGATATGTGACTTCTTCACTCCGCTCTGCACGGTGCACCATATAGAGCCGGCCTTTATTTTTAATGAGGTAGCGGGCTGCCGCAATTATCCCTTCAAGATCGATCATGACTTCGTGTCTTGCGATACTGTGCGGGCCGAGAGTCTTTAGTGGCTGGTCATTCGTAAAGTATGGCGGGTTGACGGTAATGACATCGTATGACGAGTGCTCAAAATGCGACTTTATATTTTTAATATCAATATTATGAATGGTAAGCATGGACGATTTTTCATTCAGATCAAATGAGCGTTCGGCCATATCCACCAGCACTTCCTGGATTTCCACCGCGTCTATCGGCAGGCTGGTCCTGTGGGAGAGGAGCAGCGGGATGATGCCATTGCCTGAACATAAGTCCATGATCTTTTTATCCCGTTTCGTGATCTTCGTGAAATCAGCAAGCAGCAGAGCATCCACGGAAAAAGAAAATACCGATCTGCTCTGAATGATTTGCATCGATTCACGGAAAAGCTCATCCAGTCTTTCCCCATCTTTTAACAATTCCTTCACCTCTGTTGACATAAGAAAAGCGGCATCAGCCGCTTTTCCAGTTATGTTTGATTTATGAAACCCTGACAGAAGAGACACTCTTCACCATGTCTGTGTGTACCAAAATGTACGTTGCAGATATGGAAACCTTCATCATACAAATTTTTTAAAGTGTTTTGTTTGAAAGAGGCATCAGGTTTTGTTTTTGCATTGTTCACCAATGTTTCGTAATGTTCTTTTTCCATCTGTAAGCTGACATTCTCTTCAACCAGCTTAACTGCATGCACCTTGATCGATTCAAGGTTTTCCTGCATGTTTTGAAGATCATTCTCAAGCTTACTGATATGATTGAAAAGCTGTTCGCGGTCCATTATGAAAAACCACCGTGGGGAGCCGTTTCCTCCAGCTCATCATAATGATATTCCTGAATATAGTCGTCCTTATATTTCACCTGGACAACCAGATCCAGAATATTCATGCCGATGACTTTGCCTTTGCCGTTCGGGGTATCGACCATTTCACCGACATCGGGCATTTTATTCCTTGTATCCTCATAGTACTGATCTTCATAATTCAGGCAGCACATCAGTCTGCCGCATGCTCCTGAAATTTTTGTCGGTGACAGGGAAAGATCCTGATTTTTCGCCATCTGGATGCTGACCGGTACGAAATCACCGAGAAAAGTCGAGCAGCAGTGTGCCCGGCCGCATGGGCCGATACCGCCTAAATATTTAGCTTCATCACGAACACCGACCTGTCTTAATTCGATGCGTGTTTTAAACCGTGTGGCAAGCACTCTGACAAGTGATCTGAAATCCACACGTTCATCAGCAGTAAACTTGAAAATGAGCTTTTTATCGTCAAGCGTATACATCGCGTTGACGATGTTCATATCCAGCTTTTCCTCCACGACGGACTTTTTGCAGAATTGTAATGCATCCGCCGCCTTGGATTCATTTTCATGATATTTTTTTAAATCGCTGTCATCTGCGAATTTTATAAATTGACCGTCCGGTTCAACTATATTATCTTTTGGTATTTCATATGTGCCTTTGACGACACGCAGCAATTCCTTCCCGCGCTTTGTCTCGGCAATAATGTAATCATCTCTTTTTACAGATGCTTTACTGCTGTCTATATAAATATTACTAAAGTAATCTAATTGAGTCGCAGTCATGAGTTTTATCATAATTCATCAACCTTTCGAAATGATAACCATTCCCTCAAATGCGAGCATCGGGTGTACATTGAATTGAATCATCTTATTGGCCTGTTCTATTTCATCCAGCATATTGGTCAGATGATTCACACCGATGATATTATCCACTTTGACGCCTTCTTTAAACGGTTCGAATATGTCGAGCTTCAACTTCGAATGCAAGGCCTGGCGCACATAGCCATCTATCAGCTGCAGCAGCAGCGAATAGTCCCGCCGTTCAGCACAAAGATCCAGCATCGGTTTAATATCCAGCAGCACGAGAGAGTGGCCATTTATCCATTTGGATGAAAATTCAGCCGCCGCACTTCGCAGTTTTGTGAAATTCTCGCCTGTATCTTTTATATGCTGTGCATTGAGAGACAGTACATCTAACGTCTGCAGATCCGCTTCTGATAAATATTCCAGTTCTTTCAGGCGGTCGCTGCTCTGCCCTTTAATATGGACGTGCTGGGCCCTGGAATGAATAGTCGGCAAAATGTTGCTTTTATCGATTGTCAGTAAAATTGCTATTGTTTTCTCGGGCGGCTCCTCCAAAAATTTGAGGAGGCTGTTTTCAGCCTGCGGGGTCAGCTTGTCAAAAGCCTCTATAATATATACTTTATATTCTGATTCTGTCGGCTTGTTGTTCATCACATGCATCAGTTCACCGACCGCTTCTTTCTTTATCGAGTTTTCATCAGTGTGCAGATAATAGAAATCCGGATGATTCCCCTCTACCAGCAAAGACTGGTTGCGCGGTGTGTCTCCGAATATGTTCAATGCGAAAAACATGCCATATCTTCTCAATGTCTCCAGAGTATCGCCTTCGAACATATATGTGTGACTTAGCCGTTTATTTTGAATGGCGTTCAAAAGATAGCTTTCCGTCGTCTGATTAATATCCATCTATATTTACTTTAAAATCTTTCAAATTGCTCTATTGGTAATACAAATACCGTCGCACCGCCGACTTCAACTTCCACAGGATATGGAATATAGGAATCCGCATTGCCGCCCATAGGCGTCACAGGCGCAACCGTCTGTTCTCTGTTACCGCATGTATCATCGATTAAATTCAACAGATCATTCACACGCTCATCGTCCACACCACACAGGAATGTCGTGTTCCCTGCACGCAGGAAACCGCCTGTAGATGCGAGTTTTGTATTTCTGAAATTTGCTTTTGTCAGTCGATCCGTCAATCTCTGGCTATCATGATCTTGCACAATTGCTATTACCATTTTCATGATTTGTCACCTCTATGATTCATATATTTTTCTATTATACTATAGGTATCCTTGAACACATCTTCAATATTCTGATCTGCATCCACGACTTTGATGCGGTCCGGATAATTTTCAGATAACTTATTATACCCTAATACCACATCTTTATGAAACTCCAGTGTTTCTTTATCCAGACGGTTGCTGTCACGTTCATTGTCCTGAATCCTGCTCAGTCCGATTTCCGGTGAAAGCTTCAAATATATCGTCAGATCCGGCATATGATTTTCGATCGCAAACTTGTTGACCTGCATGATTTCATCCATACCGAGATTTCTGGCATAGCCCTGGTACGCAAGGGAACTGTCGATGAAACGGTCGCATAAGACGATTTTCCCATCATTCAGGGCAGGTACAACTTTTTCCACCAGATGCTGGCGTCTCGCCGCCGCGAATAATAATGCCTCTGTACGGCCGTCCATGTCATTCTCATTTGCGAGCAGTATATCCCTGACTTTTTCACTGATCGGGATGCCGCCCGGCTCACGGGTGACCATCACGTCATTCGTATCTTCGAGTGCTTCACTCAGCATTGATATAATGGTTGTTTTTCCAGAGCCTTCCGGACCTTCAAAAGTAATAAAAATCGTCATGTGTCATCCTCAACTTTATAGCATTCTATATTGTCTTCTATGCCTTCCATTTTAACATGATAATACCTTTTGTGTATTATAGTTTTAACGATGTCATGTGTAAAATGTTCGCCTGCATGTATAATCGGCACTCCCGGAGGATACGGCACCACCGTTCGTACGGCTTCTTTTCCTATGAGAAAACTTAAATCTTCACCACGGACGAGAGCGGGGTCCGTTCCGTCATATGATAATTTATCCAGCCTTTCAAACAATGAAGACAGCGGGTAGCCGTGTCCTACATGAAATAAAGGCAGACACCAGAGCACCCCTTCATCTGTCACCATTTCTGAATAGATATGTGCCTCATCCAGTATGTCAATTAGCTGATAAGGTGACATACCCTCTCTGTTAATAATGATTTTGGCGGGGTCATCACTTTCTATGACCGTAAAATCAAGTGACTGCAGATAATCCATTATTTCAAGTCTTCTGTCATAAAATTCAGTATGTACAAAATCATTATAAAACTGATGGGCGAGTTCTATCGATGCCAATATCAAATAGGAAGGGCTCGACGTTTCAAAGTAGTCGATGTATTTCATCATCGTCCTGTGCAGCTGACGGTCATTTGTAAATACGGCTGAGGCACCCGTGAGGGCAGGCAGCATCTTATGATACGACTGTACGACGATATCCGCCCCGTAATTCATCGCTGAAGGCAGAAATCCCGGTGCGATATCGTTATGAGCACCGTGGGCTTCGTCGACGATGACGGCCGCCCCTCCAGCTCTTGATTTTTCAATGATGTGTGCCAGGTCTTTGATACCATCGCCGCTGTATGTCGGATATGTAAGGATGAGGGCTTTATTCTTCAATTCCATCGTCAATATCTCTTCTGATGATTTCTTTTGAAATGATGCCCCGGTAAGGTCCAGACCATGATAAACGGATTTATGGGCATCGTCAATGACCACAAATTGATCCACCTTATCCTTAAGGGCATAAATGGCTGATAAAATACCTGTCGTCGTGCCGTTCACCACAGCCTGTGCCATATATCCCGGATATTTTCCGGATAAAAACTCATTCAGTTCAAGCAGGACCCCTTCAGGGGAATGCAGATCATCCAGCCCCGTAATCTCTGTCATATCATCCATCCAGTTCAACCTGTCCAGGTTTCCGACGGTCATGTTTTTATGGCCGGGCACATGCATGGATATGGCCGGAGCGCTTCTTAATTCGTTCAGTTTATTTATCAAACGCATTCAATCACCTTTCAACCATCTGTTAATATATTTTTATAAAACGGATCTTTTCCTATAAAAATGGTACGGTCACATAGTTCCCTGATTTCTGTCATATCATGCGAAGTATAGATGATCAACGCCCCTTTGCCGGCAAGTCCTTTTAAAAATTTACCGATTTCAATCCGCGATTTAAGATCTATGCCGGACGTCGGTTCATCCAGCAGCAGCAGTTCCGGCTCGTGTATGAGGCTGATGGCCAGGTTCAGTTTCCGTTTCATACCGCCGGACAGCCGGCTCACTTTTGTATCATATTTTTCCAGATGCAGTTCTGACAGCAGATTTTTCAATTCGGGAACAGACCGGTTTTCATGGGAAAGCTTTTCAAAAAAACGCATATTTTCTATTACGGAAAGCTCTTCCCACAATTCGATCTCCTGAGGGACATACCCTATTTTCCTGCGCAGTTTTTTATAATTTTTCCCATAGCTTTGTTCATCTATATACACTTCACCGTCAGTCGGCCGGTTCAATGTCGCAATAATTCTCAGCAGTGTGGACTTGCCCGCGCCGTTTTCTCCGACGAGACCGATGATTTCTCCCCGGTCCGCCTGCATATTGAAATCTTCAAGCACCGGCTCTTTACCGTAACTTTTATATAAAGCATCAACTTTCAACAAGTGCCCCACGCCCTTTCCATACAACGATTATCAGCAGTAAAACAGGCAGCATCAGATTCATGGTCCCGGTCATCAAGGACACCGCCGGATGCAGGTATTCATAAGCCCACCGCACGGCCTGGCCTCCTGCAAGCGGCATCACTATGTGCAGCGCAAGCAGAACGACCGTAACCATCAGGCCGGATAGATACAATCCGAACGGACTTCCGGCAGACACTGCAAGCAGAAAGCCCAATAAGCTGCAAAACATCCTGAACGAAATCAAAGCAAAAAGGCTGACATCCACTCCAAACATTGAATTGATTATAAAGTACGTCGTCAGATCGATCAGCAGCATAACTGCCGTAAACATCATCAGACTGTATAATAAATACGACTTATGAGAGATGGTTGTAAATTTGAATCGATGGCCGATATTGCCATGATATTCCTTATTAATCATATCAAACATGAATACGGACAGCATAATCGTCAAATATGCCCATCCTGTCCACGGATTCAGCATATCATCATAATCTGACGACGATTCAGTGTCCTGGAATGTCAACTCCTGGGTCAATAAATTACTGTCTGTCCGGATGGTCTTTATCGTACTCCCTATTTCCTGTTCTGAAATTGACTGCTCCGGAGCAAATTCATCACGGAGTGAGTAGATTTCCTCATAAACAGCCAGTTCTCCAAGGTATTCCTGCATGAGTGATGCCAGCTGTTCTTTCACCGGCACGTAGAATAGGGACCTGTCTGTATAATGAGCTTCCACTAAATTATCCCTGTCGTTATTTGTCATTTTATTTTCGAAATCTTCCGTCAGTACGAATACACTATCGTAATTATACTGCTCCAATTGATGAATGGCATGATTTTGTTCATTTTCTTTAAACTTATCCAGCCTGATAAACTCACTATTCTCCAGCGAATTCAGTATACCCCTTGTCACTTCTCCCTCTTCGCCCTGAACTACTACTGCAACAGGCACTCTGAAATCTTCACCCGTTTCATTAACTGCAGAAGTAATGAGAATTGTCAGAGCAAGCGGCAGCAACATCCACAGCATCACTTTCCAAAGTACAGGCCTCAGCAACAGCCAGCGTGTTATCAATAAGTTTTTCATCGCACTCTCCGCTCCTTCCACAGACCGGCAGCAATCAGCATCACCGACAGTACAATAATGGAAATGAGCAGCACATCGAGCTCAAATGAAAACCGGCTGCCGAGCATGATCTCCTCTATCCAGTTCAAAGCCTGATAACTAAAACTGAAATCAAAAATAGTTTCAAAATATATCGGGAAGTAAATTCTTGGTATTAAAGCACCGGCAAACAGCAGGACAGAAAAAAGCACCGCAGCCTTGACCAAGAGAGCCGCTTTAAATGAAGGAATCACCCAGTCGATGAGCAGCAATACCAAGGCAAGAGCTGTTATGTATAAACCCATCAGCACAGATACCCTGACAAAATTCTCACCCACAATATACAGGCCGTCGATTTTCGTCACTATGTATAAAAATAAAATGCTCATTAAGACTGTCACAGTAAACGTCAACAGTGTCTTTGCAGTGCCTTCGGCAATATATGTCGCCCCGAACATTCTCATCCTGTTTCTTAATTGCTGCCTCACATCCTGTACAAGTGCCAGATGTGTCACCAGAACCCATATCGATATGATGATGAACATGCCATTGATGATGAAATATTCATACCCTGTGGACATATGGTGGGCGCTTTCCGATTCATCCATCATCGTGTCGCTAGATAAAGTCTGCAGAAAAAAACTGATGAACTGATTCAGCATCAGTTCATTACGCTGATCCGCATCCATGCCAAAATTTTCAGCGTAATGATTGATGGTAAGTATATTCGCCTGAGAACTTCTAATATGCCTCACCACAGTCTCGATCACCTCATTGACCACATGGCTTTCCAGCACACGGTTCGGATTGCCCACCACTTCCAGGCGGCTTTCTTCCCCTTGAATCATTTTCGTGAAAAACTCCGGCGGGAAGACGATGTAGGCAGCGATATCATCATTTTCAATCTGTTCAGATGCTTCCTCGTGCTCAAGTCCCTCAAGCTTCAATCCTTCAGCAACATCCGTCGCTTCCACCAGCAATGAGACCATCTCCTGTGTTTCATCACTGTCATCCAGATTGACTACCCCGACAGAAACAGGCGCCTCCTCATCTGGAGAGAACAATAATGACGCCATCCATATGACAAGGCTGACAAATATTAATGGTGAAATATAAATAAGAGGAAGTGACAGCCACTTCCTCTTCATTCTATTGATGTCATTAGCCAGAAACACGAATATATGCTTCAATGTCTTCATTGCTAATGCACCCTTTCAAATCATTTTATTAAAAACCCTGATTCATACCCGGAACATTCGTCCCCATCCATTCTGTGAACTGTTCGCCGAATTCATTGAAATACTGTTCCAGTTCCGATTCTTCCATACTGCCCAAATCAACAGTATTTTCAGTTTCCGGACGCTCTACCTCATTTAAAGTAGAACCCTCAACGTCAATATTCAAAGCAAAATTATCACGTGTAACCGTCGTACCGTCATCGGCATATAACGTATGGGTTTGTGAAACCTGATCTTCTTCATAAGTTCCTTCCATATCCCAGAACAATGAAACTGTTTCCCCTTCGAAGCCTGTAGGGAAATCAAGTTGGAAGTTAGTCTGTTCAGTATCTACCGATGTTTTGTCCATAGATAAAGCAAATATACTTGAAGAATTCTGCTCACTAAATTCGACATGATCGCTGAAGCCATCTTCAGTCTCATTGAAAGCTGCTTCCATATCAACACTTTCGCCTTCTGATGAAATCGTATAGTTAAACTGCTCCCCTTCGTCACTCACCACTTTTTCCCCGGCTATCTCAATCGGTACAGTTTCTCCAGAATCTACGAATGATCCATTCAGTTCACGCTTAACTATATGATCCCCGTCAGACCAGATTGTTGAAGTCAGACCATCCGGGAATTCCCTGTTGTGGACTTCCTCAGCTTCTTCCCTCAACGCTTCATTAAAATCGCTGATGAACTTCTCGCCTTCCATGTCAGCAGCGTTCATAGTGAATTCCATTCTGATCATCTCCGCCAATTCTTCATCATCAGCAATCTTAGTATACAGGCTGCTTAAAAATTCCTGTATCTGTGTTTCACTCAACTCCATAGTCAATTTTTCGGCACTGATTTCATCATCGCCAACTGTTATGTCCTCACTTTCGGAGCTGAAAGCATCATCGGGAAGCTCCTGACGGATAAATGATGTGTACTCATCCTGTATGTACTCTATATTTTCTTCACTTAAAGATCCTGTAAAGAAATCTGAATAATCCACCTCAGTATCTTCTTCCATAGCTTCAGGCTCCATAGTATTAATGAAAGTGGCTGCATCTGCCTCATTTAAGATAATATATTCTTCGATGAACGGAAATGTAATACCGGCAGTATCCTCATCCAGATATGCAAATATGTCTTCAAAAGAAACCCCTGCTATATTACCTGACATATCTACTGATGAATATTCATTTTCATTATCAAGTTGAGTCTGTAAAATCACTTCAGACTGATTGATCATCTGACCGAGACCCATTTCATTCAAGCTCGGATCATTCACATCCGCTGTCACAGTGTAACCCATCTCCACTGCATTGGTCTGAGTCTGTTCATACCATTCCAATTCACTTTCAAAACGTTCTTCAAAAACTTCCATAAAATAATCAATTTCATCTTTTTCTGCAAGAAGATAGTTATTTTTTGGTGTGTTCATAAAAAACTGGTAAGCTGCAAAACCGCCTATACCAACCAATAACAATAATCCTGCCAGAATACCTAAAATTAATATAATTTTAGATTTACTTCCCATCGCAATTCCCCCAGACAATTAATTTAAATTTATTTAAATGTTACCACATAAAAATTAACATGTATACGCTGATAAAAATACACTATAAATGTTAATGATAAATATCAACTTATAAATCGTCGATTGAAAACCTGGAGAATAACAATATTAATTTAACCAAAAAAAGAGACCGCAAAGGGTCTCTAAAAGTTTGCCTGGCAGCGTCCTACTCTGACGGGACGTCAGTCCAACTACCATCGGCGCTGGAGAGCTTAACGACTGTGTTCGGCATGGGAACAGGTGTGGCCTCTCCGCCATCACTACCAGACAATGTTGCTGTCGACTACATTCGATGTAATCACAGGCTTTGGAATGTTC
>NZ_FNFY01000019.1 GCF_900101075.1 Lacicoccus qingdaonensis | reverse complement strand
CATATGTTTTTCCATTCTGTTTCTGACGGCGGATTTGTCGGACGGTTCCGCGTTTGATTTCGTTATTGATGGTCTGGGGTGCACGTCCTAAACGCGCCGCAATGTCACGGTTGGAGTAATTCTCCTGCTTTAATATCTTAATTTGGGCCCGTTCCGCTTTGGTCAGATGTTTTCCTTTGATGGATTCAGTGGTATCATGAAGTTGCGTCATGTGATTTCATTCCTTTATTGAGTGTTGTGGTTAACTTTCAATATAACATGAAATTCACATGGCGTTTTTTGTATCAGAGGTGGCTAAGTTCATTATAAAATCCACCTAAAAATGATATTCTTACAATATAAATAAAAAATGAAGGGTGATAGGATGTTCCAATATCAATCTCTGTTCAGGAAAAATGCGAGTAACCAGGCAGGTAAAATTATAGGTCTGACGATACTTGCAGGTATTTTTATAACAATCAGCTTTTTTGCCGTGTTCATTATTACCATGCTGCCATCTTTTGCCTTTGGTGACAGTGCGTGGGTATTACTGTATTTATTTTTTATTTTCTTTTTATTATTTTTGTTCAGTGTGTTTGTGATTTATCCATTGAGCATAGGCATCATAAAATTTTTTACATCAGCCTATACCGGTGAGAGTTACGGCTTTAGCGACCTGTTCTTTGTATTCAGGGAACGCAGATACGGTAAGGCGGTCAAGCTGACAATACTGGTTCTAATCGGCTACATCATCATCAGTATTGGAATATCCATGTTGATGCAGCTTGCATTTACGTTGGTCAATCTGCCTTTTTCTGCACTGCTTGGCGGTCTGTCCTATGAAAACAGCATAGAAACATCAGCAGCAATGATCACCGGCCAGATTGGCGTGTTCATATTGATGGCAGTGGTGAACCTGACGATATTCCTGCTCATGTATATACCTTATGTGCTGTTGATGATCTATATGTTCCTGGTCTACCTGGTATTCGTGGATCAGCCGCATATTCCGACAATGGATAAGTTCTCAATCGCTTTTAAAGTGATGTTCCAGGCCGGGCAGAGCCTTGTGAAGTTGTTCTTCAGCAATGTACTGCTGCTTGCAGGTGTGACGATTTTGTACTTTGTCCTTATAATTGGCGGAGCATTGCTGATCGGCTTCCTGCTCAGTGCGTTTGACAGTGTAGTACTGGTTGTACTGGCAGTGGTGATTCCGACGCTGATCTTCCTGGTTCTATACATTTATGTCATGTATCTGATGGTCGGTTCAATCGTCTCCTTTTACTATAAAGGACGTAAAGTCTTGGACGTTCGTGCTAGTGAGGCAGCGGGGCCCCGTGACGATGAAAGGGAAGTGCATGATAATGATTTCAGAGACGACGATTTCAGAGCTCTGGATGACAGAGATTATTAAAATGATTTTGAAGCCCGGGTTTTCCCCGGGTTTTTTAATTGAGCTGAAATTCTTTTAATTATCATTGCGGAGAAGTAACATTAGATTATTGGAATCAACTATCAGCATCGGAGGGATGACGGATTGGGCGAGAGCAAAAAAGGCATCATCTTTGCCATGGGCGCATATATCATTTGGGGATTCCTTCCAATTTACTGGAAGCAGATCGAAGAAATATCTTCATATGAAATCATCGCCCACAGAGTGTTGTGGTCATTTGTATTTATGATTTTATTCATCATTTTCATCGGCAGGTGGAGATATTTCAAAGAGGACTTAAAATTCATCTTCAGCAATAAAAAGAAAGTGGCTGCGCTGTTTATGGCCTCTGCGGTAATCACTTCCAACTGGCTGGTCTTCATCATCGCCGTGCAGGCCGGTCATATACTGGATGCGAGTCTCGGCTATTACATAAATCCGTTGATCAGCATTCTGCTGGGACTCATAATTTTAGGAGAAAGGTTTTCAAGAGTGGGGTGGATCGCGATCTTCATAGTGGCTGTCGGAGTGGCCTACATGATTGTGGGTCTCGGGTCCGCACCGTGGATATCATTTTACCTTGCTGTCAGTTTCAGTGTCTACGGCCTGATCAAGAAAACGATAAATCTGGATGCTGTTTACGCAATGGCGGTTGAAACGTTTGTCCTGGCACCATTTGCGTTGATGTATATCATATATGTGCAGGCAACAGGCAGCGGTTCATTCGGTATCAATACAGAAAGCGTCTGGATGATGGGCGCGGGTGCGGCAACCGTGATTCCACTCCTCCTGTTCAGTCTCGGTGTTCAGAAAATACGCCTGTCCCTGATCGGTTTCCTGCAGTACTTCGCGCCGACGATCATGCTGCTCATCGGTGTTTTCATGTACGATGAAGCATTTACGGATGTCCATGCAGTCGCATATGTTTTCATCTGGAGCGGACTGATCATATACAGTGTAAACAGGTATTTGGCGATGCGGAATGACAACAGAAAACAATCGAGACGACGAATCAAAAATTAGCATATTATTAGTTTATATCAATTAAGCATGGTATTATTTTATAGAGATTAGGCTTTGAGGAGTTAAATATTAATGCAGACTAAAAAATATATGATGATACCATTGCTCCTTCTGTCAGTGTTCTTTACAGCCTGTCAGAATGATTCCGGTGAAACAGAAGATGAAAGGCCTGAAGAAACGACAGAGGATACAGCAGATCAAACCTCAGAAGAAACGGCAGAAGAACAAAATGCTGAGCAGGATATAGATGAAGAAGACAATAGTGAGCCTGAAACGGAAGAAGCTGAACCGGCAGAGGAAAAAGAAGAGGGGACAGCTGAAAATGAAGAGATACTCAATCAGGTGATCGATCGCTCGGAAGACCTTGAAAGTTATGAAGCGCTCATAGACCTGGAAGGCTCTGTTGATGGCGCACCATATACTTTAAATGCTGAAGCCGCCATTAAAGATGGCGATCCGCCTGATCTGTTATTGAAATCCAATGATGAAGTGAGAACGGTCGCAAAAGACGGTTCGACTTATATCTTCACTGGTGATGACTGGGTGGAAACGACCGAGTCCATGAATATTGAGAGTTTATTTTTCGTAACATATGACAGTACATTGAATTCACTGGCGGAACTTTCAGGGCAATTGACCAAAGAAGAGACGGATGATTCATATCTCTTTACTTACGAAGGATCGAATCAGTCGGTTTACAAAGCATTCCAATCACTGCTCGGATTTGAATTCGGTGCACTGGATACTTCCGAAATATACAGTGACTTAGAAGTCGAAGTGGATAAAGAAGACCATGTAGTGGAGTATATTGCATATGAAGCTTCCGGTGAGGATGAACAGGGAGAATACTCGATGAACGGTGATGTGGAATTCACAAGCTTTAATGAAGTGGAAGAGATAGAGCTGCCTTCTGAAATCGAAGAAGAGAATTAAAAGTCTGGTCTGTAAATATAGAAAACCGAACGGCTCATCATGTGAGCCGTTCGGTTTTTTCATGTTCAGGAAAATCTGATTCAAATACACTTTATTTAAGCCCGCCATAAGCCCTGTCAGTTGATCGGAATCATATAGAGTTCTATAAAGTCCCTGTCTTTTTCAAGGTCCGGCGGCAGGGAGAGTGACTCGCCGAGGGCTTCGAGCCGTTCATCCACGGTGAAACCGGGGTCTTCGGTTGAAATTTCTACCGTGATATCGCCGACAGCCTTGATATAGATTGCCTTGAAGTAGAAACGGTCAACGATCCCTGAATTCCGCCATTTCTCCGCATTGACTGTTTCAAGCACTTTTTCAAGCGCCGCTTCATCACTGACTCTGAGCGCAAAGTGGTGGACGCTGCCGAACCCTTCTTTTTCAATTTGTGAAGTTCTGTTTTCTATAATGAAAACAGAGTCCTCACCAAATTTCACTTCCGCTTCAACGGTCTCATCATCCCATTCGCCAGCGACTTTCCCGCCGAGCATTTCTAAAAATAAAATCATCGGCTTCAAGTATTGGACGGTGACTTCAACCGCTTTGATGCCGGTAATGGAAAATTCTTGTGGTATATCTGTACCGGCAAATGGCTCCGATTCATCATAATCCGGATCGACGATCAACGCCAGACGGTGATTTTCATAATCGGAAAAGTTCATATATGTGTAACCGAACCTTTCTATGATCCCTTCAGTATACACTCCTTTTTTCTGGAACCGTTCTTTGAAATATTCCAATGATTCCAGTGAAGGGACTCTGAAGACGGTCCGTGATATTGAATTCGTACCCGGCTGATATTTGGATGACCGGCCGATTTCAAAAAATGTGATGTCGGTGCCGGGTGTCCCTTTATAATCGGCATAGAACAGATGGTACATGCTCGGTTCATCCTGGTTGACTGTCTTTTTAACCAGTCTGAGACCCAGTATTTTTGTATAAAAATCATGGTTGTCCAAAACTTCTTTAGTAATTGCAGAGACATGATGCAATCCTTTAACTGACACAGATATCTCTCCTCGGTAAATATGTTACATTTATTATATAATACGAATGAATAGAAGACTAACTTTAGAGGGTATTGATTATGGAGCATCTATTTATAAAAGGGAAGAATAAAAACCCTTATACGATCATTTTATTTCATGGCACGGGCGGACGGGAGACCGATCTGCTGGATGTGGCGGCAACGATAGATTCGAATGCCAATGTATTGAGTCTGCGCGGCAATACCGACGAGAACGGGCGGACCAGATTTTTCAAACGGCACAGCCCAACGGAATTTGATGAAGACAGCCTGAGAGAAGAAGGCAGAAAAGTGAAGGATGCGCTGGTCAATTTCGAAAAGGAATATGGCATCAATTTGGAGCAGTCGATTTTAGTCGGGTATTCCAATGGTGCAAATATGGCGGCCCATCTTCTGCTTAATTATGATTTGTACTTTTTCGGTGCGATACTGCTGCACAGCGGCTATAAAAGTGAACAGGTCCAGAAGGTGGATCTGACCCGTACAAGTGTCATGCTGACTGCAGGTGCGAGGGATATGGTGACGACTGCAGGAGAGTCATATCAGTTGAAAAAGAAATTGGAACTGCGCGGAGCGATTGCTGAAGTGAAACTGACCGATGGCGGTCATGAAATTGTGCCGGACGAACTCATGGAGGCTCATGTATGGTTTCTCGGCCTTAAAAGGGAAACGGAAGATGAATTCGATAATCTGGGTAAGTGATAAAGGAGAGGGCAGTATGCATATCATCGATCAATCGGAACGAAGGACCGTCGCTATGATGAAGATTTATTTCTGGGGGGCACTGAGCGTGGTCTCTTTAAAGAAATCAGCGAGTTTCAACGACCGTCTGAAGAAAGCGCAGGAAGAATTCAAGGAAGCAGCATCGAAGCACAGAATTTAGCGTATAAAAAAACAGGCTTTAAGCCTGTTTTTATTTTAAATAGGTTTTTTCCAGATATACGGCGAGTCCGTCTTCTTCATTGCTGAATTCCGTGACATCGTCAGCGGCACTGATGACGGATTCGGTACTGTTTTCCATAGCTGTTTTTCTGCCGCATATTTCAAAGAGCGGCAGGTCGTTCATCGAGTCGCCGATCGCATGGACATCTTTTGCGGAGATGCCGTATTCTTTCACCAGTGTCTCAAGACCGGTGCCTTTATCTTTTCCACCCAGCATGATTTCACTGTTATGCCTGCTTGTTTTGTACAGGGAATAATCCAGCCGCTTCTGCTGGCCGCTCAAATAATCGAACCAGGCATCTATTTTTTCAATGTCTTTTGAAATGAAGAACACTTTCAGCAGCTCATCCATATTCAGCTCGTCGACCCACTGTTCCTCGTTATCGAGAGTCTTGAGCAGCTGTACATGTTCATATTCGAACATTGTTTCAGGCCGGTCCCCGCCAATGTCACGTGCACTGTATTCCTTATCCTTTTTCAGCGTCCTGCCGCCGCTTTCAGCGGTAAATGCTTCATAATAAATTTCACGTTCCCTTGCAGAGGCCAGGACTTCTTCAACCAATGCCCTGTCGAAGCGGTAGCTGACAATCTTTTCATAATCACTGCCTGAATGATTGTAGATGCTCATTCCGCTGGCTGCGACAAAACCTGACAGAGGGACTTCTTTCGGTGTCACTCTAAGAATGCCGCTCTTTGTGCGGCCTGTGGCGATGAAGATCATCAGCCCCTGCTCATGAAGTTTTCTTAGCACTTCCACAAGACGCGGAGAATACTCCCCGCGGTTATTTAATATCGTACCGTCCATATCCAAAGCGATCGCTTTCATAAATATATCTCCTATAAAGTATGTTGATTGAATTTATTTGTTAATTAGACTATACCAAATATGTTAAAATGTTTGTTAATTAAATTTATTGGAGTGAGTGCAGAAATTGAATACATACAGGAAATCTTTACTCGACGGACTCACTATCGGACTTGGTTATCTGCCGGTTGCTGTCGCCTTTGGAATTACCGCAAAGCCGCTGCTCACCGCATTCGAGACATTTCTGATGAGCTTTATGGTTTTCGGCGGCGCAAGCCAGTTTCTGGCACTTCAGATGCTTTCTGCCTCAAGCAGTGCAGCTGCCATCATCATCGCTGTTTTTGTGCTGAATTCCAGACATTTTGTGATGTCTTTTAAAATCAACTATGACCTGAAAGATGAATCACTGTTGAAAAAGCTGCTCATTTCATCCTATGTCACTGATGAATCATTTGCACTCTCTGCAAACGTTGAGAATGAACGGAAAAACTTTATCAACTATTTCATTATTTTTATTACGGCTTACATATTCTGGGTTGTCTTCTCAGTAGTCGGATATATGGCTGGGGAGATAATGAGCGAGGAGTGGGTGACGGCAAGCGGCATCGCTTTATATGCGCTGTTCATCGCTCTTTTGGTGCCTGCCATCAGAACACATCATAAATATCTGATTGTCGCCGTACTCGGTATGATACTGCATTTTATTTTCATAGAAATAAACTTCATCCCGTCCGGACTGGCCATCATTCTGGCGATGGTGCTCTCGGCAATGTTCGGGCTTGTTTTGGAAAAAAGGAGTGATAAGGTATGATAATGTTAATCTTCGCGTTATTCCTGGCGACGATCATCACCAGAATCCTGCCTGCATTTTTTGTCGGCGGGCTGCAGTTTCCGCAGTGGCTGATCACTCTGCTCAATTACATACCATATGCTGCGCTTGGAGTATTAATTTTCCCGGGGCTGCTGACGGCGGTTGAAACGCCGGTGCAGGGGATTTTAGGCGGTTTATTTGCAATGATATTGGCGATATTCAGGGTGCCGCTGTTTTTTGTTGTATTTGGAACGATTATTTTTGTTTATTTTCTAATATAAAATAGTGAGGGAACATTTATGTCGGATTTCATGTTTATATTCATCAACGTCATGCTCCCCATCGCCATCATTGTAATTATCGGCTATGTGGTCCAGCTCAGATTCAAACTGGACCGCGGCACTCTGGCCAAGCTGATGATCAATTACATTATGCCGGTCTTTATTTTCATGAATCTGTTTGAAGCGGATATGGAATTTACACTGCTGTTGTCAGTTCTGCTGTTCCTTATACTGTATGCAGCACTGACATTCGTCCTTACATATTTTATCGGCAGGGCGATGGGGCTTGAGCCCGGTCATCAGATACTTTTTACAAACTCGAATCTTTTTTATAATGCCGGCAATTACGGGGTGCCGGTGAACGATCTGGTCTTCAGAAGTGATCCGTATGCGATGAGTGTTCAGATCATGATGGTATTTTTTCAAAATATGTTTGCGTACTCATACGGGGTCGTTTCACTCAGGGCTGCAGAATCAGGCAAATGGAAAGCGCTCCTCGGCTATTTTAAAATGCCGATATTTTACGGACTGGCGCTCGGTCTGATATTTAATTTTTTCAATATAGGTGTACCGGCGTCGGTATATATTTCTTTTGACTACATCAGTGATGCGATGATCGGTACTGTACTGTTCATACTCGGTGCACAGATTGCGGGTATATCGTTCAGACGAATACGCATAAGCGCCGTCGCTGCAAGTTTCATCAGACTTATCATTGGACCTGTACTGACAATTGTTTTATTATTGTTGTTCAATCTGGACGGCGTGGTGGCCCAGGCGATATTGATCACAACGGCTATGCCTTCGGCAGTGAACAGCACCATCATCGCCCAGCAGTACAGCGATGACCCTGAATATGCAGCGGAAATCGTCATGTTCAGTACATTATTCAGCGTGGTGACGGTGCCTCTGGTCATCTACATCGCTTTGAATGTATTTTAGTATTCCTGATATGATAAAATGTAATTATTAAATAGTATTTGGAGGTGGATCTGTCATGGCGAATGCAGAGACACATTTGGAAGCATATAATATGAATGATTTAAAAAGATTGGCAAAGACCATTTCTGTTAAAAATTATTCTACTTTTAATAAAGAAGATTTGATAAAAGAGATCATTAAACAGCAGAAAAATGCTGAAACGGCGGCGTATGCATACAGGTACATTGATGAGGATTCATTCAATACATGGAAAAAATCAGTGAAAGAAGATAAAGAAAAGCGCTACTCCCTTGAGGAGATTTTCGGCCTGTATATCATGGGGTATGCATTTGAGGATACTGAACAGGAGGACAACTTCTTCCTGACAGATGCGATCGTCAATCTGTATGAAGAAGTGGATACGAAAGAGAACAGGGAAGAAAGGCTCGAAGTTCAGAGAAGATTGAACCTGATCAGGGCAGCGCTTCACCTGTACGGTATCGTAAGCTTTGAACAGCTGATCCATTTATTTAAGAAGTATTATGATGAAGACGTGACTTCAAAGGAAATCATAGACTTCCTTGAAGGATCTCCTTATGATATCTCGATTGATGAGGACAACGCCCAGATAGTGATTGATGATATGAACTATGCCCAATATGAAATGGTCAAAAAGCTCCAGGGTGACAGACCGTATTATGAGCCTGAGTTCGGCAAATTCATCAAGTTCAGCAATCCCAACTATATTGATGAATCGTCCAACCACAGAAAGCTGAGGGAATGGGTCGAGAAAAATGTGAAGGTGCCCCGCTCCAAGCATGAGAATATTTACATTTCTCTGTTACAACTGATCATGCGCGGGGAGAAACAGGACGAAATCGTTCAATATTTGATGTCGCTCGATGTTGAATTCAGCAATGTCAATGACCAGCGTGACTTTTTCGACAATATTGCGGGCATCGTCGAAAACACCCGCCACTTCAAGTTCAGAGGCCATAAAGAATCAGAATTGAAAACTAAGACAATCGTCAAGGAAGTCAAAGTCGGACGTAATGATCCATGCCCATGCGGCAGCGGCAAGAAGTACAAGAAATGCTGCGGTGCCTAGGGATGAAAAACCCTGTGTAATGCAGGGTTCTTCTTTATATCGAATTTTCAAAATAATAAAATTAAGGGGATTTCATGAAACATAATAATTATCCATATCAGAACAGTCGCTACAGTGTATATGCAAAAAACGGGATGGTCGCAACTACGCATCCTCTGGCAACAGAAGCGGGTATTGAAGTGTTGAAACAGGGCGGTAATGCGATGGATGCAGCGGTCGCAACTGCTGCGACCCTGACAGTCGTGGAACCGACGAGCAACGGTATCGGTGGGGACGCTTTCATGATTGCCTGGATGAACGGAGAGCTGCACGGTATGAATGCGAGCGGGCAGTCTCCGGACAAAGTGTCCATGGAAACATTAAAGGCGCATGGCTGTGATGAAATACCTGCGTACGGCTGGCTGCCGGTGAATGTGCCGGGGGTGCCGGCAGCATGGGCAGGCCTGATTGAAAAGTTCGGCAGACTCACTTTGAAAGAAGTTTTAAAACCTGCCATTCATGCGGCGAGGGAAGGATATGTCATCACACCGACGGTTGCGAAGTTCTGGCAGACGGCGCATAAGACATTTAAAAGAGAGGTCGAAAATTTTCCCGAGATAGAACACTGGTTTGAAGTGTTCGGTAATGTCGAGGCAGGCGATGTGAAGACGCTGCCGAAACATGCTGACACTTTGGAGGATATTGCGAATACGAATGCAAAATCATTTTATGAAGGCGATCTGGCCGATAAAATAGTGAAATATGCTGAAGAGACCGGCGGCCTGGTGACACATCGGGACCTGAAGAATTTCGAGGTGGAATACGTCAAACCGATCAGCATCAATTATAAGGGATATGATATTCATGAAATACCTCCGAATGGACAGGGCATAGCTGCATTGATGGCGCTCGGCATCCTTAAAGATGATAATTTTGCAGAGAAAGACGGGCATTATTATCACCATCAGATTGAAGCGATGAAACAGGCGTTCAGTGATACAACCGCCTATGTTTCAGACAGCGATCATATGCAGGTGGCGTCCGGTGATATGCTGGATGTGGAATACCTCCAGACGCGGCGTAAAGAAATTACTGCTTTTGCACAGGAGCGTGTGCACGGTGAACTGCCAAAAGGCGGAACAGTCTATCTTGCAACGGCAGATAATGAAGGCAATATGGTGTCATATATCCAGAGCAACTATATGGGCTTCGGTTCAGGCGTTGTCGTGCCGGAAACCGGCATCGCACTGCAGAACAGAGGACATAATTTCTCAATCGATGAAAACCATCCGAACTATATCGGCGGCGGTAAAAAATCGTTCCATACGATCATTCCGGGTTTCATCACGAAAGATAAGAAACCTGTCGGGCCGTTTGGTGTCATGGGCGGCTATATGCAGCCGCAGGGTCATCTGCAGGTGGCGATGAATCTCATCGACCACGGCATGAATCCTCAGAGCGCGCTGGACGCACCGAGATGGCAGTTCATGGAAGGGCTGCGGGTCGATGTGGAGGACCGGTTCCCGATGGACGTTGCGCGTGAACTGAACAGAAGAGGGCACCAGATCAATGTCAGCCTGGAACCGAACCACTTCGGACGCGGGCAGGTAATCATCCGGCAGGACAACGGCGCCTATGTCGGCGGAACTGAATCCAGAACGGATGGCTCTATATCAATCTATTAGAAGAAGTGAGAAAATATGCAGTTTAAAATATTTTGGATATTTTTTAAAGTGGGTATGCTGGGCTACGGCGGCGGTCCGGCGTCAATCCCTCTGATAAAAGCGGAAGTGGTGGATATACATAAATGGATGACGGATGATGAGTTTCAGGATATGCTGGCCATCGGCAACACTCTGCCCGGTCCTATTGCGACAAAGCTCGCGGGTTATATAGGCTATATAAAGAGCGGCTGGCTTGGACTTGCCAATGCTGTGCTTGCGACCATCGTGCCGACCATATTCCTGATGATCATCCTGCTGACTTTATTCGTCGAATTTAAAGACCTTGGCTGGGTGCAGGGTATGAGCCGGGGTGTTCTTCCCGTCGTCGGTGTCATGATGGCACTGCTGACCATCGACTTTTTAAGCAAGGCAAAAGCAAAGACCACCTGGATTTTCCTGATTCCTTTTACATTGATTTCTTTGGTGCTCCTTGTGCCTTTGAATATACACCCCGCAATCATCATTGCGGTCATCATCATATTCAGCCTGCTTAGGAGAGAGGGGAGAAAAGCATGATATATATCCAGATATTTTTAGCGTTTTTCATTCCCGGTATTCTTGGTTACGGCGGCGGTCCGGCATCGATCCCCCTTGTCGAACAGGAAGTGGTCAGAAACTATGGGTGGATGGATTCCCAGCAGTTTGCAGAAGTGCTGGCACTCGGCAACGGGCTGCCAGGGCCGATCATCACTAAGATGGCCGGCTATATCGGCTTTATGGTCGGCGGCGTCCCCGGTGCAGTCATTGCAGTGACAGCGGCTGTACTGCCGTCATTACTGTTGATGATATTTTTGGCAGGTATCCTTTATAAAATGAAAGGGACCAAGAAGTTTGAAACGTTGACGTCACTTGTCAGGCCGGTCATTGCGATTCTGCTCGGCATCATCGCATACGACTTCTTCAGCGGCGCATTCATCCAGTCAGGTGTTGTGCACACGGTCGTATTAATCATTGCGAGCTTTCTGATGCTGACAAAATTCAAAGTGCATCCTGCCCTGGTCATTTTATTCGGGCTGGTTTACGGTGCACTGTTACTATAAAAACGGAAAAGGTGATGGAATGGTAAAATCGATACAGGATACTTATACATTATCAAACGGAATAAAAATCCCTGTGATGGGACTCGGCGTCTATAAAAATGTGGACGAAACCGAACTCGAGACCGCTGTTTCAAGCGCTCTCGAATTTGGATACCGCCATATAGACACGGCAAAAGTATACAAAAATGAAAAAGGTGTCGGCAGGGCGATTAAAAATTCCAGAGTACCGAGAGAAGAAATTTTCGTTACAACAAAAGTCTGGAACAACGATCAAGGTTACGAAAATACATTGAAGGCATTTGATAGAAGCCTCAAAGAGCTGGACATGGACTATATCGACCTTTATTTAATCCACTGGCCGATGCCGGGAACATACGTGGATACATGGAAAGCGCTGGAGAAATTGTACAAAGACGGGAAAGTGCGTGCAATCGGCGTGAGCAACTTCAATCCGCATCATCTGCAGGATATTTTCAATGAGTGTGAAATCAAGCCGATGCTGAACCAGGTTGAGTACCATCCGCATCTAGCGCAGCCTGAACTGAAAGCATTCTGTAAAGAGCATGATATTCTTCTTGAAGCATGGTCGCCGCTTAAACGCGGCCGCATGTTCGATGAGCCGGTGCTTGTAAAACTGTCTGAGAAATACGGCAAGACACCTGCACAGATCATTTTGAGATGGGATGTTGAAACAGGCGTGTCCACCATACCGAAATCGGTCAGTGCCGACAGGGTAAGAGAAAATGGAGATATATTCGACTTCGAGCTGACCAGTGAAGAAGTTGAAGCGATCACTGCCCTCGACCGGCACGAGAGAGTCGGCAAAGACCCGGATAAAGTGACACTGGATACATTCGCAGACTGATAAAACAAACCCCCGCTGAAAATTAATTTTCAGCGGGGGTTTGTCGGTCACTGAGCGTTGCGAGTGACTGATATAGGTGTGTTGTCGGTCACTGAGTACTGCGAGTGACTGACAAGGGATCCTCTTTAACTGATTCTTAAAATGATGAACGGCAGTATGGTGAAGATGAATGCTGTAAGCAGATGGAAGATGATGAACATCACTATCCATTTGACAACCTGGGCATTCTGATCTTCGATCAGATATTTGCCGAATATGAAAATCGCAAACGTAATATATATGAACATGATCAGTACGATTGACGGTATTGTAATGACAAAGGCAATCGTAATATCTGCGGCTGTAGTGATGATGACAAGTATCAGTGCTGCGAACAGTATCAGTATGAACTGTGTCATCAAGGCGAGGACACCGTAGTCATGGAGCAGTTTTCCTGTGCTTTTCGGCTGCTTGAGCGCATTTTTATTCATGAAATAAAACACAAGGAATCCTGCTGCGTAAAATACCCATAAATAGACCAACAGAATGAGCCCTGCCTGTATTATTAAATTACCGTCTCCAAATACTGTCTCAAAGACTGCATAAAACGGTGCCAGCGCCAAGACGAGAAATAACACCACCGGTAATGTGCTGACAAGTATGCTTGCCCATTTTGATACGACTTTTTTGTGATTCAAGATGCGGTTTGGCAAAAGCAGACTCATATAAAAGTATTTTAAAGGGTTGAGTTTAATATTGGATCGTTCAGTCATTCATTTGTCTCCTGTCTCATAAATAATATTTTTCCTTAAGTGGATAATCAGCCGGATGATAAAGAATACAGCCATGAATCCTATGAGTGTACCGGTTAAGTTTACAGTAACATACAGGGCTTCACTCATATCATGGAAAAACGGGCGGTTGTTGATGAAAAAATAATTGCCGCTGACATGAGGGTTCAGAAAATAGACAAACAAGAAATAAACGGCAAATATGAAATAGGCCTGGAAGACACCTTTTAAAGTCGGTACGAAACCCATCGCAAAATGCATTGTCAGAGGGAAGAGTACATTGGCGGCATGCAGCAGGAAAAACGACCATCCGGCCATATGCCAAACAGGGTGGATGCCGATCGGATAGAAGAAAGCGGCATATGCAAACAGACCGATATAAAATATCGCCTGATTCAAAAAATCTTTCCTGACAAAGAACTGGATGATGATAAGCCAGATGATGACACGGCAGATCTGTAAAGGCAGTGAATAGGCGAGTGAATAATCGTCGTTGATCAAATACCAGGAATTGATCAACATTCTCTGAAAAACGGAGATGATAAGAAATATAAGCAGTGCCAAGGAGGTATTTCTTGATATTTTAAATCTCAGTCGATATATTACATAAGCGGCGACAGCCAGTAAAAACATATATATAAAATAACTGAAGTCACCGGGTTCAATATACGGCGTATCGGGATTGATCATTCTATCCATGGAAAACACCCGCTTCCTGTAAGTGATTATAATTAAGAATAAACGACTTGAGAGGAGCTTTACAATGAATGAGGGAATTTTTAATGAAATTGCGAAACGCTATGACAATGAAGACCACCGTCATCTGGCCGGTGTCATATTAAATGAGCTGAAACAGCACCTTGTGGATACAGAAGATAAAGTGCTGCTAGATTACGGCGCCGGCAGCGGTCTCATCGGTCTGGAACTCGCAGATCAATTCAATAAAGTGCATCTGGCCGACGTCTCTTCCGAAATGGTAGAAGTGCTGGATAAAAAGATAACGCTCGGCAACACAGGAAATGCCGAGGCACATGAAATGAACCTGCTGGAAAAAGATACTCTGATCAAAGCGGATATCATCATCATGTCCCTTGTGCTGCTTCATGTGAAGGAGCACCAGAAACTGATACAGAAACTTTATGATGCTCTGTCTGACGGTGGAAAACTATATATCGTGGACTTCGATAAAAATCCTGAAGTGACACATCCGAAAGTGACAAATGGATTCACCCACGAAAACCTGAAAGAAATGATGTCAAATGCAGGATTTGAAAATATACAGGTAAAGAACTTTTATGAAGGAAAAGAGATATTTGTGAAAACAGATGCAACAGTACTCATTGCTTCAGGTGATAAATAAAACCGGTTCAAAAAAAGAGTGCCATCCATTACTTAAGGGATGGCACTCTTTCAATTCACTTTAGTTGTAACCTCTTTTATACTGTTCCGGCACAAACTGTTTACTCTCATCATTGTTCAACACCCAGTGCGGGTCGCGGAGAAGTACACGCCCGAGAGCGACAAGGTCTGCACCCGCTTCAGTGACCGCGCGCTCGGCATCTTCAATCTCATCCAGTATGCCGACTGCAATGACCGGAATGCCCGCTTCATCTTTAATGCGTTTCGCATAAGGCAGCATGTAGCCGGGGGCTGCTCCCGGGAACCGTTCAGGGGAAGGTTTGCCTTCACCGCCGGCAGAAACGTGGATCATATCGACGCCGGCTGATTTGAATTGTTTGGCGAGCTGGACACCGTGGTCAAGGTCATAACCGCCGTCCGTAAACTCCTTGGATGATATTCTCATCAGCAGCGGCATTTCTTCCGGCATCTCTTTTTTGATTGCCTGAATGACTTTTACACCGAATAAACTCAAGTCCTGGCCGAATGCATCACTTCTGTTATTAGTGCGCGGTGCTGAGAACTGATGGATCAGATAACCGTGTGCACCGTGTATTTCAATCGTGTCGAAGCCCGCTTCCACAGCGCGGCGGGCGCCCTGCCGGTAGTTTTCAATGACGTCTTCCGCCTCTTCAGTTGTCAGTGCATGCGGTTCTTTATACTTATCGCTGTAGGCGATGGCGCTGGATGATACCGGTTCTTCCGCATCTTCTGCCTTCCTGCCTGCATGTGCGATCTGAATGCCGATTTTTGCGCCGGTTTTATGGACTGCATCCACGAGGCGTTTGTAGTGGGGCACATGTCCGTCAGACCATATGCCGAGACAGCCGTTTGTAATACGTCCTCTCGGTTCGACATTCGTCATTTCAACCATGATCATGCCGACACCGCCATGCGCACGGGATAAATAATGCGTCGTATGCCAGTCATTGGGTATGCCGTCTTTTGCACTATATTGGCACATCGGAGCCATGACGATTCTATTTCTCAGTTCAAGATTTTTTATTTTATAAGGTTCGAAAACAGACATCTGAAAATTCCTCCATAAGTAAATTGATATATTTATTGTGTACGAGCGGATTTTCAAAGTCCAGTCATTTGCAGTAAAGACAGGATAAAAAAGTTACGAAAAATATGTCTGCAAACAATTAAATTGTAATAAATTTTTCACGTGATAAAATTGAAATAATAGTACAATGGGATAGGAGAGTCGGCATGGAATATATTATTAGAAAACCTGAAATTGAAGATGCAGAACAGATTATCGAACATAAGGAAATTGTGACTGAAGCATACCCGGATACACTTGCCACTCCCATGGAAGACAGAGGCCTCCCGCTTGATAAGCAGGAAAATAATATCACTTCTTTGACGAAGGAAGATCTTGGGCTGGTTGTGGAAGTGGACGGCCGTATAGTCGGGATTTTGAATTTAAGACAAAATCCGCGTAAAAAGTTTGAACATGTCTGCCAGTTCGGCGTCAGTCTGCAGCCGCAGTATGCAGGTCACGGTATCGGTACCGAGCTGATCGACCGGGCAATCAGACATGCAGAAGAAAGTACGGTACTTGAAAAGATTGTACTCGATGTATTTTCCAATAATGAGGGTGCCATACGGTTTTACGAAAGACTGGGCTTCGTCCAGGAAGGCAGACAGAAAGATCAGGTAAAGCTGAGGGACGGCTATACAGACCTGATCCAGATGGCAAAATTTGTCAAATAAGTCGTTGCAGATGCAGTTAATACTAGATTGAAGGTTGAGATGTAATATGAAATCCATATTTATGGTAGGCGGCGGTGTTCTGCTGGGATTTGTTTTAATATTTACAGGAATATCTTTCTTCCCGGAGAGCTTTGCGTTCAACGCGGTGGCCAGTACGATATTGATACTTTCCCTGATTTCTTTATTTATAATGCTGTTTGTGAAGTTTAAACGGCATTCTGAAGTTGACCGGGAAAATGATAAGTAATCATATATGAAGGAAAAAGGTACAAAATCAATTGGATTTTGTACCTTTTTGTTGCTTTATTTATACTGTGGCAGCTTTATCTTCATTTTCAAGGTGCTGCATATAGCTTTTGATACGCTTCGGGATCATGACGACTTCATTTTGCAAGTTTCTCGGGCGGTATGCCTTATCGATGCATCTGTTCCAATAAGAAACGTGTCTGCGGTCGATGCACTCGGCAACTTCTGTGTTGGTGTCGCCATCGTCAGCTTGAATTGAATACCAGTAGAGATACTCACGATCTCCTACAGTATCACGCATAATCGTTTCGACAAACATTTTTTCACCGTCCAGTGAAAGCAGTGCATCCTGCATGTTGTCATTCAGAAACTCCATCCACTCATCTACCAGTTCGCTTTTGCCTTGTTTTATACGAAATTTTGTCAACTCTACCTGCATTTTCAAGCCTCCTCTTCAAATTCACTTTCACCATCATACATCATTTAAAACGGTTGTCAATTCACTTTTCAAATTTTCATTGTTATATTTAATATGTAAAAATGTTTTAAAAAGAAAGAAAATGGGAGGGGTGATCACATGTCAGCATGGAAAGAGCTGAACACAAGGGCCCAGGCGAATACCAAACGCATTCAGGAAACTGTTCCGGAAACGATGAGACAATATAAAAAGCTGCAGAACAGTGCCTATGCCGAAGGGGTACTTGATAAAAAGACGAAAGAATTTATCGCGCTTACGTATGCTATCGCAGACAAATGTGAAGGATGTATCGGCAACCATGTCAATAAATTGGTGGCCCTGGGTGCATCGAGACAGGAAATTGCCGAGATAGCGGAAGTTTCCATCGTCATGGGCGGAGGACCAGGAATGGTTTACAGCGGGAAAGCTTTGGAAGCCTATGATGAAGCCGTTGCAGAAGCAGATTGATGATAGCGGAAGATTTTATTGAGCGGGTTTATATATTTAATATTAGGTTAATTGATAGGTATATTGGTTATACTATGAAAAAATTAAAGGAGTGTTCTTTCAGTGGCAGAAAAAAACATTTACGGCAACACACCGCCGATGCTCGGAGCAAAAAATTTAACAGAGACAGATGACTATAATACGGATGTACTGTTCTATGGCGTACCATGGGAAGCTTCAAGTACATGGGGAGATTATACTGGGGTGGAACTCGGCCCTAAACAAATCCGTCTGTCTTCAGAGAGATACAGTACTTACTTACCGGAACTCGATCATATAAACGTAGAGGACCATTTGAGCTTTGGTGACGTCGGTGATGTCGCTGTCAATCCGCACAACGTTCCTGAAACGGTGGGGATCATCGAGCAGTTCACAGAAAAACTTTGGAACAGCGGCAAATTTCTTGTCGGTATCGGCGGCGACCACAGTGTGTCCTATCCGATTGTCAAGGCACTGACCAATACAGGCAAAAAAGTGGGCATCATCCACCTGGATTCCCATTATGACAACTATGAAGATTACCATGGGGACAAGTATGCCCGCAGTACACCGTTCAAGAGGTTATACGAAACTGAAGGCGTGAGGAATGAAAGTCTGATCCACGCAGGCATCAAAGGACCGCGCAACAAGCCGGAAAACGGCAAGGCTGCAAAAGAAGCGGGTGCAGTGACTTTGACGATCAATGATATCCGTGAGCAGAGCGACTTGAAAGCATATGCCAATGAAATATACGATATGGCTGCAAAAGATGTCGATGTCGTCTACTTGACGATCTGCAGCGACGTTCTAGATTTTGCTTTTAATCCAGGCGGTCCGGTGGACGGCAATGGATTGAATTCGTATGAGTTATTGACGATGATTTATGAATTCGGTAAACGCGGTCTGTGCGGTATGGACTATGTCGAAGTGTATCCGATGCAGGATGCCAATCAGAATTCTGCGCATTTTGTTTCAACTGCAGTGCTCTATGTACTGGCAGGTCATATTGATGGAGGTCACCACAAATAAACAGGGGTGACCTCCTGTTTTTTTATAAACAAAAGGGGATGATAAAATGAATGCTTCAAGATTCATACAAAAACTTAAGGAGATCGGTCCGGGTGCAATTATTACGGCATCATTCATCGGACCGGGCACCGTGACAACAGCGACAAGGGCCGGTGCGGGTTTCGGCTTCGCGCTGCTGTGGGCGGTCATATTTGCGATTGTCGCCACGATTATCCTACAGGAGATGGTTGCAAGAATCGGTGTCGTTACAAAGCAGGGTCTCGGAGAGAATATCAGGGAGCTTTTCGATAATAAGATACTTAAATTTGCTTCAGTCTATATCATAATGATTGCCGTCGCCATCGGTTGTGCCGCTTATATCAGCGGTGATCTGCTCGGTACATCACTTGGAGTGTCATACTTATTCGATGTGCCGGAAAACATCGTCGCACCGATTCTCGGTGTCATCATCTTAATCCTTGCATTGACCGGCGGCTATAAAATCGTCGAGAAACTGATGATCTTTTTCGTGATCCTTATGGGGATCATATTCGTCACAACAATGTTCATAGCCGGACCCGACATACTTGAACTGCTGCAAGGTGCTTTTGTACCCGGGATTCCAAGCGGTTCTATTCTGATGGTCATCGCGTTGATCGGGACGACAGTCGTGCCTTATAACTTCTTCATACATGCGCAGACTGCGAGCGAAAAATGGGGAGATACAGATAAACTGTCCGATATGAGGTTTGATACAATATTGATGATTTCAGCAGGTGGTCTGATCACTGCAGCCATTTTGATTACTGCAGGTGCTTTAATACAAGGGACTGAAGTGACCAGCGTCGTAGAGCTAGCAGCACCTCTCGAGCCGCTGATGGGCGGACTCGCGCCTATATTTATCAGTGTCGGTCTGTTTGCTGCTGGGTTTTCATCTGCAATTGCCTCACCGATGGGGGCGGCTGCAACCGTGAGCAGCTTCATGCACTGGAAAGGCGGCTTTCAAAACAGGAAATATAAATTGATTTTCGCGATTGTCATCATCATTGGTATCATCACTTCGGCAATCGGATTTGAACCGCTGGAGGTATTGCTGATTGCCCAGGCACTGAATGGAATAATACTGCCGCTCATCGCAATATTCATCATGATTGTAATCAATAAGAAAGGTCTGATGGGAGAATTCAAAAATGCCGGAGGGTTAAATGTACTGGGTTGGATCATTACAGCAGGCGTTACATTTTTAGGGGCTTACAGTCTGATTGATGCAGTGAAGGCATTTATCTAGTACAGTATTGTATAGAAGATCAAGTGGAGGAATTGTAATGAAAGTAAACACGAAATGGCAGGGAAATATTTCTTTTGAATCAACAGCAGATGTCTCGGGGCATACAGTCAATATGGATGCAAAAAAAGAAGCGGGCGGCTCCGGCAGCGCACCTTCACCGATGGAGATGGTGCTGCACGGCGTGGCCGGCTGCATGGGCATCGATCTGTGTGTCATAATGAGACACCATATGGACAACGTGGAAGAGCTTGAGCTTGAACTTGACGGTGAGCGTGCAGAGATTGAACCGAAACGCTTCACTGACATAGAAATCATAGTGAAAGTTGACGGGGATATCCCTGAAAAAGTCCTGAAACGAGCAGTGAAACTGTCCCATGAAAAATACTGTTCAGCAGTCAATTCATTGAATGCAGAGTTTACAACAAAAGCAGTATTGAACGGCAGGGAAATTTAAAAAAGTGCTTCCGGAAATTAAAATCCGGAAGCACTTTTTATATCAGTCATCTTCACTCAGTGATGTGTCTTCGAAGTTCTCACTGTGAAGCATGATTTCCTGTATATAGTCCTGCTGATCGTACGTCATCATGACATAGTAGCCGTTATCAGGGTCACTGTCATACATCATTCTGAAGTTTGAAGTGTCATCCACTGTCGGCCAGCCGTAATTTTCCACAGCGTCCATTTTTGAGAACTCTTCCGGGAAAATGATGATGCCGTCCGCCCTTAGTTCAGAAGTATCTGTATCATCGGCTGATTCAGGGAAGTTAAAGGCAATATGTTCGTAATGGTAGTATGTGCCATCCGTAAGTTCCCCGCTGCCTTCCGGCTCTCCGAGAGCATTGACCATGTAATCATAACTGGAACCGATTGAGATTGTGCGGTATTCGTAGCTTGCCGAAAAGAAGTTTGAGATGAACGCATCGGAAGTGATGTTGACCGGCTCCACTTCGGGCGGTTCTGTCTCTTCTTCCATTTCCTCAGTGTCTTCCGGCTCTTCAACTTCCTCAGTGTCGTTTTCCGTCGTTTCAAGGTCATTGGGATTATTTCCTGTAATCGTACTTAAACATGAAATCAAAAACAGTGGTGTTGTAATGAGTAAAAGTAAGAGCTTCATCCAATCCCCCTCATCATTATCCTATGATTACATTTTAAAACACTCTGCAGCCAAATACCAGATGGTGTATGTTTCACACATACATGGCACCCAGTGCACCGGAGAACTCGCCGTTTTTAATGATGTGCGGCTGCATGCCTTTCAATGATACATATCTATTGATGATATCCATCATTACATCGTTATTCCTTATTGTGGAGCCGATGAAGACGATATCTTCAGTTTCAAAGCCGTCCGCCAGGTTGATACCGATCGTGCTGACGGTTTCAGCGACAAGTGCAATCACAGCCTGCAGCTCATCCGCGTGTCTGACGATTTTTCGGTCACCGGATTTGACATTGCCAAAATTACTTGCAGTCAGGTCGCCGGGTATCGGTGATGCGTCGCCGGCATATATGTGGTGGACCTTCAAATCGATTTCATCACGGTTGCCTTCTTTGGCGAGGCTGACAATCTCATCGAAATCATCAATGCCGGTCAGAAGATAGGACAGCCCCATCAGAGTACCGCCGCCGACACCGGAACCGCCGGCTCTTTTCTGCCCGTCCGCATCTGCCTGGTGGAATGAAGTGCCTGTGCCGACGTTCAAGTAGACAAAACGTTCAATATGTAAATCCTGTTCATTCATCAGCTGTTTCAACCCGATGTATGTTGCATCGAATTCGATGGAGATATTCACGTCGTGGTTCAGCCTGCGGCTCATATATTCCGCTTTCCCGCCTGTGATATGAATATCGGCATCAGGATGGTTTTTATTCAGTTTTTCTATGAAGTCGTCGATCTCCAGAGCGGGCACCTTGTCGAATACTCTTTCATCATTTTCCATATATACAATTTTTAATAAAGTGCCCCCGGCATCTATGCTTATTTTCATAATATGCCCCCAAAAAAATGTCATTGGCAATAGTATACCAATGACATTTAATATTTTGTACAACTATTTAAGTTTTGTTTTTCTCGGACGGCGTTTCATCGCTTCATTCGATTCGCGTCTGAGCGATTTGGATACTGAGAATATCATCAATATCAATACGACTGTGAATGGCAGTCCGGCAAGCAGTGATGCGGCCTGCAAACTGCTCAGTCCACCTGCAAGAATCAATGTGATTGTTAAGAACCCAAGCAGAATTCCCCAAAGAATCTTTAAGCGTAAAGCAGGGTTCTCAGTGCTTCCTGAAGTCATTCCCGCTACGATAAACGTTGCAGAGTCTGCAGATGTAACAAGGAATGTGAAGATTAACAGTATAGCAAGTGCTGATGTAATCTGACTCATCGGCAGCGTATCAAACATTGTAAATAATGCGGCAGTCTGGTCATCCAGTACTATCTCACCGATAGAAGTGCCGTTAAACAAGTCTGAGTATATTGCTGTTCCCCCAAGAGCAGCGATCCATAAGAAGGACAGCACCGGTGGAACAATCAGTATACCGAGCACGTATTCTCTTATCGTACGTCCTTTGGATACTCTGGCGACGAATGAACCGATAAACGGACTCCAGGCAATAACCCATGCCCAGTAGAACACTGTCCACTCCTGCACCCAAGTCTCGCCTGAATACGGCTGGGTTCTCAGTGAGTATCCGACATAACTCTTCAAGTAGTCCCCGATACCGAGAACAAAAGTTTCCATGATGAATGTAAATGGTCCCATGAACATAACAAACACTGTTAAAATCAACGCAAGCGCCATGTTCAAGTTACTCAGCCACTTAATACCTCTTTTTAAACCTGTAATTGTTGAGAATAAAAAGAGAGTAACCATCAGAACAGTCAGTACGATTTGAGTGACCGGTCCGGAAGGTATATTAAAAGCAAAGTTCAATCCGCCATCCATCTGAAGGATACCGAGACCGATAGAAGTTGCCATACCCGTCACTGTAGCAATAACAGCAAGGATATCAATGAACTTCCTTGAGGTCTTGTTATAATTCTGGCCGAACAACGGTTCAAGTGATGTAGAAACCATACCGTTTTTCTTTTTACGGTACTGACTGTAGCCGATGGCCAGACCTGCTACACCAAATATGGACCACTGTGATATACCCCAGTGGAAGAATGAGTACCCCATGGCAGTACGTGCCGCCTCATATGATTCGACTTCTCCGCCGGGGAAAGGTGCAATCATGAAGTGTTCCATCGGTTCGGCGACCCCGTAGAACACGAGGCCGACACCGAGACCGCTGGAGAACAGCATGCCGACCCATGAACGGAATGAAAATTCAGGTTTTGAATCATCCGGGCCGAGTTTAACACGGCCGTAAGGTGAGATTGCCATGAATAATAGGAACATGCCGAATCCGAACACACTGATCAGAAACAGCCAGTTGAAATTACGTGCGATCGTATCATAAATGCTGTAAGATGCATTTTCCACAGCTTCAGGGAAAAACATTGCCATTAATGCTGCAATTGCAATGACGCCGCCGGCTCCCCAGAAAACGGTGCCAAGCTTTGCATCCTCTTCGCCGGGAAGTTTGCGCTTAGTATTTTTAGGATCTTCCTGTTCTTTTTCTTTACTCAATAAAAAACCCTCCATAAAAATATTTTTCAGCTTTTCTACAGTTCTGGGTGTTATGATGCATATATTCGGGTGACCATAAAGAATGCCGCTGGTACCTTGTACCAGCGGCATTTCGCTGATAGTAAGATAATTGGCTGTGTGTTTGTCAATTAAATTACTTTAATAGATTTTGCTTAAGTAAAATATACAACATTTAGTATAATATAGGAAAATCATACACTAAATAAGATGTTTGTTCAATCACACTTTTAGGTTATTCTGTAAGTGGAAATAAAGTATAATTGAAATTCAAATTGTATATTCAGTATCATAACAAAATAAACAGATATGTCAAAAAGGGGACAAAATTTATGAATGAGATTAATATACGGCCATTTGAAGAAAGTGACAGAACAGCTTTAAAAAATTTCAAGCTCAGTGAACAGCAGCTTGAATTCACCAGCCTGCCGCTGGATGTGCTGAATGATGCGGTGGGGGATGAAGACCGTATGCCATGTGTGGTCGTCGACAGGGAGGACGGCATCGTCGGTTTTTTCGTACTGCATAAACATTACCGCCACGAAGGCTATGACACGAGAAGGGAGGTCGTGTTTGTCCGCTCCTTGTCCATTAATGAAAGTGTGCAGGGAAAGGGATACGGTACTAAAGTTGCTTTGAATCTGCCGATTTTCGTCCAGAATCATTTTTCAGACTATGACCATCTGCATCTTGTAGTGGATGCTGATAATGCGGCGGCATGGAACCTTTATGAAAGGGCGGGTTTTATTCATACGGCGACCAAGGAGGACGGTCCGATCGGATTGGAGAGACTGTATCATCTTGATCTTGATCAGAAATATGTTAGTAATATCAAATTAGTGGTAGATGAAGAAACAGAGGCGCCGGATGTCAAGATAGACATCATTCTTGATAATGAAAAAGCGATCGGCTGCATCGAAGGCACTGCAGAAGGAAAAACGCTCCTGATAAAAAATATATTCGTCACTGAAGATGAGAGAGACAGAGGAATTGCATCCAGTGCGTTAAGACAGCTGGGTACATTTTTAAGAAGAAATATGAAAGAGCTCTCTGAACTTGCCGTTTTGGTCAACGAAGATGAAAGCATCAATCAATTATTTGAATATGTCGGTTTTGCACGCTTTAAAGAGACGGATAAAGAGGATCTGTATATAAAGTATATTAAATATTAAATACTTCTTGATTCATCAGTTAAATAACTGTATCATATCTAAAGATACGAGCGGACGAAAGGATGTAAATCAATGAGACTGGATAATTATACAAAAGAAATGATGGATGAAAACTCATTCATAGACATGTCATTCATTTACCTGGAAGACAAAGGCAAAGATGCCGACCTGTATGAAATCATAGATAAGTTCAAAGAAGCCGGCGATTACGAAGAAGAAGAAATAGAGAACCGTATTTTGCAATTTTATACGGATCTGAACACGGATGGACGATTCCTGTCTACAGGTGAAAATATCTGGGGCCTGAGAGACTGGTACTCTGTAGATGATATTTCTGACAAAGTGGCGCCGACAATTCATAAGATAGAGCTTGCAACCGAGGAAGATGAGCCCGAAGTCTACGAAGAAGATGACAGTGTTGAAGATGCTTTCGACCAGGATAAAGAGCTCGTCGACGGTGACACTGAAGACCTGGAAACACCTTTGAACGATACAAAAGATGACGAGATAGATGAAGCAATCGACAGTTCAATCGATGAAACGATCGAATACGATGATACTGATGAACTGGAAGACTCTTACGAAGATGATGAACAAAATGTGTAACTCAACTTATAGTTGACTTTATTTCCAGAAGTGCTATTATTTTATTTGGGCTCCCTGAAACAGGGAAGATAAAGAACGGCTCCTTTTCACGTTGTGTGAAAGGGAGCATTTTTATTTTTACAGGAGGAAGAAAGATGACTAAATATATCTTTGTTACCGGAGGAGTTGTATCTTCACTCGGTAAAGGCATTACAGCAGCTTCACTCGGCAGACTATTAAAAGACCGAGGTTATAAAGTGACAATCCAGAAATTCGATCCATATCTCAACGTGGATCCGGGGACGATGAGCCCGTATCAGCACGGCGAGGTATTCGTCACTGAAGACGGCGCCGAAACAGACTTGGATCTCGGGCACTATGAACGCTTCATAGATATCAATCTACATAAATATTCAAACGTGACAGCGGGGAAAGTTTACTCTGAAGTGATCAGAAAAGAGCGCAGGGGAGATTACCTCGGTGCGACAGTGCAGGTGATTCCGCATATCACAAACGAAATCAAATCACGTCTGATCAAAGCCGGAGAAGTTTCAAAGGCGGATGTCGTCATCACCGAAATCGGCGGTACAATCGGTGACATCGAATCATTGCCGTTCCTTGAGAGCATCAGGCAGATGCGCAGTGATATCGGACGAGAGAATGTGATGTATGTCCACTGTACTTTACTGCCGTATATCAAAGCTGCCGGAGAAATGAAGACGAAACCGACACAGCACAGTGTCAAGGAATTGCGCGGTCTCGGCATTCAGCCGGATATGATCGTTGTCCGTTCCGAGCACGAAATGGCAGAAGAACTGAGAGATAAGATCGCTTTGTTCTGTGATATTGAAAAAGAAAATGTCATCGAAGCCCGTGATGAAGAGACCATATATAATATTGTCATGAGGCTGCAGGAGCAGAAGACGGATGATCTGGTCATCAGCAAACTTGATCTGAAACCTTCAGAACCGGCAGAACTGGTTGAATGGAAACATCTTCTTGAAAACCTCGATAATATTGATAAATCCATCTCCATCGGCATTGTCGGAAAATATGTTTCACTGCAGGATGCCTACCTGTCCGTTGCTGAATCATTGCGACACGCAGGGTATGAGCGTCAGACGGATATCGATATCAAATGGATAAATTCAGAGCATGTGAATTCTGATAACTATGAAGAGATGCTGGGTGAACTGGACGGGATCGTGGTGCCGGGCGGATTCGGTGAACGCGGTGTAGAAGGCAAAGTACTGGCATTGAAATTTGCAAGGGAAAACAATGTCCCTGTACTCGGCATCTGTCTCGGCATGCAGCTGGCTACAGTGGAATTTGCAAGAAATGTCGTCGGTCTGGAAAGGGCACACTCGAGAGAGCTTGATCCGAACACGCCTCATCCAATCATAGATCTGATGCCTGAGCAAAAAGATGTCATCGATCTTGGCGGCACACTCCGCCTCGGAAGTTTCCCGTGTGAACTGAAAGACGGTACGATTGCAAAAGAGCTTTACGATAAAGAGCTGATCAGCGAAAGGCACAGACACAGATATGAATTTAATAATGCATATAAAGAACAGCTGGAAGAACACGGCATGATCTTTTCAGGCACATCCCCGGACGGCCAGCTTGTTGAAATGATTGAATTGAAAGAACATCCTTACTTTATGGGTGTGCAGTTCCATCCGGAATTCCTTTCAAGACCGACAAGGGCGCACCCGTTATTCCAAGGTCTGATTGATGCAAGCATAAAATAAAAAATCCCCAGCCGGGGATTTTTTAGTAGTCGTCATTCGTCATCTCGTCAATCAGGACGTACAGATGATAGTATAAATAGGTGAATGCGTTCATATATGGATTGACAATCTTATCGAAATTGGGTGTCGGTATCAAAGGTCTTGGCGAGGACAGATCGATATAGTGATGGACATTATCAAGCGTCTCGTTTTCATGTCTGTTATAATTTGAAACCAGTACAAAATCGATGTCTCTGGAACGCAGTTCATCTATGAAAGTTTTTACTTCCTCATCGAAAGTATTGGCGACGACCAGCATCCTGTCCGGAGTGTCAATATTTTCAAATGCACTGAATGAAGAGGGATTGCCAAGTTTCAATTCCCCGTGGAGGAGAAGAGGCTCGAGATGCGTGAAGTCATGAAATGTTTTGATGACAATGTCGCCTTCACCATGAACAGCCTGAGACAATAATCGTGCTGCAATCTCGATTTCTTCTTCCTGAGCATCTATATGATTGTAAATATTGACGAGTTGAGTCTGTAATATTTTATCCATGTTTATCACCCCTATATAATAATTAAGCATATATCATCTCGGTGATAAAATGAATGCTTATTTGTATTCTGATAAAACAATACAGGATTTTAATCGTATTTTAATTGAAAGATACTATACTTAAATTGAATGACTGCAAAATCTCTCATCATTTTCTTTGCGGGCGTAAACAAAATTCTTATATAATGAATAAAAAGATGCAATGGAGGATTATAAATATGAAATATTTTATTGATACAGCAAATATGGATGAAATTAAAGAAATACATGAGTGGGGCGTACTAAGCGGTGTAACAACCAACCCTTCACTCGTCGCCAAAGAAAAGGACATATCATTCCATGAACGACTTGTAGAAATCTGTGAACTGGTCCAGGGCCCTGTCAGCGGTGAAGTCATTTCACTGGAAGCTGAAGGCATGATTGAAGAAGGCAGGGAACTTGCAAAGCTTCATGAACACATCATCGTTAAAATTCCGATGACCGGTGAAGGTATGAAAGCCGTCAAAGTACTGGCTTCAGAAGGCATCAAAACAAACGTCACTCTCGTTTTCAATACCGTACAGGCACTGACTGCAGCAAGGGCGGGTGCGACCTATGTATCGCCGTTCATCGGAAGACTGGATGACATCGGCCTTGAAGGACTGCAGCTGATCGAAGATATCAGTTATATTTTCGCGCTTCATGATATCGATACTGAAATCATTGCGGCTTCGATCAGGAACGAAGGACATATTCATGGCGCTGCTCTAAAAGGTGCGCATATAGCGACGGTACCTTATAAAGTATTGAAGAAATTGACTGATCACCCACTGACTGATAAGGGGATCGAGCAGTTCTTGAATGACTGGAATAAGGATAAGTAAAACGCTCGATATCAAGTAAGGAGTAAGTATATGAAAAAAGAAGTGATTAAAGTACGTGGCGGAAGAACTCTTACAGGAGAAGTCGATATAAGCGGCGCAAAAAACAGTGCAGTTGCACTGATTCCTGCATCATTGATGGCGTCTGAAGGCGAAGTGATATTGGAAGGTCTTCCTGAAATTTCTGATGTGGATACTTTGATGAGTTTATTGAACGATTTGAATATTGATACTGATTTAGAGGACACCACACTTAAAATCAATGCAGAAAATGCACAGAATATGCCTTTATCCAACAACAAGGTTCAGTCTTTGAGAGCATCGTACTATATGATGGGTGCAATGCTTGCACGTTTTAAAAAATGTGTCATCGGCCTGCCGGGCGGCTGTCCGCTGGGACCGAGACCGATTGATCAGCATATCAAGGGTTTTGAAGCACTTGGTGCCAAAGTGACGAATGAATACGGCGCAATGTATCTGGAAGCGGAAAAACTGACAGGAGCGAAAATCTTTTTTGATGTCGTCAGTGTCGGCGCGACGATCAACCTCATGGTCGCTGCCAGCCAGGCTGAAGGCAAGACGATTCTTGAAAACGTCGCAAAAGAGCCGGAAATTGTTGATGTGGCCTCACTTCTGAATAAGATGGGAGCGAACATCAAAGGTGCGGGTACTGATACGATTAAAATCTATGGTGTGGACAAACTCCGGGGGACGAGGCACAACATCATACCCGACCGGATTGAAGCCGGGACATACATGATTGCGGGCGCAATCAAAGGAAAAAATTACCGGGTGAACAATATCATCCCGACGCATATGGAGTCATTGACTTCTAAACTTCAGGAAATTGGTGTTGAAATCGAAGAAGGGGACGACTATGTCGTGCTGTCCCATCCAAAAACATACAAGCCGGTCTCACTGAAAACACAGGTGTACCCGGGGTTCGCAACAGATCTTCAGCAGCCGATCACCCCGCTGTTGTTTCTGACGGATGGCGTGAGTAAAATTACAGAGACGATCTATCCGGCAAGATTCCGTCACGTTGACGAACTGAGACGCCTCAGCGCAAATATTGAAAAGAAAAGCGGGACTGCTCTGATTTACCCGTCAGAGCTTCAGGGCGCCGATGTATATGCGAGTGACTTAAGGGCCGGTGCATGTCTTTTATTATCCGGTCTCATTGCAAACGGTGTAACGACGATTCATAATGTCGAGCATATTGACCGGGGATACAGTGATATAGTGAGAAAACTGGAAGAGCTCGGTGCGGATATATGGAGAGAAACCATTGAATAAGTACTTGATCCCGGAATTAATGCAGTCGATTAATTCCGGGATTTTTTGTTTCATTTTATAATTTTTCAATATGATATACTGATTTTGAAATAATATTTGGAGGTTCTCACATGGAGAGAAGTTTATCTATGGAGCTGGTCAGAGTGACGGAAGCGGCAGCTCTTCAAAGTGCTAAATGGGTCGGAAAAGGCATGAAGGAGGCAGCGGACGATGCAGCGACTGAAGCCATGCGTACAGTATTTGATACTATACCGATGACAGGTAAAGTGGTTATAGGTGAAGGAGAGATCGATGAGGCACCGATGCTTTACATAGGCGAAGAACTGGGAACGCGCGAAGGACCGGAAATCGATATCGCAGTCGATCCCCTTGAAGGAACATCAATTGTCGCCAACGGCGCATGGAATGCACTTACAGTCCTTGCCGTAGCCGACAAAGGCAATTTACTGCATGCGCCAGATATGTACATGAATAAAATTGCAGTCGGACCGGAGTGCCGGGGACAGGTCGACCTCGATGCCCCGGTGTCAGCCAATCTAAAAGCAGTGGCAAAAGCAAAAGGCAAAAGTATATCTGAAGTCACGGTCACAATTATAAAAAGAGAAAGGAACCGTAAAATAATAGATGAAATAAGAGCGGCCGGTGCACGGATCAAATTTTTCCATGACGGAGATGTAGCGGGAGCGATCAATACATGCTTTGACTGGACAGGTGTTGATCTGATGCTTGGCATCGGCGGTGCACCGGAAGGTGTGATTTCAGCAGTCGGCATCAAATGTCTGGGCGGCGATTTCCAGGGCAGGCTGGTGCCGATGAGAGACGGTGACACTGAGCGCTGTGAGTCCATGGGTGTGGATCCAGAGAAAAAGCTCCTGATGGACGACCTTGTCCGGGGGGATGATGCGATATTTGCAGCCACTGCGGTGACAGACGGCGAAATGATGAAAGGCGTCCAGTTCAAAGGAAGTTATGCCGAAACATCATCAGTCGTCATGAGAGCAAAGTCCGGGACCGTCCGTTTCATCAATGGACGTCACAGTCTGCAGAAAAAACCGAATATGGTGATGGAAGATTAGATCTTTACAGAAGTGTATCCGGAAAAATGATATGCTTCTTTTCTTTTAACCATAAATAATGTAAAATATCAGATGTTCATCACACAACATCTTCAATCATCCTCTTTAAACTTTTTTAATATAAATCAAACAATACCCAAAAATATGAAAGTGAAGTGAATACATGGCTGATCGAAACAAAGAAGGCATGAAGTACGAAACCTTCGATTCGCTATATAAAGGCAATTCCACAAAGGTACTTACCGAACGTGCAAAAGAACTGAAACTGACAAACTACAGCAAGCTGAATAAAAAAGAGCTTGTACTTGCCATCATGGAAGCCGAAATGGAGAAAGAGGGCAACTATTACATGGAAGGCGTACTGGACGACATTCAGCAGGACGGCTATGGTTTTCTCCGTACGGTAAACTTTTCAAAAGGTGAGAAAGACATCTATATCTCCGCATCCCAAATCAGAAGATTCGAATTGAAAAAAGGTGACAAAGTCACCGGGAAAGTCAGAAAGCCCAAAGAAAATGAAAAATATTACGGCCTGCTGCAGGTCGATTTCATCAATGACCAAAATGCTGAAGATGTGAAGAAGCGTCCGCACTTCCAGGCGCTTACCCCCCTGTATCCGGAAGAGCGCATACACCTTGAAAATAAGGGCAGTGGCTTATCCACACGCATTATGGACCTTGTCACACCGATCGGTTTCGGCCAGCGCGGAATGATTGTCGCACCGCCGAAAGCGGGTAAGACATCGCTGCTGAAAGAAATTGCAAATGCAATTGCGGTGAATCATCCGAAGGCCAAGCTGTTCATACTGCTGATAGGCGAGCGGCCAGAAGAGGTTACAGACCTGGAGCGTTCTGTTGAAAATGCCGATGTTGTACACTCGACTTTCGACGAACCGCCTCAGCATCATGTGAAAGTTGCTGAACTTCTTCTTGAAAGATCGAAACGTATGGTTGAGATGGGTGAGGACGTCATCATTTTAATGGATTCGATCACACGTCTGGCAAGAGCGTATAACCTGGTAATCCCGCCAAGCGGACGCACTTTATCCGGCGGACTGGATCCGGCAAGCTTACACCGGCCGAAACATTTCTTCGGTGCTGCCCGTAATATAGAAGCAGGCGGAAGCCTGACCATTCTTTCCACGGCACTTGTTGAGACCGGAAGCCGTATGGATGATGTCATTTATGAAGAGTTCAAAGGGACTGGGAACATGGAACTACATCTGGACCGGGGACTCAGTGAGAAAAGAATCTACCCGGCGATTGATATCCGCCGTTCGAGTACGAGAAAAGAAGAACTGCTGCTAGACAAGAAAGAATTGGATGTACTGTGGCAGCTTAGAAAACTGTTTACAGATGCGCCTGACTTTACGGAAAGATTCCTGAGAATATTGAAACAGACGGAATCAAACGAAGAATTCTTTGATGTCCTCAGGGACCGCATGGTGTCTTCTCAAAAATCAGGAAAGCCTGTAATATAAAACACTTGAAAAACGGTTGATTTTTGAAGTTATACAATGTATAATACACAAGTATTGTGTGGCAAAACCACAAAATAACTCTGTTCCAGATGGTTCAGGGCAAGGGAGCTGAATATCATGAGAGACAACATTCATCCGGAATATCATAAAGTAATATTTTTAGATTCTACGACAGATTATAAATTTTTAAGTGGATCTACACGTACTTCCGATGAAACGATGGAATGGGAAGATGGTAAGGAATATCCGGTTATCCGTTTGGATATATCATCTGATTCGCATCCATTTTATACCGGCCGCCAAAAATTCGCATCTGCGGATGGCCGTGTTGAGAGATTCAACAAAAAATTTGGTTTCAAATCAGCAAATGAATAATGTGAAAAATGATCAAACTGCCTTGGAACATGTGTTTCAATGCAGTTTTTTTGTGTCAAAAATATGATATACTTAGAAAGATTACAGAAGACGGAAAAGGTGAAAATATGTTTGATCAATTGGAGATAATTGAAAATCGGTATGAACAGCTGAATGAGCTTTTAAGCGACCCCGATGTTGTCAGTGATCCTGATAAATTAAGAGAGTATTCAAAAGAACAAAGTGATCTGCAAAAGACAGTGGACGTCTTTCGTGAATATAAAAATTATAAAGAGACGATGGAAGAATCGAAAGAAATGCTGCATGAAACTGACGACAAAGAAATGCTCGATATGCTGAAGGAAGAAATTTCCGACTCTGAAAAGCATATACCGGAACTGGAAGAGCAGTTAAAACTATTACTCCTTCCGAAAGATCCAAATGATGATAAAAACGTCATCATTGAAATACGCGGTGCCGCGGGCGGAGATGAGGCCCAGATATTTGCCGGCGATCTGTTCAGAATGTATTCCCGCTATGCAGAAAATAATGGCTGGAAGACTGAAGTGGTCGAGGCGAATGCCAGTGACCACGGCGGCTATAAGGAAATCAGCTTTATGATCCAGGGTCACGGCGCCTTTTCCAGACTGAAGTACGAAAATGGCGCACATCGTGTGCAAAGAGTACCTGAAACAGAGTCCAGCGGCAGGATCCATACATCAACGGCGACAGTCGCAGTTCTGCCTGAAGTTGAAGATGTCGAGATGGATATCAGAAATGAAGACCTTAAAATCGATACCTACCGTTCCAGCGGAGCGGGCGGACAACACGTAAACACGACGGATTCAGCCGTCCGTATCACCCATATCCCTACAGGTGTGGTTGTCACATCCCAGGATGAGAAATCCCAGATTAAAAACAGGGAACGTGCGAGAAAGGTTTTGAACGCAAGAATCTATGACCTGATGCAGCAGGAAGCGGAAGCTGAATATGCGGAGCAGAGAAAATCGGCAGTGGGGACGGGCGACCGTTCAGAACGCATAAGAACATACAACTATCCCCAGAGCCGTGTTACAGACCACAGAATCGGTCTGACAATCCAAAAACTGGATCAGATTATTGAAGGCAGACTTGATGATATCATCGACGCATTGATCATCGAAGAGCAGACATCCAAACTTGAAGAGCTGAACAATGCCACCATATAATTATCGTGATGTGATAAGAAAAGCAGAAAATTCTCTTTATGCCCATGGTAAAGAAACGAGAATAGCCCAGCTTTTGGCAGAAGACCTCTTCAGAATGACAACTGCCCAGATCATGATGAAGTCAGATGAGCCGATGTCACAATGTGAGCAGGGGATTTATGATAAAGCTGTCAAAAGAGTGTGTGCCGGAGAACCCTATCAATACGTTGTGGGGTTTTCATGGTTTTACGGGGAAAAATTCAAAGTGACGACTGACACGTTGATTCCGAGAAATGAAACAGAAGAACTGGTCATGTTTGTTCTGAATGAAGAAAAAGACGACGGCCGGACCGTGGTGGATATCGGAACGGGCACCGGAGCGATACCGGTGACCCTGCATAAATACTGGAATCAAAATAAAGTATATGCAACAGACATATCACAGGATGCTCTCGAAGTGGCAAAAGAAAACTGTAATGCACATAATGCCGACATCACTTTTTATCATGGTGATTTATACCGTCCGTTGATTGAGAATCATATAAAGGCAGATGTCATCATCTCCAATCCTCCCTATATATCAAAAGATGATATACCGGTCATGACGCCCTCTGTCATCGAGCACGAACCGCACCAGGCACTGTTTGCCGGGGATGACGGACTTGAGATTTATAAAAGGCTGATTGACGGACTGCCCGAAGTGTTAAGTGCCGGCGGCAGGGTTTATTGTGAAATTGCTTTTAATCAAAAGGAGCCATTGTTAATATATCTACTGAGGAGATGGCCGGAGACAAAACGGTACGGAGTTGTGAAAGATATCAACAAGCAGGACAGAATACTTTATTTTACCTGGGAAGGATGAGGGAGTTTGGATACAAAAATTTGGCAGATTTCATCAGATGAACTGAACAGTCCCGGAACATTGGACAAGCTGGAAGAAATAAAGACAGTACTGACATATGGGGAAGTCATCGGACTGCCCACCGAGACGGTATACGGGCTTGCAGGGGATGCAACGAACCCGGAAGCCATCCAAAAAATATTCAATGCCAAAGAAAGACCGCAGGATAATCCGCTGATCGTCCATATCCACAGTATTGAGCAGTTGGAAAAATTCGCTGAAATACCGGATGAACGCATTTTAAAGCTGATGGAAACTTTCTGGCCGGGGCCGATATCTTTCATATTGCCTTTGAAGGATAATTATATCGCTGCGAAAACTGTGGCAGACTTAAGATCCGTCGCCGTAAGGATGCCGAGTCATCCTGTCGCTCTGAGGATTCTGGAGTATACGGACATTCCGCTGGCGGCTCCGAGTGCCAATATAAGCGGGAAGCCTTCACCGACCGATTACAGCCATGTCATAGAGGATTTAAAGGGTAAGGTGTATGGTGTTATTGCCAGCGATTCGGCCGATTACGGCATCGAAAGCACAGTGCTGGACTGTACAACATTTCCATACCGTATTGCAAGACCGGGCGAGGTCACGAAAGAGGATTTGGAAAGCGTTATCGACGGACAGGTCGCTGTCCATTCAGGTGATATGGAGAAGCCTGTTTCCCCGGGGATGAAATATAAGCATTATGCACCCAGGCAGCCGCTCATACTGATTGAAGGCAGTGTGTTGTCGCAGACGCTGACATCCGAAAAAGAACAGAACATCGGTGTGATTGCACCCGAACGATTCCGCCGTGATATCCCGGAAGATGTGGAGTTTGTCAGCCTGTGCCAAAAGGAAGACGATTACAGGGAAGCGGCTAAAAATTTGTACGGTGCACTCAGAAAGATGGACAAGTCCGATGTGGACATCATCTATATATACAGGTTTAGAGTAAATCCGCGATCTGAAGCACTGTTAAACAGAATATATAAAGCCGCAGGCGACGTATTGATAAAAGGAGCGCATGAAATTGACTAAACCGATTGTATTTGTGTGCACAGGAAACACCTGCAGAAGTCCGCTTGCTGAAAGCTACGCAAAATCAACATATGAGAACCATACATTTTCTTCGAGGGGGATCATGGTCACAGAAACCATGACCAACCCTTCATCTCAGCAGATTATTGATGAAGAAAAACTTAGCCAGCCGGATGCGCCGCAGCAGATATCAGATGAGGATGCCAAAAACTCCATATTATTGACAATGACAAAAGGGCACCAGGATCTATTGAAGGAGCTGTACCCTGATTCGGAAGTGTATTTATTGAGCGAATATGCGGACGGAAGTGCCATGGACATCATTGACCCCGTAGGGGGAAGCTATGAAGATTACCGTGAAGTGTATGCTCAAATGAAATCTTTTATAGATAAATTATTTAAATAATGTGATAAAAGTAATATGATTACTTTCAAGTATGAGAATTTTATATATAATATAGTTGAGGTGAAAATATGAAAGTTATAATTGGGTCAGATCACGGCGGCTTTAATCTGAAGAATACCATTGTCAGTGAACTGAAAGAAAAAGACGTGGATATCACTGATTTCGGGCCGGGATCCGACGATTCCGTTGACTATCCGGATTTTGCAAAACCGCTGGCGGAGAAGGTGGCTGCGGGGGAATACGATAAAGGCATTCTGATTTGCGGAACCGGTATAGGCATGAGTATTTCTGCGAACAAAGTCAAAGGTATCCGTTGTGCTTTAGTGCATGACACATTCTCAGCAAGAGCGACAAGAGAGCACAATGATTCGAACATCCTGGCAATGGGTGAAAGGGTTATTGGAAAAGGTCTCGCGTCCGACATTGTAGACATTTGGTTAAATACTGAATTCGAGGGTGGTAGACATGAAAAAAGAGTTCGGAAAATTGAAGAATGATCTGGAAACACTGATAGCAGAGCTTGAAGAGGAAAAATTTTTCTTTGAAGGTCAGCGTCTTATCATCGGCTGTTCCACATCTGAAGTGATCGGCGAACATATTGGCAAAAGCAGTTCACTGGAAGTGGCGGAAGTGATTTTCGACAGTTTAAGTACGGTAAGAGAGAAATATGATATTCATTTAATGTTTCAGGGGTGTGAACACATCAACCGGGCAGTAACAATGGACAGAGGAACTTCTGTTCAGTTCGGCTTCGATGAAGTGAGCGTCGTACCTCACAGAAGTGCAGGCGGCAGCCTCAGTGAATATGCGTATCAGGAGATGGCCGACCCGGTTGTTGCTGAATTCGTCACTGCAGATTCCGGCATAGATATCGGCCAGACAATGATCGGTATGCATTTAAAGCATGTTGCTGTACCTCTGAGGACAAATACAAGACTGATCGGCGAAGCGGTTGTAACAATAGCGAAAACCAGACCTAAGCTGATCGGCGGTCCCAGAGCAAAATATAATACCTAAATAAATGTATAGGGGAGAATGCAAGTGTCAAATATCAAATCACAAGATCCAAAACTGTTTGAAGCAATGGAATCTGAGTTTAACCGTCAGGATAAAAATATTGAATTGATCGCATCCGAGAACTTTGTATCCAAAGCAGTATTAGAAGCACAGGGTTCAATCCTGACGAACAAGTACGCAGAGGGGTATCCTCATAAACGCTATTACGGCGGATGTGAATTCGTGGATGTCGTTGAAGATCTGGCGAGAGACAGGTTGAAGGAGATTTTCGGCGCCGAGTACGTGAACGTCCAGCCACATTCCGGCTCACAGGCGAACATGGGTGTTTATTTCTCAATACTCGAACCGGGAGATAAAGTGCTGGGCATGAATTTAAGCCACGGCGGCCATCTGACGCATGGTGCACCGGTCAACTTCAGCGGCAAGATGTATGAGTTCAGTGAGTATGGTGTCGATAGTGAAACGGAAACGATTGATTATGATGAAGTGATGGAAATAGCAAAAAAAGAACAGCCGAAGCTCATCATAGCAGGAGCGAGCGCTTATTCAAGACAGATCGATTTTGCAAAATTCCGTGAAATCGCTGACGAAGTCGGTGCTTATTTCATGGTGGATATGGCGCATATTGCAGGTCTCGTGGCAGCGGGACTGCACCCGAATCCGGTGCCGCATGCGGACTTTGTCACTTCCACTACACACAAGACGCTGAGAGGGCCGAGAGGTGGCATCATCCTGGCAAAAGAGAAGTTTGGCAAAAAACTGAACAGCATGATATTCCCGGGTATTCAGGGCGGTCCACTGATGCATATCATCGCTGCCAAAGCGGTGGCATTCGGAGAAGCACTTGAAGACGGCTTCAAAGAATATCAGCAACAGGTGATCAAAAATGCCCAGGCACTGGCGAAAGGTCTGACTGACAACGGCCTGAGAGTCGTTTCAGGCGGCACTGACAACCACATCGTTTTAGTTGATGTAAAGAGTTTCGGTCTGACTGGCAAACAGGCGGAAGAAGCGCTTGATGAAATTGGTATTACATGCAATAAAAACACCATTCCATTTGATAAAGAATCTCCATTTGTAACGAGCGGTCTTCGTCTCGGCACGCCGGCCATGACGACAAGAGGCTTCAAAGAAAAAGACATGGAAGAAGTTGCGAAGTTGATGGCAGAGACATTGAAGCGCACGAAAAATGAAGAGGGCCTGGATGGAATAATCGAAAAAGTACATGCAATGACTGCAGATTATCCTTTGTACGGTTGATAAATATTTAAGTATCTAGAATGAACAGGAGGGCATTTATGTCAAAGGTTCAAGTGATGGAACATCCTCTTATTCAGCATAAAATGGGTTTTATAAGAGATAAAAACACTCCTACCAAAACATTCAGGGAACTGGTTGATGAAGTCGGCATGCTGATGGCATATGAAGTGACCAGAAATCTTGATTTGGAAGACGTCGAGGTGGATACACCGATACAGACGACAACAGCCAAAAGGCTGAGCGGTAAAAAGATTTGTCTTGTTCCGATTTTAAGGGCGGGGCTCGGTATGCAGGAGAGTATTCATAAGCTGATACCTTCTGCCCGGGTCGGCCATATCGGTCTTTACCGTGATCCGGATACATTGCAGGCGATAGAGTACTATGCAAAATTTCCTGGAGATATTGAAGAGCGGGATATTTTTGTCATCGATCCGATGCTGGCAACAGGCGCATCCGCAGTCGAGGCGATCACTGCAATCAAAAAAAGAGGCGGCAGTAAAATCCGTTTCATCTGTTTGATTGCCGCACCTGAAGGTGTGGAAGTCCTGCAGGAGGCTCATCCTGATGTGGACATCTATATTGCCGCACTGGATGACAGGCTGGATGAACACAGTTACATCGTGCCCGGCCTGGGTGATGCCGGAGACCGTTTATTCGGTACAAAATAATTCAAATTAATAGGGAGAAAATTCATGAAAAAGATTATGACTATATTTGGAACTCGACCGGAAGCGATCAAGATGGCGCCGCTGGTGCTTGCTTTGAAAAATGACCCGGAGCTGGAACCAATTGTTGTAGTTACCGCTCAACATAGAGAAATGCTTGATCAAGTGCTGAAAATATTTGATATAGAACCTGATTATGATTTAAATATCATGAAGCAGGGGCAGACTCTTTCGGAAATTACCGGAAGGGTGATCGAAGGGCTTGACTCGGTGATCAAAGAAGCAAAACCGGATATGATTCTGGTACATGGCGACACTACGACAACATTTGCGGGCAGCCTTGCTGCATTCTACAACCAGATAGATATCGGCCATGTGGAAGCGGGACTCAGAACACACAACAAATACTCACCATTCCCTGAAGAGATGAACAGACAGATGACAGGTATTCTTGCAGACCTTCATTTTTCACCTACGGAAAATTCCAAGAAGAACCTTCTTGTGGAAAATAAGAATGAAGCATCCATATCTGTTACAGGGAATACTGCAATAGATGCATTGAATACTACCGTCAATGATGAGTATTACAGTGAAATAATAGAGAAACATAAAGACAACAAGGTGATTCTTCTGACTGCTCACAGACGTGAAAACATCGGTACGCCGATGCACAACATCTTCAGTGCGGTGAGGGATATCGTCGATGAATTCGAAGACGTAACAGTCGTTTATCCAATTCATAAAAACCCTAAAGTGAGAAATATTGCCGATGAATATCTCGGAGGTCATGACCGTATAGAAATCATTGAACCTTTGGATGTCGTCGACTTCCACAACTTTGCAGCGAACAGCCACATCATTTTGACCGATTCGGGCGGTGTTCAGGAAGAAGCACCTTCACTGGCAAAGCCCGTTGTGGTTCTAAGAGACACTACAGAACGTCCGGAAGGTGTGGAAGCAGGTACTTTGAAACTTGCCGGCATAGAGAAACAGTCAATTTATGACCTTACCAGGGAATTACTTACAAATGAAGATGTGTACAGGGGGATGTCACAGGCGGCGAACCCGTATGGAGACGGTGAGGCATCAAAACGTATATGTGAAAACATAAAATATTTTTATGGTGTCTTAAAAGATAAACCTGAAAGTTTCCGTGTGTAATTAATTGTGTCGATAATATGTCGCGGTTTCATAATGATTAAATAAATCTATACATGTTATTGACACAAAAATTGCTCTCATATATCATTACAAGAGTAATGTGAAAGTTACTCTAGGAAGCTTTCCAAACCACTAGGAGACTGTATCTATAGTGTCATTTTTCAGGCGATTTTTTAATCATTTCTTAAGATATTTATCTATCCCGCTCATAGTAAGTTTACTCTTTGTCCTTTTTACACAATCATCAATAGCTGCCGGACTACTCATAGGCACTTCTGCGTCCACATTGATGATTTTCAACTGGTATTATCATCTTGATAAAGCATACGAAGAAGAAAATGGCAAAGTTAAACTCGGGACAATGACAAGATTCATCATTGTTATAGTGACATTGCTGGTGTGGCTGAGGTTTCCGGAAACGTTCAACATTTTTGCGATAACTGTAGGGTTGCTCCTTGGTTATATATTGATTATTTTTCATGCTGTCAGAGAATTAACGAAGTGAAAGAGGTGAAATAATGGAACACGGAACTCCAACGATTACGATTGATTTTTTCGGTTTGCCAATAATGTTTGATCTGTCGACATCATTGATGATTGTCATTACATGTCTGGTTGTTTTCTTCGTATTGTTTTTCATGACGCGAAAACTGGCCGTAAGACCGACAGGTAAACCGCAGGTTCTTGTGGAAGCGCTGGTAAACTTCGTTAAAGGTATGATTTCAAGTAATATGGCCTGGAAGCAGGGTGGTAAATTCCACTTCATGGCAATTACTCTGATTGCTTTTATCTTTGTGGCCAATATAATCGGTATACCATTTACAATCATACTTCCTGATGCCGACCATACTCTATGGTGGAAATCTCCAACGGCAGATCCGACGGTAACGTTGACACTTGCCGGGCTGATGATTGTACTGACACACTATTACGGAGTCCAGGCCAGAGGCTTGGGGACTTACGTTAAATCTTATTTTCAACCAATGTGGTTCATGGCACCGATCAAGTTCATTGAAGAATTTACATATAATTTAACGTTAGGTCTTCGTCTTTACGGTAACATCTATGCAGGTGAAATCCTGTTGTTACTACTGGTATCCCTGATTACGACAGGTGGAGTGCTTGGTGCTGTTGGCGGATTCATCCCGCTGATGGTATGGCAGGGATTCAAACTGTTCATCAGTGCGATTCAGGCGTTCATATTCGTTATGTTAGCAATGGTTTATCTCTCTCATAAATTGAGTGATGATCATTAATATAAAAATTACATTTATATCTATTTAGGAGGAAATATTTTATGAATTTACTTGCAGCTGGTATTGCAGCAGGATTAGCAGCACTTGGAGCGAGCTTTGGTATTGGTATGGTAGTTTCGAAAACAGTCGAGTCAGTAGCACGTCAGCCGGAAGCGAAAGGTCCCCTGCAGACAATCATGTTCATCGGTATCGGTGTTGTTGAAGCTGTTCCGATCATGGCAATCGTTATCGCATTCCTACTTATGTTTACGTTCTAAGAATCGTTACTAAGGCGAAGTCTTATACCAAGATTTCGCCCTCTTATTATGTTGTTTGATGAGTGAACGAAACTTTCTTGAAAGGAGTGTACATAAGTGGAATTTCTTATATTGGGAAATACTGGAGATGTCGGCGTGGCAATCGGAAGCAGTGTTGTACTGCTCGTAAGTTTCCTTATTCTGCTTGGGGCTTTATCATACTTTGTCTGGAAACCATTGAAAAAAGTTATGGATGACAGAGAGAATCTTATACATTCGGAAATCGATGATGCAGAACAACGCAGAATTGAAGCGCAGCGTCTTCAAGAAGAAAATGAAGCATTGGTAAAACAGACACAGGCAGACATATCTGCAATTATGGAAGATGCCAAGAACCAGGCAACAAAAGAACAAGAAGCTATTGTTCATGATGCAAATACACGTGCGAATCAGCTTATGGCAAATGCGAAGGCTGATGTTGAGCGTGAAAAAGAAAAAGCGATCCTGGAAATTAACGATCAAGTCGCTGAATTGTCAATTCTGATTGCTGAGAAGATGATTTCGAAAGAAATGGATCATAAAGATCAGCAGAAATTGGTACAGCAGTATTTACAGGAAGCAGGGGATAAATAATGGCTGAAGTATCGACTAATTATGCCAGTGCCCTGTTCAAAGCAGTCAAAAGCGATGAGACATTGACCGAAGTGAAAAAGGATTTCGACAATATTGTAAAAAGCGTACATAATGTGCCGGAGTTTAATGATTTCATCACAAATCCAAAGATTGCCAGAGCTGAAAGGAAAAAAGTTCTGGAAAGTGTTTTCAGTGAAATTGAAGGGCCTTTGTACAACATGCTGCTGATTCTGTTCGATAAGGGTAAGATGACTGAACTTGAAAACATTCATGAAGACTTCATCGAACTCTACAATGAACGTTTCAGCCAGGAACATGTAGTGGTCGAATCTGTCTATAAATTATCCAGTGATGAGCTGGATGATGTCGGGAAATTTTTCATAAAGAAAACAGGATTGAAAAAACTGATGATTGAAAATGAAGTGAACGAAGACCTGATCGGCGGCATCAGAGTATTTATCGATACGAAAGTATATGATGCTTCCGTAAGAGGACAGTTGAACACTTTAAAAAATCAATTCAAGGAACACGCGAATAGTTAATTGAGGAGTGACATTCATGGCAATCAAAGCTGACGAAATTAGTACTCTTTTAAAAAGCCAGATTGAAAATTATGAGAAGGACATGACAGTATCCGATGTTGGAACTGTTATACAGGTCGGTGACGGTATCGCGCTTGCTCATGGTTTGAATGATGCAATGGCTGGAGAGTTGCTGGAATTCCCTAGTGGTGTACTGGGACTGGCACAGAGCTTGGAAGAAAGTAATATCGGTATTGTTATTTTAGGACCGTATGATGATATTAAAGAAGGCGATGAAGTTAAGCGTACAGGCAGAATCATGGAAGTGCCTGTTGGTGAAGAACTTATCGGCCGCGTTGTAAACTCTTTGGGCCAGCCGATTGACGGCAAAGGTCCGATCGGTGCAACGAAGACAAGACCAATCGAAAGCCCTGCGACTGGTGTAATGGATCGTAAAAGTGTTGATGAACCATTACAGACTGGTATTAAAGCGATTGACGCTTTAGTTCCAATCGGCCGCGGTCAGCGTGAGCTGATCATCGGTGACCGTCAGACAGGTAAGACAACTGTTGCAATCGACACGATTCTGAACCAGAAAGATCAGGATATGATCTGTGTCTATGTAGCAATCGGTCAGAAGGAATCAACAGTTGCAGCTACAGTTGAAACTTTACGTCAAAATGGTGCGTTGGATTACACAATCGTAGTATCTGCGAGTGCATCCCAGCCTGCTCCATTATTATATATCGCTCCATATGCAGGAGTATCCATGGCAGAAGAATTCATGTTCAACGGCAAACACGTGCTTGTTGTCTATGATGACTTGACGAAGCAGGCTGCTGCTTACCGTGAGCTGTCATTGCTTCTTCGCCGTCCGCCGGGCCGTGAAGCTTACCCTGGTGACGTATTCTATGTACACAGCCGCTTACTTGAGCGTGCTGCAAAACTGAATGATGACCTGGGCGGCGGTTCAATCACTGCACTGCCGTTCATTGAGACTCAGGCAGGGGATATCAGTGCATACGTACCGACAAACGTTATCTCCATTACTGACGGGCAGATATTCCTGCAGTCCGACCTGTTCTTCTCAGGTGTAAGACCTGCGATCAACGCCGGACTGTCGGTTTCACGTGTAGGTGGTTCCGCACAGATCAAAGCGATGAAGAAAGTTGCAGGTACACTGCGTCTTGACCTCGCATCATACCGTGAGCTGGAGTCATTTGCGCAGTTTGGTTCAGACCTTGATGAGGCGACTGCAGCGAAACTTGAACGCGGGAAGAGAACGGTCGAAGTGCTTAAGCAGGGTGAGAACAACCCGCTGAAAGTCGAGTATCAGGTTGCAATCCTTTATGCACTTGTAAACGGGCACCTGGACGATATCGCAGTTGAAGATATCACACGTTTTGAAGATGAGTTTTTAAGCTGGATGGATTCAAACCAGAAAGAACTTCTGAACACGATCCGTGATACAAAACAATTGCCGGATGATGAAGCATACGTTAATGCGATGGAAAGCTTCAAGAAAATTTTTAATCCTTCAAAGTAAGTTGAGACGATGATGGATAAGGTGGTGAATGTATGGCTTCACTTAGAGAGATAAAAGGGCGTATCGGTTCGACAAAGAAGATGAGTCAGATTACCAGTGCAATGCACATGGTCTCAAACTCGAAACTTCGTCGGGCAGAGGAGAATGCGACCAGATTTCAGACATACCGTGATAAGCTGCAGGAAGCTGTGCAGGCGATAGCGTCTGGAGATTCTACAGCAGAACATCCTATGCTGGAAGATCGCCCTGTCAAACGTACAGGTTATGTTGTGATTACTGCGGACAGTGGTCTGGCAGGCCCTTACAACTCAAATGTTTTAAAACAACTGACCGGCACGATAAAAGAACGTCATAACAATGAAGCTGATTATTACGATATTTTGGCTATCGGTAAAATGGGTTATGAATTCCTGACCGCGAGAGGTTACAGTGTTTCGAAATACCGTACCGGCCTGGCCGATCAGCCTGACTTCAGCAGTGTCAAAGAAATTACACATGAAGCAGTATCAAGCTTTATAGATGAAGACATAGATGAACTGTACATTATATATAATGAGTTCATTAATGTGCTTGAACAGAAAGTGAAAACTGATAAGTTGCTGCCATTGTCAAAATCAGACATGGATTCGGGCTCAAAATCTGAATCAGCTTTAACGAGCTACGAGTTTGAGCCGGATAAAGAATCACTGCTTGCTACTATTCTGCCGCAGTATGCAGAAAGTTTGATATACGGTGCTTTACTGGAAGCCAAGGCAAGTGAACATGCAGCACGTATGACTGCCATGAAAGCTGCAACAGATAATGCTAAAGAACTTATAGATGATTTATCATTGGAATACAACCGTGCGAGACAAGCTGCAATTACGCAGGAAATCACAGAGATTGTTGGCGGTGCAGCTGCACTTGAATAAGATTGCTAGGAGGAAAACGAATGGCTTTAGGTCAAATAATACAAGTCATGGGTCCTGTTGTTGACGTTCGTTTTAATGAAGGCGAACTGCCTGAATTAAATAACGCATTGACTGTAGACATTCACAAAGGTGACGAAACAACTTCCCTCACTCTGGAAGTTGCACTTCACCAGGGTGATAATGTTGTAAGAACAATTGCGATGGCTTCAACAGATGCGCTTCAGCGTGGTTCAGAAGTTGTCAATACAGGCAGCCCAATTTCAGTGCCTGTCGGTGAAGCGACACTTGGCCGTGTATTTAACGTATTAGGTGAACATATTGATTTAGGTGAGCCTCTTGCTGAAACCGAAAGAAGAGATCCAATTCACAGACAAGCTCCGACATTTGATGAATTGACTACGAATGTAGAAATTTTGGAAACGGGTATTAAAGTAGTAGACTTACTTGCACCTTATACAAAAGGCGGTAAGATCGGCCTGTTCGGCGGTGCCGGTGTTGGTAAGACAGTTCTGATCCAGGAACTGATCAACAACGTGGCACAGGAACACGGCGGTATTTCAGTATTTGCCGGTGTAGGAGAGCGTACGCGTGAAGGTAACGACCTTTATTACGAGATGAGTGATTCAGGTGTTATTGAAAAGACAGCGATGGTATTCGGTCAGATGAACGAGCCGCCTGGTGCACGTATGCGTGTAGCATTGTCAGGCCTTACAATGGCAGAATATTTCAGGGATGAACAGGGACAGGATGTTCTGTTATTCATCGATAACATTTTCCGTTTCACACAGGCAGGTTCAGAGGTGTCGGCACTTCTTGGACGTATGCCGTCAGCGGTAGGTTACCAGCCTACACTTGCAACTGAGATGGGTCAGCTTCAGGAGAGGATCACAACGACAAGCACTGGTTCTGTTACGTCAATCCAGGCGGTATTCGTACCTGCCGATGACTATACAGACCCGGCGCCTGCTCAGACTTTCGCACACCTGGATGCAACGACAAACCTGGAACGTAAATTATCAGAGATGGGTATCTACCCGGCGGTGGACCCGCTTGCTTCCACTTCACGTGCATTATCACCGGCAGTTGTCGGTGAAGAACACTATGAAGTTGCAAGAGAAGTACAGGCAACAATCCAGAAATACCGTGAATTGCAGGATATCATTGCGATTCTTGGTATGGATGAATTGTCAGATGAAGATAAGGTTACAGTGTCACGTGCACGTCGTATCCAGTTCTTCCTGAGCCAGAATTTCCACGTTGCAGAACAGTTCACTGGTCAGAAAGGTTCTTATGTACCGGTTGCTGAGACTGTGAAAGGATTCAAGGAAATCCTTACAGGAAATTACGATCATATACCTGAAGATGCATTCCGACTGGTCGGCAGCATTGAAGCTGTACTTGAAAAAGCTCGTGATATGGGTGTAGAAGTATAAAATCGGGAGGTAAAATCACATGACAATTTCACTCGACATAGTGACTCCTAATGGTTCAGTCTTTCAAGAAGAAGACTGCGAGATTATCATACTTCAGTCAAAACAAGGTGAACTTGGTATTATGGCTGGACATATCCCGACTGTAGCTGCACTTAAAATAGGCAGTTTACGAGTAAAGATAAATGGTCAGTATGAATACTTTGCTGTAACTGAAGGGTTCGCAGAAGTAAACCCTTCAAAAGTCACTGTACTTGTTCAAGCAGGTGAATTTGCTGAAGATATAGATACAGAACGTGCCGAAGCAGCACGTGGGCGTGCAGAAAAATTACTGCAACAGTCACAAGATGAAAAAATAGACAGATACCGTGCAGAGTTGTCTTTACAACGTGCACTCAACCGTATAAATGTTGCACAACACAGATAAAGCCTGGGGAGCCCCAGGCTTTTTTTAAAGGGTGATTTATATTTTATTTTCACAACTGGCTTTCATGCATATAATATTACATCTGTTCAGTGTCATATTTTGCTTTTGGCTGATACAAGGATTGAATATTCAGAGATTTTTCCGAAAAGGAGAGACCGGCAGGATAATATTGTTGATGATTGTACTGTCTGTTCTGCTGGGCAGCGCTCTGAGTAATTTTATTATGGATTTCTTTTCTCTCGTTCAGGAAGCTTCATTAATATTTAATTAAAAACCGATTAAAATGCTTTACAACATGTTTAGACAACTATAGTATAGTTTATAGTTAAACAGATAGTGTTTTAACTATTATTTATGGAGTGTGGACAATGGACAAAATTATCGTTAAGGGCGGAAACAGATTAACAGGATCTGTAAATATAGAAGGCTCAAAAAACGCAGTACTTCCAGTATTGGTGGCTTCCCTGCTACCTGTCAAAGGCAGTTCTGTGTTGACAAACGTGCCGAATTTATCAGATGTGGATACCTTAACTTCTTTATTAAAATTACTTGGTGCAAAAGTTGAAACAGAAGAGGGTACTGTAAAGGTCGATTCTTCAAACGGCTTATCCTATAACGCGCCATATGATCTTGTAAGTAAAATGAGAGCGAGCATGCTTGTCATGGGGCCGCTGCTTGCACGTTATGGAAAATGTAAGATTGCCATGCCGGGCGGATGCGCGATTGGCAGCCGGCCGATTGAACAGCATATAAAAGGCCTCGAAAAAATGGGAGCGACTTTCAGAAATATTGATGGTAATATCGAAGGACATACCGACGGCACTTTAAAAGGTGCAAAGATATCATTGGATTTCCCGAGTGTAGGCGCAACTCAGAACTTGATCATGGCTGCAAGCCTCGCTGATGGAGTCACTCATCTTGAGAACGTCGCCATGGAACCGGAAATTGAAGATCTGGCTGATTATATCAATGATATGGGCGGCCGTATAACAGGTGCCGGTACAAGTCATATTGTCATCGAAGGTGTCAAAGAACTGACAGGCGTGGATCATAAAGTGATTCCGGATCGTATTGAAGCAGGCACTTTCATGATTGCTGCAGCAATCACAAACAGCGAAATCACATTAAAGAATGTCGTTGCAGATCATCTCTTGTCCCTGGTTTCCAAATTGGAAGATATGGGCATCAAGATTTTAGATAACGATAATGAAATTAAAGTTATACCATCTGAGAGATTGAAACCGATCAGTGTCAAGACGATGCCGCACCCAGGATTTCCGACAGATATGCAAAGTCAGATGATGGCACTTTTAACTACAGTACAAGGCACAAGCACCATCACTGAAACTATTTTTGAGAACAGATTCATGCATGTAGACGAATTTGGCAATATGAATGCAGATATATCATTGGAGAATAACACCGCAGTAATTAAAGGCGGCATAGCGTTGCAGGGTGCGCGTGTCAAAGCTACAGACTTAAGAGCAGCAGCAGCTTTAATACTGGCAGGATTGGCAGCTGAAGGGTATACTGTAGTTACAGAATTAAGGCATTTAGATCGGGGCTATGTTGATTTTCACAAAAAACTGAGTCAGCTTGGTGCCGATATCGAAAGAGTTAGTGACGAAGGTAAAAAGAGAGAACCCGTGACTAACTAGAGTGAGGTTTTAGTATGGAAGAAACATCAAAAAAACTTGTTCATAGACGTTTTCCGCTGGTCGTCCGTATTTTACTGTTCCTATATATCGCAATCATCGTCTTTTTCCTGGGCCTGATGATAGGCTATGGTATTTTGGACAACCCATTTGAAATATTCAGGATAGAGACGTGGGAACATATCATTAACTTAACAGAGGAATGAATTTCATAATTCTAACCCCATGTCTCCCAACAGTTTTGAGAGTTAAAAAAAGAAGCACCTCCCCAAATCTTGTATAATGGTAGTTGACGAACAAACCATAAAAAGACTGAAGGAGTGCTTCTTATGACCATTATACGACAACCAAGCTTATTTGGCATCCAGGAATTATATGACATGGCACCTCCCCAAAAATATGATGCCATTATTTCTACGATAAATTTGGATAAAATTTATCATGCAGTAACGAAAAAGTCCCGACTTGGTGCACCTGAAGAGTTGAACTATGCCGCCATGATTATTTCTATCTTTGTTAGATATGTTGAA
>NZ_FNFY01000004.1 GCF_900101075.1 Lacicoccus qingdaonensis | reverse complement strand
TGCCAAAAAGTTTTCAAAATGAAAATAACAACAGATCTCAGGAAATATTCCGCACCAGCCCGTGGGTCTCTAGCATGGAAAAACATTTTCAAACGCCGTACTGCGGTAGAAAGAGTCAATGCATACCTTAAGGAATTCTTTCAACTGAACAATGTTCGATATCGTACCGGAAAACGCGCAAAAATTCATTTTGACATGGTGACACTTGTTTACAATGCATCCAAGTTGGCTGCAGACCGCATCGATGCTCAATTCATTCAGCAACAAGCTGCATGATTTCTGTTTTTTAAAATACATTTTAGGAATTCTGTAGGTCTTTGTATTTTTAAAAAGAGCAATTATGAAATTGATTCACAAGTATAACAGTAATATTATCAATGAAAGAAAACAGGTTTTTGCATAGTTTCTTTAAAGAGAACACCCTGTATAAAGAATTTAAATTTAATACAATAGTTATATTGATAAGTGGTATCACATTAATTATTTTTACTATTATATGCTATATATCTTTTCTGAATGAGTTTAATTTATTTAAATGGAAAATGGTATTAGGGTCATATTTATCAATTATATTTTTATTTTTAAGCAACTTTTCTATTTTCCTTTTGTTCTTATCTCGATCAATATTAACACAATTCAAAAATAATATGACTTAATAATCTACTATTTAAAATGACTTCTATTTCTTTCAATTTTACATTCCATGCAAACTCCATTATATTTTAATCATCTGATATCTCCCCCAATGAGATATTGTAAGCCACTCTCTAATCTAAAATAGAGGGTGGCTTTTTTATGCTTTGCAATACGAACGTATGTTCGATATAATCATCCTTAAGAGGTGATAACCATGAGAGTAAACGAAAAACTGGACTATCGAGAAATGGACCCGTCAGAACTCGACTCCAACATCCCCCAGGGCCGTGGCATGATCAAATGGGCGCCGTTTGCAACCATGCCAGAACAATATGAAGCAGTGGACAGAATGATAGAACGACAGACACATGTGTCAGAACCATCGCTTGGACAAGATGAGCTGCAGGAACTCGAAGTTACGTTACGAAACAGTATCGGTAAGATATTAGTTTTACGCTATTGGGATTCAGGTTACGAGGTACAACTTGAATGTAAGTTAGAATACATTGAGAATTGGGGACAAACAATCACTGTGAGTAAAGGTACGAATTTATTGACTATTAACTTTACCCACATTTATGAAATAGTAAGAATCAGCGATGAAGATATATACTCAATCGATTGATCACGTGCTATAATAAATCATCTTAACAAGGGGATGGTTTAATATGGATAAAGACACAACACTGGTATGTACGATAGGGGATGCTGTTAAAATCTTTCATTCTACTGAAGCAGCTAAAGATAAGTATGAGAATAAGAAAGCAAATCATGAAGTGGTTGTAATGGATTTCACGGACGAAGATTTTAAACGCTTGGCCGATGGTTTAGGTGTGGTATAATCAATACACAGCATTAATGTTCTATATGATTGTGACTTGGATTGTTGCAATTTAAAAACCACCCAGGTGTGGAAACCCGGGCGGTTGTTTTTACTATTATTTCTTTACAAATCTAAGACTTCTTTCAGCTACTCTCAGAACATCATCAGGTGTTACATTTTCTTGAACTCCATTTTCTTTGGCAAGTAGCACAATCACATCATTATTAAATTCTGTGAAATCATTAAGAGTTTGGTATGTTATAGTTTGAATTTCTCTAGTCTTATTATTGAGGTAGATTCGAGCGGCAGTTGTTGATTTATTGAATAATTCTATTTGCTCCCTTAAGTCGTTCTCTAAGTTACTAACTATATTGTCTATTTTAATCAACCTTTCAATATTATGTATTAAAATATAGTATAATGTATTTAATATTTATTAGAAAGAGGTATAGCGATGGTAATTTTTAAAGAAAAAACTTTAACGGTGAACTTCGAAGATTTAAAGTATCATCATATTAAGGAAGCTAATCCCAATATTATAAAAATTATTCATAAAGGAGTAGCTTTCCAATTCAAAATTATTTTGAAAAATAATAATGATAATTTAGTTGTTTTCTTTAATGGTGCTTATGATCCTACCAAAAACCAGCCCCCCATTTTTGCTAGAAGCAGTTGGTACAATGACTACAATGCTAATTGTATATTTGTCGATGACCCAACGGTCCATGACAATGGAATTACAGTTGGTTGGGGTATTGGTAATAAAGAACTGTATTATTTACCTTTGATGAGCGAGATTATTATTAAGTTATCTAAGTTTCTTAAAGTTTATCCTAAGAAAACAGTGTATTACGGTTCGTCTGCCGGGGGACACTTATCTTTAGCCGCGTCAATCTTACATAGAAATAGCACCGCCGTTGTAAATAATCCTCAAATACATGTTAGAAGCATTAGTCAAGGTGGACGATATTATAATTTAATTAACTCTAATTTTGCTGGGCTTAATGAATATAAATTACAATCTATGTTTAGTGAACGTTTTAATATAATAGAACAAATGCATAACTCAAATTATATACCTAATGTAGTATATTTATTAAATAGAGACAGCAGAGAAGATGTGGAACTACAGTTTAGAATTTTTGAAGAATACATAAATGGAAGAAGTCAAAAAGATAAAGAAAAAGTTGAGTATATATTATACAGTTCCCCAGACGGACACAATGGCATGTACGGAAGAGAGAAAACAGCACTATTAATAAACAACATTTTAGATAATGTAAGATATGACTGATACATAATTGCCATCCTTTCGAGAGTGGCTTTTTTTATGGTATACTATGACTATGCTAATCTCGTATAATTTGATTGTGGTCATTGGAGTAGACCATGATTAAAACCGCCTCGGACTGGAATCCCGGGCGGTTGTTTTTTTATTGCAATTCAATTCTCTCTCCTGCTGCCACAAACGACGGCACTGTCCTCGAACCACCGACAACCGTCTCATAAGTCATCAATTCGGTGAACTCTCCATAAACTGTTACATAGTCATCCTCAAGTAATCGCTCTTCTAAACTGGACGATTGCGTACTAACAAGTACCACACGATCATAATCATCATTTACAGCGATTCTATAAGCACTTACGCCATCCTCTTCAAGCACTTGTATAATCTTACCTTCAAAAGTAATTAGTTCATTCATGTAGTCATCAGGGTTACGCTCAATATCTCTGATGTCCACATCAGCGCGGTAATTGTCTAAATCCTCAGAGTCAGTACCATCTTCTGCTTCACGCTCTTCTCTCGCTTCTGCCATTTTCTCATCGTATTCCTCGTTAAACTCTTCTCGTTGTTCATCTGTTATTTCATACTCTGTATCATCAACTTCTTCAGTTCCATCAGATGATTGCGCATCCGAACTGCTTGTGGGATAGTTTGCTGTCGATGTTGTGTTGTCATTGTTGCCGATTGAAATGATTAAAATGACGAGGGTCGCAATAACAAAAATACCAAAACCCGAGCCAGTAATAATACCAGGAGTCTTTAAACCCTTTTTGGATATTGCCATAATAATTAAAGCGATTACTCCGAAAGTGCCTACAAGTAAACTAAGAACCATTAATAAAACCAAAATACCTAAAATAGCATCCATAAATATCTCTCCTAAATATTGTTATTTCAAGTATACATAAGTTAGTTATTTAGTCACATGATGGTCACGCATATCCTTTAATGACTGACATTATCACAATCTTTCACATTATACTCGAAAGTGAGTGTGGCAGGATAAAATTTCGGCAGAAAGGTAAGATGGCAGACTTTCAGGAAATATCAAAAGATGAATTCAAGCGATTGGTGAATTTCTTAAAATTTATCGCTGAACTTGATATTAATGAGCACAAAATCCCTCAAAGCGGAAAGACCTCTTTAATGATTAAAAATCAGGAGCTTGTCATGAGAGTGAGCACATTGCCTATAACACTGATGGATGAAGTCGTAGTGATCAGAATACTGGATTCACTGGATAAGCGGCCGGCGGAATCGTTATTCATAAATAAGGATGAATTCGAATTTTTTAAAGATTATATGAGACTGTCCCAGGGTCTGATCCTTTTTACAGGACCGACGGGCTCCGGTAAATCCACTTTGATGTCCAATCTTATCAATGAAGTCATAAAGGAGGGGTCAAGACAGGTCATCAGTATTGAAGACCCGATAGAATATGAAATTGATGGGATGGTGCAGGTTGAAATCAATGATAAGGCAAACATATCATATGAATCTTTATTAAGAGGTGCGTTGAGATGCGATCCGGATGTTTTGATGTTTGGTGAAATAAGAGACAAAACGATTGCAAGGGAGCTTCTCAGGGCAAGTTTGTCAGGGCATCTCGTATTCAGTACATTCCACAGCAAATCTGCTGTCAGTACGATCAGCCGCCTGAAGGATTTCGATTTATATGATGAGGAACTGAAACAGAGCATATCCCTGATCATAAACCAGAGAATACTTCATACAAAGTCGAAGAGTTTCATAATATACGAATATTTGACGGCTTCTGATGTCAATGATCATTTACTTGGCAGGAAAGTGAATTACAGAACGCTTGATGACAGGTTGCTTACACTTAAAAATGAGGGACATTTAAACGATGAAGAATTTTCATACTATAATCAAAAATTCAAATAAACTTGGTATTTATGACAGTCATTTTTTATTGAAATTGAGCAATTTGATGGAAAACGGCTTCACTATGTACAACGCTTTAAGATTCCTCCTTGAACAATACGATGTTTTAAAACCTAACACGAAAGCGGAGGCATTACGGCTGATTGATAACGGTGAAAAACTCAGCGATATTTTAAAGATGCTCGGCTTTGGAAAATCAATTATCATCCAGGTTGCCTTTGCTGAGATTCACGGGGAGATGATCAATAATCTGAAGGAATCGGCATTATACCTTGATAACAGGCGGAAGACATTTTCTAAACTGATTAAATCAATACAGTATCCACTTCTTCTGGTCAGTATATTCATAGTCATGCTGATCATATTGAATTATACTGTCATCCCCCAGTTCCAGTCCCTTTATAATTCCATCGGCACTGAAGCGAAAGGAATCGTCAGTGTGCTTACAGTCATGCTCGAACTGCTTCCAAACGCAGTTATCGGGTTGATAGCACTATTTACTGTGCTTTTTATTATCATAGTTCTGATAATAAAACTCGCCAGTGTTGAAACACAGCTCAGGATTTTATTGAAATTACCGCTGTTGAAATTTTATGTGGTGCATTACCACACATACCGGTTTTCAAGAGAATTTGGCTATTTTATAAATAATGGTCTGGAAGTAAAAGAAATCATTGCATTATTTAAAAATCAATCATTAAGTGCTTATTTAAATTACATCGCAATCAGGATAGAACTAAAACTCAACCAGGGCAATTCAATGTCAGCAGCCGTAAAAGATATTCCCATACTCGATGAGAAGCTATCCGTTTTCATCAGTCACGGCGAATTAAACAGTGAAGTGGGTAAAGAACTTGTTATTTTCAGCGAGTACACCTTGGAGAAAATAATTATGCGTATAGAAAACTTAACTAAAAGAATACAACCCGTCATTTTCAGTATTTTAGGAGTACTGATCGTCTGCCTGTATCTGGTCATAATGTTACCGATATTCCAGATGATGTCTACGCTAAATTAAAAAAAGGGGATTTAATATTATGAGAAAACTTTTTATGAAAAAATTTGTTAAGAATGAAGATGGATTTACACTAATCGAAATGCTTCTCGTACTGCTGGTCATATCCGTCCTGATCATACTCATCATTCCGAATATCGCAGCCCAGAGTTCAAATGTCCAGGACACCGGCTGTGACGCCCAGGTGAAGATGGTGCAGAGTCAGGTGGAGGCCTATACATTGAATGAGGGAGCGGATCCGGCAAATATCGGAGCATTGACTGCCGGCGGCTATATCACAGATGAGCAGACAACTTGTGCCAATGGCGTTAATATTGTGGTCAATAATGGACAAGCTGAAAGAGAATAAGGGATTCACTATGATGGAGATGATGTTGACACTTCTTGTTGTCAGCGTCATACTTCTTATCTCTGTCAATACGATACCTGACTACAACGAAAATGATAAAGAAACTGAAATCAGCAATATTTCGTATTTCTTCAAGGCAGCTCAGACCAGAAGCATACAGAAAGAGAAAGCCCATACTGTTTTGATCGATCATATGGATCATAAATTGACTGTGCGTTCACTTGACCGTGAAGATATCTATGAGTATCCATTGACAACATGCAGACTGAAGAGCGGTGGTCTTAAAAGATTCAACTATCTATCTTCAGGTAACACAAATGCGTTTGGAGCGGTAATTTTTAATTGCAGCGGGGAGGATGTTCGATTTGTATTTCAGATTCAAAAAGGACAATTCAGAATTGAACGATGACGGTTTTTTATTGGTGGATTCACTGCTGTCACTGATGACTCTTTTAGTGATTACAAACATACTGCTGCCTGCAATGCTTGTCCTTGTTCAATATGACAGCAGTACTCAATCACAGTTGAAGTTCAATAGAGAGTTATACATCTCACTTTCAGGATATGATAATTTTGAAGACTTTAAAGAAGATAATGATAATTTTTTGGTGGGGCAGGGTGAGATTTGTGACAAAATCAAAGAAGATTTATGCGTCCGTATCAAATAGCAGCGGTTTCACATATTTGGAAACTTTATTTTCACTTTCAGTCATCAGTTTGATTGCATTTATTTTACCTGCAACTTTTGGTGTGTTTTCACAATTTGGTATGATTGATACCGACCTTGACGGCGACATCTTCATAATGGATATCATTGAAACTTCTAAGTCTTCTGAATCAGTAGAGAAAAGTGATCGTGATTCAATTGTTTTTCAAACGGAACGCGGAAAAATAGAGTATCAGCTGAATAATGCCAGAATTATAAAAAGTATCAATAATGAAGGCTTTATCACAATGCTGTTTGATGTCACCACATGGAATATTATTGACGAAAAGCGATTTATAAAACTTAAAATTAAAACCAATGGAGAATTAGATGAAGAAATTATTATTAGAAAATGATGGATTTATCAGCTTTTCGCTCTATATCGTCTTGATTTATTTGATATCTGTTTACTTTCACTTCTATAATAGATACATGATGGTGATTGAAATCAGAACAAATTTAATATTGATATATGAGAATTACATCAATAAAATAATCGGAGCAGGGTGAAAAGATGATTTTAACAGGTTTTATGGGCAGCGGTAAGACGACGGTTGGTGAACGTCTGGCTCAAAGTACAGGTAAAGAATTCATAGATCTCGACCATTATATTGAAGAAGAGACCGGACAGTCGATCAGCTCGATTTTTGAAGATCAGGGCGAGGACGGATTCAGACAGATTGAAAAGGAAGCTTTGAAAAAAGTGATCGGCAATACCGATGCCGTCATATCAACAGGCGGCGGCATCATTACATATGAAGAGTCAAGGGACCTTCTTAAAGGTAATAAAAACCATAATGTATATTTCCTCTCGGCACCGTTCGATCTATTGTATGAGCGTGTTAAAAATGATGAGGGACGGCCAATGCTGAAAAATGGCTATGATGCGACGAGGGAATTATATGAATCGAGACTGCAATTTTATGAAGTAACGTCTCACTATCAGGTGGATGCCGCTCTCGAAGTGGCAGAAATAGAAGCTGCAATACTCGAATTGGAAGATCTTGACCTGAGCTTGTGACAATCAGAATGTTAAAGCTTGCCTAACAATTCGACTTATTGATATAATGAGGTTGTATAGTTGGAACAGCAACATTTCGCGTACGATCAATACTGGAGAGCACGTTGAGTCGTCGCCGAAGGAGCAAGCCTTTACAGGTGAATCTCTCAGGCAAAAGAACAGTATTGTGACGCTTTCCTGAAGGTTACTCAACAGGGCAACGGACCAGTTGTTCTGTTTCATTTATTTTAAGGAGGAAAACAGTTTATGGCTGAATTAAAGAAAACACCATTGAATGAATATTATCATGAAAGTGGTGCAAAGCTTGTTGATTTTGGCGGTTGGGAAATGCCGGTACAATTTACGAGTATCAAAGAGGAACACAATGCAGTAAGAGATGATGTAGGAATCTTTGATGTAAGTCACATGGGTGAAATCAAAGTTTCAGGTAAAGAAGCAGTACAGTTTCTAAACCATGTACTTACAAACGACATCACTAAACTCACTGATGTTAAAGCACATTATACTTTCCTGTGTAATGAACAAGGTGGAGTAATCGATGATTTAGTTGCTTATAAATTAGATGAAGATGAGTACATTCTTGTGGTGAATGCGGGCAATACTGATAAGGACTTTGAATGGTTGAAATCAATCGAAGGCTTCGATGTAAAAGTTGAGAACGTATCTCCAGATTACGGTCAGATTGCTGTACAGGGGCCGAATGCACGAGAGATGGTTCAAAAGCATGTTGAAGAAGATATCAGCGGTATCAAAATGTTTGAATTCAGACAGGATTTCAAAGTTGATGGCAAAGATGTAATCCTTTCACAAACTGGCTACACGGGTGAAGACGGATTTGAAATATACTGTAAGAGCGAAGATACTTTGGCTCTTTGGAAACTTTTCAAAGAAGAAGGCGCAGTTGAATGTGGTCTTGGCGCACGTGATACTTTAAGACTTGAAGGCGGACTGCCACTTCACGGTCAGGATCTGACTGAAGAAATCACACCGGTTGAAGCAAAAATGGGCTTCGCTGTAAAAGTCGATAAAGGTGATTTCATCGGTAAAGATGTATTACAGAAGCAAAAAGAAGAAGGTGCCAAACGTAAACTTCAAGGCTTTGAAATTACGGGCAAAGGTATCGCACGTACAGGCTATGAAGTATTTGACAAAGAAGGCAACCAGGTTGGTGTAGTGACAAGTGGTACACAGTCACCAGCTACAAAACGTTCAATCGGTTTTGCGATGGTCGATACAGACTTTCATGAACTTGAAAAAGAGTTCATCATCAAAATACGTAACAAAGATGTAGAAGCTAAATTCGTTAAGGCACCATTTCATAAAAACTAATTGAATCAGATATTAAAAAAGCAATTCTCCATTCATTGGAGAATTGCTTTTATTTATTTTTAGACTTGATCTTACCAGTCCACTTACTGATTCCATTTTTCAGCATGTACACATCCGTGTATCCTTTTTTCTTCAACATTTTTGCAGCTCTGATAGAAAGTCTGCCTGTCTGGTCATACAAATAAATCGGCTTATCTTTTCTTAATGAGCCCATCTTAATCGACAGATTCATCATAGGGATGTTCCTTGCTCCCAGTATATGACCATGTTCAAACTTTTCCTTTTCACGCAAATCGACCAATTGTACTTTTCTCATGTCTTGTTTAAATTCGTCTTCCGGCAGTGCTTTAACATTTCTCATGTTAAGAAGACCATTTATTAATAATAGAGCAATAAGTACAACGAGTACGATTAATATTATTAACCAAGTATCCAATTTTCGTCCTCCTCATAAATACATCCACACTTAACATTATAATTAACTTTAATATAATTTAAAAGAGGGAAGTGATGGAATAAGTTTCGTAATGGTGACATGGGTGATGATATAAATCAAGTCAATTATCATTTAGAGATTGGATATCTGAATTGAAAAAGCACCCTGCCAGGTGCTTTGAATCATTTCTTTCTATGTTTTCTTCTGGATTTTCTGAGCGCCCGTTTATATTTTCTCTGGCTGGGGGTCTGTATAAAGAAGTAATATATTCCGTATAGAACAGCACCAAGCACCAAAATGAAAATGAGAGAGCTCAGAATCATGTTCATTACCATGTCGAGATTGAATATCAATCCTATGATGGCAACGGCTATAAACAAGTAGAGCAAAAATTTCTTCAAGCTTTATCCCTCCGTAATAATTGGTTGAATGAGTGAATCGCCACTTCCACCTGATCATTCCCAGGGTGCTTTGTCGTCAGGTACTGTAGCCATAACCCCGGGAGTCCCAGCCATTTCAAGACGGGAACGTCTCTCAGTTTGTTTGTCAGCTGCAACACTTCGAAAGATAATCCCAGGACGATCGGTATTAATAATATTCTATTCAGTATACGCACGTAGAACGGTTCCACCGGTACAAACATATAAACTACAAAGCCGACCAGTACTGTAAACAGTATGAATGAGCTGCCGCATCTGTAATGCAGTCTTGAGTGTTCCTGGACATTATTTACCGTGAGTTCTTTATCTGATTCAAATGCGTTGATCACTTTATGTTCTGCCCCGTGATACTGGAACAGTCGTTTAATCATCGGTGTAAAGGATATTGCATAAATATATCCAAGAAGCAGCAGCAACTTGAAAAATGTTTCCAGTGCGACTTGTCCGAAGTGGCCTGTGATGATACCCGAAAACAGTTCTGCCACAAATACAGGAACCAGTGTGAATATAAATTTACCGATAAGAAAAGACAATATACCGACAATTACAGTGGATAACACAATTTTAGCCATGTTCGCAGACTGTTTTTCAGATTCTATATTTATGTCGTCCTCCGGATCTCTTTCATAACGGTCTGTAGCATATTCCATGTGCTTCATACCGAAGATGCTGGATTCAATAATCGCAACATTGCCGCGCAAAATCGGTATTTTCTTCAATTTCTGTACCCAGTTCTTCTGCGGACGTTTCATTTCAAAGTATTCAATTTCATCGTTATTTCTGCGGATTGCAGTGACCATGTCATTTCCGGATTGGAACATTACACCTTCTACGACTGCCTGACCGCCAAACTTTGTTTTTCCCATTTTCTCGCTACTTTCCTTTTTAATAAAATTCACTGATGCTGTTTAAAGATGCAATGCCCTCTTGAACTGTTTCTGTATCATTATTTGCAGCACCCGTTTTTATCTGTTCCAGTGCACCTGACATGTCAGCGTGTGCAACTTCAAGTGAGTTATGCCTTCTCAACAATGTTTCATTCAGTTCAAGGCTGCTGACTTCCGTTTCATAAGTGCTGATGGTTTCATCGATATTTTGAATGATTGAATCGATGTTATCATTCAGGTTATTATAATTTTCAGTACCGCTGTCTTCCTGTATCAGTTCATTGAGTGACTCCAATTCAGCGACCAGCGAGCTTGTGTATTCATCAACTGTATCTATATAGAGCTGGACATTGTCGTCGTTCTGTGATGTCTCAGCCTGGGATATTTCAGTCTCCAGCGTTTCCAGCTTTACTGAGTTTCTTTCAAGTTTGACTGTTTCTGTCTGAAGCAGGTTTTCCAGCTCTTCTTTCTCTGCTTCTGCCGATGACAGCTGTTCTTCTGCTGAAGGGCTGCCGCATGAAGCGAGAACGAGAATAATTGTGAATAAAAAGATTGATTTTTTCATACTTTATCTCCCTAACATCATTTTATTATTTTAACATGTTATGTCATACTTATAAATGAAAAAGAATATTTGAAACTACAAAATCTATTTTGAGGTGAAAAGATGATTAAATACGAAAAAGTACATGATTTGATTAAGAGAGAAAAACTGGATGCGCTGCTTGTAATGAGCCCGTACAACAGAAGATACCTTTCTAATTTCACAGGTTCCAGCGGCGCGGTCATCATAACTGAAAATGAAAAATATTTAATATCGGATTTCAGATATAATGCCCAGGCTCAAAATGAGGCTGAAGACTTTGAATTTGTATTGCAGCAAAAAGGTCTGATAGATTTCATCATCAAATTTCTAAAAGAAAAAAATCTTAAAACTGTCGGTTTTGAAGGCGCGCATGTAAACTTCAATACATACAAGGCATTTGCTGAAAACTTCGAACTCATCCCACTGACAAATGAAGTTGAGAAAATAAGAATGTTTAAAACAACTGATGAATTGGAATTGATTAAGAAGGCATGTGAAATTGCCGATGAATCCTATGAGTATATTTTAAAGTATGTTCAACCGGGTATTAGTGAGATGCAGGTAAAGAATGAACTTGAAGGTTACATGACCAAATTGGGAGCAAGCGGTGCGAGTTTTGACACGATTGTTGCGAGCGGTTACCGCGGTGCATTGCCACACGGCGTTGCTTCGGATAAAATAATAGAAGTCGGCGATATGGTCACTTTGGATTTCGGTGCATACTACAAAGGATACGCCTCTGATATCACCCGTTCTTTCGGTGTGGGCGAGGTTTCCGATGAAATGGAAAAAATATATGATATAGTACTCGAATCACAGCTGAAGTCGCTGGATGATATTAAAAATGGAATGACAGGTTCAGAGGCTGATAAAGTTGCGCGTGATATCATCACATCTTATGGTTACGGAGATAATTTCGGACATTCACTCGGTCATGGTTTCGGGCTTGAAGTTCATGAAGGGCCGGCACTTGCCAAAAGCAGTGAAACCATTCTTGAAGAAAACATGTGCGTTACGATCGAACCGGGTATATATGTCGACGATGTAGGCGGAGTCAGAATAGAAGATGACTGTCTGGTAACGGGTAAAGGTCTTGAAAAACTGACCCACAGTTCAAAAGATTTATTTATTATATAAACTTGAGGAGGAAGATACAGTGATATCAGTAAATGATTTGAAAACAGGATTAACAATTGAAACAGACGGCAGTATTTGGAGGGTTGTAGATTTCCAGCACGTAAAGCCAGGTAAGGGTGCTGCTTTTGTACGCAGTAAACTTAGAAACTTAAGATCAGGCGCGATTCAGGAAAAAACTTTCAGAGCAGGCGAAAAAGTAGGCAAAGCCCAAATTGATAACAGAAAGATGCAATATTTATATGCGGACGGAAACAGCCATGTATTTATGGATAACAATACTTATGACCAGGTTGAGCTTCAGGCCGACCAATTGGAACATGAGCTGAAGTTTCTACAGGAAAATATGAATGTCAATATCATCATGTATGAAGGTGAAACTCTGGGAGTCCAACTGCCGAAAACGGTTGAACTGAAAGTGACAGAGTCTGAACCGGGCATCAAAGGTGATACTGCAACAGGTGCTACAAAAGAAGCGACACTTGAGACAGGTTTAACGATCCAGGTCCCACTTTTTGTCAACCAGGGTGATGTTTTAGTAATTAATACAGACGAGGGTGCGTACGTATCCAGAGCATAAAAGCAGAGTTTTCTCTGCTTTTATTATTTTTACTTGAATTGGTATGACCACTGAAGTAAAATTATATAAAGAAATTTCCTTAAGGAGTATTGCTATGAATATTGATAATCTTGATAAATTAATTGAACGTATGGAAAAAGCATCTTTGTCGGAACTGTCTTATAAAGACGGTGACGTCGATATCAAATTGAAAAAAGAAGCACCGCGGGAAGTAATGGAAGTACCTGCAAAACAGACTACAAATGTCGCACCGCAGCAAACCAGTCAGGCATCTGAAAGTGAACCGGCTGAAAAAGAAGGCAAGTTGATCAAAGCGCCGATGGTAGGCACTTTTTACAAGGCGCCTTCTCCGGAGTCTGAGCCTTTTATAGCAGTTGGCGACAATGTGTCCAATGACTCAGTAGTGTGTATTTTGGAAGCGATGAAACTATTCAATGAAATCCAGGCTGAAACTTCCGGTGAAATTGTAGAGATTCTTGTTGAAGACGGAGATATGGTTGAATACGATCAGCCATTGTTCAGAGTCCTATGATTAAAAAAGTATTAGTTGCCAATCGTGGCGAAATTGCAGTACGAATCATTCGTGCATGCAGTGAGCTGGGGATTGAATCCGTAAGTATTTATTCTGAAGCAGATAAAGACAGCCTTCACCGGAAACTTGCCACAGAATCGTACTGCATAGGACCAAAGCTGTCGAAAGACAGTTATCTGGATATGATCAGCATCATTACCATCGCCAATAAAACAGGCTGTGATGCGATTCATCCCGGTTACGGTTTCCTTGCTGAAAACAGTGACTTTGCAGAAATGTGCGAAGCATCAAATCTGATATTCATCGGTCCGATGTATGAAACGATTTCGCTCATGGGCGTCAAAGACGTTGCCAAGAACACTATGGAAAAGGCAGGCGTTCCGACGGTACCGGGAAGCGACGGGGTCGTGCAGTCGGTGGAAGATGCAAAAGAGATTGCATCTTCAGTAGGCTATCCGGTCATAATTAAAGCAAGCTACGGCGGCGGCGGTAAAGGTATCCGTGTCGCTCGTAACGAAGAAGAACTCGTCCAGAACTATAAGATGACGGAGCAGGAAGCTGAAAGTGCCTTTGGCAATAAAAGCCTATATATAGAAAAGTATATTGAAAACTTCCGTCATATAGAGATACAGGTGCTCGGTGACTACCACGGAAACGTCGTTCATCTGGGCGAACGCGACTGTACGATACAAAGAAGAATGCAAAAGCTTGTCGAAGAGGCGCCAAGTCCTATTCTTACAGACGCCAAACGGGAAGAGATGGGTGAGACTGCAGTGACGGCAGCAAAAAGCATCGATTATATCGGTGCAGGTACAATCGAGTTCATATATGATCTGAACGATGATAATTTTTATTTTATGGAAATGAATACACGCATACAGGTTGAGCACCCTGTTACCGAATTGATTACCGGGATAGATCTTGTTAAAATGCAGATCAGAATTGCCATGAGAGAGGAAATACCTTTTAAGCAGGAAGAAATCACTTTCCAGGGGCATGCAATCGAATACCGTATTAACGCAGAAAACCCATCTAAAAACTTTATGCCTTCTGCCGGTAAGATAACCAACTTCATCACTCCGGGCGGTTTTGGTGTCAGAATGGATACTGCCTGCTACAGCGGTTATACCATTCCACCGTATTACGACTCCATGATAGCCAAATTGATTATTCACAGCGAATCGCGTGCAGAAGCCGTCAATATTTCAAAACGCGCTCTGGGAGAATTCATAATTGGAGGAATCGATACGACGATACCTTTTCATATGAACCTGTTAAACAATGATGACTTCATCAATAACAATTACAACACAAATTTTTTAGCCTTAAATGATATCATGTTATAATAATATCAAGAGGTGATGACAGTGAAGATTTCAACACAGAATTCCAATTTAGGTGTTATTAATATTTCTCCTGAAGTGATAGAAGTGATAACAAGCATCGCGGTGACAGAAACACCCGGCGTACACAGTTTACAAAACAATTTCGCAAGTGGTAATATAGAAAAGCTTGGAAAAAAATATCGCGGACGCGGTGTGCGTGTTGATATAAAAGACGATGAAGTTATTTTGTCGGCCTACGTAGTATTGAAAGATGGTGTAAATGTTCATAAAGTTGCTGAGAACATCCAGTTTAATGTCAATCAGACTTTACACACCATGTTGGAGCAGCAGGTAAAAGAAATAAATGTTCACATCGTGAATATCATTAAATAAAGATGGAATGGTGTTTTTATGAACAGACATGAGCAGCGTAAAAAAATATTTCAAATACTTTTTCAAATAGATCATGATGCAGTAAAACTCGAAGAAGCTGCATTTTATGATCTGATCAGCGATTATTCTTATATAAAAGATGTTGTCAGCTACTATGGATCGAACAAAGACGATGTTAATGTCCATATTAGCAGATATTTGAAAAACTATACTTTGGAGAGGATTTCCAAAGCTGAAAGAAATGTTTTGAGAATGGCGGTATCCGAACTATTGCTGCAGGAATCGCCTCCAAGAGTAATCATTAATGAAGCGGTAAAGATCATAAAATTATACGGTGACAAAGACAGTTATAAATTTGTGAACGGTGTACTTAAAAACTTTCCTGAATTATTAGAAGAAATGGATGAAAATAGTGATGGAAAACAATAAATATTTATCTGTTAAGGCTTTGACAAAATATTTAAAATATAAATTTGACCAAGACCCGTATTTACGACGGGTCTTTGTTACAGGTGAATTATCAAACGTCAAACTGCATTCAAGCGGACATTTATACTTTGCACTGAAAGACGGCCATTCTGTTATCAGAGGCATCATGTTTAAATCTGCTGCATCAAAGCTGACTTTTGAACCTGTGGAAGGTCAAAAAGTGCTTATATCCGGCCGGGTGAGCATCTTTGAAAACACCGGTCAATATCAGATATATGCAGAAGATATTCAAATAGACGGAATCGGCCAGCTTTTTGAACAACTGGAGAAAGATAAGAAAGAGCTTTCAGGCAAAGGTTATTTCGATCAGGAGCATAAAAAGCCCATCCCGGAGTTTCCGAAAAATATTGTTCTGATCAGTTCGGCCACGAGTGCAGCTGTAAAAGATATGATCACCACGTTCAAAAGACGTTATCCCTTAGTAACGCTTCATGTGCTGAACACACTTATGCAAGGTGCGGAAAGTAAAAACGATGTGATTAATCAGTTGGAATATGCTGACACAATGAAAGCTGATCTGATAATACTTGCACGCGGCGGCGGATCCATTGAAGATTTATGGACATTCAACGAAAAGTCCGTCGCTCTGGCAGTTTTCAATACAAAAACGCCTGTCATAACCGGTGTCGGCCATGAAACCGACACTACTCTGGTGGACTATATTTCAGACTTGAGGGCACCGACGCCGACAGCGGCGGCAGAACTGGCTGTACCTTTCTATCAGGACATCATCCAGCGGCTGAAAGAAAACGAGCTGAAATTTACACGTGATATTATGCAAAATATACGATATAAGAAACAGTCATTGGATGCTCTTGCGGGGTACTATAAATTCAGGACACCATCCTTGCTGTATGATCAGCAGACTGAGCGCCTCATCAATCAAAAAGATAAACTGGTTTCAAATTTCAATAACTCTTTCAAAGAGCATACATATGTATTAAAGCATATTCAATCCAGTTTGAACCACCTGTCTCCCATGCCCGCCATCATTATGTATCAAAATCAGCTTGCAGGCCTTAATGAGAATTTAAATCAATCGATTCATCAGATCAATAAAAACAACAGCAGGAATTTATTGAATAAAATTGAAATGCTGGATTCATTGAGTCCGACTTCTGTATTGAAACGGGGCTATTCGTACACGACAAAAGATGAAAAAGTGATTAAAGATGCAGGGAATATTAAAAAAGATGAACTGATAACAAGCCATTTCCACAGAGGGAATGTAATATCCAAAGTAATAGAGGTGAACAATGATGAGTGAGCAGAAGACTGAATCCTTTGAAGAAAAAATGAATAAGCTGGACAGTATTGTGAAAGAATTGGAAAATGATGATGTATCATTGGAAAAATCCCTTGAACTATATAAAAAGGGTGTCGAACTGTCCCGCGAATGTGAAAAGATACTAAAAGATGCAGAGTTGAAAGTGGAAACTCTGAACAAGGACGGCAATGATGAATAATATTGACTACCATATTAATAAAATTGACGATGTCATCTTGACACACCTTGAGGAAAATCATGTATCGGAGACTATCATGGAAGCGAGTAAGTATTCCATTAAAGCAGGCGGTAAAAGATTTCGCCCATATTTGCTGTTTGCTGTTCTGGATGCCTTTGGCGTACCGCTAGATTCAGGACTGAAGACTGCAGGTGCCATAGAAATGATTCATACATATTCTCTTATACATGATGATCTGCCAGCAATGGATGATGATGACCTGAGAAGAGGGAACCCGACCAACCATAAAATTTTCGGTGAAGCTGCCGCGATTCTGGCGGGAGACAACCTGCTGACGGAAAGTTTCAGCCTCATTGCGAACGATAAAAAATTATCTGCCGGTGATAAATTGGAACTCATACAGATGATTTCAAAATCTGCCGGTCAGAATGGTATGATAGGTGGACAGATGCTGGATATAGAAGCTGAGAACAAAGAGAGTTCGTTTGAAGATCTGGAACAGATTCACAACTATAAGACCGGGAAATTGATCAGTGCGCCTGTAAATGCCGCTGCAATCATTGCTGACGCAGATGAAAAAACAACATTCCATCTATTGAAGTTTGCTGATTATCTGGGCATCATATTCCAGATCAGAGATGATATACTCGATGTCACCGGCGATGTAGAAATTACGGGTAAGAACACCGGCAGTGATGCACGTAAGGATAAAGTCACTTATGTCAGCGCTTTCGGTCTGGAAGGCGCCATGGACCAGATGGACAGAAGGGTGGCCCTTGCCAGAGCGGAGCTGGAAGCCGTGAGTGACATGATCAATACTGATGAATTGAAAAATGTACTTGATAAATTTGCAGTAAGAGACAATTAATTAATGTTGGAACTTATTGTATCTTAGATACTGTTAGTAATGTTATAATTAAAAACAGTAAATTTAAAGGTTGGATGTATTATGAATCTTTTTGAAATAGAAAATCCAAAATTCTTAAAAAAATTAAATGTAAATCAATTGGAATCACTTGCACAGGATGTCAGAGAATTTCTTATCCAGTCTTGTGCCGAGACAGGTGGGCATATAGGTGCAAACCTCGGAGTTGTAGAGCTTTCCATAGCGCTGCACAAACACTTCAATTCACCTGAAGATAAGTTTATTTTTGATGTCGGACATCAGGCGTATATTCATAAAATATTAACTGGCCGTATTGACCAGTTCGATACTCTCAGACAGTATAAAGGTCTGTGCGGTTTTCCAAAACTGAGGGAGTCAGAGCACGATGTGTGGGAAGCCGGCCACTCGAGCACTTCTTTATCTGCAGCGATGGGAATTGCCAAAGCGAGAGATATTAAAGAGGAAAATTATCAGGTCGTCCCTATAATCGGAGATGGTGCACTGACTGGCGGAATGGCTTTGGAAGCACTTAATCATATCGGTTCAGACAAGACGAACATGACAATCATCCTGAATGACAATGAAATGAGCATCGCGCCGAATGTCGGTGCACTGCACAACATGCTCGGCAGAATTAGAACCAATACCAATTACAACAGATTCAAATATGATATTGAAGATGCGATTCAAAAAATGCCGCAGGTCGGCTCAAGGCTGAGAGATATCGCCGACCGTATTAAAGACAGCCTGAAATATCTGGTTGTGGAAGGCGTTTTCTTTGAGGAGCTCGGAATAAAATATATCGGGCCTGTTGACGGTCATGACTTTGAAGACCTTGAACAGGCGATGCAGTCAGCGAAAGACTGTAAAGGACCGGTTGTTGTCCATGTCATTACTAAAAAAGGCAAAGGATACCATCCTGCAGAAGATGATAAGCTTGGCACCTGGCATGGTCTCGGTCCTTATAAGATTGAAACTGGAGAAGTGCTCGGCGGCAAACCGACGGTTTCCTGGAGTGAATTCATGTCTAACTCGGTTCTGGATAAAGCAAAAGATGATAAATCGATTGTCGCGATCACCCCTGCCATGCCTGTCGGGAGCAAGCTGACAAAATTCCAGAACGAACTGCCGGATCAATTTTTTGATGTCGGCATCGCCGAGCAGCATGCTGTCACGATGGCAGCTGGACTGGCCACAAACGGCATGAAACCTTACCTTGCGATATATTCCACCTTTTTACAAAGAGGGTATGATCAGCTGCTGCATGATGTAGACCGTCAAAATCTGAATGTATTCATCGGCATCGACAGAAGTGGACTGGTCGGTGCAGACGGTGAGACCCACCAGGGTGTATTTGACATAAGTTTCATTTCGCCGCTGCCGAATACAACATTGATGATGCCAAGGGACGAATTCGAAGCGGAGCAGATGATCAATCTTGCTTTGAATCATGATGGTCCCATTGCACTGAGATATCCCAGAGGAAATATCAAAGGGGTGGATATGTCTGTTCCAAGGGAACCGTTCAATATAGGCAAATGGGAAACATTACAGGAAGGCTCCGATGTAAATATCATCTCATTCGGACCGACCGTTTCCCTTGCTGAAAAAGCTGCGAATGCGCTTGAACAGGAAGACATTCATGCAGGTGTAGTAAATGCAAGATTCATAAAACCGCTTGATGAAGAGTATCTCCATAAAGTGGGACAGTCAGGCAAACCGCTTGTCATTGTCGAGGAATCAATGCTGACCGGCGGTCTGGGCAGTATGATAGCCACATTCCTCGGTGACAACCATTACACGAACAAGATAAAAAGAATTGGTATAGACAATGAATATATCGAACATGGAGACGTAAACCTGCTGCTTGAAGACATCGGTATCACTGCTGAAAACATCAAAGATCAGGCTGTAAGACTAATGGGAACAAAACATGAAAAAAGTACGTATTGATGAATTTATCGAAGCCAACTTCAACATTGGCACAGTGGATGAAATCCAAAGGATTATAATGGCCGGCAAAGTATTGAACAATAATCAGCCGATTTATAAACCATCCGAAATGATCATTCCGGACAAAGCGGATATCAGGTTTAAAAATATTAAACCATTCGTTTCAAGGGGCGGACTTAAATTAAAGTATGCAATTGACTGTTTTAATATCGTCATGGACAAAAAAGTGATGATTGATATCGGCAGCTCTACCGGCGGCTTTACCGACTGTGCACTGCAGAATGGTGCCTCATTGGTCTATGCGGTGGATGTCGGAATAAACCAGCTCAATTATAAATTGAGAGTCCACCCCGACGTCATCGTAAAAGAGCAGACGAATTTCAAAAGTACGGAAAGAGAAGATTTCAATCCTCCGCCGGAAATAATGACGATTGATGTGTCTTTCACATCAATCGTGCCTATTCTGAGACATATTCGTGAACTGTTTGACCATCCTTTCGAAATTGTTGCACTGATCAAACCTCAATTTGAAAGTTTTCTTGAAGAGAGGGAAGAAAACGGTATAATCACTTCTCCCGACACCCATAAAAACGTCATTGAGCGGGTGATCAAAGAATGCAGACAATTAAATTTCCATCCCGATGCCATCGTCAGGTCAAAAGTGAGGGGCACTAAAGGCAATCAGGAATATTTACTTTATTTAACTCATGATAAAAGTATAAAAAATCATATTACTGATGAAGACATTCAATCTATTTTATAGTTGTATGTCTTTTTTAGTGCACTTTTTTTGTAAGCTGTGATATTATATGTATAAATATACATGCTTTCAATATGGGGGATTACGATGTCAAACAAATCGATCAGACAAATAAAGATCAGAGAAATCATAACGAACAACAAGATTGAAACGCAGGAAGATCTTGTGACCATGCTCAATGACTATAATTTCAATGTGACGCAGGCGACAGTTTCAAGAGATATAAAAGAGCTTCAGCTGATAAAAGTGCCGACACCGACCGGTGCTTATGTATACAGTCTTCCTAAAGATCGCAAGTATCATCCTCTGGAAAAACTTGGCAGGTACCTGATGGATAGTTTCGTCAAGCTGGATTATACTGAAAACCTCCTCGTTTTAAAGACACTTCCCGGCAACGCACAGTCAATCGGTGCAATCATAGACCAGCTGGAGTGGGAAGAGGTCATAGGAACCATTTGCGGCGATGATACATGTTTGTTGATATGCCGGAACGAAGATTCACAAAAAGCAATCAGAGATCGGATATTCAATCTGATCTGATAAATTGGAGTGTTGTAAGTGCTCTTACGTTTAAACATTAAAAACTTTGCAATACTGGAGAATATAGAACTCGATTTTCATAATGGCCTGACTGTAATCTCAGGGGAATCAGGTGCAGGTAAAAGCATGATCATCGAAGCGATAAATTATCTGTATGGCAAAAGGGCTTCACATGATGATATAAGATATAATACCGAAGGTTCAATGATAGAAGGTGTATTTGATTTTCCCGAGACTCCACGGCTCAGTGATTTACTGGAGCGGTTCAACATCGACCAGGACGAACTGTATATCGTCCGCCGTGAAATAATGCAGAACAAAAAAAGCATTATAAAAATTAATAATCGTATGATCACTTTGAGCCAGCTCCGAACAATCATGGATGAAGTAGTGAGTATATTTGCACAGTCCTCCCAGCAGGACGCGCTGGACAAAGGTCAGCATATTCTGTATCTGGATAAATTTCTGGACATTCAGAATGAAGTTATTTTTGACAGTTATCAGAAAGATTATAATGATTATCTGGCCATCACACAAAAGATAGAGGACCTAGAGTACAGGGATCGGAACAGAATTGAGTCGCTGGAACTGTATCAGCATCAGTACCAGGAAATTGACGCACTCGAATTGAAGGACAACGAAGAGAGTGAACTTGAGGAAGAACTGGAATATCTGATGAACTTCGAGAAAGTTTTCGACTCTATGAGATTTATAAAAGATATACTGTCTTCTGAAAGAAGTCCCCAGGGAACACTGTATGATCTGAACCAGCAGCTGGAATCCCTGTCTCAGTATAATTCTGAATTCAAAGAGTACGGTCCGACAATCATGGACAGCTATTTCATCATCCAGGAGCTTGAATCACATATTACATCAAGTATCGCTTCCATGGATTATGATGAGCAGAGACTGAATGATATTCAGACCAGACTGAACAGCATCAACTTTTTAAAGAGAAAGTATAACAAAACCTACGAAGAATTGATTCTGTATCTGGATGAGCTGGACGGCAATATACAGGAGCTCGAAAACATTTCTCATTCATTTGAAAAATTGAATTCAGAAAAAGAAGCATTGCTCGGGAATATGGAGCAGAATGCCAAGGCACTTCATAATTTCAGAAACGAAAGGAAACACTTCCTGGAAAGCAGGATTCAAAAGGAACTGATGGATCTGGAAATGTCCCAGGTTGACTTTGAAATAAGGATCGGGCAGGGGAAGTTTCATCAACTCGGCTACAGTGATATACAGTTCATGATTTCCACGAATAGGGGTGAACCGCTGAAAGAGATGAACAAAGTCGCTTCAGGCGGGGAAATGTCCAGGGTGATGCTTGCCATCAAGTCGATATTTACAGAGTATGACCAGCAGTCCCTGCTCATTTTAGACGAGATTGATACAGGTGTGAGCGGCGGGGTCGCTACCAAAATGGCAGAGAAGATGAAGATACTGTCACGAGGCAGGCAGGTTCTTGTCATCTCACATCTTCCCCAGGCGGCTGCCATATCCGACCGGCATCTGTATATCACCAAAGAAAGTGACAACGGACGGACAATAACAACCACCGAATACCTGACTGATGAAGATCATATTTATGAAATAGCAAGGATGCTGAGCGGTCAGGACGTTACCGAAGCAGCGCTTCTGAACGCACGTTCTTTAATAAAAACAAACACAACTGTCGATTAATCTTTATCAACAGTTGTGTTTTCTTTTTTCCGGAAACGTTCAGCAGCACGTTTGTTCTTTTGTTCACGGTGCAAAATATAACCGCCGATAAACCATATGCCGGCGATGGATAAAACAAGTCCGACAATGAACTGTACTGCAGTCATTGTAAATGGATCGTTGATGACCCCGAACATGCTGTCTCTCATTAATTTTACTCCTACACCTGCAAGCACCGCCGGTATGACCAGTATTAAAAGTGCAATGAATTTCTGCATTCTACTCACCCAATCTTAATGTCCTAGTCATTATACAACGTTCGATTAATTTGTTCAATTCAACAAAAATTCTTAATATTCCACATATCTGCTTTTTTGTGTAATTTCGGGTTTGAGTATGTATAATAAAAATAAAAGGGGGAAAGGAAGTTAATGAAATTCGATGAAATTTTCAGTCAATTAAAAACTGAAATGATTGCGCTTTCAGTCTGTCGTGCAGCATCTGATGATGTGCTTCGGCCTGTGCTGGAGCTTGTGGATTCATATGGAATAACCGCACATCTTGTAGATGACGAAAAAGCGCTGTATGGGCTGATCGAGTCCATAGATGAAAAATATCTGGACCATCCTGATATCACCATACATAATATTGAAAATGATCAGGAAGCAGCCTCATGTGCAGTAAAATTAGCGGCAGATGGCACTTGTAATATATTGATGAAAGGCCTGATACCGACATCGGTCATTTTAAAGGAAGTATTAAATAAGGAACACAGCCTGATTGACAGTGAACTGCTCAGCCATGTTGCTGTTTTTGATCTTCCGAATTACCATAAATCGATATTATTGACAGATGCTGCAATGAACATATCACCGGGGATCGAAGAAAAGAAACAAATCATAAATAATGCAGTTGATTTTGCACACAGTTTAAATATAAAAATGCCTAAAGTAGCTATTCTTTCAGCGATTGAGAAGATTAACCCTAAAATATCAACTACTTTGGAGGCTGAAAGCATAATTAATAGTTATAATAGAGATGATTCACTTATAGATGGGCCGCTACAATATGATCTGGCGATTTCAAAAACCGCCGCTGCGACAAAAGATATCCGGTCCGAAGTCGCAGGTGATGCAGATATTCTCATCGCACCTCAAATTGAAGCCGGAAACATATTGTATAAGTCTCTGGTCTATTCAGCTCGTTCGAGAGTGGCAGCAACGATTCTTGGCGCCAAAGTACCTATAGTTTTAACTTCACGGGCCGACAGTGCAGAAGATAAATATCATTCGATATGTCTGGCGATGAAATCTATATCTTAATTATTCATATATAAGGAGAGTTTTTAAATGATATTCGAAGAAATGGCACATAATGATTATGAACAGCTGGTATTTTGTTATGATGAAGTGAGTGGATTGAAGGCGATTATCTGTATACACGATACAACCCTTGGTCCTGCGCTCGGCGGCGCCAGAATGTGGAATTATGAAACTGAAGAAGAAGCGATTACAGATGTTTTAAGACTGGCAAAGGGAATGACATATAAAAATGCTGCAGCAGGACTGAATCTCGGCGGCGGTAAGACAGTAATCATCGGAGATGCTAAAAAGGATAAATCAGAAGCTTTCTTCAGATCACTTGGGAGATATATAAACAGTCTTGGCGGCCGTTACATCACAGCTGAAGATGTCAACACTACAGTTCAGGACATGGATCTCATTTATCAGGAGACACCTTATGTCTGCGGTATCAGCGAATCCTATGGATCGGGCGGAGACCCAAGCCCCAAAACCGCACTCGGAGTCTATATGGCGATGAAGCGTACAGCCAAAGAAGCTTTCGGTGATGACTCATTAAAAGGAAAGACTGTCGCAGTACAGGGTGTCGGCAATGTAGCCTATACAATGTGCGGACTGCTGCACGAAGAAGGTGCGGAGCTCATAGTTACGGATATCAATCAGGAAGCTGTGGACAGGGCTGTTGAAGATTACGGTGCCACCGCTGTCGGACTGGATGAAATATATGGCGTAGAGGCTGATATTTTTGCACCATGTGCGCTCGGCGGTATTTTAAACGACGATACCATCCCTCAGATGAAAGTGAAAGCGATCTGTGGAAGTGCGAACAACCAGCTTCAGGATGATGTGAAGCACAGTGAAATGCTGGCTGAAAAAGGTATAGTATATGCTCCTGACTATGTGGTCAACAGCGGCGGTGTCGTCAATGTTGCCGATGAACTGGAAGGCTATGATGAAGAAAGGGCCGTTAAAAAGGTCAAAGAAATATACAATCAGATGGATAAAATTTTCACTATAGCGAAAGAAGATGATATTTCTACAGCAGAAGCTGCAGACCGTCTGGCCGAAAGCCGTATCAATCAGATAATGCGTGTGAGAAGCACATTCTCACTGAATGAAAAGAATCAATTCAAAAAAGGATAATAAAAGACTTATGACTTTTAAAATATTAGTATTGAACCTGGGAAGTACATCTACAAAAGTGGCATACTTTGAAAATAAAAAGGAAGTATGCAGTGAAACGCTGAGACACTCAACCTCACAGGTCGGTCTGCCCCTGTTGAAGCAGCTTCCATTCAGATTAAATTCAATCCAGGAATTTTTGGATGAAAATGGTATCGGGCTGGATAATATTGACATCATCAGTGCGAGAGGCGGACTTTTGAAACCTATCGACGGCGGCACGTACGGAGTGAACAGGCTGATGCTCGATGAACTTACCTCTTTTAATAATGGCGAGCACGCTTCGAACCTCAGTGCTGTCATTGCCCATGAACTTGGCAGAGACCATGACATCCAGGCAACGATTACAGATCCGGTGGTTGTTGATGAACTGATTGATGAAGTCCGTATGACCGGCTTAAAGGATATCAGCAGGGTTTCAATATTTCATGCCCTGAATCAGAAGGCCGTTGCCAGAAATTTTGCGAAAAAACTTGGAAAAAATTATACTGATGTCAATGTGATTGTTGTTCATATGGGCGGCGGAATCACTGTCGGCGCTCATGAAAAGGGCAGGGTCATAGATGTAAATGACGGATTGTATGGTGACGGACCGATGAGCCCGACGAGAAGCGGTGCTCTGCCGAATCGTGCATTTGCAAAGTATATTTTTGATAATCAGCTGACTTTGCATGAAATAAATACCATCATCAGCAAGCAGGGCGGATTCATCTCACTCAAAGGTACGGAAGATGCTCTGACAATAGAACGTGAAGCACTTGACGGCGATCAGTACTCACTGGATCTATATCGATCCCTCAGTGTTCAGATTGCCAAGGAAATCGGCTCAAGAGCGACTGTGTTGAAAGGCGATATTGACGGGATTTTATTTACCGGAGGTCTTGCACACAGCAAGTTCCTGATTGATCTGATCAGGCCGTACATTGAGTTTCTTGGAGATGTGGAAGTGTACGCGGGAGAAGAAGAAATGCAGGCACTGGCAGAAGGTGCCTACCGGGTGCTTACCGGTGAAGAGAAACTCAAAGAATATATCTAAGGGGGATAAAAAGATGGCAAATCAATATGATCTGGTCGTTTTAGGCGGCGGAACAGCAGGTTATGTCGCAGCAATCAAGGCCTCTCAACTCGGAATGAAAACCGCAGTTGTTGAAAGCTCCAAACTTGGCGGGACATGCCTGCACAGAGGATGTATCCCGACAAAATCATTTTTGAAATCAGCAGAAGTCGTATCAGTGATGAAGAATGCTTCGGCCTACGGAATTGACAATGAGACGCCGACTTTTGAAATGAAAAATATAGTCGACAGTAAAAATAAAGTGGTCGACCAGATGTATAAAGGAATCCATTATTTAATGAAAAAACACAACATAGATATTTTTGAAGGTCATGGCAGAATTTTAGGACCTTCATTGTTTTCTCCCATGGCGGGTACTGTGGCTGTGGAAGACCCTGATGATGACGAGGCTGAGAGTGAAATTCTGGTAAACCAGAACGTATTGATTTCAACAGGTTCAAAGCCGCGCGAACTGCCATTTCTGCCGTTCGATCATGACCTGGTCCTATCCAGTGATGATATGATGGAACTGGATGATATTCCGCGGCGTATTGCCATTATCGGCGGCGGTGTCATCGGTCTTGAGTTTGCAAGTATGCTGAACGACCTGGGTTCTGATGTGACAGTGCTTGAAGCAGGTGATGATATACTGCCCGATGAAGATAAAGAGGTGAGCAGGACGCTGAAGAAGTCGTTGTCGGGCAGGGGTATTCATTTTGAAACAGGTATCAGTCTTGACGAAAACAGCATCAAAGTTCAGGACGGCTCTGTGAAAGTCAGTCTGGACAGTGAAATGGCATTTGATAAAGTGCTAGTAGCTGTAGGCAGAAGTCCAAACATTGATGATCTCGGATTGACCAACACTAAAATTGAGCTGGACAACGGCTTTATAAAAACAAATGAACATTACCAGACGAAGAACAATCATATTTATGCAGCAGGCGACTGCATAGGGAATCTTCAGCTGGCTCATGTGGCGACTAAAGAAGCGGTCAATGCTGTAACTCATATGGCGGACAGTGACCCTTACCAGCTTGACTACAACCACGTGCCGAGATGCATCTATACTTCTCCGGAAGTGGCATCAATCGGCATGACTGAATTACAGTTGAAGGCGCAGGATATCTCATTCAAATCACATAAAATTCCGTTGAACACGATTGGAAAAGCAGTTATCGAAGGCAATGAAAATGGTTTCGGCAAAATTCTTGTCGACCCGGAGACTAAGGATATACTCGGTGTCAGCCTTGTCGGCCCGAAAGTGACCGAATTGATAAATGAAGTCGCGCTTGCCCAGTTTTTAGATGCCTCAGCATTGGAACTCGGTACAAGTGTTCATGCCCATCCGTCGATATCCGAGATTTTGATGGAACTGGGACTGGATGCTGAAGGAATGGCTATACATGTTTAAGGAGGTAAAGTATGAAAGATCATAAAGAAGTCGGCTTAACTGCGGATGACGTTAAGGAAATTTACCGTACGATGCTACTGTCGAGGAAAATGGACGAGAGAATGTGGCTGTTGAACAGAGCGGGAAAGCTGCCATTTGTAATATCTTGTCAGGGACAGGAGGCGACACAGGTAGGAGCTGCTTTCGCGCTGGATAAGGAAGTGGATGTACTCAGCCCATATTACAGGGATCTGGCTCTGGTCACACATTTCGGCATGACACCGCTTGAAACCATGCTGTCTGCATTTGCAAAAGAAGGTGACATTCAAAGCGGCGGCCGTCAGATGCCGGGCCACTTCAGTAAAAAATCAAATAATATTTTAACTCAAGGCTCGACAGTGACAACACAGGTACTTCATGCTGTCGGGGCAGCCTATAAATTTAAAATGGATGATGAAAAAAGAGTGGCACTGACCACTTTGGGAGAGGGTTCGACGAGCCAGGGTGATTTCCACGAAGGACTGAACTTTGCAGGTGTTCATAAATTGCCTGTCATCTGCCTGATTGAAAATAATGAATATGCCATCAGTGTGCCTGCACGTCTCCAGTATGCGGCCGAAAAATTGTCTGACAGAGCAGTCGGATACGGCATACATGGCGAACGTGTGGACGGCAATGATCCGTTCGCAGTGTACGAAGTGATGAAAAAAGCACGGGAGAGAGCAATCAACGGAGAAGGTGCATCTCTGATCGAGGCGATGTCCACACGTCTGACAGCACATTCATCTGATGATGATGATTCCTATCGTGCAATCGAAGAACGTGAAAAGAACAAAGAGGCGGACTGCATCGTCCATTTGAAACAGTATATGGTGGAAAATGACATAGCTGAAGATGCATGGTTTTTGGAAATAGAGGACGAGCTTAAAGAGATAATTAAAGATGCGACCAAAAAGGCGGAAGCAGCACCTTATCCAAAAGCGGAAGACGCTCTTAAGAATGTTTACGAGGAGGTAGACAATGGCTAAAATTTCTTATCTCCAGGCAATTCACAATGCATTGAATTTTGAAATGGGGAGAGACGATGACGTTTTCATATTAGGTGAAGATGTCGGTAAAAAAGGCGGGGTATTCAAAGTTACGGAAGGTCTTCAGGAAAAGTACGGCAAATTACGTTGTCTGGATACACCGCTTGCTGAATCAAACATCGTAGGTACCGGCATCGGTGCTGCAATGATGGGAAAACGTCCCGTAGCAGAAATCCAATTTGCCGAGTATATTCTCCCTGCGACCAATCAGATACTTAGCGAAGCAGCAAAAATCAGATATCGTTCAAACGGTGACTGGCATTGCCCGATGGTCATCCGGGCACCATTTGGCGGCGGGATTCATGGCGCTCTGTATCATTCACAGTCCATCGAATCCATATTCGCTTCAACTCCGGGGCTGAAAGTGGTCATTCCATCGACACCGGCTGATGCCAAAGGTCTCCTGATTTCAGCAATCAGGGATAATGATCCGGTACTTTATTTCGAACATAAGAAATCATACAGGCTTTTAAAAGAAGAAGTGCCTGAAGGTGATTACACCGTTCCAATCGGAAAAGCGGATGTGAAACGCTCCGGTGAAGATATTACAGTCATTACTTATGGCCTGTGTGTGAATTATTCACTCCAGGCAGCAGAAAGGCTGTCAAAGGATGGCCATGACGTTGAAATCCTGGATTTGAGAACAGTGTATCCGCTCGATAAGGAAAGTATCATTGCTTCTGCTAAAAAGACGGGAAAAGTACTGCTTGTCACCGAAGATAATCTTGAAGGAAGCATCATGAGTGAAGTTTCCGCAATCATCGGGGAAAATTGTTTATATGATCTGGATGCCCCGATCATGCGCCTCGCAGGTCCGGACGTACCGGCAATGCCTTATTCACCGCCTATGGAAGACTTTTTCATGGTGAATCCTGAGAAAATAGAAGAGAAAATGCTGGAATTAATCGAGCACTAGAGGAGGGGAAACAGTGACTGAAATTAAGATGCCGAAACTTGGTGAAAGTGTTACTGAAGGTACGATAGAAAAATGGCTGGTGTCACCGGGAGATACGATTGAACAGTATGATCCGATCTGTGAGGTCATCACAGATAAGGTGACGGCTGAAGTGCCTTCGGTTTTTGACGGCACAATCGGTGAGCTTCTTGTACAAGAAGGGGAAACGGTCGAGGTCGGTGCACCTATATGTACTATAAAAACAGATGCTGACTCTGCTGATGAACCAAAAACGGAAGAAAGCACTGCTGAAGACTCTGCCGGGACAGCTGAAAAACACAACCCGTCAAAACCACAGGCGTCGAAGACGGATAAACCGAAAGGGGCACGTATTTCACCGGTAGTCATGCGTCTCGCAGGCGAGCATGATATCAACTTGAATCAGGTGACAGGCACCGGGTTCAACGGCCGTATTACGAAGAAAGACATTTTGAAAGTGATCGAAGATCCAACACTGGCAGGAGAAAAATCCAAGGAATCACCTGAGCCAAAAAAACAGCAGACTTCAGAAGCACCGGCTGAAAGCACTCAGGCGGTCCCGGGTGAAGAGATACCGGTCAGCGGTGTCAGGGCTGCGATTGCAAATAAGATGGTCCAGTCTTCCACTGAGATTCCTCACGCGTGGCTGATGATGGAAGTGGATGCAACAAATATGGTCAATACCCGCAATCAGTTAAAGGACAAGTTTAAGGAGACCGAAGGTTTCAACCTGACCTTTTTCAGCTTCTTCGTAAAAGCTGTTGCAGAAACCTTGAAAGAGTATCCGATGCTGAACAGTTCATGGCAGGGTGATAAAATTGTCGTCAATAAGGATATTAATATATCCATAGCTGTAGCAAGCGATGACAAGCTTTATGTGCCGGTCATTAAAAATGCGGATGAGCTCACGATTAAAGGGATAGCGAAGAAAGTAAATGAGCTTGCATCTCTTGGCAGGGAACACAAACTGACCAGTGCCCATATGTCAGGCGGCACATTTACGGTAAATAATACCGGCGCGTTCGGTTCTGTCCAGTCGATGGGTATCATCAACCATCCGCAGGCTGCAATTTTACAAGTCGAGTCCATTGTAAAAAAACCGGTGATCATCGATGATATGATTGCTGTACGCCACATGGTCAATTTATGTTTATCCATCGATCACAGAATACTGGATGGTCTCGTTGCAGGTAAATTCCTGAAACGAGTCAAAGAGAAAATCGAAATGATATCATCGGAGCATACTTCGGTGTATTAACCTTTACAAAGCCAATTTTTACAGATAAACTGAATTTAAAGATAATATTATAAACCTTATCGTATGATAGGGTTTATTTTCATAAGGAGAGATTCGATATGAGCAATATGGATTTTAATTTGTATATGAACGACATTGTCACTACAGCCCGCAGTGAAATGCGCGAGTCCGGATACACAGAACTGACAACACCTGATGAAGTTGATCAGTATTTAAATAAAGAAGGTACATCTCTAGTAATGGTCAACTCAGTCTGCGGCTGTGCCGGCGGAATCGCACGTCCTGCTGCAAAACATGCTTTGAACTATGACAAACTGCCTACCCAGCTGCTGACTGTATTTGCAGGGCAGGATAAAGAGGCTACAGAGCATGTGCGCGACAAAGCACCTGACTACCTGCCGTCCTCACCATCATTTGCACTGTTTAAAGACGGCAAAGTTGTCGATATGATTGAAAGACATGAAATCGAAGGCCATGAGACAATGAGTGTAATTACAAACTTACAGGCATGGTTCGAAGAACATTGCGAAGAAGTATAAAAAAAGAGGTCCTTTAAAGGACCTCATTAATTTAGTCAAACACCTGTCAGCATGCTGACTCCGAACAATAAACCGGATATTACGATCAGAAACACCATAAACCAGATAATAAACAGTCTTACTTTCTTGTTTTGCATTAATATCATCCTCAAATAAATTACTATAAACAGTATATTATACTCGTTTAGGACAATCAATAATTATTGGAAAGGAACTGCTATGAATAACGACCGTTTGATCAAACAGTTTATCGAAATGCTGAAAGTGGATTCAGAGTCAGGAAATGAAAGGGAAATCGCTGATTATTTAAAGAGATATTTTAAAAAATTTGACGTGGAAATCATCGAAGACGATACGATGGAAGTGACCGGCCACGGTGCCGGAAACCTGCTCATCAGGTTAAAGGGAGAACCTTCTGCCGAGCCTGTATATTTCACGGTCCATATGGATACCGTGACACCCGGAGCCGGCATCAAGCCACAGATTGAAGACGGCTATATTGTATCTGACGGTACAACGATTCTTGGAAGTGACGACAAAGCAGGTATCGCAGCAATCATAGAAGCGCTTCATGTCATCTCCGAAAATGATATACCGCATGGTGATATCGAAATCGTCATTACAGTCGGAGAAGAATCCGGGCTGGTGGGAGCGAAGGCTTTCGATACGAATCTGTTAAAAAGTAAGTTCGGCTACGCGATAGATTCCACAGGAAAAGTAGGGACCGTCGTCACTTCCGCCCCGACACAAAGTAAGATAGAAGCACATCTGCATGGTAAAACAGCACATGCCGGGGTGGCACCTGAAGAGGGTGTCAGCGCGGTCAATATCGCTGCCAAAGCGGTCAGTCAGATGACTCTCGGAAGAATAGATGAAGAGACGACTGCCAATGTCGGTCGTATCGAAGGCGGCAGTGCGACGAACATTGTGGCAGACTATGCCTATGTACTGGCTGAAGCACGCAGTTTAAGTCCTGAGAAGATGGATCGACAGGCTGCTCATATGAGAGAAGCTTTTGAAAATGCGGCACAATCACTCGGAGGCAGGGCTGAAGTCAGCATTGAACTGATGTATGACCACCTTCATGCAGAATTGGATTCTGAAGTCGTAACGACAGTCCAGCAGGCCATTGAAAATATCGGCCGTGAGGCAGATTTCATTTCCCTCGGGGGAGGCAGTGACGGAAATGTCTTTAACGGCAAAGGTACCCAGACAGTTGTTTTAGGTCTTGGGTATGAAAACATTCACACGACTTCTGAAAGAATACCGGTTGAAGAACTGGTCAAAGCTGCAGAATTAGTCGTTGAAATAATAAAAGTACAGCATCAGAAAAAATGAAAAGAATAATGCTGTGCTGTCAATATCGGCATTGGATAAATACGTTTATAAACAACTCCCCCTTATGGATGCAGGAATCCATAAGGGGGGTTCTATTTTTACTCGAGTGACTGCCAGACCTGGAGTTTGGAATCTGAATAATCCACATCAAACGGGCTCTTGATCACTTCGATGGAGAAGTTGCAGTTCAAGTCTCTGTTCATCTTAAAACGCCATCTTCTGAAAATATACTGATATATATCTTCGATCAGCGGCCCGGCTTTGCCAGTACCTTCAAATATGGTGAAATCGCTTGACTCAGTATAAGTTTCATTAAATGGTGTAGCATCTATAGAACTCACCCCGATCATCAGTTCCATTTCATCTTTGACGACTCTTTCATGCATGATGATACCTTTGACCTGACCGGTATTATAATTTAACAGTTCATCGATGACACCGTCCTTCTCAAGTTGTTTTAACATTGACAATTTTTCTTCACGGCTGTAATCATTGATTGAGAAGTATTGAGTGATTCCAACAATCCTGAAACTGCCCACATATACAGTCTTTGTCGGATATTTTGGTGAATCGACAGGGACTATTTCAAATGTGATTCTTTCCAGCAGATCCAGCTGTCTGATATATCTCTCTGTTTCATAAGGGGAGATGCCCATTGTATTTTTGTATAGATCTTTGAACTCATCGACATTCCTATAGCCGTAATACTTGGCAATATCTATCAGTCTGCGGTGACCTTCGTAAAGCTCATAGGCTACTTCGGTCATTCTTCTTTTGTGCTGGTATTCGTAAGGTGTCATACCGACCAAAGAAGTGAAGATGGTTATAAAAGATTTCGGTTCTACACCGAGGTCATACAGTGCTTCATTATAATCTATCCGTTCCCTTAAGTGATCTTCTATATATATTATAAATTTTTCAATGAAATTTACAGTTTCCATAGTACCTGATGCCACCTTCATAATTCTTTTGCTCTTCTAATTATTATTTCACTGTCATCTTAAAAAAACAATAATTATGATATAATTGAGCAATCAATATAAAAAGGTGATTTTATGCAGCTTACAGTCCTCGGATCAGGCGCCGGCCTGCCGTCAAAAAAAAGAAATACACAGAGTTATATATTGGATGCCATAGATGAAAGTAATCAATATATACTGATAGACGCCGGTGAAGCGCTTCAGCACCAGATTTTACATACCAATATAAAACCATCCAAAATTAAAAACATCTTCATCACACATATGCATGGTGATCATATATATGGGCTGCCTGGTTTTTTATCTTCCAGAGCACATCAGGGCGGTGAAAACCTTCCGCTGACAATTTATGGACCTAAAGGTCTGAAAGAATGGCTGAAGGTTACATTTGAAATCAGCTGCTCCAGACTGAATTATCCTTTGAATATCATCGAGGTCGAACATAATACTCAAATAGAAATTGACAAGTTCAAAGTGGATGTCCATCTACTGGACCATACCATAGACAGCTACCTTTACGTATTCAGGGAAGAAAATAAAAAAGGCGCACTGAATACGGAAAAACTTAAAGAAATAGGCATAAAGCCGGGTCCGATATACGCTGATATAAAAAATTCGTCCGTCTTTGAATATGAAGGAATATCGTATAACACGGAAGATTTCATAGGACCGGAAATCAAAGGGCGTAAAATATCCATCCACGGAGATACCCGTATAGTATCAGACAGCGAATATCTGTCTTTGATAGACAGCAGTGATCTGATCGTCCATGAAGCGACATATCTGGATAATGAAAATGAAAAAGCACACCAGTATTTCCATTCGGAAATATCAGGTGTGCTGAATAACTTCAATGATATCAGCTACGGTCACCTTCTGCTCTCACATCTGAGCAACCGTTATGAAGAAGAGTTTCTGCTACGGCTGGATGGGGAACTGCCCCCTAATGTCTATCTTGCCCATGATTTTTTCCAACTTCCCATTTTACATAATTCTCAAGGAAGTAAGTGACTTTGTCAATATACGCCTGCTGATTGCGGTTGAAACTTTCGACATGGCCACCACGTCCAGGGTACCAGGCAACTTTGGGCCCTTCTTTTTTATTATAAAGTTCTTCAGTCTGCTGGTAAGGTATGAATCTGTCATTTTTGGAATGGATGAACAATATCGGCTGTTTTATCTTATCGACCACTCTTATCGGTGAAACTTTGTATAATGAGAATTTACTTCTGAACCTGAAAAACAGGTTGGTGACGATCAGTACAAGAGGCGATGCCATTCTGGAATATTGTCCAAAGATGAATGTCAGCTGATCTGCAAACTTTGAAAATGAAGCATCCGAAATATAGAATTTCGCCTTGTTCGAAAGTTCGCCTGCATAGAGCAGAACGGTAGCCGCACCCATCGATTCACCATGAATGCCGAAATCGATATCTTCACCGTAATGTTCATGAAGATAATCGACGACCGTTTCCAGATCATACTTTTCGTAAAATCCGTATGTGGAGTGGATGCCGCCGGTGTTGCCATGCCTTCTGGCATCATAGATTACACAGTTGTAACCCATTTCCACAAACATATTCAAATACTTGATGGAGCTGACTTTGTTCTCTGTGACACCGTGGCAGAGCACAACCCATTTGTTGGTATCATTCGGATAGACGAATATCGCATTTATACTGTAATTAAATCTTGAGGGAATTAGTATATCATCCTGCGGCAGCTTCTTAAATTCATCCAGGTTGATTCTTTTTGCTCTTGTTTCCCTGCGTTTAATGACTTCAACATCCCTCAGTTTAAAAAACAGCGTCTGGGTCGAAGCGTAATAACCGAGCGATACTACAATAGTAACGATGGACAGTATACCTGTCCAAATCCATATTCCTATATTTTTCATATTCTATGTTCCTCATATCTTAGCTTTTTGAATTTTTGAAGTATTCCGCTGAAATCAGAACTGTTAATTTCCAGTGATTTTCTGTAACTATCCATATTATTCTCAAGCTGTTCCAGAGTGCTGACACCGCTCACTATAATATTTGCAGAATCAAGAATATATCTGTAGGACAGTGCAGTCAAATCATCTGATACTTCCATCAATTCACCCAGTATTGCATTCAATTCATCGGATGAATAATTAAACATACCATCCGGGAATTTATGTTGCAAGACTTCAGCAGACTTCTGTGTAAATAATCCCTGCATCAAAGGTCCTCTTGCCATTACTACCACATCTTCAAGAGAAGTCATCAGTTCGAGCGGCCTGTTGTCGATCGGATTGAACTGGAGCATCAGAGTGTCAATATTACTGTTTCTTATATAGTAATCAATGACATTCGGACGGATGGAGGACAGTCCGTAACTTTTGATGATGCCTTCGGCTTTTAAATCTTCGAATGCTTCGATCGTTTCATCCTTGTCATCTTCGATTGTTCCGCCATGCAGCTGATAAAGGTCTATACTGTCCACATTCATTCTGTGAAGAGAATTTTTGACCTGTCCCTTTATATATTTGGCTGTCGGATTCCAGCCGATTTTCTGCTGCAGATGCCGGTCGAATTCGTTGCCGACTTTTGTACCAATCGTAAAATCATGGCGACTCCTGTACCTGCTCAGTATTTTTCCTGTAACTTCTTCGTTTCTGCCAAATTGATACAAATCTGCAGTATCAAAATAATTGATGTTCTCTGACAGTGCATATTCTATAATTTCTTCTGTCTTTATTTCATCTTCCAAAGGTAAATTCATACAACCCAAAGCCACTTGAGAAAGTATGAGGTTATTATTGGATTGGACATTTATCATTTCATAAAACTCCTTCATATGATTCACTATGATGATTATATCAATACTTCAATATAAATTTGAACATTTTCATAATCTTTTTATTTTCAGTGTCTTTTTAAAGGTCTGTATTTAATGATATAGTTAAGAAAATAAACAGTCTAGGAGCTTACATATGACTAACAATGAATCATTTGAACATTTGAGAGAAAAAGTGATGAATTCAAAAGAAATATTTAATGGTAAAATTATAAAAGTGACACATGATGATGTTTTACTTCCAAACGGCAATGTTTCAAAAAGGGAAGTCGTGCATCACAATGGCGCAGTCGCAATCATTGCTGTACATGAAGAACATCTGTACTTTGTGAGGCAGTACAGAACGCCGACAGGCGAAGTGATTTTAGAAATACCGGCAGGTAAGGTGGAAGAGAACGAGGCGCCTGATGAAACTGCAAAAAAAGAATTGAAAGAAGAGATAGGTGCTGTCAGCTCCGACATCAGAAAGCTGTATGAATTTTACACGGCACCGGGCTTTGCCAGCGAATTGATCCACTTGTACATTGCCGAGGATATCAGGCTGGAAGACCAGGCTCTTGAAAATGATGAATTTTTGGATATTGTTAAAATACCACTCAGTTCATTGAAAGAAAACCTTGAAAAAGGGTATTTTCGTGATGCCAAAACCATAATTGCTGTACAATATATATTATCAAATTTATGATTCTCAATTAGAGTAATAATTATTTATAATTATTATTAATAACTTTTAATCCTCTTGAAAGTTTTGTATAATGTATATTGATAAAAGATTAAAGTAGGTGGCGTCGTGGAAAAAAGAATACAGCATATAAAAGAAGCCCTTCATGATGCGCGATATAAATTGACACCACAGCGTGAAGTGACACTTCGGGTATTACTGGAAAATGAAAGTGATCATTTAAGCGCGGAAGATGTTTTCATGAAAGTTAAAGATAAATACCCTGAGATCGGGCTTGCTACTGTATATCGCACTTTGGAACTGCTTAATGAATTGAAAATCTTAGACAAGATCAATTTTGGAGATGGTGTGTCAAGATATGACCTCCGTAAAGAAGGGGCTGAACATTTTCACCATCATCTCGTCTGTATCAACTGTGGTTCTGTCGAGGAGATTGAAGAGGACCTGCTCGGGGATGTCGAGAAAATAGTTGAAAGTGATTTTCAGTTCAAAATTACAGATCATCGTCTGACTTTTCATGGCATATGCAGAACGTGCACATCAAATGTGGAGAACACGGACAATGATTGATGTATATGTTGATGAATATATTACCTTCCTGAAAATTGAAAAAGGTCTGAGTTCTGCTTCACTCAGTTCCTACAGACAAGATTTGAAGCATTATACAAATTATTTGGCAGACAACAATATCAAATCTCTGGATAATGTGGATACTGAAGTATTGATTCAGTTTATCAAGTTCCTTACAGACAAGGGGCTGAGTGCACAAACCATCTCCAGAACGCAGTCAACATTAAGGAATTTCCATCATTTTTTACTTAACCAGAACATTATTGAGGTGAATCCCGCAGTAAAGCTGACTGCAGTCAGAGGAGAAAAGAAACTGCCCGAGTATTTGACGATTGAAGAAATGGAAATCCTGCTGAATACACCCGATGCATCTCCGGCAGGGCTGAGGGACAACACCCTGATGGAAGTCCTCTATGCATCAGGTATCCGTGTGAGTGAACTGATCAGTATTAAAAGGGCGGATATCAATACGGAAATGGGCTTCATCCGGGTCAGCGGCAAAGGAAGCAAGGAAAGAATAGTGCCCATTACAGATTTTGTCGCAAAAAAACTCGATCACTATGTGGCCGAAGTCAGACCCTATCTGCTTAAAACAGACGATAATGATGACCTTTTCATCACTAACAGAGGACGGGGCTTCACCCGTCAGGGACTGTGGAAAACTATAAAAAAATATGAGCTGCTGAGCGGCATCAGGAAAAATATCACACCGCACACTTTCAGGCATTCTTTCGCTACCCATCTGATTGAGAACGGGGCCGATCTGAGGGCTGTTCAGGAAATGCTCGGCCATTCGGATATCAGTACCACTCAAATATATACGCAAATATCAACCACTAAAATTCGTGAAATGTATAAACAATTTCACCCGAGAAAGTAGGATTATATGTTTAAAAGAATACATTTAATAGTATTGGATTCAGTCGGTATCGGCGCACAGCATGATGCAAAAGAATTTGGGGACGAAGGTACACATACACTTAAACACCTCCTGGAAGATTCTCCGGTTACTTTGGGGAACCTGGAAAAACTGGGTCTTGGCTGCATAGATGAGCTGCCTGGTGTAGGCTGTCCTGAAACCACTCAGGCCTTTTACAGTAAAATGGCTGAACTTTCGCAGGGCAAAGATACCATGACGGGTCATTGGGAAATTGCAGGCCTGCATATCGATAAACCGTTCAAAGTATATCCTGAAGGTTTCCCGGAAGAGTTACTGGATAAAATCAGAAAGGCGACAGGCCGGGAAATTGTTGGGAACATTCCTGCAAGCGGGACTGAAATCATTAAAGATTATGGAGAAAATCAGCTGGAAACGGGCGATCTGATTGTTTACACTTCTAATGACCCTGTGCTTCAAATCGCAGCGCATGAAGAAGTGATTCCTCTTGAGGAACTTTATGAAATTTGTGAAAAAGTGAGAGAAATGACCAAAGATCCTGAATTTCTGGTGGGCAGAGTCATTGCAAGGCCGTTTGTGGGAACAAATAAAAAAGACTTTACAAGAACCGAAAACAGACATGATTATGCCCTGGAGCCATTTGGTAAAACAGTTCTGAACGCTTTGGAAGAGTCGGGCAAAGACGTCATCGGTATCGGTAAGATCAATGATATTTTCACCGGTTCAGGGATTACTGATTCCGTCAGAACAAAAAATAACGATGACGGCGTAGATAAATTGCTTGAAGTCATGGACCGCGAATTTGAGGGCATGTCATTTTTAAACCTAGTTGACTTCGATGCCTTGTACGGACACCGAAGAGATCCGGCAGGTTATTCGAATGCCCTGAAAGAATTTGACGAGCGCCTGCCTGAAATCACTGCGAAACTGCAGGATGACGATCTTCTTATCATTACAGCAGACCATGGGAATGACCCGACGCACACAGGCACCGACCACACAAGGGAATATGTACCATTACTGATGACTTCTAAGAGAGACTTGAATTTTGGTCCGCTGCGCAACAGTGATACATTCAGTGATCTTGCTGCTACAATCGCAGAGAACTTCGATATTCAATATGAAACAAAAGGTAAAAGCCTGCTGGGCGAGTTGAAGTGACATGAGAAACAGAAAACTCGTTTTTATTTTAATACTGATTTTTGCATTGGCTTGGGGAATTTCATACTGGGTATTTTTAGTGTGAAAAATTGAAAAACTGCGGACAAATCATTGTTGTTTGTCCGCAGTTTTTAGTTTGCAGGCGTCAATCTTTTCTGCGCTTCTTCAATCGATTGGCATTCCTTACATTGATAATTTCACTGCGGTCTCTTAACCGGTGTTTTTCTACAAGCATTATGCTGGTTTTATGAAGGTTTTTAATATATTCCAGAAATTCCTCGTAAGATACATCGGGCATGGCAAAAGAATGCAGCTTTCTGTACATATCATCCGTCAATGGGAGTTGCAGCGGCTTGAAGTTTACATAATCTATATTATGTAAACGATTTCCGATGATATTTTTTATTGTGCTTTTTAGGCCGTATTCATTATAATCAATCGGTCTGCTGTTCAGTCTGTCCACAGCACGGTTATATATTTTCTTTGCACCATAAAGGTTGTTCCTGCGGTAGTGATACTCGGCAGTGGAAACTTGTATAAAAAATACTTCATCAAGATTTTTAGTAAAATTTTCTTTTGATTTCCACGAGTCTTCCATGATTTCATGGCATTCAAAGTAATCTTGCTTTATAATAAATTCGTTATAGTAATTTAACAAAGTAATTTTATCCATAAACATTCTCCAAAATTGAGGTTTTAGTATGCTTACCTATGAGGTTAGATTAGATATTTTTGAAGGTCCTCTCGACTTGCTGTTACACTTGATCAAGGAACTGGAAATTGATATATACGATATCCCGATGGCAACATTGACCGAACAGTACATGGAATACATAAACCAGATGAAAGAACTGGAGATCAATGTAGCCAGCGAATATCTGGTGATGGCCAGCGAACTTCTGAAAATAAAAAGTTTCATGCTGCTTCCGGAACCTGCAGCCGTTGAGGAGGATTATGAAGATCCGAGGGAACAACTGCTTGAACAGCTGCTGGAATACCAGAATTATAAGGAATACGCCGAAGAGCTTCATAATCTCAAGCTCGAAAATGATAAAACATTTATCAAACCGCCACATGATCTTGAGGAAAATGATGACAGCGGCGAAGATCTCTCATTAAATCTATCACACTTGCTGGAAGCATACCAGAAAGTCAGAATGCGTGTTTCCCTGAATCAGCCGCAGACTGTGACAATCAGACGTGAAGTCGTTTCAAGAGAGCAGGCAGAGTTTTATATAGATAAAAGATTCGAACAGAAGAATTCCCTCGGTTTTTCCGAGCTTTTCAGTTTCAATGAATCAAGGCCGATGGTCGTGGCAGTATTTATAGTCATCCTTGACTGGGTGAAATCACATAAGATGATGATTCACATTTCGGAGGATGGGAATCATCAGTTTGAAAGGCAGTAATACTCATGGAGAAAATAGATATAATAGAAGGGCTCCTGTATATCGCGGGTGATATCGGACTGACTGAAGAACAGCTCATCATGCATGTTCCGATAACAAAACAGCAGCTGTACAATGAAGTCGAAAATTATGAAAAACCGCATTTGTCCATCAGCAGACATGATCAGCGCTACTTTTTAAAGACGACCGCCGGCATGGAGAAATATATTGACAGAATACTTCAGGATAAACCTAAAAATAAGCTGTCCCAGGCAGCACTTGAAGTCTTATCCATCATTGCGTACAATCAGCCGGCGTCCCGTGCCATGATAGAAGAACTGCGTGGTGTGCAGTCTGACGGCCCAATATCCACATTGATGAATAAGAACCTGATTTTAAAGAAGAATCTGGAGAACGAACGGGCTGCACATTTTGTCACCGGAGAGACATTTCTGCAGGTCTTCGGACTGAAGAGCTTGGAAGATCTGCCGACACAGGACGACATTAAAGAGCAGGAAGAAATCGATCTGTTCTTTAATAATTTAAAGGAGGAAGAGCATGACAAATGAAGTACGTTTACAAAAAGCAATAGCCGACAGCGGAGTGACATCACGACGTAAAGCTGAGGAACTGATAACCGGCGGCAGGGTCAGTGTAAATGGAACGATTATAACTGTACTCGGCACGAAAGTGACAGACAATGATAAAGTCGAGGTCGACGGGGTGCCATTAACCAAAGAAGAGAAAGTATATATTTTATATTATAAGCCTTCCGGTGAAATATCGGCGGTTGAAGATGATAACAACCGCAGAACGGTCACTTCAAAATTTGAAGGGCTTGGTTTAAGGATCTATCCGGTCGGAAGACTGGATTATGACACATCCGGCATACTGCTTCTGACCAACGACGGTGAATTCACACAATACATGACCCACCCAAAATTTGAAGTGACAAAAACATACAGGGTAAAAGTGGACGGCATACTGAAGAGGCACCAGCAGAAAGAAATGGCGAAAGGCTTACAGCTTGAAGACGGGAAGACGGCTCCGGCTGGCATCGAGATCATCCGGGATAAAAAAGACAGAAATATGATATTGGATGTGACAATACATGAGGGGCGCAACCGCCAGGTCCGCAGGATGTTCGAGTATTTTGACCTGGAAGTGCTTAAATTGACACGCATTAAATACGACTTTTTAGATCTGGATAAACTGAGTGAAGGCGAGTACAGATTTTTAAAGCCTCATGAAGTAAAAAAATTGATTGCCAACGCTAAAGGATGACCGGCTGATTGTCATAATACTGTCAAACCGTACTAATTATATGAATGCTATAATAAATAGAGCTAAAATTGTTACGGCAGGTGAATTTTATGAAGAAAAAGACAAGAAATATACTTCGTACAAGTATCATTTTAAGTATAGTCATATTATTAGGCGTTACATTATGGTTCAACCTGACATCCGATTCACAGGCAATACAAGTCGGGGACGATGCGGTGGATTTCCAGCTTGAAACTTTAAATGGAGAAGAAATGCAGCTCTCGGAAATCAACGAGGATAAAGGTGTCATATTGAATTTCTGGGGCACATGGTGTGAACCATGCCGCGAAGAAATGCCCGATATGAATGAAATCTATAATGAAGGTCATGAAGACTATGAAATTGTTGCTGTCAACGTTTCCGAAGGTGAACAGCAGATCAACCAGTTCCTGTCCAGCCTCGATGAAAACTTAAGCTTTCCAATTGCTCTGGACAGTAACAGGGATGTGACCAAAGCTTACCAGGTCGGGCCATTGCCGACGACCATCGCAATAGATAAAAATGGTGTAGTAGTTGAAAAGCAGGAGTATCAGCTGACGACGGATGATATATATAGTTTTATAGAACAATCGACATCGGAATAGGATGAAATTCAATGGAATTAAAAGAAATAAAATGTGGATCCTGTGGTCATGTCAATCCACCGGGCACCCAGCTGTGCCAGTCTTGCGGGAAGATGATCAACAGCGACTACGATAAAAAGAAAATAAAGGACCTTATGCGCTATGACGGCAGTGCGATACGTTCTAAAACGCGTTCAACAAGTATTTTTGACAAAATATGGATCTTTTTTACATCCATAAAAGTCGGGGTTTCCATCATATTGATCATTGCGATATCAGCATCAATCGGCACACTTTTCCCTCAGGAATACTTTATACCGGTCGGATCCGATCCTTTACAGTACTATACTGAAAACTACGGAACTATAGGCAGACTTTATTACGAACTCGGTTTTCATAATTTATATTCTTCCTGGTGGTTTATCATTCTGATCGGTATGCTGGCATTATCCATTATTGCTGCAAGCATCGACAGAGGTTTGCCACTGCTCAAATCATTAAGGAATCAAAGAGCCAAAAAGCATCCGTCCTTTTATAAGCGACAGCGTTTAAATCTGCATCAGGAGAATGTATCAAATACTGGAAGTGTCATCGAAGAACTGAAGAAAAAAGGATACAAGCATAAAGCCGACGGCAGCCATCACCTTCTTGAAAAAGGCTGGCTCTCCAGATGGGGACCCTACATAAACCATACCGGCCTTATTATACTTCTATTTGGAAGTATGCTGAGATTTTTCCCGGGCATGTATGTGGATGAACTCGTTTATATCACTGAAGGAGAGACGGTCCAGATTCCGGAAACCGGAGGTCAGTATTATGTAGAGAACAATGATTTCATAGTTGATATGTATGATGAAAATGCAGGTACAGTGTTTGATGATACGCTCCAGAATACAAATGAAATGGTGACGAGCAACTACCAGACAGACATCACTTTCTATGAGAATCAAAACAAGGATGTAATCGGAGCATCACCAGATCTTAAAAAAGTAGAGGATTACAGCATCCAGGTGAACCACCCATACCGTTTTGACCAGTTTGAACTTTATCAGTCGAGTTATGATAACTCACAGATGAAATCCATGACGTTCCAGCTTGAGGACAGCAATGGAGAAGTGGTTGGGGAACAGTTCACCGTCAATCTGGACAACCCTGAGCAGTCTTATGACATTGGTGAGGGCATGGAAGTGAATATGCGTGCCTATGCACCGGACTTTGTGGAAATTGATGAGAATGGCGCTCTGATATCAGAAACACCGGTTGCAACGAATCCGGCATTTGTCTTTGAAGTGACAGATGGTGATTCAAGTGAACTCAGCCTGCTTCAGGTAATGTTGTCAACCGATATCACACAGGATAACGAGTACAGCGTCAAGTTCGTTGAAAATGAAAACCATTGGGCAACGGTCCTTACCTTGAAGAAGGATCTTACGCTGCCAATCATAGCAACAGGCTTCGTCATTTTCCTGATCGGCCTTACCATTGGCTCATATATCAACCATAGGCGTATATGGATCAATGATGAAGATGGATTCAATATCAGTGCACATACAAATAAGAACTACTTTGGATTGAAGAAAGATATCGACCCGATATTAGAGAAAAATGGATATGAACACATCTTTGACAGAGACGCCAAAGATCAAAACGAGAGCGTCAACACTGATGAGGAGTAATAATTATGGAATCAACAATGTTATCAATAAGTAATGGAATGATTACCACAGCGTTCTTTATTCTTTTAGTAGCGCTGGTACCACTTGCAGTGAGTATTAAAAGTAAGAAGAAAAGATCTGAATATATAGCGATTACTATGACTGTAGTAGCTTTTATTATGCAAATTGGGTATTTTATACTAAGATGGGTAGCAACGGGACACGCTCCGGTATCCAACATGTATGAATTCATAGCAACATTCTCAATCATGCTGATATTAGGTTATTTAATCACCTACCATTATTATAAAACGAAAGTTTTAGGTTTATTCGCAATACCAGTTTCTTTACTACTGATTGCCTACGGAAGTTTATTTTCTACGGACGTGAATCCGTTGATTCCTTCCCTTCAGAGTAACTGGCTGGCAATACATGTAATTACCGTGTCAATTTCATACGGTATTCTATCTATGAGTGCTGTTGCAGGTTTGATCTATTTACTGAAAGCCATTCCGGAAACTGAGAAATCACTCAGGGCGCGTACGCTTGAACTGATCATGGCAGGGATTGTAGTTGTACTGGTTTATATCGGTACGACACTGGTCATGCAGGGCGCAGTGGGTTACAGCGATGAATTCATGTATACCGATCAGCGTGGAGAGACGATGATTGCAGACTACCATCTGCCAAGCCTCATCAACTACTCCGAAGCAATTCCTGTTGAGCATGTTGGAGATCAACAATATGAAGAGGCAGATCATTTCACTACGGGAATCGAACTGCCGCCGGTAATCAACTCGCAATCGTTGAACACAGTCATATGGTCGATCATACTCGGCTTCACTGTTTATGGAATACTGCGCCTGATCTTAAGAAAACGTCTGCTCGCATTTGTCAAACCTTTTGCTAAGAGAGCTGATTTGAACCTGATGGATGAAATCGGCTACCGCTCGGTCATCATAGGTTTCCCATTGTTTGCGCTCGGCGGGATTTTCTTTGCAGCCATATGGGCTCAAATAGCGTGGAGCAGGTTCTGGGGCTGGGATCCGAAAGAAACCTGGGCATTCATTACGTTCATGTTCTATACTGTGTTCCTGCACTTGAGGCTGAACCGCGGGTATGAAGGTGAAAAATCTGCGTGGCTTGCAGTGATAGGTTTCATATTGATACTCTTTAACCTGATTGCGATAAACTTGATTGTTGCAGGGCTTCATTCATACGCATAGCTAGAAAAGAGGGTTGAAATGACTGAAAAAATTCTAATTGTAGATGACGAAGAAAGAATAAGAAAATTGCTCAATATGTATCTGGTCCGTGAGGGCTATGATATTACAGAGGCTGAAAATGGCGAGGAAGCACTCGAGCTCGCAATGGAAAATGACTACAACTGTATACTGCTGGACCTGATGATGCCCAAGATGGATGGCATCGAGGTCGCCGGCAGACTGCGGCGCACGAAGTCGACTCCGATTATCATGCTGACAGCTAAAGGTGAAGAAAATAACCGGGTAGAAGGATTTGAAGTCGGAGCGGATGACTATATAGTCAAACCATTTTCCCCGAGAGAAGTTGTGTTACGCGTAAAAGCAATACTGCGCCGTTCTTCTGAAACCACGTTCATCAATCAGGAAGCGACTGCAAAAGATGTCATTGTCTATGAGCATCTTGTCATAGATAATGATGCACACCGCGTCCTTGCCGATGACCATAAAGTTAATCTGACACCAAAAGAGTATGAATTATTACTGTTTCTTGCGAAAAGTCCCGATAAAGTCTTCGATCGTGAAGAGTTATTGAAAGAAGTCTGGCATTATGACTTCTACGGTGATCTTAGAACTGTCGATACACACGTAAAACGTTTGAGAGAGAAATTGAACAAAGTATCTCCGGAAGCAAGCCGCATGATTCATACTGTCTGGGGCATCGGTTATAAGTTTGAGGTAAATGAATCGTGAAATCATTAAATAGCCTTGTTTCTAAACTGTGGTTGACCATTATTTTAATGGTGACTGCAGTTTTAATTATATTAACCATCGTATTAATATTTTTCTTCAGAAGCTACGTCTTCAATTCGACCGAAACGATTTTAGAAGAGGATATAGAAAGAGTAGAGGAGATACTGCTTACCGAACATGATATAGACAGTTCCGAAACCAGCAATCCCAATCTGCTGATGGAGGATAATCTTATCATCCTATATGACAATGAATCTGTTTTACCTATGTCGCCTATAGATGAAGAGATTTACAACAGGATCAACATCGAAGGACTGACAGAGTCTACATTCATACTGGATGATTTATACGACAGCATGTATATGATCAAGACTTCAAATCTGACAAGATACTTTGATGAGGATATTAAAATTATAAAGTACCGTGACCTTGATGCTGTGAACCAGTCGATCAGCGCGATTACAATGATTATGTTCGTCACTACTGGCATACTGATCATCGGTACTACAATTTTTGCATTTTTATTACTTAACAGAATCACCCAGCCGCTCACCAAACTAAAGACCGCCGCATACAATACTTCCCGGGGTAAATATAAACCTCTGAAAGTGCGGAGCCGGGATGAAATAGGAGAGCTGACCCTGGCATTTAATAAAATGAACCAGGATATTAAAAACAATATCGAAACCGTACTTCATGAAAAAAATCTCAGGGAAGAAATATTTTCCTCGATGGAGGAAGGTGTGCTGTATTTCGATACTGAGAGTGAACTGATATACAGCAATGCCAAAGGCAATTCCATCTATAAGACATTGACATCCAATGACCACGAAAAAGAATTATTCATGGACAGTGTGTTAAACATAGTTAAAACGAAAGTCTCTCAGATAGAAAGATTGAACATTACCAATAAACATTACCAGGTGTCATATACAGCAGTCGTCAGCGGCAATAAGACATATGGTGTCATCGTTCTGATCAGGGACATCACCGAGATTGTCAAGACTGAAACGATGCGTTCTGATTTCATTGCCAACGTATCACATGAGCTGAAAACACCGATGGTCATGCTGAGCGGATATTCAGAAGCGATTCTGGATGAAATCGTCACTGAACCGGAAGAAGTCAAAGAAATGATTAAAATCATCAAAGACGAATCCGACAGAATGAACAAGCTTGTGAATGAATTGATCACAATCGCGAGAATGGACAGCGGTGCTGATCTGCTTGATATTTCAAATAATGATCTGATGGCACTGATCAGCGATATCAGTTTCAAATTTAAACACGAAATGAATAATAAAGAAATCATATTCAAAGTGGACGCGGAAAAAGACAGTGTAACCTTCGACTTTGATTATGGTAAAATAGAGCAAGTCATAAATAATCTGCTCGACAACGCAATCCGCTATACAGAGCCGGATGATAAAATCACTTTGAAGGTCCGTGACATCGGAGAGGAAATCGTCATTTCAGTCGAAGACACGGGCATCGGTCTTAAAGAAGAACACCAGAACCGTATTTTTGAGCGTTTTTATAAAGTCGATGAGTCAAGAACACGGGGAAAGCATGGTACAGGTTTAGGCCTTTATATCGTTTCGTCGATTATAAAAAGACATGAGGGGACGATTGATCTGAAAAGCGAGTACGGCAAGGGTACAATTTTTGAAATTACCCTGCCGAAAAGTCACAGTATGGAATAGAGGAATGCCAATGGACAGAAACCGTTTAAGAAAATTAATCATCATCAGTATACTTTCAGCAATCTCATTCGTGCTGCTGCTCGTGCAGTTCCCGATACCATTCATACCACCTTATCTGACTGTGGATTTATCTGATATCCCTGCTTTTATAGGATTTATGATGTATGGCGGTGCAGTCGGGTCACTGATCATCATTTTGAAAATATTGATATATGGTCTGCTGGCTGCGAGTGAGCCGATTGGACCTCTGGCAAATCTGATTGCGTCATTTTCATTGCTATTGCCGGTATTTTTTATTTATATGAGAAAGAGGACGACGAAATCTTTGATCATCGGATTTATATCCGGTACGGTCACTTTGACGATTATGCTGTCACTTTTGAACTATTTTGTTCTGCTTCCGCTGTACGGCATGATTGTCGACCAGACAGATATCATTGAAAACCTGAGGATAATCGTCACTGCGGGAATCATTCCATTCAATATCATCAAGGGTATCATCGTAGGACTGGTTGCATTTGTCATTTATAAAAAGCTGCTGCCCAAATTGAAAAGACTTTAAAAAAAGAGGCGGTTTTCACCGCCTCTTTTAACTATTCGAATTTTATCGGATCGCCGTCAAACGGTTCTTCTGCAACTTTTATGGAGTCTGTCGGACATCCGTAAAAAGCGTCGTGCAAATCGTCGTGCAGTTCCTCAGGAACCGCCCGGGTTCCTTTATTATCATCTAAAATGACATATGCGATGCCATCATCATCATAATCATATATATCAGGAGCAGAGGCACCGCATGCCCCGCAAGCAATGCATGTATCCATATCAACGATGGTGTACTTTTTTTCAGCCATGCCTTCACCTCATTACAAAGACTTCTATATAATTTTATGATGAACATGCATCTTTTTCAATTAAACAACTTTTATTTGGCACAAAACATACATTGGACTGATAATGCTTTAAAATTCACACAAATAATAATATAATATACATGTAAGATTCAAGGTTGAGGAGAATGTCCAATGAAAGACGATTTTTATAAAGATATCGAACATAAACGTTCGCAGGAAGAGACGGCACAATCCAAAAAGAAAACTAAAAATAAAGAGAAAAATGATAATGCGAAAAAAGAAGAACCGACAATGAAACGCAGTGCCAAATATAAAGAGAAAGAAAATACAAGTAATCAATCCAATCAGGTCTACGATAAATTCAAAAAATACTTAAACAAAGAAAATCTAAATAAGAGCAAGGCCTTTTTCGCCGGTAAATTCGCTACTTATAACAAGCGATTCAATAACGAATTGAAAACAACGAAAGAAAAATTAAATGAGTTAAGAAAAAAACCGCAAAGCCAGAACAATGCTTCGGCTGAAGAACATCAGGAAGAGGATTCCAGGAAAAAAGGACTCATACCGATGATCATCGGCGGAATCATCATAGTACCGATTACAATAATTCTCGCATTTCTGATCATCAGCAATTTCTGGCCGTCAAATGACGGGATGGAGCTCGCTACCGAAGAAAACAATGCCGAAGAAAGTCAGGATGAAGAAGAGGTCAATGATGAACTGGACGAACAGCGCTTTGAAATGGAAAGGCGCATGGCTGAATCAAGGGAAGAGGATAACGGAGATTCAGAAGAAAACCAGTCAGATGAAGGTGAGGATTCAGAGGAGTCCGGAAACACCGAAGGTGACCTCGCGACAGGAGATATAGAAACCGAGTACAGCGATGAGGAAGTATCCATGCTGGAAGATGTTGCAGATGATGCAATCGAAGATAAAGAAAGCGGAAGCTCCGATGACAGCAGCAGTGAAACGGAAGATCAGACTGAAGAAGAGTCGTCCCAGCAGCCAGAGGATTCTGAGCAGGAACAATCACCAGAGGAATCAACACAGGACGAATCCGAGAGTGCTGATGAAAGCAGTGAAGAAAATACCGAAGAGGAATCCGCAGGCGAGACCCATGTCGTCACGAGTGAAGATAACTTATATCAGATTGCTTTAAGATACTATGGTGATGGCGGTTCGGAGTATGTACAGAGAATACGTGATGCCAACGGCATCAGCGGAAATGATATTAACGAGGGTCAGGAACTGATAATACCTTGATGAACGGGACAGTCACATGAAATATTATGAAACCATAGTCGTCGTCGCGGGGCCCTGTGGTCTCGCCGCTGCAATTCATCTGGAACAAAATAACATTGAGTATCTGGTGATTGAAGAAGGCAACATTGTAAATGCCATCTATAATTATCCGACACATCAGACATTCTTTTCTTCGTCAGAAAAACTGGCGATCGGGGATTTTCCTTTTATCACAGAGGCGCATAAACCTAAAAGGAACCAGGCACTTGTATATTACAGGGAAGTGGTCAAACACTTTGGTCTGAACATTAATACTTATGAAAAGGTTACTTCTGCAAGAAAGTCTGAAGACGGCTTTACTGTAGAAACCTCCAAAGGTCAGTATAAGTGCAGATTCCTGATTATAGCAACCGGCTATTACGGTCAGCCCAACAAATTGGATGTACCGGGTGCGGGGAAGGAGAAAGTCTTCCACTACTTTAAAGAGGCGCATCCTTTTTTCAATCAGCATGTGCTCATAATAGGCGGTAAAAACTCAAGTGTGGATGCTGCCATCGAACTTGAAAAAGCAGGGAGCCATGTAACCATCGTCTATCGTGGCAATGATTATTCCAAAAGCATCAAACCATGGATTCTGCCCCAGTTGAAATCGCTGATCAAACAAGGGAAAGTGGCCCATTACTTTAATGCGGAGATGATGGATATCAAGGATGACTCGGTCATTTTCAGTACGGATGAGGGGACAGTTGAGATCAAGAACGATTTTGTATTCGCAATGATCGGCTATCATCCTGACTACCGCTTTTTGAAATCACTCGGCATAGAACTCGAAGAATATAGAAATGGTCTGTCACCGGTACATGATCCTGAAACTATGGAAACGAATGTTGATGATTTATATATTGCAGGAGTCATAGCCGCAGGTAATGATGCCAACATGATTGTCATCGAAAACGGCCGTTTTCACGGCAGCCGAATCATTAAAGATATTTTAAGAAAGAAGTCGCACATATAAAAATACGTCCGGAAATATTTCCGGACGTATTTTTATGCTTCAAAAGCATTTTTGATTTCATCTTTTTTCAGGTTGGAAAGGGCGAGCATCAATTTAAGCCTCGCCTTCGGTCCGTTCAGACCATTCGAAAATATGATGCCCATTTCTTTCAGTTCGTATCCGCCGCCATGATAATCATAATAACTTCCCACAATGCCGTTGAAAGACCTTGAAACGATGACGGTTGTAATATCCGCTGCTGTCACAGCATCAAGTCCGTCCATCGCACTCGGAGGAAGGTTGCCCTGGCCGAGCGCTTCAATGATCAGACCATCATAGCCTGACTGGATGATTGCATTGAAGAAAGTTTCATCCAGGCCGACATGAGCTTTTATCAAGGCAACTTTTATTTCACTGTCGACAGTGGAATATTTATCTTGATGTTTGATGGAGTGGTGATAGTGTACGTTATCCTTCGTCAAAAATCCGATGGGGCCGTGATTTGGACTTTGAAAGGTTGCGACATTCGAGGTATGTGTTTTAGTGACGAATCTTGCCGTATGTATTTCATCATTGAAAACGACGAGCACACCTCTGTCTTTGGAATCCGTAGAGAGAGCTGCCCTGAGGCCCGATAAATAATTATACATGCCGTCGCTCCCGAGTTCGTTGGATGACCGCATAGCCCCTGTAATGATCACAGGCTGTTCCATATTCAGAGTAAGATCGAGAAAAAATGCAGTTTCTTCCAGTGTGTCAGTACCATGAGTGATGACATAGCCTTCATACTCCCCCCTGCTATCTTCTATGATCTTTTTGATTCCATCCATATCATCTATGGTAATGTGTGGCGACGGTTTTTTTATAGGATAAATTTCAGAGATGTCCACATCATCATCCAGGTGTCCTTCAATCTTCAAAGGATTTTCTTCATTTTCACTGATTACACCGTCTTTTTCAGACATACTGATAGTACCGCCCGTATGTATCGCCAGAATTTTTTTCAACTTTTATGCACCTCATAATTAAATTTGTTTGAAACTTGATAAAAGCATATCTATTATTAAGTTTAAGTATGAATCTATGATAAAATAAACAAGAATAATGAATCAAGGCAGGTAACCATCTCATGATTAATAAAATTAATATCGCCATTGACGGCCCGGCCGCCGCTGGAAAAAGCACAATCTCCAAGCGTGTAGCCGAACAATTGAATTACATTTACATTGACACAGGTGCAATGTACAGAGCAGTAACATTATTATACATAGAAAACGGAAAAGATATCATCAATAATCTCGGCAATGTTGAAATATCTTTCAAAAGACAAGACTCAAACCGTGTATTCCTGAACGACAGGGATGTGACTGATGAAATCAGATCACAGGCGGTAACTGCGAATGTAAGTGAAGTTTCAAGCTTCGAAGAGGTCAGGAACTACCTTGTCGCCATGCAGCAGAAAATAGGGCTTGAAAAAGGTGTTGTAATGGATGGCAGAGATATCGGTACGACTGTGCTGCCCGATGCCGAATTGAAAATATTCATGCAGGCATCCCCGAGAGTGAGGGCAGAGCGTCGCCTGCTCGAAGAAAAGGCGAGAGGTAACAATATCGACCTGGATAAACTCACATCTCAGATCATCAGACGTGATGAACTCGATATGAGCCGTGAAATCTCACCGCTGGTGCAGGCTGATGATGCGGTACTGCTGGATACTACCGAACTGTCCATTGAAGATGTCGAAGCACATATTTTATATTTGGCTAAGCAGAAGATAGGAGTAGAGTAATATGCTATATAAAGTCGTAAGAGCAATTGTAAAAAGGTTTTATCATACAAGATTCAAGGTGACTGTCATCGGGGAGGAAAGGATACCGGATTCGGGCCCTGTTCTCATCTGCAGCAATCATATGTCGGAGTTTGATCCGCCGCTGGTGGCAGTCAGTACAAAGCGTGAGATGTCTTTCTTTGCAAAGTCGGAACTTTTTAAAATACCAGTTCTCGGAAATCTGATTGGACGTCTCAATGCCATACCTGTGGACCGCGGTAAAGGTGACAGACAGGCATTGAAAAAATCCGTCGAAGCTTTGAAAGAAGGCAATATGCTTTTGATATTCCCTGAGGGCAGCCGGACTAAGGACGGAAAACTTCAGGATCTCCAGCAGGGTGCAAGCTTCATTGCCGTCAAAGGCGGAGCGAAAATCGTACCTGCGGCAATCAAGGGCAGTTATAACCGTCAAAAAGGCATTACGCTGGTATTTGGCAGACCGATTGATGTAAACGGATTGGTTGAAGAGGGGAAAAACCGTAAGGATGTAACATTGAAATTGAAAGAAGAAATTAATAATTTGTTATTATCATAACAATTACTTGACAAATCAGCATATTTATAAGAAGTTAGGTATATAGTCTATAGTAATGTAATGGAGGCAGGCACATGACGACAGATAATATCTTGAACGAAGAGAACAACGAAGAAGAGAATTCACAGGTCGAGGAAAATTCACCTGAAGAAGAGATTCCGGCTTCACAAGAATCACAGGGAGAAACGTCAAATTCTGAAGAGACGGCTGAACAGGCATCATCAGACAGCAGTTTTAACGAAGGCGACAAAGTAACCGGTACTGTGTTTAAAGTGGAAGAGAAGTTTGTTAGAGCGCATATTGACGGTACTGACTTTGAAGGTATTATTCCAATCAGTCAAGTGACTAACAAAAGAATTGAACATCCTCAGGAAGTCGTCGCAGAAGACGATACGATAGAGGCTGTTGTTATTAAAGTGGAAGATGAAAGTGAGCGTCACAACCTGATCCTTTCAATCAGAAAGCTGGAAGAGGATAAAAGTTATGACGACCTGATCGCTTCCAAGGAGAATGACGAAACAATCTCCGGTACCGTTATGGAAGTTGTCCAGGCGGGCCTTGTAGTGGATGTGGGTGTAAGAGGCTTCATCCCTGCATCACTTTTGTCAGACGAATATGTGGAAGATCTGGAACAGTTTGCAGATCAGACGCTTGAAGTCAAAATGGAAGACATTGATAAAGATAAAAACCGTGTCATCCTAAACCGCAAGAAAATCATCGAAGTCGAAAAGAAGGCAGATCGTAAGACGCAGCTTGAAAAGCTCGAAACCGGCGCGACTGTTGAAGGTGAAGTTGTCAGAACGACCAATTTTGGTGCTTTCATCAACTTGGGTTCCATTGATGGTCTGGCTCATATCTCAGAGCTGAGCTATGAAAGAGTTGAAAATGTCGAAGATGCTGTAAATATAGGAGACAAGGTTGATGTCAAGATTCTTGATGTCGATGTTGACAACGAACGTGTCAGCCTGTCTATCAAGCAGGCACAGGAAAGCCCGTTCGAATTATTCATAAAAGAGCATAACAGCGGCGAAACTCTTGAGGGCACAGTGAAAAGACTTGTCGATTTTGGTGCATTTGTTCAAGTGGCACCCGGCGTGGAAGGTCTCGTACATGTGTCCGAAATCAGCCACGACCATGTCGCACATCCTTCTGATGTACTGGAAGAAGGCCAGGAAATACAGGTCAAAATCCTATCCTTGAGCGAGGACAGCGGCAAAGTTTCACTGTCCATCAAAGAGACGACAGAACGTGTTGAACAACCTGAACAATCATCAAAAGTCTACAGAGACGAAACTGATGAAGATCAACCAACATTAGGTGATGTGTTTGGTGATAAATTTAAGAATTTAGATTTATAAACCGATAAAACATTTGATGATAAAGGGCGATGGAAATCGCCCTTTATTTTATTTTTATGGTAAAATAATTTAAGGTAAGGAGGCGAAATCATGTATAAACCGACAATTGCTGTTGTTGGCCGTCCAAACGTTGGAAAGTCAACTTTATTTAACAGAATCATAGGAGAAAGAAAAGCGATTGTGGAGGACACGCCTGGAGTGACTCGTGACCGGCTGTACGCAGATGGCGAATGGCTGAATCATGAATTCAATGTAATCGATACCGGCGGTATCGAAATAAAGGATGAACCTTTTCAAGAACAGATTAAAATGCAGGCTGAAATTGCCATATTGGAAGCGGATGTCATACTTATGATCACAAACGGCAAAGAAGGTGTGACTGATGATGATATGCATGTGGCACGCATACTGCAGAAATCTGAAAAACCGACTATATTATTAGTGAATAAAATAGATAATTTTGAAATGAGAAATGAGATTTATGACTTTTACCGGCTGGGGCTGGGCGACCCGTTCCCGGTATCCGGTTCCCACGGTCTCGGTCTCGGAGATTCATTGGATGCAGCAGTGGAACACTTTAAAAATATAGAAGTCGACCTCGAGAAGGATGATTCTGTAAAAGTTTCACTTATCGGCAGACCCAACGTTGGAAAATCAAGTCTGATCAATGCGATACTGAATGAAGACAGAGTCATCGTTTCAGATATCGCCGGAACGACCAGGGATGCAGTGGATACCGAATATACTTTTGAAGATGAAGAATATACTCTGATAGATACTGCCGGCATGAGAAAACGCGGTAAAGTATATGAATCCACAGAGAAGTACGCAGTATTAAGGGCTACACGGGCGATTGAACGTTCTGATGTTGTTCTCGTCGTAATCAATGGTGAAGAGGGTATCATAGAACAGGATAAGCGGATTGCGGGTCTTGCACACGAAGCAGGACGCGCGATTGTCATTGTGGTCAATAAGTGGGATGCAGTGGAAAAAGACGATAAAACAATGAAAAAATTCGAAGATGAAATCCGTCAACAGTTCCAGTTTCTGGACTACGCGCCGATCACGTTTTTATCGGCGAAAACCAGATCACGTCTGACTACTTTGTTCCCGCTGATCAAGCTGGTTAACGACTCTCATAAAAAACGTGTCCAATCAAGCACCCTCAATGAAGTGATCGTCGACAGTGTAAGCATGAATCCGACACCGACCGATAAAGGCGGACATCGTCTGAATATCTTTTACGGAACACAGGTCAGCGTAGGACCGCCGACATTTGTCATGTTCGTCAATGATACCGAGCTGATGCATTTCAGTTATAAAAGGTATTTGGAAAATCAGCTGCGGCGGGCATTTGATTTCCATGGGACACCGATTCATATCATCAGCCGAAAAAGAAATTAAAGGAGCGTGTACTTGTGAACATTTCAGTTTTAGGTACTGGAAGCTTTGGTACAAGCTTGGCAATGGTCTTGACAGATAATAAACATGATGTAAAAATGTACGGCAGAAATGAAGCAGTTGTTGAAGAAATCAATGAAAGCCATACAAATCTTCATTATTTGAAAGATGTGGATCTGCCCGCTGCATTACGGGCGACCAGTGATCTGACAGCAGCCGTCGACCATGCTGATCTGCTTGTCATAGCAGTACCTGTCAAAGCAGTCAGAGGACTGACGAAAGACATACATCGTATATTACTTGAGAAAAATAAAAAGGTTCTTATCGTCCATGTTGCCAAAGGTCTGGAGCTCGACAGCTATTTAAGAGTTTCAGAAGTGATAGAACAGGAGACAACACCTGAAACTGTCGAAGATATATGTGTCTTGAGCGGGCCGAGCCATGCCGAAGAGGTTGCCTTGAAATCACCGACGACCGTCAGCACAGCATCTCTTCATAATAAGGGTGTGACGACGATACAGGATGTATTCATGAGTAAATACTTCAGGGTATATGTAAACGAAGACCTGGTAGGCGTTGAAATTGGCGGCGCACTGAAAAACATCATCGCACTCGCGGTCGGCACTTTGCACGGATTGCAGTTTGGAGATAACGCAAAGGCTGCTATAATCACAAGAGGTCTGCAGGAAATTGCGAGACTGGGTACAAAAATGGGTGCAGATCCACTGACTTTCCTTGGCCTGACAGGTATGGGCGATCTGATAGTCACTGCCACAAGCCGTCATTCACGCAACTTCAGATGTGGGATTATGCTTGCAGAAGGATTGAGCCTGACAGAAGCGGAAGCCAGAATGGGCATGGTAGTGGAGGGCGTCAATACCACACGTGCCGCCTATGAATTAAGTGAGAGTCATGGGGTTGAAATGCCTATAACCAAAGTGCTTCATCAATATCTTTTTGATGATATAAGCAAAGATGAAGCATTCTATAAACTGATGATGCGGGAAAAGACTTCCGAGACGATTGGTTTAAAAGAACTTCTTAACGAGCAATACAGAGATTGGAGTAATCAGTAAACTATGTTTGGAATATCAGCAATGGACCTTATGTGGCTGTCTTTTATATCAATGGGGTCGATGGCGCTAGCAGCTGTATTGATTTATGTTGCGCGCTACGTCATTAAAATAAAAGTAATCAGTGTGATTGTCTCCATATTTGCATGGGGACTGCTGCTGTTGGCTTTTATTCTTATGATACCTGTTCTGGGGGGCAGCTAGATGAAACTTAAATATAATGTTAAAGTAATAACTGTTCTTTTATCAGTTTTGTTTTTAAACGCATGTATGTATCCTGAATCTGAAGAGCAAAACCAGATGCCGAGTGAATCTCAGATTGATATGGTTCAGAATGCTGTAGAGCAGTACCAGGAAGATACAGACGGCCTGCTTCCGATTAAAACTGTAACCGAAACACGTGAATACTTCGAATATCAGGTGGATTTCGATAGACTTGTACCAGATTATCTGGATGAAAGACCGGCTATATCATATGAGGCGGGCGGGTATTATCAATTTGTAATTTTGGATGCCGAAGAAAATCCAACAGTCAAATTGGCCGATTTAAGAATCACTGAAGAAATACGCTCACTGCAGCTCAGAGTGAACGGCATGGGAGATCATGTTGAATTTGAAGAAACCATCGGACCGAATGTATACAAGCTGGACTTGGATTTCTATAATTTAAATGAAAATCCGACAGTGACGAGCCCATATTCAGGCGGTGCACTGAATGTCTACTACAGCGGCGGGGAAAATTTCATTGTTGATTACAGAGAAGAAATCGGCAGAATCATCGATGAGAACAATCTGCAGTTTGAAACCGGTGATGATGTACGCGAAGTATTATATGAATATACACCGGTCGTGCCAATATATTCACCTGAAATTACAGTTAATGAAAATAATGACCCGATTTTTATGACTAATGTGCATAAAAGTGCATAGTAAAGCCATTTTTCTGCCAAAAAACCATAAAATTCATTGCAGTGGTCAAACGACTGTGTTAAAGTCAAAACATAATGATAAAACCTATCATTATACTCATTATGGGAGGTGGAATAGTATGAACAAGACTGATTTAATCAATGCTGTCAGCGACAAAGCTGATCTTACAAAAAAAGAATCAGGTGCTGCTGTTGACGCAGTATTTGAGTCAATTCAAGATTCCTTAAAAAAGGGTGAAAAAGTGCAGTTGATCGGTTTCGGTAACTTTGAAGTCCGCGAACGTGCTGCACGTAAAGGCCGCAATCCACAATCTGGTGAAGAAATTGAGATTGCAGCTTCAAAAGTACCGGCTTTCAAAGCAGGTAAAGCACTTAAAGATGCAGTAAAATAATTAATGAATTAGGCCTAACGGTTGATGTTAGGTCTATTAATTTATAAGGTGATATTTTTCATGAAAGCTCTTATACAACAAATAGAAAAAGATCTGAATAATAACAATCTGAAATTACATAATGAGCCATTCTTCACTTTCTTTTCAGATGAAGAAAATATCATACGAGATGCTCACATTTGCCATGCGGTTTTGTTTTTCAATAAAGCATTGCAGATTTTAGATGAAGAACCATATGATGCAGATAGGGAAGAGCACGTTTTGACCGGCGACTACTTTTTCAGCCAGTTTTATAAAATATTAGCATTACATAATGAGTATAAAGTGATAAACGATGTGTCCAGCATTTCCAAAGAAATCACTTCTAACAAATCAGCCTATGCCACATCTGATAAAAACCCCCCTCATGCTGAATTAAAAAGTCTTTTATTTGCACCTCTCATTTATCTTGTAGATAATGGTTATGCACATAACAACCTATTACAGTTAATCAATCAATACATCGACAGTATTAACATAGAAAACTTACCATATATATCAAAGAGTACAGGTGACAATAATGGATAAAGAACAACGTGTACATAAAATATTCAACGCGATTTCAAAAGATTACGACCATATGAATAACATCATAAGTTTCAACCAGCACACACTGTGGAGAAATAAAACAATGTCCCATATGTTTCTTGACAGTGATATGACTGTTCTTGATGTATGCTGCGGTACCGGTGACTGGACAATTCAGCTAGCAGCGAGCGGTGCCGAAACCACCGGACTCGACTTCAGTGAAAATATGCTTGAAGTTGCCGAAGGTAAAACAGCGCAGTGGGATAATATATCGCTTATCCACGGCAATGCAATGAATCTGCCATTTGAAGATGATCAGTTTGATTATGTGACTATCGGATTCGGTCTCAGAAACCTGCCTGATTACGGGGCTGCAATCGCAGATTTCTACCGTGTTCTAAAACCGGGCGGGACGCTGGTCATCCTGGAAACATCCACACCGGAAAATAATCTGATCAACTCGGGCTTTGAACTTTATTTCGGTAAAATCATGCCCATGCTCGGCGGCATCATTGCCAAAAAGAAGGATGAGTACTCATGGCTTCATGAATCCACGAGTTCGTTCATATCCAAAAATGAACTGAAGTGCATACTGTATACCACAGGATTTACAAACATTAAAATCATTCCCCATACTTTAGGAACGGCAGCCAGCCACTTTGCAATAAAACCGATTGATGGAGATTAATGATGGTATCTTTAAAAACATATCTGGCACCTGATTTTATAAAAGTAGACAGACTGATCAGAAAAAACCTTGAACCGGCCGGCGTACTGTCCAATGACCTGAGTGTCGGACTGTATAAATCAGGTGGCAAAAAATTGAGGCCGACTTTATCCATAGTTGCGGGAAAGCTGGGGAATCCCGACAGGATGGAAGACGTCTACAAAGTGAGTGCGAGCCTGGAACTTCTTCATATGGCGACGCTGGTCCATGATGATATCATTGATGACAGTGAGCTTAGAAGAGGAAAAGAGACCGCTTACTATAAATATGGATACTTTCAGGCGGTAAATACCGGCAATCTGCTGTTATCAACAGCCGTACAAATGGTGAGCGGCATCGAACATGAAAAATTCCATAAAACATATTCAGCTGCAATTGAACAGATTGTGAGCGGCGAACTGCTTCAGTTCAACCATCAGTTCAATGAAAATCAGACTTATGATGATTACTACGAAAAAATCTATCGTAAAACTGCATTGCTTATTGTCCTCAGTGTAGAACTCGGAAGCTACGCAAGCCATCTGGATGAAGTGACGATGTACCATCTGACTGAGTTCGCTCATCATATTGGTGTGAGTTTTCAAATCATAGATGACTGTCTGGACTTTACTGGTGATGAGTCTGAACTCGGCAAGCCAAAATTTTCCGATCTGGCCAATGGCCATTTTACTTTACCTGTTCTTCTTAAGAGAGATAAGGATGAGCAGTTCAAAAAACAGTTGACTGAGTTTAAAAACAATCCTGAGATCCTTGACTCACTGATTGGACAGATACTGGAATCAGATGTTCTTGAAGAATCACTAAAAATCAGCTCCGACCATTACGATGAAGCAATCGCCCATCTCAGTGATATCGAACAGCCTGTTAAGGGATATTTGCTGGAAATAGCAGAAAAACTCAAAAAGCGCCTGAAATAAATTAACAATAAAATTAATTAATGATAATATAAGAACATAACTAATTTATAAGGAGATTTAATGATGGAAAAAACTTTTCTAATGATTAAACCTGATGGGGTACAAAGAAATCTTATCGGGCCGATTGTTTCAAGACTTGAGAATAAAGGTTTCAAAATTGCCGGTGCAAAATTGATGAATGTGTCAGAGGACCTTGCTAAAACACATTATCAGGAACACCAGGATAAACCTTTCTTTGGGGAGCTGGTTGACTTCATTACTTCAGGACCGGTTTTCGCAATGGTATTGGAAGGTGAGAACGTAATCTCTACTGCAAGATTGGTAGTTGGTTCGACAAACCCTCAAGAAGCAGCGCCGGGAACTATCAGAGGCGACTTTGGTTTAACTGTTGGAAAAAACATTATCCATGGTTCAGATTCAGCGGAAAGTGCTGAAAGAGAAATCAATCTTTTCTTTGATGAAGCTGAAATACTCGACTACAGCCTGATTAACAAAGACTGGATTTACTAAACAAAAAAACAAGGAGCTGGGTTATTACTCAGCTTTTTTTAATATAATTTTAGAGGAGAAGGTGGAATTATGAGATTTTTAACATCAGGCGAATCACATGGACCCAAACTTACTGCGATAATCGAAGGCTTTCCATCAAATATGCCTATTGATAAGGAACGTATGGAGGCTGAATTGATAAAAAGGCAGGGCGGATACGGCCGCGGCCGCAGAATGAAAATCGAGAAGGATACATTCACATTCGGTGCCGGCGTCCGACATGGAAAAACTCTCGGCAGTCCTATAATGATTGAGCTGACGAATGACGATTTTAAAAGCTGGACAAAGATTATGGGCAGTGAACCGCTTACTCCGGAAGAAGAAGAGAATATGAAACGTGTCATTACCAAGCCTCGTCCGGGACATGCTGACCTTGTCGGCGGTATTAAATATAACGCACGTGACTTAAGAAATGTTCTCGAAAGATCGTCGGCAAGAGAAACTGCTGCGCGCGTCGCTGTCGGTGCACTATGTAAAGAGTTGCTGCATTCACTTGATATAAATATGACGAGCCGTGTGACTCAAATCGGTGAAATCAAGGATGAAGGCGAATATTCTTATTCAGAAATCGCTGAAGGTGCAAATCAGTCTTCAGTACGTATGATTTCAGATGAGCAGACAAAGAAAACGGAAGAACTGATCGATACAGCAAAGAAAAATGGGGACACAATCGGTGGAATCGTCGAAGTCATTATCGAAAACCCGCCGGTCGGTCTTGGGTCCTATGTTCATTACGACAGAAAACTTGATTCTAAAATTGCAGGAAGTGTCATCAGCATCAACGCTTTCAAAGGTGTAGAATTCGGGATGGGATTCAAACTGGCGCACACCCCGGGATCACAGGTGCAGGATGAGATTCTTTACAGCAGTGAAGAAGGATATACCCGCAGGACAAATAATCTCGGTGGTTTTGAAGGTGGAATGTCTACAGGGATGCCGATTGTTGTCCGTGCAGTAATGAAACCTATTCCGACCCTTTATAAACCATTGATGAGTGTCGATATCAATACGAAAGAGCCATTCAAGGCTACCGTTGAGCGCAGTGACGCATGTGCAGTGCCTGCAGCATCCATTGTCTGTGAACATATGGTTGCAATAGAAATGGCCCGTGCAATACTTGATAAATTCCCACATGATAACTTTGAAGAATTGAAACAGGCTGTCGAAGAATATAAAGAGAGAACTAAAAACTTCTGATCATGCACGAATTCAAAACGACTTACCCTGACAATAACTACACCGTCCATGTGGGACATGGCATTTTCAATAAAGTTATGAAGCACTACACATCACATTATAACGAAGTCTTTTATATAGTAGATGTAACAGTTTACGGGCATTTCAGAGATGGAATATTAAAAGACATCGAAGATCCGATTCTTATAGACAGCGGTGAGTCGGCAAAAACTTTTCAGTCATTCATGAACCTGACCGAAAACCTTCTTGAACAAGGTATCAAACGTTCGAGCCTTGTTGTCGTCATCGGCGGAGGAGCTGCGGGTGACGCCGGAGGTTTTGCAGCCGCTGTAACTTTAAGAGGTGTGGACTTCATTCAGGTACCGACGACCATATTGGCACATGATTCAGCAATAGGCGGTAAAACTGCAATAAATTCAAGTCACGGTAAAAATCTTATCGGTGCATTCCACAGACCTTCAGGCGTTATATATGATTTGGAATTTTTAAGCACTTTGCCTGAAAGTGAAATTATGAGCGGGTTTGGAGAAGTTTTTAAACATTCACTATTAAACAGCAAAGAGGCTGCCCGCAGCCTGATGGCTAAAACTGCTTTTGGAATCAGCATTGATGCCATTGAAGAAAGCATCATCGATGGCATTAAAACTAAAATGGACTATGTGTCCTCAGATGAGTTTGAATCCGGTTCAAGAAAATTTTTAAACCTCGGTCACACTTTGGGTCATGCAATCGAATACCAATATAAGATACCGCACGGCCAGGCCATCATTCTCGGTTTATATGCAATGATGTACATTTCGAACAAGACTGCTGAAAATGAAATTTTTGACCTGCAAAAATATCATGAATACTTTTCAGGTCTGGATTACCCGGTCGGACTGCTTGGTGAAATGGATATAGAGCAGATGATCGACCTTATGAGACACGATAAGAAAAATATAAAAAATGAAGCAATCGGTTTTGTCTTAATAGATGAAAGTTTTTCTCCTTATTTTACAGAATTGAATATCAGTACGCTTGAGAATTATTTAAGCGGGATAAAGGAGTCCATATGAAATCATTATTAAATCATAAATTTACCGGTAGTATAAAAGTGCCCGGCGATAAGTCAATCACACATCGTGCCCTGATGATGTCCTCTCTTGCAGAAGGGACTTCAACAATCAAATCACCACTCGAAAGTGATGATACTTTCAGAACATCAGAAATCATGTCACAACTCGGTGTCAGCATTACAAATGAAGCGGGCATGATAACAGTGACATCTCCGGGAGCAGAAAATTTAAAAACACCCGGCGATATTCTGTATACTGGTAATTCGGGAACGACAACCCGTCTGCTTATGGGATTACTCGCAGGACTCGGCATCAATGCAACAATGGAAGGGGACAGTTCCATAGCCATAAGGCCAATGGACCGTGTTTCAGGACCGTTAGGTGAAATGGGCGCCGACATCTCTTTGAAAGATGGTAAATACCCGCCGATAAAAATTAAACCGGGTATGTTAAATGCCATTGAATACAATATGCCGGTTGCGAGTGCACAGGTGAAAAGTGCAATTCTATTTGCCGGTCTGTTTGCAGATGGTGAAACGATAGTACATGAACAATTTAAATCACGGGACCATACCGAAACCATGCTTAAGCAGTTCGGGGTCGATATCATGGTTGAAGGGTTGACCGTCAAGCTTCAAGGCGGACAGTCATTGAAGCCGCGGGATGTCCTCGTGCCGGGGGATATATCATCAGCAGCCTTTTTAATGGTGCTGGCGGCAATAACTGAAGGATCCGATATTTTAATAGAAGATGTCTCCCTCAATGAAACCAGAGCAGGCATCATTGATGTATTCAGACAGATGAATGCGGATATTGAAGTGAACAAAACTTCAAGCGAGGGTGAAGCTATCGGCAATATCAGGGTGAAACACAGCGAGAATTTAAGCTCTTTTGAACTATCCGGCGATATCATCCCGAGATTGATTGATGAAATTCCAGTCCTTGCAGTACTGGGTGCTTTTGGCAGTTCACCGAGCGTCATAAAGGATGCTAAAGAACTGCGTTTTAAGGAAACGGACAGATTAAGGGCAGTTATAGATGAACTGAGTAAATTCGGCATCAGATTCGAGGAATTCGATGATGGATTCATCGTCCATCCGATTACTGAAATCAAATTGACCGATAATGACTTCAAAGGTTATCACGACCATCGTATCATCATGATGCTGCTCGTCATGGGAATTGCAGCAGGTAAGGATATCAACATCGACGACCCTTCTGCAATCAGTGTTTCCTATCCCGGTTTTTTGGAGGATCTGGAGCAGTTAAAACAGGCCAGATGAAAGGATATGTATAATGCAGGAACAAATTTATCAAGTCGTTGATTATTTAAACAGGGGTGAATACCCCGAACAGAAATTGAATGACATCATCAATAATCTTTTTCAAGTCAAAGAAGAGGATGATCTTGATGCATTGTTCATACTTGGAGACGCATTGATTTCAAGCGGGCTTCATAATTATGCTGAAAAGGTATATGTCCACCTTTATAATCAGACTGAACATGATGATGAAATACTTGCCTACCTCACTGACCTGATGATTACAGATGGTCGTCTGGACGAGGCGCTCAGTCTGATCAACAGTTCTAAGAGAACTGCAACGGTCATGATGCTGAAAGCTGAAATATTCCAGCAGTTGAATATGAATGATATCGCTGTAAAAGCATTGTTTGATGCAAAAGAGCTTGCAGACGATCCAATCATCGACTTTGCCATTGCCGAACTTTATTTCCATGACGGGGATCTGACAGAGGCGAACAGACATTATCAATTGATGCTGAATCAGGAAATTGAACAGGTCAATCAGGTGGATATCAATCTGAGATTGGCTGAAATTAATATGAACCTTCTGAATCTGGAAGAAGCGCAAACTTATTTCAAGGCGGCAGAAGATGATAATTTCACTAATGATGACTGGTACCGCCAGGCGCTTCTTGAATATCAGCTGCAGGAATATGATAATGCCACCGGTCTGCTTGAAAAAGTTCTGGATAACGAACCATACTATATGAATGCTTATATTTTATTGATGAACATCCACGAGACACAGCACGATCTGCCGAAAGCTATTGAGGTCATGCAGAAATATTTGTCGGAGGACGATAAGAATCCTCTTGTTTATTTCCATATTGGCAGACTGCACTTCAGAACGAACCAGCCGGAAGATGCTCTCGAGTATTTTCTGAAAGCGATAAATATCGATCAGGATTACGATGATGCGTACCTGATGCTTTTTGAGACTCTGCTGAAGCTTGATGCCACTGAAGACATCGAAGATTATATAGATGGTTTCGATTTCCATGCATTATCCGGAGAATCCCTGTATCTTCTGGCGAAAATTTATGCCATCAATGAAGATGATGACAAGGCGATGAAGTATTATAAAGAAGCCTCACCGCTGATAGGGGACTCATTGGAATTTTACGAAGACTACTTTTATTACTTGAGTGAAATCAGACATCCGCTGCGCAGAGACATCCTTGATAAACTTGCAGAGCTGGATCCCGGCAATATGAAGTGGCAGGATGAAAAGGAGCGTTTGAAAGATGAGGACGAAGAACCATAAACGAGATTTCTTAGATTATGTTCTCTATCATTTTGATTTTGAAGACAGGGTGGCCGTGTGGATATTGAACTTCATAAAAGCACACCCGACCATTATCGATTATGTATCTTTCAGTGACATGACCATAGACCGCAGGCTGAGGATTGCGGAAAAAACTACCGGCCGTCCGACACTTGTATTAGAAAAAGGGTCGATTGTGACGACAGACGGCGAGGTCATATTACATGAGCTGAACAGTAATGATATGGAGCCGGTATTTCTGGAATTTGTTTTCAGTACACCGAACAAGCGGTATGATGAAATGAAGAATAATGGATGTGACAGTAATCAAAGTCATGTTTACGACGAGATGAAAGTTCTTGAAGAACAGATTGATACAGCCCTGATGAATAATGACAGAGATCTGTTTTACAGATTGACTGAAGAACTGAAAAACAGAATAGCACGTGAAAGGTGAAATCATGTTATACAATTTTAATGATATTAAAAACCTGAAAGACCAGCTTGAGTTTGTGGATACTGCCGTCATTCCATTCGTCAGTGCGGATTTGGATGAACAGGCACTGACGCATGCCAATGATATCGAACTGGTACAGCTTGTCACCATACAGCTTGAAAAACAGTTTAAAGGAAGAATCTTCATCACTCCTGCAATGACCACAGTCCTTTCAGATACTGAAGTTTTAAAACAGTACCAGAAACAGCTGTATGACTATGGATTTAAAAATGTAGTCATACTGACACATTTAAATTTGGATGATGAATTCAATTCGATAAGACTGAATCAGATTCCGCTGCAGGATATGAGCAGCGACATTAAATTTGACCTTGTCAATGATGAAGTCAAAAAAGTGATGAAATCCATAATTTCCATTTGGAACAGTTAAATTTGAATACTTTTTACACAATTATCGCATAAAGCGAGCATGAAAAATTGTGAAAGCTTATTGACCGTCGGATTTTAATAGGCTAAAATTGATATGTCCTAGTTATATTTAATGTAAAAGAACGCATGTGTTTGAGGGGGGAAATTAAAATGTCGCAAAAAGTTACAAGACGTCAGTTCTTGAACTATTCCTTAATGGGTGTTGGATCATTTATGGCGGCTGGTATGATACTTCCAATGGGAAGAATGGCACTTGACCCGTTGTTCCAGGACGATTCCGAAGGGTCGATGATAACGACCAGTGTTACAGTTGATGAAATCACCGAAGAACCGATGCAGGTGGATTTCACATTTGAACAGGAAGATGCCTGGTATACAAGTGAGGTAACAGATTTTGCCTGGGTTTATAGAGATGGTAATGAGATTATTGCATTCTCACCTGTCTGTAAGCACCTTGGCTGTACAGTAACATGGGCTGCTGATGATAATAATCCGGAAAGATTCTTCTGCCCATGTCATAACGGTTTATATGAGAAGAATGGAGAAAACGTACCAGGAACTCCTCCAACAGGGCCATTGGATCAATTCGAAGTTGGCGAATCCGATGGATTTCTTACAATAGGCCAAGTATTTCCAAATGAATTAGTATAGGAGGGAACTAAATGTTCAATAGAATTTATGATTGGATAGATGACCGCATGGATATAACTCCTATTTGGAGAGATGTGGCAGATCATGAGGTGCCGGAGCATGTTAACCCTGCCTATCACTTCTCTGCGTTTGTCTATTGTTTTGGAGGTCTGACATTTTTCATAGTATTAATTCAGATTTTATCAGGTATGTTCTTAACAATGTATTACGTACCGGATATCGTTAATGCCTGGAATTCTGTTTACTATCTTCAACATGATGTAGCTGCTGGTTTGATTGTCAGAGGTATGCACCACTGGGGTGCAAGTTTAGTTGTTGTAATGATGTTCTTACATACTTTAAGAGTATTCTTTACAGGTGCTTATAAAGCTCCAAGAGAGTTGAACTGGGTTGTCGGTGTGTTACTATTCGCAACAATCCTCGGTCTTGCATTCACAGGATATTTATTACCTTGGGATATGAAAGCATTGTTCGCAACTAAAGTAGGACTGGATATTGCAGGCAGTGTGCCGTTTATCGGTGATTGGATTCAGACGCTGCTAGCTGGTGATGATACAATTATCGGTGCTCAGACACTGACAAGATTCTTCGCTATCCATGTATTCTTCCTGCCTGCTGCACTGTTTGTGTTGATGGCTATTCACTTCATCATGATACGTAGACAAGGTATCGCAGGTCCACTATAGGAGAAATGGGAGGTAAAAATATATGAAACGTGGAAAAGGACTGACATTTGTCGGAGATTCCCGAATACAGAAATATGATAAACCGAAGCTCAATCGCGACTATTCAGAATTTCCCGGGCGCACAGAAGAATTTTACCCGGATTTTCTTCTAAAAGAATGGGTAACAGGAGCAGTTTTCCTTATCGGATTTTTATGTCTGACAGTTGCACACCCGGCACCTCTTGAACGTGTTGCCGATGCGACTGATACAGGCTACATTCCTTTACCGGACTGGTATTTTCTATTTCTTTATCAAATATTAAAATACACTTATGCATCCGGACCATTTAACGTTATTGGTGCAATCGTAATACCAGGTATCGCATTCACTGCGTTATTATTGGCACCTTGGCTGGATAATAAGAAAGACCGTCACTGGAAACGCCGTCCGATCGCTAGCGGACTGATGCTGGCGACTGTCGCAATTATTTTCTACACGACTTGGGAGTCGGTTGCATACCATGATTGGGAACAGCAGGATGCCCAGGGGCAGATCGTATTCTCAAATCTTGATGCTGAAGATCCCGTCTTCAACGAACTGATACGTACCAACTGTACAAGTTGCCACGGCGGTGAACTGGCAGGTGGGTCAGGTCCTAACCTGATTGAACCTGAATATGATGCAGCAACTGTAGAAGCATTCGTAAGAAATGGTGTCGGAGATGTAATGCCGGCATTCGAAGACCAGCTGACTGACGATGAAATTGTAGCAATTTCAGAATTTGTTGCTGATCTTGAGGAAGTTTCTGATGACGAAGCCCAAAACACACCCGATTCTGGTGAATAAATTTTTAAAACCCCTTTTTACAAGGGGTTTTTTTCTTAGGTGATTATATGAATAAAGTAATCGAACTGATGTATAACAAGTGGTTTTTACTATTATTGCTGGTCAGTAACTTTATAGGAACGATTTATGGCTATTACTGGTATGGCGGACAGCTCTCAAAAACAGAATGGTACTTTATGCCTTTTGTACCAGACAGCCCGACTGCAACTTTGTTTTTAAGCATCCTTATTGTTCTGATACTGATGAATAAGAAATGGGGACTTATCGATGCACTGGCATTCACCACATTGATCAAATACGGTGTATGGGCCGTTGTAATGAACCTTCTTACTTTTATGGAGACCGGTTTCATATCATGGATCGGCCTGATGCTTGTCGCTTCGCACGGGGTAATGGCTGTTCAGGCTTTTTTATTCCTGCCATATTTGGAAATAAAACCGGTACATCTGTATATTACTGCAATCTGGCTCTTTCATAATGATGTCATCGACTATGTATACGGACAGTATCCCGTGTATGGCCAGCTATCAGAGTACAGTGACCATATCGGCTATTTTGCTTTCTGGCTGACTGTACTCGTTCTGGTACTTCTGCACCAGCTTGTTCCCAGAAGTAATTCGTTGACGAATGACTAAAAATTAAAGTAAAATATAATCAGAGATAATATAGGAGGGAATTGATTTAATGGGTATCATCATCTATTTTGTATTATTGATGATTGTTCCAATGCTCGCTCAAATGAATGTTAAATCCACTTTCAACAAGTACTCAAAAGTACGTTCCACCAGTGGTTTGACAGGCAGAGAAGTGGCAGAGGAAATTTTACATGAAAATGGTATTTACGATGTTGCAGTGGAAAGGGGTCAAGGTTTTCTAAGTGACCATTATGACCCGAAAAACAAGGTGATCCGCCTTTCTCCGCACAACTTCGATAAACCGAGTGTAGCAGGTACTGCAGTTGCCGCACACGAAGTCGGACACGCGATACAGCATGCAACCGGCTACAAGTTTTTAAGTTTCAGATCGGCATTGTTCCCTCTTGCACAGTTAGGCAGTAACTTTTCATACTTCCTGATCATAATGGGTATGTTACTGACAATCGGTATGAATTCACCATTCGGTAATACTTTGCTATGGGTGGGTATCGGCCTGATGGCATTCGCTGTCCTGTTCCAGCTTGTAACATTACCGGTTGAGTTTGATGCTTCCAGCCGGGCGATGAAGCAGATAGAATCACTGAACATTGTGAATGAAAAAGAGTACAGACATGCCAAGAAAGTTCTGAATGCTGCAGCGATGACTTATGTGGCAGCGACAGCAGTTGCGGTTGCAGAACTTGTCAGATTCATCTTAATTGCAAGAAGCCAGAGCTAATCAATTATAAACACAGCCGGAAATTTCCGGCTGTGTTTTTTTATCGATTATTTCACATAACAAAACATTTTATCTATAATAGTAATATAATGATTATTGGGGGACCATTATGAAAATAGCTTTGATTGCACACGATAAGAAAAAAGAAGCGTTGATAACTTTTGCAGAAGAATATAAAGATACTTTCAAATTGCATGATCTGTATGCTACAGGGACCACCGGCAAAAGATTGATGGAAGAGACCGGCCTGAAAGTCCACCGCTTTAAGTCAGGGCCACTTGGCGGAGATCAGGAAATCGGTTCGATGGTTGCAAACGGCAACATTGATATCATCATCTTTTTCAGGGACCCGCTTACGGCACAGCCCCATGAACCGGATGTATCTGCACTTCTGAGACTTTCAGATGTCTATGATGTTCCGCTGGCGACAAATGAGGGTACTGCCAGTGCAGTGATGCATTATCTCAACCAACTGGATAGAGAGTGATAATATGAAAATAGGAATTACATGTTACCCGGGCGTCGGGGGCAGCGGCATTATAGCAACAGAACTTGGCATACAAATGGCGAAGAGGGGCCATCAGGTCCATTTCATCACATCAAAAGTGCCGTTCAGACTGACCATCGACCACCCCAATATATACGTACATCAGACGGACGTGAACAGTTACAGCGTTTTCCAGTATCCGCCGTATGATATAACCATTTCCAGTAAAATTGCAGAAGTGATCAAATATTATGATCTGGATGTCATACATATGCACTACGCAGTGCCTCACGCTGTCTGCGGCATACTTGCCAAACAGATGTCGGGCAGTGATGTAAAAATAGTGACGACTCTGCATGGTACGGATATTACCGTGCTTGGCCATGATATGACTTTGACAAGCGCCATTAAATTCGGAATCGAATCGTCGGATATAACGACTTCTGTGTCAAACAGCCTGAAAGAGGATACGTACCGTCTGATCAGACCTGAAAAAGAAATTACAACTGTTCATAACTTTATAGATGAGAATAAATTTAACATGTCTGATAAAGAATATACTGCTGCAAAACTGAAAGTACGTTATGGAATTAATGAACATACTAAAGTCATCATGCATACATCAAATTTCAGAGCGATTAAGAGGATTGAAGACATTATCAGAGCTTTCAACATCGCATCTTCCGAAATTGATGCTGTACTTGTGCTGGTCGGAGACGGACCTGAGATGAACCGCATGAGGCATCTTGTAACTGATCTTGGTCTGACGGACAAAGTCATTTTTGCCGGCCAGCAGTCTGATGTAGTACGATTTTATAAAATGTCCGACTGTTTCATGCTGCTGAGCGAGCAGGAGAGTTTCGGGCTTGCTTTACTCGAAGCAATGAACTGCGGAGCAGTACCGATAGGCTCCACCGCAGGCGGCATCAGTGAGGTCATCCAGCATGACGAAACCGGCTATATAACAGATGTCGGTAACTATGAGCAGGCAGCCAGATACATTGTGGCGCTGTTGAGCAACGATGAAAAATACAAAACGATGCAGCAGAACATGCTGAATGAAATTGAGTCCAGGTTTAAAAGTGAGAGTATAATCGACCAGTATGAAGACCTGTATTTTTCACTAAAAGAGGAATAATGATGAATGAATTGTTCAGAATTGGAGAAACGGTAATCAGTACATTGAATGAAAATGGCTTTGAAGCGTATTTTGTCGGCGGCTGTGTCAGAGACTACTACATGGACAGGCAGGTGCATGATGTGGATATCACCACCGATGCTAAGCCGGACGAAATCGAAGCACTTTTTGAGAAGACGATCGATGTCGGGAAAGCACACGGCACAATAATCGTACTCGTACAAAATATCCCCTTTGAAGTGACGACATACAGAGCGGACGGGGAGCATGGCGTCCGCCTTCTGGATGAAGATCTAAAAAGAAGGGATTTTACCATGAATGCCATGGCGATGTCACAAAACATGATATTTTATGATCCTTTTTCCGGAAGAGATGCCATAGAAAAAAAAGAGATCATTACTGTAGGGGAACCGGATGAAAGGTTCGAAGAAGATCCACTCAGAATCATCCGTGCAATCAGGTTCATGTCAGTGCTGAAGTTTTCCATAGAATTGTCCACTGAAAAATCTATGATGAAAAATGTCCATACAGTAGAGTATATCTCAGTCGAACGTATAGTCGGAGAGCTTAAAAAGACATATGCCGGTGACGGCTTGAAGCATGCCAAAAAGAAGCTTGTCCAGGCCGGACTGAAGGCATTCATCCCATTTTTAAAACACATCGGCCATGATGAATATTTACATTCCCATGCGGAGGATTTTATGGACGAGCTCATCATACACTCTGTAAAGAATGATGGGCTGACCGCCAGACTCAAAGATTTAAAATTATCCAACGCTGAAATCGAACTCGTTAAAAGCAGCAGATCATTGCTTCAGGCTGTGGCCGAGGATGTCCATCCTAGGGAAATAGCCTATCAATATCATGAAGACGTAATCAGGCGGCTCATCAGATTGAATCAGTACAATGAACTGATTGAAGACGTGTCCGCCCTTGACTCGGCACTTGCCCTACAGCCGTCACTTATTATAAGAAGTAAAAAAGATCTTGATATAAACGGCAGACATCTGATGAATCTTTATGATCAGAAAAGCGGACCGTGGATAAAAGAATGTTTGAATATAATTGAAAATGAAGTACTATTTGAAAGGTTAAATAATAATCATGATGATATTATCAAATGGGTGAAAAAACATGTTGAATTTGGACCAGAAAGTATTGAAGTTATTAAATAAAGAACAATTTCTATCCGGGCAGAAGATGGCCGATCAGCTCGGGGTGTCGCGGACCGCAGTCTGGAAATCAATACAAAACTTGAAGAGAGACGGATATAAAGTGGAATCTGTGACGAATAAAGGCTATATGCTGACGCGTTCATCTGATAAGCTGACTGAAACGCTGCTGTCTTCCATGATTTCACAATCAGATTTATTCACAGATATCATTTACCGGGAATCCGTCGATTCGACCCAGAAGGTCGCATTTCAGTACATATCTGAAAAACAGCAGCCGTTCATTGTCGTTTCAAATGAGCAGACCGGGGGCAGGGGACGCTTCAACAGAGAGTGGCTGTCTCCGAAAAGTTCCGGCCTGTATATGTCCGCAGTATTAAAACCTGATATCGAACTTAATGAAATCATCAAGTTCAATCTGTTTATTTCTCTTGCAATCGCCCGCGCTATTGAAAAATCATTTAATCTGCAGACAGGCATCAAATGGCCGAATGACATTTATATAAACGATAAAAAAGTGTGCGGATTTTTAACAGAAGTTCTCAGTGAAAACAATATGATACAGAGCATCATCTGCGGCATCGGAATCAACCTTTATGAAACCCAATCCGTAAAAGAAATAAATAATGCCACTTCCATCGAGAGCGAATTGCGTAAAAATGATAGAATGGTTATTGAAATGGAATTGTTTCTGAATCATTTGGTAAAAGAAATAGAGCACTATTATGAATTATTCCTATCCACTCCATTTTCAACGATTAAAGATGACTGGGTTTCCAAATCCATCATTTTTGGCAGGGGCATGAGAATTTCTGAAATGAACCGCTCCTACATGGGAAAACCGGTTGATATTACGGATGATGGGTTTTTAGTCGTGACGGATGAAGCAGGAGAAATACATAAAATTATAAGTGCTGATATTGAATTTTAAAAATTGGTGATATTTAATGATTAATCAGAAGTTTGCTGTTGTGGACCTCGAAACGACGGGCAACAACAAAAATAAAGACAGCATTATCCAGCTGAGTATCGTATTTATAAACAACAGACAGATCGTCGATCAATATTCCACATTTCTGAGTGACAATACAGATCTTTCGGTTTTTATTCAGGAATTGACGAATATTGATGAATCGATGCTCAGGGGCGCACCCGCTTTCAAAGACGTTGCACCTGAAATATATGAAAAACTGCAGAATCACGTATTTGTTGCACACAATGTCGACTTTGACCTGGCGTTCCTGCAAAATCATTTCAATGAATGTCATTTGAACTATTCACCGGATCTGACGATTGACACCGTCGAACTGTCGAAGATATTTCTGCCTGCAGAAAACAGTTTTCAATTAGCTGAAATCACTTCCACCATCGGTATAAATTTATCGAATGCACACAGGGCGGATGAAGACGCCTACGCCACGGCAGAACTTTTCCTGTATTTGCTGGATAAGATGGAAGGGACGAACAGCGAAACTTTAAAGCAGCTGTATCACTTGTCCAAACATTTGAGATACAGTCTGGCAGATCTGATATTCAGTCTGTTGTCAGAAACAAACATGGAAAAGCCCGGGGAAAATTTGAAACTGTACAAAGACTTTTATATAAGAAAGTCCGGATCTTCAGATGATAAAATACCTGAAGTCACAGTCCGGGAGCTTTATGATAAATATGTGAATTACAGAAATATCGAGCATAGGGAAGGTCAGCTCAGGCTGGCGAATGAAATATTCAGCCACTTTGAAAGAGGAGAACATCTGGCAATTGAAGCGTACACCGGAGTCGGAAAGACCAGTGCACTGCTGATTGCAGCAATCAGTTTCCATTCTCTGTATGACGAGCAGATTCTGGTTTCCACCTCCAGAAAAATTCTTCAGAATCAGATGGTGAATAATGAACTGCGCCTGCTGACCGGGGCACTTGATCTGAATATAGATTATGTGAATTTAAAAGGCCGTGAAAATTACCTGGATCTGAACGCTGTCAGTTCCCTGCTCGAAACAGAAGACAACAACCCTGAAGTGGTGCTGCTCAAAATGAGACTATTGACCTGGCTGCTCGAAACAGAAACCGGAGATCTGTCAGAAATCGGCCTGAAAGGGCCTGAAGAGGCATATTATAAGACCATGCTCATACAGACCGGCAGAACACAGGGTCATTATTATTTTGACCGTGCATTTGAGAAAGCGGATAATGCACCCGTTGTATTTACCAATCACTATTTCATACAGGACTGCCTGGAACTATTGAACGGCTCAAAATATCTTATTGTCGATGAAGCACATCAGCTCAATAGGTCTTTAAACCAGAGAACCCGGACCGAGTATAATTACCAGAGTATGAAATTCTTTGTCGGACAGGTGGGCACACCGAGACAGAACAGGCTGCTGAGTTCCTATATTGAGAACAATGATTTCAAATCTGCATATTTGCTGGAAGAACTGATGGAGAAACTCAACCAGCATGTAGACATGCTTTTTGATGCCATCCAGGCAAATAATATAAAAAGCGTGCAAAGTATCATCAACCGTTCAATGGAATTCTGTTCTATCTTTTTAGGAACGATCCGGGGGACGAATCAATATCAGGCACTGTACAATCATATCCATTTTTTCCAGACGACGTTGAAAGATTTGAATAGGGCGATAGACGATGGGAACTACAATATTGACAATGATAAAAATATTCAGAGGGTGAAGTTCATTGTCACCCACCCGAAATTTCAACTGCTTGATGAAAGTCATCATATTAAATCATTGATCATGATGTCAGGCACTTTGGAAGTGAAAGGCTCATTCAAACATCTTGACTATGCATTTGGAGATGCCGGGTTCAACAGTGTCGTCATCCAAAATGAAAAACTTTTCGACAACACGAAATTATTCATTCCGGATGACATACCGGCATATGACAAGAATGACGACGAATATTTATATGCTCTGGTCGACTATCTGTCAATGTATCTGACAGAGACCAACAGCAAGCTACTCGTCATCTTTTCCAACTACGAGCTTCTGAACAAAGTATATGAACTTACAAAGGAAATCGAGCTGTTTGATGATTTCGTCGTATTAAGGCAGAACCGGTCGGCCTCGCATGATAAGCTGCTGCTTCAGTACAATCAGCTTGAAAATGTGCTGCTGCTTGCGACTTCCAGTTTCTCTGAAGGCATCAATATAGAAGGCAGTGATGATAAGTGCATCATGCTGTCAAAACTGCCTTTCCCGATTCCTAAATATAATGATTTCAAACATTTTTACAGTGAAGATCTTCCTCAGGCGGTATTCCAGTTCAGACAGATGATCGGCCGTGTCAAAAGAAATAAAAAAGATCATGGTCTTATACTGCTGCTTGATAACAGGATACTGTCAAAACCATATAAAAATGCATTTTTAAAATATTTTCCAGATGAAAATATAATCAAAGGCTCACGCAATACTTTTAAACAGTACCTGAGTCATTTATAATTAGTATATCCAAATAAAATATCATACTTAAAAGGAGCAGAAATATGGAACTCTCTCAACGTGTTCAAAATTTAACACCGAGTCAAACACTGGCCATTACGGCCAAAGCTGCAGAACTGAGAGCGGCCGGTGTCGACGTCATCGGACTTGGAGCAGGTGAGCCCGACTTTAATACACCTGATGAAATCATAGAAAAAGCTTTTGATGCTGTAAAAAAAGGTGCGACCAAATATACGCCTGCAGCCGGAATTCCTGAACTGAAATCGGCGATATCACAAAAGATGCTGAGAGATCACCAGCTGGAGTACGGACCCGACGAAATCTTCGTCGCTTCCGGTGCAAAACATGTATTATATAATGTTTTCCAGGCTTTGATCGACAGCGGAGATGAAGTGATCATCCCTTCTCCTTACTGGGTGAGCTATACGGAACAGGTTAAACTTGCAGAAGGTACACCGGTACTGGTATACACGGATGAATCCACATCTTTCAAGCTGACTCCGGAACTTTTGAAGGAAAATATCACCGATAAGACGAAAGTGCTCATGCTGAATTCACCGAACAATCCAACCGGCATGGTTTATTCCAACGAAGAACTGGAAGCACTGGCTGAAGTTGTTGCTGAAAACGATCTGATTGTCGTTGCCGATGAAATATATGAAGTTCTGGTATATGGTACCGAACATCACTCAATCGCTTCCGTCAATGAAGATATGAAAGCCCGCACGGTAGTCATTAACGGCGTGAGTAAATCCCACTCAATGACCGGATGGAGAATCGGATATGCATGTGGGGACAAGGCTCTGATCAAAGGGCTGACAGGGCTCGCGAGCCAGTCTACTTCCAATCCGTCAACACCGTCACAGTGGGCGGCGGTAGCAGCTTACGAAATGGATCGTTCATTCCTGACAGAATTCAATGAGACTTTCAGACAGAGGAGAGACCATGCCTACAATCTGCTTGAAGAAATTCCATACACTACATGCATCAAGCCTGAAGGTGCATTTTATCTTTTCCCAAATTTCAAGGAATGTACGGATAAGATGGGTTACGATACTGTAGACGATTTCGTCAAAGATCTGCTTGAAAACGCACATGTTGCTGTTGTTCCGGGATCGGCTTTCGGCCTGGCAGATAATGTACGCATCAGCTATTCAACAAGTGAAGAAATAATGACAGAAGCAATTACACGAATCAAAAATTTTGTTACAGAGAGATTAGAAGGAGTTTAAGAATGAAGATCACGATTAAAGAATCACCGAAATATGAAGGTCAGGAAGTAACGATCGGCTGCTGGCTGCTCCAAAAGCGCGGCAGCGGCAAACTTCAATTTTTACAGCTGAGGGACGGTTCAGGATTTATGCAGGGTGTTGTCGTCAAGGCAAATGACGAAGAACTGTTCACCGTAGCCAAAGGACTCAACCAGGAAACTTCAATGTACGTCACCGGTACGATCAAGAGCGATGACCGTTCATCATTCGGTTATGAAATGGAAGTCAGCAATATAGAAATCATCCAGGCTGCCGAAGGCTATCCGATTACGCCTAAGGAGCACGGTCCAGAATTTTTACTTGATAACCGCCATTTATGGTTACGTTCAAGAAAACAGCATGCTGTGATGAATATCAGAAATCAGATCATCAAAAGTACACATGACTTTTTCTTCGACAACGGCTTTAAGAAAATCGATTCACCGATTCTGACGAACAGCTCGCCTGAAGGGACGACAGAACTTTTCCATACGAAATACTTCGATGAAGATGCCTTCCTTTCACAGAGCGGTCAGCTGTATGCAGAAGCCGCTGCGATGGCTCATGGTAAAGTATTTACGATGGGGCCGACTTTCAGAGCTGAGAAATCCAAAACACGCCGTCATCTAATCGAGTTCTGGATGATTGAGCCTGAGATGGCATTTTACGAACATGACGACAGCCTGGAAGTCCAGGAGCAGTATGTCGAATATGTCGTTACAAATGTACTCGGGCACTGTAAGCTGGATCTGGAAGCACTCGGCAGAGACACTTCCGTTTTAGAGAAAATAAAAGCACCTTTCCCGAGAATCACATACACTGAAGCAATCGACCTGCTTCATGAAAAAGGGTTCGATGATATCGAGTGGGGTGATGATTTCGGTGCACCGCATGAAACGGAAATTGCGAATCATTATGATAAGCCAGTCTTCATCATTAACTATCCAAAAGCAATCAAATCATTTTATATGGAAGAAAATCCGGAAGACCCGCGCACTGTCCTGTGTGCAGATCTGATCGCACCGGAAGGATACGGGGAGATCATCGGCGGCAGTGAGCGCATTCATGACTACGATACTTTGAAACAGCGTATAGAAGAGTCGGGCCTCGATGCTGATGCATATGAATGGTATCTTGATTTGAGAAAATACGGCAGTGTGCCGCACTCAGGATTCGGACTTGGTCTGGAAAGAACAGTTGCATGGTTATCCGGTGTTCAGCACGTCCGTGAAACTTCACCGTTCCCAAGACTGCTGAACCGTCTGTATCCATAATAGAACATGTAAACCGAGAGCAGTGTGCAGCAATCTTATTGCGTACACTGTTCTTTATTAGAAAGGAGGTTCATATATGATTGATAAATATATACGCAATATCACTGTCCCGGTCAATAAAATACTCTTTGACCATTACAGCGAGCTCGATCTGGATGAAAGTGAACTGATCATACTGATCAAACTGATGCAGCACCATAACGATACACAGCCGCTGCCTGATATTACAAAATTGATCAAGGGGACCACCCTGACCACCAAATCAATCAATATGATCATCCAGCAGCTGCTCACGAAGGAATTTATAAAAATCTACAATGAAACGGATGGTCAGCAGCATGTTGAACTGCTGAGCGTTGAACCTACATATAAGAAACTGGAAGCATTTCTGTCGCCGGAGCAGCAGCAGGCTGCCGACGCTTCACAAATTCAGGAACTGTTTTCATTCATAGAAAATTTATACGGCAGGGCGCTGTCCCCGAATGAATTTCAAAGAATGAACAGCTGGCTGGATGATTCCGGATATTCTGTTGATATGATAAAGGAATCCGTCAATCTTGCCTATAAAAATCAAATCACTTCACTGCAGTATGTAGAACGGATATTAAACAATTTGAATCATACACCGCTTGAACCGAAAAAAGAGCGGCCGCCGATCAGAAATTGGCTGAAAGGAGAAAGTTTGGATGATTAGTGGTAAAAAGACAGTTGAAATGCTGGATGTCATCGATTCCATGTTTCCGGATGCCGAAGCGGAACTGAATCATGACAACACTTTTGAATTGACCATCGCCGTGTTATTATCGGCACAGGCGACAGACAACCATGTCAATAAAGTGACGAGCAGCCTGTTTAAAAAATATAAGACACCTGAAGATTATGTGGCGGTTCCGCTTGAGGAACTTCAAAATGATATACGCACAATCGGCCTTTTCAGAAATAAGGCAAAGAACATCCAGAAATTATGCAGGGACCTGATTGATAAATTTGACGGTGAAGTGCCCGAAAATTATGAAGATCTCGTAAGCCTGGCGGGAGTGGGGCGGAAAACTGCGAATGTTGTACTTTCAGTGGCATTCGATATCCCGAGAATTGCTGTTGATACCCATGTGGAGCGCGTCAGCAAAAGACTCGGCATTGCCAGATATAAAGATAATGTCACACAAGTCGAAGAGACATTGATGAAGAAAATACCTGAAGACAGATGGAGCAGGGCGCATCATCAGCTGATTTTCTTTGGACGGTACCATTGTCTTGCGAGAGCCCCGAAATGTGAGATATGCCCTCTGATGGATGATTGCAGGGAAGGGCAGAAAAGAATGAAAAGAAAACTGAAAGAAGAGAAATGAAAAAAGGTCCAAATCCCTTACAATCGGGGATTTGGACCTTTTACTGCATATTATGCCGCGTCATCTTCGGCTTCTTCGGTGCCGTCATTGCCGTCTTCTGATTCTGCAGGTTCCTCAGGCGGGTTTTCTTCTGTTTCGGTCTGTGTTTCCTCAGTGCCGTTCTGCGGCTCTTCAGCCGCTTCTTCCCCGCCGCCGCTGTTTTCGGCAGGTTCCGTTTCCTGTACAGGTTCTTCGGTTGCATTTTCTTCCGGCGCTTCTGATTCATCTCCGGTGACAGGTGTTTCTTCTTCCGCTTCATTATAGCTTTCTTCAGGTGCTTCATTGCTTTCGCTGTCATCGCTGTTCCAGTACCAGTTCCAGCCGCCCGAGTCATCTGAACCATTGTCAGAACCGTTGTCTGAGCCGTTTGAAGTGTTGTTCTGTGATTCATAATCTTCCAGCTCTTCGCTGCCTCTCACTGCAAGTTCACCGTTATCCAGACGCACGACGCTTTCCGGTTGTTCAAAGTCCTGACCGTTATACGAGCTGATGGTCTGCATGATGTCTCTGAAGAACCACTGTGGCGTAATATGTTCATCCGTTCCGACAAATGAAGTTTCTCCGCCTTCTTCAGTCTCCGTAAACCCTGTCCAGACACTCATCGTATATTCAGGTGTATAGCCGACGATCCAGGCATCTTTCGCTGCATTATCAGGGATGCCGTATTCTTCCCTGGTCTCCCTTGTATAGGAAGTGGTGCCTGTCTTGGCGGCAATGTTCAGACCATCCATCTGAATATAGTCGGCACTGCCGTAAGGTTCAAAAGTATCTTTCAGCATATCGGTCAGCATATATGCCGTATAATCTTCAATAACCTGATCGGATTCCGTTTCAAACTCTACGGTATCTCCGTCATTGGTCACGACATGTCTGACGGCGCTGGCCTCATTATACTCACCATTATTACCTAGTACGGAATAGGCTTCAGCCATCTGAAGCGGTGTAAATGTCGATTGTTCCCCACCAAGCACATCATTGAAGTTGACATTGTAGTCGCCGTCCGATTTGCCTGAGTAATCAAGGCCTGTCGCTGCTGAGAACTCTTCCGGAACGGATTCCCCGGCTTCATCCTGCACCGTTTCAAAAGCTTTGATTGCAGGTACGTTATAGCTTCGGCTCAGGGCTTCCCTGATAGGGACCCGGCCGTGATTCTGCATGTCATAGTTGGCGATGGACACATTGTCATATCCTTCCGGTGAATATTGCTGTTCATCTTCAATCGTTTGATCTGTCCGCCATTCCAGCTCTTCAATCGCCGGTCCGTATGACAGGAAAGGTTTCATGGTCGAACCGACATTCCTTTCCACCAGTGCCTGATTATGATCCACGACTTCCTGATAATCCCTTCCGCCGGATATGGCGACCAGGCCGCCGCTCTGTGTATCCAGGATGGTAGATGCGATATCAAATGCATCTTCCTGGAATTTCGGATTGTAGTAATATTCCCTGTTATCCGTCAAATCCTGCAGATTTCTCTGAACATCGGCATCCATGTTTGTATAAATCTGAATACCACTTGCCATGAGCTCACTGATATCCGAGTTTTCAAAACCTGGATGCTGTGAAATTTCATTCTTGATAAAATTGATATAGGCGGCATATTCCGGATCTTCAGGTTCTGTTGAAGCACGTTCATCATCACTGCGGTCTACCAGGTTTGCGTATAAGTCCTGATTTTGTGCTTCCTCATACTGCTCCGGTGTGATGCGTTCATGTTCATTCATCATTCTGAGCACTATATGTGCCCTGTCATAACCGCGGTTATCTTCAACGTACAAGTTGTACCTGTTAGGGAGCTGAGGGAGACCCGCAAGATATGCCGATTCTACAAGGTTCAGCTCATCAAGCTCCTTATCAAAATAATACAGACTTGCTGTTTTGATACCATATATGCCGTCGGAATAATAGATTTTATTCAAATACATTTCAAGAATTTCATCTTTTGAGTATTCCTGTTCCAACCTGTAGGCAAGATACGCTTCCTGTGCTTTTCTTTTTATCGTGGTCTCTTCGGTAAGGAACACTCTCTTGACGACCTGCTGGGTTATGGTGCTGCCGCCTTCACTGCCGAAGCCGTCAAAAACATTGCTGACAACAGCACCGCCGAGTCTCCAGAAATCGATGGCACCATGTTCATAAAAGCGGTTGTCTTCTATCGCCAGAACTGCATCGATCACATGATCAGGCACATCTTCTATATCGACCTGCTCACGTTTCTGTCCCTGATAGACAGTCGTGACAAGTTCATCGTTCCGATCATATATCTGTGCAGGCACCGGGTCCCTCAATTTTTCCTCACTGAACGCAGGCGCCGTTGAAGCGTAGTAGGCGAAGAGCATAGAGCCGAGGACTAAAAAGACCAGTCCGATCAGAACCGTGAATATCACGACTCTTTTGATTATTGATTTTCTGCTCAGCTTCTCTTTATTGCCACGCTTTGTCCGGTCACCTTTGGATCCGGTACTTCGTTTATAGTTATCTTTCATTGAAATTCTCCATTCCGAAAATAAATTTCATCCACAGCTGTCAGATAATCAATCCGAGGATTCATACCTTGTCTGATGATGCAGCTGCCAGATTTAATATCTTTATAGGCAATCGATTTGCGCTTTCCATCCAGATAATTACGCCAATGAACTAAAAATGTTCCGAATGGCATCAAATATGTCTCATCCAGGCTGGAAAAGCGTATAATAAGAAAGACGATACCGCCATGTTCATAACACTGTTTCATATGGTCGACCTGATGTGCATGGATATTTATAAATGGAAATCGCGTCTTGTTTTTCGTCTCTTTTGCTTCAAAGTCTATATATTTTGCTTTATAAATACCGTTATAGTCACTTGTAGAAGGTGTTTTGAAATACGCTTCATCGATCTTCGCCTTGTTTCTCGACGGGTAGTCCACATTGACAATTTGAACCGGTGTCGGTTTCTTATGGATGACCGCACGGGAAGTCTGCAGGTAATAATTGTTCGTTATATCCAGATCCTTTTCAAGGGTCATGCCCCGCTGACCGTATTTCACCCTTTTGTCAGGTTTAGATCTACGGCTGTTAAAGTACTGCCTTGGCTTAATGCCTTTTGGATACTTCATGTACATCGCCTTTCATTATAATATATGTCATAATATTATACATTAATTAGCATCGATTAAACCAATGAATTATTATAAGGAGTGTGACATTTTTGTCAAGTAATCATACTAACAGAGAGTATGTTCAATTAATGGACACTATTTATGAAAGATATCATAAAGCCCTGAACGGTTACGAATTCGATTTTAAAACCGAAGTCGAACCATTTCTGGAAGAGAATAAAGCACTTGCTTCAAATATATTGAACTTCGATACGGATTCAAGATTCCATGACAGTACAAGGGAAAAGACATCTGCGGAACTCATGGAACTGCTGATGGCCTGCCATACGTCCAGATTCCGGGAGAGGCATTTCTACGAGAAGTATAAATTCATCAACCTGTGGCTGAAACATGCGAAAGAAGAGGGATTGATGTGAGAATACTGATCAGCGGCTACCGACCGTATGAACTCGGCATATTCAAATCCGACCAGGATGAAGTGAAAGTTCTGAAAGCCTTCATACGTTCCAAGCTGCTCGAATATATCGATGAAGGTGCGGAATGGTTCATCATCCAGGGAAACACCGGGATAGAACTTTATGCCTCTGAAGAGATCATTGCGCTGAAAGAGGACAATTACGATGTTAAGCTCGGAGTACTGATGCCGTTTTATCAGTTTGAAGAAAGGTTTAACGAAAACGACCAGGCCATACTCCAGTCGGTGCTTGCCAAATCGGACTTCAAGGATTATATATACAAAAAACCGTACAGCAACCCCGGCATGTTTAAACACATTAACCGGTTTCTGATTTCAAACACAGACGGGGCAATTATCGTATTCGATGAGGAGGCCGATTCAAAAGTCCGCTTTCTTTATAATCAAATACTTGAATTCCTCGAAGAAAATCCTTATAATATTGAAAGAATACAATTTGATGAGATAAACAGTTATATTGATTCCAGGTTTGATAATTAAGAGGTGAGGCAATGAGTGAGACGACTTTAAAATTGTCCGCAAAAGACATTTTTGAAAAAGAGTTCGAAAAGTCAGTCAGAGGTTTTAAACCCATCGAAGTGGACAGCTTCCTTGATGATGTCATCAGTGACTATCAAAAGATGTCAGACATGAATAATAATTTAAAACGGTTGGAAGAAGAAAATGCCCGGCTGAAAAAAGAAGTCGAGGATTTGAGGATCAGGGTCGCAACAAACTCCCGTTCCCAGGAAAACCAAAGTCAAAATCATCAAATTGATATTTTGAAACGATTGTCAAACTTAGAAAAGAAAGTTTTTGGCCAATCAAAAGTGAATTAAGTCAATTCGGTATCTCGGATAATCGCTATATCATTCAAGGTATAGAGGAAAGTCCATGCTCACACGCACCTGAGACGGGCGTAGTGTTCGTGCCTGATGAAACAATAAGTCAGGGCAGTTCGTGAATAACGGCTGACGGCGGTGAAACGGCCTAAGTATCCTTATATGGCCGGACTAGCATTAAAGTGCCACAGAGACGAGCTTATTATGAAAGTAATAAGGTGGAACGCGGTAAACCCCTCGAGTGAGCAATCCAAACAAGGTAGGAGCACTCTCCGCCGGAAATTCAACCCAAAGAGAGATATTACAACTGTAATATAGACAGATGATTATCACCAATGTGCGAGTGTGACTAGTGCACGTCTGCAGCACAGCGGTACAGAACATGGCTTACAGAGATACCGGACTAGAGACAAGCTCTCCATTTTGATGGAGAGCTTTTATTTTATATAATGAGACTGATGCACAATAAAACAACAAGTCGGAGGATAAATTATGAATTTTAAGTTGCTGGCAAATACACCCATGGGTCTCGAAAAAGTCGTGGCGAATGAAATAGAAACACTGGGGTATGAAACAACACTTGAAAACGGACGTGTATACTTTGACGGTGATGAAGCGGCAATTGTAAAAGCGAATCTGATGATGCGAACTGCGGACCGTTTCAGAATCATCATCGGTGATTTCAATGTGGACACGTTTGATGACCTGTTTGAAATGACAAAAGCACTGCCGTGGTCGGACATACTCGGCCCGGATGCAGAATTTCCCGTCACGGGGCGCTCACACAAATCAACTTTGTACAGTGTGCCGGATGTACAGCGCATCGTTAAAAAAGCGATCGTTGAACATTTAAAGGATGCATTCAGCCTGGGCGGCAAGCTGAGTGAGACCGGTGCACGCTATAAGGTCGACATCAACATCCTGAAGGACAGGGCGGTCCTGACGATAGATACAAGCGGTGATGCTCTGCATAAAAGAGGATACAGAAGAGAGCAGGGCGAGGCACCGATCAAGGAGACGCTTGCTGCAAGCATGCTGCGCCTTGCCAATTATGACGGGACGAAGCCGTTGTATGACCCATTTGCCGGTTCCGGAACGATCGCGATTGAAGCGGCACTGATCGCATTGAACATCGCACCCGGTGCCAACCGTACTTTTGACAGTGAGAGCTGGGATATCATCCCGGAAGAATTATGGGAAGATACACGGATGAAGCTTGAGGAAGAGGCGCTCTATGATAAAGAAGTCATCATTCATGCTTCTGATATCGATCCGCATATGATAGAGGTCGCAAAGATTAATATCATGGAAATAGGGTTGCAGGATAATATCAAACTCGCAATTACGGATATCCACGATCTCACGATTTCGCATGACAACGTACAGCTGGTTACCAACCCGCCGTACGGAGAGCGTATCGGCGAGGCGAAAGAAGTGGAGGAGATGTACAGGAGAGTGGGCGAACTCATGTCAAGACACCAGGATTTGAGTGTATATCTGATGACATCCAACAAAGAGTTCGAGCATATTATCGGTAAACGTGCGACCAAGCGCAGAAAACTTTTCAACGGTTATATAGAAACGACTTTTTATCAATACTGGGGGAAGCGGTAAACAGTGGGAGAAGAATTAAAAACACTTAATGTTCTGTACAAATTAAAAAAAGAAATTCTCAAATCACAAAATGACACACTCGTGTCCCAGATCGATCATGCGATATCGAAGACATATAAAAACCAGCTGGTCTTTTCCTTCATCGGCCATTATTCTGCCGGGAAATCTTCATTGATCAACCATTTGCTGGAGCAGGATATTCTGCCTTCATCTCCTGTACCGACAACAAGTAATACTGTTGCGGTACAGATCGGGGATGACACGGAGATCAGTGCATTTCTGAACCAGTATCAATATGTTGCAGTGAAGGATTACGGGGAACTCCGCAGTCTGAATACAAGGGATATTGATATCAGTGCCATAAATATCGATGTCCGGCACGATGATTTCAAAAATAATACGGTCCTTCAGGATACCCCGGGTGTCGACTCCAATACAGACAGCCACAGGGAATCCACGAACCGTTTTTTACTTAACAGTGACTTCATATTCTTTACGGTGGAATACAACCATGTAGAGAGTGAGCACAATATGGCGCTTCTGAAAGAATTATCGATGATGGGGATACCTTTAATACTGATCATCAACCAGATCGATAAACATGATGATCAGGAAATCAAGATGGATACTTTCCTGTCCAGAATTAAAAATACCTTGAAGGACTGGAACATCAGCCTTCATGACATTATTACAACAAGCATCTACGAATCACCTTACAACCAGGTCGGCAAATTGAAATCATTCATACATGAACTGGAAAGAGAGCGTCAAAGACTGCAGGATGATTATTTCAACAGGATCACTAAAACGATTGAAAACAGCCAGCTGGAATATTTGGAAGATGAACTGTCCGCTCTGGAAAGTGACGATGAAGATATCGATACGCGGGATATTGACGCGGTTAAAAACCATATCAAATTTCTCAGCCGGGAAATGGAAAAATCCAAAGTAGAATCCCTGCACGATGATGAAGCACTTTTGAATGACCATGTGAAAGATTCAGCCAGGAAAATCGTGAAAGACAGCTACATCTTTCCTCACGAGGTCAAAAGTTCAATTACTAATCATTTGAAAATTATTGCCGGTGAGGTCAAAGTGCCCGGATTGTTCGGTAGAAAGAAAAAAGAAGAACAGATGCTCCGTGAATCCAGAGCGGAGATCGAACAAAATTTGAATGATATATTCAAAACTGAAATCAATGCACCGATCAACAGTTTTTTCGGGGGACTCGGACTGACCGGAAAACCGTTCAGATATGAGTTCAATAATGACCTGCTGATCGAGGAAGAAATCACTCATTTGAATAATCAGTTCATACTGAATTATCTGGATAAGTTCAAGGCGAACATCATCAGTGATGTTGCAGGAGAGGTCATGAACCACCTCCCTGTCATGGAAAAGTCGGATGCCGGTGAACTGAAGGAGCAGTCCCATCTGGATGACAACCTGGATAAGTATGAAAATATATTGAAACTGCTCAGTCTCCGGGATTCCATAGAGACGACAAGCTACAGGCATTTCTATATCCATATGGATGATGAGATTGATAAGCTTAACCTCATCGAGGAAGTGGAATTGGATGAGGAGGCAGAAACTGCCGCAGTTGGGGATGATATGAAGGATGACTTCAAATTCACCGATGAGGGCAGAGTCGATCTCGGCTATTATCATGAGGTCATCGGCCGCTTGGACGGCAAAGAGCGATACAGCGACTTCCAGAGAGTAATCCGGGATAAACTGGAACGGATTGATAAAGGAAAGGCGAACATCAGTGTATTCGGCGGATTCAGTGCAGGCAAGACCACTTTCATCAACGCCCTGCTGAATAAAGCCCATCTCGCCATGAGCCCGAATCCGACAACGGCAACAATTACAGAGATCAATAACAATGAATCCAGTGAAATACTGTTTAAAACCAGTCAAGATCTGATTGATACTCTGGAGATGCTTTCCAACGAGCGCCACTCGTCAGTGGAAGAGTACTTCAAGTGGATCAAAAGAGAGCGGCAGAATGTCCCTGAAACATATAAACCTTTTCTTGACGGAATTCTCAACAAGTATGATGTTTATAAATCAGATCTCGGCATGAAGCGAAAAATTGATACAGACGAGCTGATCAAGACAGTCAGTTCGGATGAAGATTCAACATTTGTCCATAAGGCATTCGTATCTCTTCAAAATGAAATCACCGACAAATATACTTTGATCGACTCGCCGGGGATCAATTCCATCAACCAGAGGCATACCAAGGAAACGAGGAACATCATTGCAGACAGTGACCTGATCATCTATGTGTCATATTACAATCATGTCTTCTCAAGAAGCGATGAGACATTTTTAAAATATATACAATCGATCAAAGGCGAAGACTTCCCGATCATCTTCATCATCAACGCTGTCGATCTGATGAGAAGTGAAGCGGATAAAAACCAGGTCATCGACTATATGTCAAATGCGCTCATATCTCTCGGCATCACCCATATGATTTTTCCGGTTTCAAGCAAACGTGCACTTAACAATGAAGACAGCATGTTTGATGAAGCGAAGGAAAATATATTGAATATAACTGATAAACTCGCTTCCAACGTCCAGGTCCAGTCCATCAGGGAAACTACTCAGCAGCTGAAATTAAATATCGAAAGCAACATTCGTCAGTATGAGAATGCCGACCTTGAACGCACACGTATAGAAACCGGCAGGCAGAATATACTGTCCGACCTTGAAACTTTCAGTGCATACACTTTTCAGAGCAATCTGTACCAGGAGACAGATGTGCTGCTGTCATTCATCAGCAAACGGCTTGAGCTGAAGCTGTACGATTACTTGAAAGGATTTATCACCGTTTCTGATATCCAGGATAAAAACTATCTTGTCAAAAATGAATCTCTGCTTAAAAACGAACTTGAGCATTTTCTGACGATTGAAGTCAGCACGGTCTTCAATACGGTTTACCGGCAGGCTGAAGAAATGATGATCCAAAACATCACACAGTTCAATGAAAGACTGAGTGCAGTAAATACACCGCACACATTGATATTCAACCGCCAGCCAGAGGATGAGCCCATAATAAAAGTGGATGTTTCTGAATTCGGAACATACAGCAGACGCCTTCACCAGGCGCGCAATAATCAAAAGGCGTTCAGAGACAACCTTCTGGACTTTGCCGGACATATAAGCGGTACACTGGATATCAGTAAACTGAATAGTGATATGGAAAGTCTGATCGATGAGTATTTAAATAGAGTTCAGGAAGATATTTCACAGCAGAAACCTGTCATTATCGAAGGGTTGAAACAACCACTGCCGGTCATCCGGGAAAGCGATTATGAAGAGGATCAGAAGCTGCTTGAATCTCTGACTGAAATGAAGGGTGATTAAATGTCTATTATAAATAAAGATGATTTGCAAGAACTGGAAAAGGAAGCGACTGTACTTCTTGACTGCCGCAATTTAATGGATAAGTTCGAAGAGTCGAAGCGGCTTGTGCAGTCGGATGAAATATCTGGAGCGGTCCACATACCCCAGATGCCGTTCATGTTCAAGTTTGACGGCATCAATGAAGGCAGGCACCCTCTTCCGGAACAGAGTGTCATCGACGAATTATACCGCACATTGTCAAATGACGGAAAATATGAACTGCTGCTGTTTGCAGATGACAACAGCTTCTTCCATACGCGCTTATACTTTCTTTTTATGCTGTATGGTCATGACGTTTATCTGTTCAATGATGATCTGGATGCTTTAAGGGCACAGGCGGATGACTTTCATGATGCAGATGTGGATCTCCCGATTAAATTTGATTCGGCCGGTTCAGTTTTCAGCCGTGACATCCATTATTCCATGGAAACACTTGAAGAGAAGATGCAGCAGAACGTACTGCTCATAGATGTCAGAAGTGAAGACAGATATCTCGGAATCACGGAGCCGATTGACTATAAGAAAGGGCATATTCCCGGTGCGGTCAATATTCCAAACAGCCTGATCTATACAGACGGCCTGCTGGACCTGAGTGCGATGGATCATGCACTGGATAAACTCAACGAATATGATGAAGTGATCGTCTACTGCGGCTCGGGTATGAGTGCGACGCCGATGTTCACACTGCTCGATCACAACGGCATCAACGTTAAAGTGTATACAGGCAGTTTCTCTGAATGGATCACAGATGATTCAAATAATGTGGAGACATCGCCAAATACTTTGGAGGGTGTTCATTTCAATGAAAGATAAAACTTTGGTAATAGACGGCATGGCATTATTATTCCGCCATTTTTATGCAACGAGTTTCAGAAACCAGTTTATGGTCAACAATAAAAATATTCCGACAAATGGCATCCAGGGCCTCATCAGACATACCATGAAACTGGTTGAACTCACACGGCCTGAAAATATGGTCATCACGTGGGACATGGGAAAAGACACGATACGCAATGAATGGTTCAAAGATTATAAAGCGAACCGGACAGCACCGCCTGACGAGATGATTCCCCAATTTGACTACGTGAAAGAAATCATTCATGATATGGGTTTTTATCAACTGGGCATACACGGCTATGAAGCGGATGATATCATCGGAACGCTCTCTGTGAATTATGATGACCTGATCATAGTGAGCGGTGACAGGGACCTGCTGCAGCTCCTCGGAAAGAATAATGATATATGGCTGACGAAAAAAGGGGTCACAGAGTATCATTACTATAATGAACAGAACTTCATGGATGAATATGATATCACTCCTGAGCAGTTCGTCGATGTCAAAGCACTGATGGGCGATTCGGGAGACGGCTATTACGGCGTAAAGGGCATCGGTGAAAAAACTGCACTGAAACTGATCAGGGAATACAAGAATGTAGAAAACATCATTGAAAATATTGATTCACTCAGCAAAGGACTCCAGACAAAAATATTGAACGATATGTCTTCTCTGCAAATGTCACATAAACTGGCAAAAATCATTACAGATGTAGAGTTCTCACATGATGAATATATGGAACATCGCAAACTGATCATCGATACAGAGAAAATAGATCAGACACTCGCCTCCCATGATCTTCGCATCACACAAAAATACTTGCATAATTTGAATATATAGGAGGGCAATATGGCACTTATATATATCGATGCTGCGGCCAGGCAGAATCCTGTATATGCTGCAGGAGCCGCAGTCATCAACGATGAGGGCACAAGGCATGAGTTCAAGTTTGATCTGGGGGCGCTCGATAATCATGAAGCGGAGTGGGCCGTACTGGATAAAGCGGTCGATGAGGTGATTGCATTAAATATAACATCTGTTATCATACATACTGATTCAAAAATAATCAGTGACAGCTTTGACAGATATTTTGTTAAAAATAAAAAGTTCCAGCCATATTTCAACAGTGTCCGCAGGAAATCAGCCGGGTTTGATCTGTTTCTCGTCAGCCATACACCGAGAAACAGAAATAAATCAGCGGATCATCTTGCGAAAGAAGCACTTTATAAGTACACGAAGAAATGATGAAAGTCATTTCTTTTTTTATCTCGTGCTTTTCTGTATAATTAATTAAGGAGGTTGAAGATGAAACAGGAAACATTATATAAAATCAACCAACTTGAAGAAAAGTATTGTCATGGCTGTTTACTGAAGAAATTAAACCGTGACCGCGGAAGTCATACGAGTGCACACAAATTTTGTATCAGCCAGTGCTCTGTCGGCCTCAAAATCCGCAGCCACGGCAATCAATTACAATAGGAGGATTTATCAGATGGAAATTATAAGAATTGAACCAACACCAAGCCCCAATACTATGAAAATCACTGTTAGTGAAGAAAAAGAGGATATGAAGTCGGCGACTTACAGACAGGCGTCGGACGAAGCACCGGAATTCATCAACAGAGTATTGGAGCTTGAAGACGTTACAAGTGTTTTTCATGCAATGAATTTCATTTCAGTGGACAAGTCGCCAAAAGCTGACTGGGAAACACTGATACCTGAAATCGAAAACACTTTTAATGCGGACAACGATAATTCTGATGTAAAAAAAAACCAATAAATAGTTCTCCGTTCGGTGAAGTGAATGTGCAGATTCTGACTTTCAAGGGTATTCCTTATCAGATTAAACTCAATGACGGGGAAGAACACAGAAAACAGCTGGAAGACAGGTTCGTAAATGCGGTTTCTGAAGCCACGATGCCTGAAGATAATATCATCATGGGCAGAAAGTGGGAACAGAATTCAACCCGTTACGGGACGCCGGAAGAAGTTTTCAGTGAAGTCATTGAAGAGATCAACGCACTATATGATGAGGAGACCCTTGATAAGCTGGTTGAAGAAGCAAAAAGCAAACAGCCGCCGTCTCCTAAACAGTATCGTAAACTGAGTGTACAGGAGTTCAGGGAGGCGGAAGACTGGAAAGAACGTCTGAACCTCCTTGATCATATGGAAAATCCGACAAAGGATGACTATGAACTGCTTGAACTTGCTCTTAAGGACGAGAAAATGCAGGTCAGAAGAACAGCTGTATATCTGCTTGCAATGATTGAAGATAAAGAGACACTGCCTTACTTAAAAGCCGGTCTCGAAGATAAAGCCGTACCTGTCAGAAGAACTGCAGGGGACGGATACAGTGACCTGGGACTGAAAGAAGGATTGAATGACATGTACCCGCTGCTTGATGACAGAAGCCCCATCGTCCGCTGGCGGGCTGCAATGTTCATATATGAAGTGGGCGACAAGGAAAGCCTGCCTTACTTGTATGAATATCAGGATGACTCGCAGTATGATGTCAGATTACAAAAAGAAATTGCCATCGCACGCATAGAAAAAGGCGAAGAGGCCATGGGCAGCGTGTGGAAGCAAATTCAGGAAAGGGAGAGATAAATTGAATCCTTATGAAGAGTACATGAAGGAAGTAGCAAAGCCTATGCGGGATGAACTGACGAACCGCGACTTTGAAGATTTAACGACACCCGACACGGTGGATGCATTCATGGATAACGTAAAAGACGACGAGACAGCATTTGTCGTCATCAACAGTGTCTGCGGATGTGCAGCCGGCCTCGCACGCCCGGCTGCAGTCACCGTCGCTGAACAAAACCCAAAAAAGCCGCATCATAAAGCAACTGTTTTTGCAGGGCAGGACAGGGAAGCCACAGCGAGACTGAGGGAGTTTATCGGCGAAGAGCCTTCCAGTCCGTCATACGCTTTGTTCAAAGGTAAGAATCTTGTTCATTTTATGCCCCGTGAACAGATTGAAGGCCGCGATATCAACGATATCATGATGGATATAAAAGATTCGCTGGACAATAATATTTCATAAAAAAACCAGGAATGCCATTCCTGGTTATCGTTTTATACTATTCAGTTATGCACAGTGATACGAACCATGCTGCCATGAGGGCCAATCCGATTGAAAGTATCATTTCCATGAGCCAACACTCCAAGTAATCATTTTTATTATCATAATCAATTATATATAAGTTTAGTGGAAAAGAAAAGAGGGGTATTATGAATAATTTTGACAAGGTCTATCATCAGCTGCTTGAGCGGATCAAATCAGAAGGCTCTTTTAAAGATGACCGGACCGGGACAGGCACATATTCAGTTTTCGGTCATCAGATGCGGTTTGATTTATCGGAAGGTTTCCCTTTACTCACTACAAAAAAAGTTTTATTCAAAATGATTGCTACTGAACTCATCTGGTTTATACGCGGTGATACGAATATTAAATTTCTGCTTGAATACAATAATAATATCTGGAATGAATGGGCGTTTAAAATTTGGGTGGAGTCAGATGAGTATGAAGGTCCGGACATGACAGATTTCGGGCGCAGGGCACTGAAGGACGAAGCATTCAATGAATTGTATAAAACAGAAATGGATAAATTCAAGGAGCGGGTGCTCACTGATGAGGCATTCAGTGAAAAATACGGCAACCTTGGAAATGTCTACGGTAAACAATGGCGCGACTGGATTGGACCGGACGGTCAATCGGTGGATCAGTTGAAGAACGTCATCGATGCCATCAAGACCAACCCGGATTCGAGAAGGCATATCGTCACTGCCTGGAACCCGGCAGAAATTGATACGATGGCTCTTCCGCCGTGTCATTCATTTTTCCAGTTTTATGTCAATGACGGCAGGCTCAGCCTGCAGCTGTACCAGAGAAGTGCAGATGTATTCCTCGGTGTACCATTCAATATAGCAAGTTATTCACTGCTGCTTTTGATGGTCGCCAAAGAATGTGGTTTAGAAGCAGGTGAATTCGTGCATACTATGGGTGATGCCCATATATACTCCAATCATCTGGAGGCTGTGGATAAACAGCTGTCTAGAGACAGCTATGAACCGCCGGCTGTAAATATAAACAGCGATGCATCGATTTTTGAAATTGAGTATGAAGACTTTGAAGTGGTGGATTATGAATCTCACCCATATATCAAAGCAGCTATTGCAGTCTGATCAGGAGGGTTAGAATGGTATCGTTAATCGTAGCACATGCAAACCAGAATGTTATCGGCTTTAACGGGGATATGCCCTGGCATCTTCCCTCAGATTTAAAAAACCTTAAAAATCTGACCGAAGGCAACACGATTGTCATGGGCCGTAAAACACTTGAAACTTTACAGAAACCCTTGCCAAACCGTAAAAATGTTGTGTTGACAAGGAATAAGGATTTTAAATTTGACGGTGTGGAAATCATCCATGATATCGATGAAATTAAAAACCTGGAAGGCAGGATCTTTATTTTCGGGGGCAGCAACGTCTATAAACAGACAATGCACCTCGTAGATGAAATGTTCATCACAAAAATTCATGAAACTTTTGCGGGTGACACTTTCTTCCCCGAGTACGATGTCACAGAATGGGAAATCGAAGAAATTACACCTGGCGTAGTGGATGAAAAAAATAAATATGCACATGAATTCATGCATTTAACAAGAAAACTGTAAAGTGGAATGAGACCATGAATATGTGGAAATGGCTGTTTATAATACTTTTGCTGCTCAATATACTTGCAGTGGGTTCCCTTTATATATTTTTATCTGGTGATTACGGTGAAGTCGAGACCGGCGAAACCGGTGAAGCTGAAGACGAAAATATGATAATATTACAGAACAGCACTGTAGAAACCTTGTTGAATTCATTTCTGCAGGAAGATCAGGCAAATGATATAGAGGTTTCAATTGATGAAAACAGTATCGAGCTTTTATCTGAAAATGAATATCTGGATATGAATTTCGATACGACATTTAATCTGAGCCCGCAAATAACGGAACATTCGTTAATATTCGAAGTCAGTAATATCTCCGTAGGGCAGCTGCCCCTGACTGAAGATATGCTTTACACTTTAATCAGGACAAGTGCCGACCTGCCTGAGGGCATGGAATTCAGCACAGACTCGAAAGCGCTGATCATCGAAAAATCAATATTTGACGATTACAGTGAACTGGCACTTGATATCGAACAAATTGATCATCAGAATGACGCGTGGTACTTTTCTATTGAAAATTTAAACTGAGGTGATTTATTTTGGCAAAAGCAACATTGGGAGGCGGCTGTTTCTGGTGCCTCGTTAAACCTTTTGATCAGTGGGACGGTGTGAACGAAGTCATCTCAGGCTACTCAAATGGCGAGGTGGACAATCCAACTTATGCACAGGTAAGCACTGGAACAACCGGTCATATTGAAGTCGTACAGATAGACTATGAAGAAGATGTGATTTCTTTTGAAGAAATATTGAACATATTTTTCAAAACATTCGACCCCACCGACACAGGAGGGCAATTCGGAGACCGAGGCAGCCAGTATATGCCGGCAATCCTATACCATGATGAACAGCAGAAAGAAACTGCTGAAAAGGTTATTGAGGAAATTGACGGCAGCAACGTGTTTGACAAACCGATCAATACACCTGTCATGCCGCTCGAATCATTTTATGAAGCAGAAGAGGAACACCAGGATTTCTACAAGAAGAACCAGGGACATTATAATGCATATTATAAAGGTTCCGGACGTAAGGCATTTATAGAAAATCATTGGGGTGAATCGTAATGAGTGTACGAAAAAATATTGAGGAATTAAATTCAACAGAATATAATGTTATGAAAGAACAGGGCACTGAACCGCCGTTTCAAAATGAGTATTGGGATCATTTCGAAGAAGGGATATACGTTGACAAAATCAGCGGAAAGCCTTTATTCACTTCTAAAGATAAATTCCATTCCTCATGCGGATGGCCCAGCTTTGCAAAAGGTGCATCCGATGACATCACTGAACACTTTGATGATTCATTCGGTATGAGACGCACCGAAGTACGCAGTTCGGAATCGGACAGCCACCTTGGACATGTGTTTGATGACGGGCCGGAAGAACTCGGCGGTTTACGTTATTGCATTAATTCTGCGGCAGTCACTTTCATACCTAAGATTGAACTTGCAGAAAAAGGGTATAAAGACTACGTAGATTACTTTAATGACTAAATAGGAGTTGATACACATGTTCAAAAATTTATTTGGGAAAAAGGATGACTCACCTGTCGACAGTACACTTGAAATCAAAAGTCCATTCAATGGCAAATATGTAAAACTTGAGGATATTCCAGACCCGGTATTTTCAGAGAAGATGATGGGTGAAGGCTTTGGCATCGAACCTTCCGATGGTGAAGTCGTTTCACCGGTTGAGGGAGAAGTAATGCAGGTCTTCCCGACGAACCATGCAGTCGGAATCAAAACCGCTAATGGAATCGAATTGCTGATTCACATCGGTCTTGAAACCGTAGCTATGGAAGGGGAAGGTTTTACCGGCCATGTAAGTGAGGGCGACAGTGTTGAGGCAGGCGATAAACTTGTCACTTTTGATATTGATCTTGTAAAAAAAGAGGCAAACAGCACAATTTCACCGGTCATCATCTCGAACAGCGATATTTTAAAATCATTCGATATTGTTGAAACCGGAAATGTTACGGGTGCAGAGACGGTTGTTGCCAAAGCTGAAGTGAATTAATGAAAAATTATTCATATTATCAATATATCAAAACACGTGCCGGTGAAAAATCGGAGATTGGTATTTTGAGCGAATGTATCAAAAAAGACAGTATGTTTCCCAAACAAGAAACTGACTACCATCAACTAAGTGATTATTTGGAAAGAAACCCTTATCCTGATATTAATTTGAATGTATTCGATGATTCTTATCAGGACTATGAAAATTGGTTAAACCACTGACAAAAGGAGATTTAAAATGAGCATTCATATTAACGCACAAAAAGGTGACATAGCAGAAACAATTCTATTGCCGGGAGATCCATTACGTGCAAAGTATATAGCAGAGAACTTTCTTGAAGATGTTACCTGCTACAATGAAGTCAGAAATATGTTAGGTTTTACAGGCACTTATAAAGGCAAGCGCATCTCTGTACAAGGGACAGGCATGGGCGTGCCGTCAATCTCAATTTATATCCATGAATTGATGGAAGAGTACGGTGTCAAAAATCTGATCCGTGTCGGGACTTGCGGTGCCATTCAAAAAGATGTAAATGTACGTGATGTCATTTTGGCACAAAGTGCATCGACAGACTCATTTCAAAATAGGAAACTGTTTGGAAACTTTGATTATGCTCCGACGTCCGACTTTGACCTGCTGCTGTCAAGTTATAATGAAGCGAAGAAAAAAGGTCTGGAAGTCAAAGTGGGTAACGTATTTACTGCAGACTCATTCTATGATGAAAAGGGCGACGTGGAAATGATGGCCAAGTACGGTGTGCTTGCCCTTGAAATGGAATCTTCCGCACTCTTTACAATCAGTAAAAAGTTTGATGCCAGAGCTTTAGCCATCTTGACGGTTTCAGACCATGTACTGACAGGCGAAGCAACTTCCAGTGAAGAAAGACAGACAACATTCAATGAAATGATAGAAGTTGCCCTGGATGCGGCTCTGCCATTTGCTGGTGAATAATTTTTCGATAATTTATAGTTTATAATGGAACAGTGGAATTTCCACTGTTCTTTTTCTTTTAATATTGTCTACCTACTGATAAACTATAAGATATTATGCTCTTAGAAGTTAGGTGTGTGTAACTTGGACGAAAATAAAAATAATAATGAAACAACCCATAAATCCAAAAGAATCAGCATCAATCCTTTCTGGCTGATCATAACCATCCTTGCTGCTGTAATCCTGTCCAGTGTGATTACAGCGTTAAGTCTGGAAGCAGGTTCGGAAAAGGCGGTCAACGTCGGAACTGATACCAGAAGTGAATTCTCTAAATTATATAGTGTGTACGATACCATTTCCACAGATTTTTACGATGAGGTCGACAACGAGGAATTGATTGAATCCGCAATAGATGGAATGGTTCAAGGTCTCGATGACCCTTACAGCGAATATATGAATGTCGATGACACAGAAGCCTTTCAGGAAACTGTCACCGGGGATTTTGAAGGTATCGGCGCAGAAGTGATGCAGGAAGGCAACCGTATTGTAGTGACTTCGCCTATGCGCGGCTCACCCGCAGAAGCAGCGGGAGTAGAACCCGGAGATCAGATCACTGCTGTTGATGGTGAGAGCATAGAAGGTATGACAACGACTGAAGCCGTACAGCTTATCCGCGGTGAAAAAGGTACTGATGTAGTACTTACAATCGTCCGCGGTGAAGGAGAACCTATTGACATAACAGTGACAAGAGACACTATTCATATTGACAGCGTTACTTATGAAGAAGTTGATAATGTCGGTCATATCAGTATCAACAGATTCCAGGAAGGTACAACCGAAGAATTTGAAGAAAGTATCAATCAGGCTGCTGACGATGACGTAGAAGATATCATCGTCGATTTCAGATACAACCCGGGCGGGCTGCTTTCAGAAGCAGTATCGCTGATCAACCAGTTTGTTCCAAAAAATGAAGTTGCCCTGATGCTGGAAGACAGCAATGGAGAGAGAGTCGAACTGGAAACCGAGAACCGCCATAACAGCAACACAGAAGACATGAATGTATATATATTGATAAACGAAGGATCAGCAAGTGCATCCGAAGTATTTACAGGAGCTCTCAATGACCATTTCGATGATGTTGTCATCGCCGGCACACAATCATTCGGTAAAGGTGTAGTGCAGCAGACACAAAATTTCAATGATAATTCAATGTTGAAATATACTAATACGAAGTGGCTGACACCGGAAGGCACCTGGGTCCATGAAGAAGGCATTACACCTGATGTAGAACTGGTCAATCCTGACTACTACAGGGTGGAAGTCATTAATGAAGATGATGTCTATACTGAAGGACAGGAGAGCGAAACGATCACTTCCATAAAAGTTGCACTTGATACGCTCGGCTATGATGTCGGTACAATCAACGAAACTTTTAATGAAGAACTGATTGATGCAGTCATGAGTTTCCAGGAAGACCATGATATTGAAGCAGATGGAAATGTGACAGGAGACACGTCGATTACATTGATGTCCGAGCTCAGGACGTATATCAATGAGAATGATGCACAGCTTGAGTACCTTGTTGATTATATCAATGGTGAATACAGCGAAGAAGAAATAGAAGAGACAGCACAGGAAAATGCACAGAATATAGAAATAAAATCAATTGAAGAACTTCAGGAAGAAGCTGAAGGGACAGAGGCAGAATAATTTCAGGTCGCACAAAGTATTTTTGTGCGACTTTTATTGTGCCAAAAGTCGAAATGGTTTAAAGTTATATCATAAAGAAAAAATGGAGGTTATTATGGAATCTTCAAAAAGAAAGGTTATTTTAACCGGCGGCGGTACAGTGGGCCACGTCATGCTGAATAAATTACTTATCCCCAGTTTCCTGAATAATAATGTTGAACCTGTATATATTGGTTCAAAAACTGGAATTGAAAAAGAAATCATCAGCCCAACCTCAATAAGGTATTGTAATATATCCAGCGGTAAACTGAGAAGATATATTTCATTTGAAAATCTGAAGGATATTTTCAAAGTGACAAAGGGGATATTTGATGCCCGAAAAATTTTGAAAAAGGAAATGCCAGACCTTGTATTTTCAAAAGGCGGATTTGTCAGCGTACCTGTCGTACTAGCTGCAAAATCATTGAAAATTCCGGTCTATATTCATGAATCTGATCTGACACCAGGACTCGCAAACAAAATTTCAACAAGGTTTGCGACTAAATGTTATGTCACTTTCAAAAAAACGATGGACTATCTGCCGGAAAATAAGGCTGAATATTTAGGTCCTGTCATAAGAGATGAATTATTGAATGGTTACAGCGAAAAAGGGTATGAACTGTCAGGGTTCAAACCTGAAAAACCTATTTTAATGTTCATGGGCGGTTCACTGGGATCGAAATCCATAAACAGATTTGTAAGAGAAAACATCTCTGTATTGACAGATGAATTTCAAATCATTCATCTGTGCGGTAAAGATAATATTGATGAAAATCTGAGTCATAATGAAAATTATATTCAATTTGAATTCGTCGGAGATGAGCTTGCACATTTCATAAATATTTCAGATATCGTCATTGGCAGAAGTGGTTCGAATGCCATTTATGAATTGCTGTTAAATCAAAAACCTATGATCCTCATACCCCTGCCGCTCGGTCAAAGCAGGGGCGACCAGTTGGAAAATGCCCGTTATTTTGAAGAGAAAGGTTATGCAAAGGTTATTCAGGAAGAAGATTTGACACTTAATAATTTCAACGCTGCATTTAATGATATAAATGAGACACGTCAAGATATCATTATGACCATGAAACAGTTCAAAGGCGGGTTCAAACCTGACACACTGGTATCCAAGCTGCTGAATGAGGAGGAAGTCGAGTGAGCCGATTTAAAAAATTATCCTTGTTCCTGGTCTTCACTTTAATATTCGGTGTCATTGCCGTCTTTCATGAATCCAGACCTGGACAGTGGATTGACAGGGAAGTATATGAATTCATATACGCTTCAGAAAGCTTCATAACAACTGCATTTATGCTCGGCTTCACTCAAATAGGAGAAGTGCTGTCCATGGTGATCCTTTCCATCATCATGATAGCTATACTGATGCTCTACAAGCTTAAATTTCATACTCTGTTCTTTGTTATCTCGATGATTGCGAGCAGCATCATGATACCTGTGATGAAAAATGCCTTCGACAGAGAAAGACCATCATTATTAAGACTGATAGATATTTCCGGCTTCAGTTTTCCAAGCGGACATGCCACAGGTTCGACCATCTTTTTCGGTTCCCTGATGGCAATCATCAACAAAACATCTTTGAAGAACAAGAGTGTTTTGTATGCTTTATGTGCTTTTTTTATTTTGATGATTTCATCTTCAAGAGTATATCTCGGCGTCCATTATCCTACGGATGTCATCGCGGGTATTACAATCGGGACAGCCGCAGTAATAGGTACCAGCTACCTGCTTCATAACAAATTTAATAAAAGCAGATACGTCTGATTATATGACATGGCAGTGCAGATACTTTTGCATTGCCATTTTCCATTCACGCAATTATAATTAATCTGCATTATATAATTGTAAAGAAGGTGATTTCAAATGGCTGTAAATTTATATGAATCCATAACGTTGGAAAATGAAAGAATCAGACTTGTCCCTCTCCAGTTGAGCCATGCAGAAGAACTGCAGGACATCAACCATGAGAGCATCTGGTCCTATATGTTGTTTCAGGCAACGACACTGCCGCTCATGACAGAGTGGATAAAAAGCGCCATAGAACTTAGAAATCAATTGAAAAGCATCCCTTTTGCAGTTATATTGAAAAACAGCGGAGAAGTTGTCGGCAGTACGAGGATACAGCATATTGACTATGAACGGCAAAGTTGTGAAATCGGTGCGACATGGTTTGGTACAAAAGCACACCGGTCCTTCGTAAACTCGGACAGTAAGTTTCTGCTGCTCGAATTCTGTTTTGAAACTTTAAATATGATGAGAGTCCAGATCAGGGTGGACGAAAGAAATGTAAGAAGCCACCGGGCAGTTGAAAGACTCGGCTTTACCAAAGAGGGGATACTGAGAAAAGAACGTAAGCTTCACGGCGTTCCCCGCAACTTGATCGTCTATTCGATCATTGATGATGAATGGGCGGATGTGAAGAAAAATCTGATGATAAAACAGCAGAGTTACATGCTGGACATGCCTGATTTTACGGCAAGCTGACACATAATTCATATTATGTGTTTTTTATTTTTCATATAAATAAAAAGTGGTATGATAGCACAAAGGAAGTGAATGGATTGAAGCATGTACTGGTTATAGAGGATGAGCTTAATTTAGCTCGTTTTATAGAGCTTGAACTGACCCATGAAGGGTACTCTGTAACATTGAGTGCCGACGGGGAAGATGGGCTCGACAAAGCATTGAATTATAATTATGACTGCATCTTATTGGACTTGATGCTGCCGGCTTTAAACGGCCTTGAAGTCTGCCGCAGAATCCGTAAATCCAAAAATACGCCAATCATCATGATTACCGCCAAAGGGGAAACTTACGACAAAGTGGTCGGATTGGATTACGGGGCAGATGACTACATAGTAAAACCGTTTGAAATCGAAGAACTTCTGGCAAGAATCCGTGTAATGCTGAGAAGGGCGGATGATTCGGAAGCCGGCAATAATAAGATTCTTTCACTGCATGGGATTTCAGTGGACATTTCCGCTTACAAAGTGACAATTGATGATACCGAATTGGAACTGACCAAAACGGAATATGAACTGCTTTATCTTCTTATGAAAAATGTCGGCATCGTTCTGAGGCGGGAGCAGATATTGGAACATGTCTGGGGATATGACAGTGAAGTTGAAACCAATGTGGTGGACGTCTATATAAGATATTTACGCAATAAGCTCAAACCCTTCAACAAGCACAAAGTAATAGAAACTGTCCGGGGAGTCGGGTACGTGATAAGAACATGAACAAAAACTCCTTAAAGTATAAATGGCTGAGATTATCCACACTGATAATATCATTCACCTATCTGATATTCAGTACCCTTCTGATTTATTTCACCAGTCTTTATTTAAGAGACCTCGAAGAAAGGGCACTGGACAGAAGTCTTGAGGAACTTCAGCATATTTATGAAACACAACCCATCAATACTATTTCAAGAAATGATATTATCACAAGCCTTTATGACGAACAGACAATGATTCTTTATACACGGAGCGGCAATATCGTTACAACTGAACCGACGAATCAGTTGCATGACCTGCCGTTAGACTTCGTGCCGGTCAGTGATACAGTCATCACATCGATGGAAACAGATGACGGCAATTTTCTTGTTGGCCGGTCTAATATCGATACTATGTATTGGAATGGTTATCTGACAGTCATTCATCCACTGGATAATTATTATCTGATTATTCGGACCATGGTCCTCATTGCATTGATTATTGGTTTTCTTTCAATATTATTCACTTCGATAGTCAGCTACTTCTTCTCCACACAGATGGTCAAGCCGATTCGAAGCATTGCCAATCAATTGAAACGGATAGAAGGGGAAGGTGTTTCTGAACGTCTTTCATTATCTACAGATACCGAGGAAACCGATTATATGGTTACCTCATTCAATAATATGATGGATTCACTTGAAGAGTCGTTCAATCAGCAGAAACAGTTTGTGGAAGATGCTTCCCACGAACTCAGAACGCCGCTGCAGATTATCCAGGGTCACTTGAAACTCATCAACCGGTGGGGGAAAAATGATCCTAAAATTCTGGAAGAGTCCCTGAATATATCCATCGATGAGCTCCACCGCATCAATAAGCTGGTTGAAGAGTTATTACTGCTGACAAAAAATAATCCAAGGCAGCTGGAGGAAGTTGAAACAGTAAATATAATAGATGAGATCAACTCCCGGGTCGACAGTATGAGAAAGATCCATCCTGATTATCATTTTGCTGTTGAGCACTCGCATGACTCCATACCATTTAAGATCAATAATCATCATTTAGAGCAGTTATTACTGATTTTCCTCGACAATGCTGTAAAGTATGATACAGAGTATAAATACATCATTACCAAGACTGAGAAACATAATGAATATTTCGACATTATAATAATGGACCACGGTATAGGTATACCAGAAGAAGATCTTGAGAATGTTTTCAACAGATTTTACAGGGTGGACAAATCACGCAGCAGACAGCAGGGAGGCAACGGCCTCGGATTATCCATCGGTAAGAAGCTGATTGAAAACTATAAAGGTAAAGTATGGTTTGAAAGTGAAGAAGGAAATTTTACAAAAGTTATTATCCGATTCCCTTTAAATGAAGGCAATTCATAAAGTTGCCACCTTTAAAATAGCATTAAGTAGTGCTAAAATGGGAATGTATAATATATAAAACATATAAAACTAAAGAGGTGCTGCAAAGATGGAAGGGAAAGCCTATGAAGAGGCTCCAATGAGATTCGGAATGAATCTTGGTCTACTCCTTGATATTCATGATTCTTATTTAGAAAATCCAAATAATGTCAGCGATGAAATGCGAACATTGTTTGAAAATCTAGGAACATCGCAAGATGGTAGTTTAAGTCAGGATGCGAAACAAAATGTAAAGGGTATGCTGCGTCTTTTGGACGAAATTCGACTTTTCGGTCATTTGGAAGCAGATATTTATCCTGTATATGAACCAGAGATTAAAAATAAACCTTCTTTAGACTTTAAAGAACACGGTATTTCAGATGAATTGTTGAAGAATGTACCTGCTTCACTGGTAAGTCCCCACCTGGGATCGTTATATGACAATGCAAGTGAGGCTTTCAATCACTTGTATGAAGTATATACGGGTCCCATTGCATACCAGTTTATGCATATCAATGATTCAAAAGAAAGACAATGGCTGAAAGAAACAATTGAAAATCAAGATGAAGTCAATCTCAAATCAGATGAAAAAATCGAACTCTTTAAAGTACTGTCCAAAGTTGAAGGATTTGAAAAATACCTTCATAAGAACTTTGTCGGAGCCAAGCGTTTCTCTATTGAAGGTCTGGACACCATGGTCCCGATGCTCGAACATTTATTGAAGTTGATGGCTAAGGAAAATATTCCGAATCTTCAAATCGGCATGGCTCACAGAGGACGTTTGAATGTACTGACTCATATTTTGGAAAAACCATATGAGATGATGCTCAGTGAATTCATGCACACTGATCCGATGAAGTTCCTGCCGGAAGATAATTCATTATCACTGACTTCCGGATGGGTCGGGGATGTCAAATACCATCTCGGCGGATCAAAACTGAGAACTGACAATGGAATTGACCAGCAGATTACGCTGGCAAACAACCCGAGTCACCTTGAGGTTGTTAGTCCCGTAGTCCAGGGGAAAACAAGAGCAGAGCAGGAAGATACAGACCATAACGGCCTGCCAGACCTGGATTTCAACCGCTCATTGGCCGTTTTAGTCCATGGTGACGCTGCATTTCCTGCACAGGGTGTTGTTTTTGAATCACTGAACCTCGGTAAATTGGACGGCTACACAACAGGCGGTTCTATCCATATTGTTGCCAATAACAGAGTCGGTTTTACGACGGAGGAATTCGATGCCCGTTCAACCGACCATGCATCAGATGCCGCATTAAGTTTCAATCTGCCGGTATTTCATGTTAACGCTGACAAGCCTGAACATGTACTCAGAACGATCGAACTCGCTCTTAAATATCGACAGGCGTTCAATAAAGATGCTGTCATCAATTTAATCGGCTACCGTCGTTACGGCCATAATGAAATGGATGAACCGAGCACAACCAACCCGATGCTTTATAAAGAAGTGAAGGCTCACGATACAATTGAGCATATATACGGCAGTCAGCTGGTTGAAGAAAAAATCATTTCAAAAGAAGAAAAAGAAAATATCATAGAAGATGCACAAAAGGAAATGCGTGCTGCACATGATAAAATCGATAAAACGGATACTGTCATCAAATCCGAAATCGAAGTGCCTGAAGCAATTCAGGAAGGTTTGAAGAACGAACCGGAACCTGAAATAACACTTGAACGATTAAAAGAAATCAATGATGCATTATTCGAATATCCCGAAGACTTTACGGTATTCAAGAAGCTGAAGCAGGTGCTTGACCGCCGCAAACTGCCATTCGAGGATGATACAGCACTGGTGGACTGGGCACATGCGGAAGCTTTGGCATTTGCAACCATCAATCAGGATGGTACGCCGATCAGATTAACGGGCCAGGATTCACAAAGAGGTACTTTTGCCCACAGACATGCGGTACTTCACGATTCAGAAAACGGCAGAGAATACATCCCACTGCATCATGTACCAGATGTAAAGGCAACATTTGATATTCATAACTCTCCTTTATCAGAGGCAGCCGTAGTCGGTTTTGATTATGGATACAACGTTGAAAACAAGGAATCACTTGTAATCTGGGAAGCACAGTATGGTGACTTTGCCAACATGGCACAGGTTTACTTTGATAATTTCATGTCTTCAGGAAATGCCAAATGGGGAGAAACAAGCGGCTTTACGTTGTTCCTGCCACACGGTCAGGAAGGCTCCGGCCCTGAGCATTCAAGTGCAAGACTGGAAAGATTCCTGCATTTAGGTGCAAACCAGAACATGACAGTAGTCAATCTGACAAGTACTGCAAACTATTTCTATTTACTCAGAAGACAGGCGAGATATCTGAACACTGATAAGATGAGACCTCTCGTTATCATGTCACCAAAAAGCTTACTCAGAAATCAGCTTGTAAGCAACCCTGTAGATAAATTTATCGGCAATCATTTCAGAGAGATAATCGTCGAAAAACATGATAAATCCAAGGTTAAAAAAGTGCTCCTGGCACATGGTAAGATGGCAGTCGATCTTCTGAACCATCAAAAGGACAATAACCCGGAAGAAATCGCACTTATAAGAATTGAACAGCTTTATCCTTTCCCTGGCGAAGAGATAAAAGAAGTTCTTGACAGCATTGAAAATCTCGACGAAGTGAGATTTGTACAGGAAGAACCGAAGAATATGGGAGCTTACAGTTCTGTACTTCCAAAAATCCTTGATATTTTACCGCAAAATGTAAAAAGGTCATATGTTGGCCGTCCGATTTCATCTTCACCAGCTGAAGGTGATGGAGAGACTTATAAAAAGATACAACAAAATATTATAGAAAAAGCAATGAAAGTGCAGGAGGATGAATAATGGCTGAAGTAAGAATACCAGAATTAGCTGAGTCGATTTCAGAAGGAACAATTGCGTCATGGTTAAAAGGTGTAGGTGACTCTGTAGAAAAAGGTGAAAATATATTAGAACTTGAAACTGATAAGGTCAATGTTGAAGTTATCAGTGAAGAGGCTGGTGTAATCACAGAGCTTAAAGCAGAGGAAGGTGACACTGTCGAAGTTGGACAAGTGATTGCCGTTGTTGATGAAAGCGGTGAAGCATCACCATCAGAAGATAAAAAAGATGATGAAAAAGAAGAGAAGAAAGATGATAAGGAAGATGCTTCCAAAGACGAAGAGAAAAAATCTGAGTCGGACTCCCAGCCAAAAGAGGATGAAAGCTCTGAAGATACTGAAGGGTCTGACCGCATCATCGCTTCTCCGGCAGCAAGAAAACTTGCAAGAGAAAAAGGTCTTTCACTTAAAGAAATCAACGCAGGTGATCCAAGAGGGCATGTCCGCTCCCAGGATGTAGAGAATCATGAGGCATCAAAGGCCAACCAGAAATCGGAAAGCAAGAAATCTGAAGAAAAATCTGAATCTAAACCTGCAAGTACAGAACCTGAAAAACCGGTCATCAGAGAAAAGATGTCCAGACGCCGACAAACAATTGCCAAACGCCTGCACGAAGTTAAGCAGAATACGGCAATGCTGACAACGTTCAATGAAGTCGATATGACGAATGTGATGGAACTCAGAAAACGTAAAAAAGAATCTTTCCAGGAAAAGCATGACGGTACACGTCTTGGTTTCATGTCATTCTTCACTAAAGCATCAGTGGCAGCATTAAGACAATTCCCTGCTGTAAATGCTGAAATTGATGGAGATGAAATGATCTATAAACAGTTCTATGATGTCGGTGTCGCAGTATCTACCGATGAAGGACTGGTCGTTCCGGTTGTCAGAAACTGTGACCGCAAAACATTTGCTGAAATCGAAGCTGATATCGCCGGCCTTGCGACGAAGGCAATCGAGAAAAAATTATCACTGGATGAAATGACGGGCGGTTCATTTACCATCACAAATGGCGGTGTATTCGGTTCATTACTGTCCACACCGATCATGAATGGCACCCAGGCAGGTATTCTAGGCATGCATACAATTCAAAAGCGTCCAGTTGCAATGCCTGACGGCTCCATAGAAGTGCGCCCGATGATGTACATTGCACTGAGCTATGATCACAGAGTGATCGACGGCAAAGAATCAGTAAACTTCCTGAAGACGATTAAGGAACTGATTGAAAACCCTGAAGACTTACTATTGGAAGGTTAAAATTAATTCAAAGCAAGATACTGTTACTGGTATCTTGCTTTTTTATGTTAAAATATAAGGACTTTAATAATTAGGAATGGAGACTGGTCAATGATGTTACATGAAACATGGCAGAATAATAACTTAAAAACTGTTCGGGTGAAACATACTGATGCACAGAAATACAAAGTGAACGATATGTTGACTGAAGGAAAGACTTATACTGTTGTAAATGAAACCGAAGAATACATTTTCGTCAAGGATAACTCCGGTAAAGTCGGAGGTTACTATAAGACATACTTTGAAGATGTGACCGGCTGATATGAAACATCATAAGTTTGAACATGAAGATTCAACGATTAAAGAAGACTCCCTGAACATTTTAAAACTTGGGAAGAACCTTTTATTAAAAGGACCGACCGGTGCGGGGAAAACGAGGCTTGCAGATGATCTTTCCATGGATATGGGCCGGGACATGATCAGTATCAACTGTTCAGTGGATATCGACATCGAAGCATTACTCGGCTTTAAAACGATTGAGTATGAAGATGACAGACAGGAAATCGTCTTTATCGACGGACCGGTGGTCCGTGCAATGAAAAATGGTTTCATATTGTATATTGACGAAATAAACATGGCGAAGCCGGAAGTGCTCCCGATTTTGAATGCAGCGCTCGATTACCGAAGAACAATGACAAACCCGTTGACCGGCAAAGAAATCGTGGCACATGAAGACTTTTTGGTCATTGCTGCCATCAATATAGGTTATGCGGGAACCATGCCTATGAACGAAGCACTGCTCAACCGCTTTAATATCGTGGAAATCGATTATGTGTCCAATGAAGCTCTTTTAGAAATTTTACAAAAGCAAAGTATTCAGGATGATGAAGATATTTTGAAAAAATTGACTGATTTTCATAAAGACCTCGTCACTATGACCAGACAGGGCCAGATATCAAAAGAATCCTCCAGCGTCAGAAGCTTGATAGATCTTGCGGATTTGAGCACCCTTATTACAGAATCAAGAGCACTAAAAAGAACGATAATAGATAAACTGGATAATGAACAAGAGAAAACTGCAATTTATAATGCTTTTAAACTACACTTTGAGTTGTGATTGAAATATGAGCTATTCTTTTATTAAATTTAATGATGAACTCGTCGACTCCAAAAATATGATGGAACTGACTGATTTGTGCCGTCTGCTTTTCGAAGAACCGAATTTAACAGTCAGTGTACGAAAGCACTCATATTACAATCCCCGGAAAAAGGTCATGAATTTCAGCATGTTTTGGAAGCACCGTCCGGACATAGCTGAGCTGGATGGATTTAAACATGATATTTTCACACACTATACGGCGACATCTGTGCTCGACTACTCCGAGTATGATGAATTGAAAAACAAAGATAAACTGCTTCAGCAGATATTCCTTTCCATAGAGCATTTAAGGCTTAGAAAAGGCAGTGTTGAAAGAAGGCCGGTAATAAAAAACCTCTTTGAAGAAGGAGACCGGATTCTTAAAAATTATTATTCAAAGCAGACTAAAAACACGGCAGATGAATTTTTACAGCTTCTGAACTTAAAACTACTGGATTTTGAAGAAGAAATGGAATTTTACGGTTCAACTTTTGAATTTTCTTCCAACTCTACTGCAGAAAGCATTGAAATTGCCCGGGAATTCCATACGCGTCTCACCGATGAATTTAAACTTGACAATCAGTCAGTCATCTCTTTACATGACATTTCTTTCAGTGATGTTCATGAATTTAATAAGACCAGTGAATTCAGAAAAGATCCGCAAAGTTTATCTTCCGATGACAGCTACGATGATGAAGACGATAAAAGTGAAGTAGATACCAAAACAAGCGGCGCTTCTAAAGAGGCAACCGTACTCGGAGAAGTGGGGGACGCTCTCAATGCTCAAAAATCCGACAGTAAGAAAGTGAACATGTACGATGATGATGTTTCTGAATTTAATGAAGGTTTTGGAAAAAACACCGGCAGCAATAAATTCAGGGACCAATCGTCAACCAACCAGCATGCACTGCTTGAAATCTCCCAGCCTAAAGTGAGATTGAGTGATTATCAGAAATACCGCGAACTTTATAATCGGTACGGACAGCTTACGAAAACAGTGATAGGGGATATACAGCAGCTTCTGAATTTTAAGCTGAATGAAGTCCGTAAGCATCAATCCAGCGGTAAACTGATGAAAAATCCCGTGATGCCGATAATAGAAGGCAGTCATAAACTGTTTATAAAGGAAGATTCGGAATCTGCAGATATCGATGCCATCTTTACGCTGATTGTCGATCAGTCGTTTTCAATGGAATCGCACTTGGAAGAGACGATTTCAGCCGTGATCGTTTTCAACAATATACTGAAATCACTGAATATCAAACATCGTATCATTTCACATCATGAAGATACTTTCGAAGTGACTCCGAATAATTTCCCCAATAAAATATACGAGCATTTAACTTTTGAAAAATCACAGTATTATTATCCCGTTTCAATCCTCGGTATTGAATCTTCAGGAGACAACAGAGACGGATTCATCCTGAAGCATGAAATATCATTGCTGGAAAACCATAGTGAAGCAGATCAGTTCATCATCATGTTTTCAGACGGACTGCCAAGTGCAGAGAATTACAATCAGAATGGGATTGTCGATACACATGAAGCAGTGAATATTGCGAACAGAAAGAATATCAACGTCATCAATATTTTTATAAGTGAAGACAGCGACGAGCAGACACTTGAATCAATTAAGGATATATATGGAAACAATACTATCATCGTCAAGCATGCTGAGGAGATTCCTGACGCAACAGCAAACCTGCTGAATAAAATATTACTGTCAATTACCAGATAACCCTGTAATTAACGAATTTGTCAAATATCTGAAAGTTTTAAATCTTATGGACTTTACTGGTATTATCATGTAAACTGGTTCTATAATTTCAGTTTACACGGAGGTTCGCAAATGAGTAATAAGAATGTTTTCGTAGTAGGTTTTATGCTGTTTGCAATGTTCTTTGGTGCAGGTAACTTAATATTCCCGCCTGGCCTTGGATTTGTAAGCGGCGAGTATTTTTGGCTGGCAATTCTCGGCTTCGTCATTACCGGGGTCGGTCTGCCGTTGTTGGGTGTTATTGTAGGATCGATTTCCAAAGAGGGCTATAAAGAGTCTTTAAAGGCGATTCATCCAGCATTTGCCATCGGACTGCTGGTTGTAATTTATCTGACGATCGGACCGTTTTTTGCGATTCCGAGAACTGCAACAACTGCATATGAAATGAGCCTTATTCCATTTCTTGATTCGCCGAGTGCCATTGCACTATTAGTCTTTTCCGTAATATTTTTTATAGTAGTATTTGCCTTGAGCTGGAATCCTGGTACTCTGACTGACAGTATAGGTAAAGTTCTGACACCGATATTGTTGATTTCAATACTGCTTCTTGTGGGCACTGCGATTGCAATGTACATATCAAACCCTGTAAATCCTGCAGGAGAAAGCTTTAATGTCGATGCACCATTCTCAGCAGGCTTCCAGGAAGGTTACTTGACAATGGATGCCATTGCTGCCATTGCCTTTTCTGTAATCGTTCTGAATGCGATACGTGCCACTGGCGTCAAAAATAGGAAAGCACTGTTATTTGGGACAATAAAGTCTGCTTCACTTGCAGCACTTCTACTCGGACTGGTCTATGTTTCTCTGGGCTGGCTGGGTAATAGGGTGGATCTTGGCGGCTCTGCACCGGATGAACAGAATCTGGGTACGTACCTTCTGACGTTCATTTCATCTGATGCATACGGCGGTTTCGGGGCAATACTGCTGGGTATTATTGTGCTTCTGGCATGTATAACTACCGCCACAGGTCTAATTGTTGCAGTGAGTGAATACTTTAACAGTATTATCCCTAAAGTACCTTACAAAGTATTTGTAGTAGTATTTACTCTGATTTCATTCGGCCTTGCCAACCAGGGTCTGGATCAGGTAATTACAACAAGTGTACCGGTACTATCCATCATTTATCCTATAGCGATGGCTTCTGTACTCTTGTTAATATTCAGTTATTTTGTACCGTCACCAAGGATGGCACTGCAGATACCAATTGTACTGATTATAGTTACAAGCATCCTTGCAGTCATTCACAGAAATGAGTGGGCTGATTTATCATTCATGGAGGCCATGCCGTTATTTGAAACTTCATTTGAATGGATTCCATTATTGATTATCGGCTATATTATCGGCTATCTGATAGGCATGAAAAAAGAAAAGGTGTCATACACTTAAAATCTGAAAGGAGAAGGCTGTGCTCTTCTCCTTTTTTATCGTTTATTATAAGTTTTTCATATAAATCCTTCGCTATTTCTTATCATCTGCAAGTGTTATAATAAAGTTAACTTATGATATAGAAAAGAGATGAGTAGAAGTGAACTATATCATTCCTGTTTTTATGGACGTAATCGTCCCAATTTTAATCCTTCTTGGAATTGGATTGCTTCTTCAGAAAAAGTTCCAGTTCAGACTGAGACCTATCGCCAACCTGGTCACTTACTGTTTTATGCCGGCAGCAGTATTCATCAATATCTACTATGCTGAAATCAACTTTTCCCTTGTCGTTCAGCTGTTTTTATATCTTACTTTATTCATATCCATTTTAATCATTCTAAGTAATATATTCAGCCGGCTGCTGAACCTGAAAAGGGCGGAGGCGACCGCCCTGAAAAACAGCATATCTCTGATGAACTCCGGGAACTATGGTCTGCCGGTCAGTCAATTGGTATTCAGCTCCAATCCACTGGGTGTATCCGTCCAGATTATTGTTCTTGTCGTTCAGAATCTATTGACTTTCACCTATGGTTTATACAATTTGATATCAACTTCAAAAACCATCCTTGAATTATTGAGGGACCTGCTTAAACTGCCCATCATTCATGCACTGGTCATCGCACTGCTCTTCAAGGTTTTTAATGCACCGATACCGACATTCCTGCTGGTGCCTATAGAACAGCTGGCAGGGGGCTTTGCAGCACTCGCATTGATTTTACTTGGTGCGCAGCTGGAAAGTATTAAAATAAGATCTTTCCAAAAAGTGATTCCATGGAGTCTGGCAGGCAGATTGATCATGGGGCCGGCTGTTGCATTAATTTTAATATATACACTTGGCATTGAAGGTGTGATCGCCCAGTCATTACTCATTGCCAGTGCCTTTCCGACATCACGGAACACTGCAACGCTTGCACTCGAGTATGATGTAGCGCCGGAGCTTCACGCGCAGATTGTGCTTTACAGTACATTGCTCAGCAGTATTACAGTCACCTTTGTAATCTTCCTCGCTATGCAGCTCTTTTAACATGTAACTCTTTCCTGTAGGATAATATATAACAAATCTTACAGACGGGGTGTTATTTTTATGGAAAATGGAGCAGGGTTTTGGGTGCGACTGGGCGCAAGAGTCGTTGATCTGATCATTATAGGCGTCATTATATTTTTATTCATCGGTATTTTCTCACTCGACACAGGGAGCAGGGCAGTGCAGTCTTTGGAAGGAGTCTTTTCACTGTTGTATTATGTACTGCTGCCGGTCATTTGGACTGGATATACTATCGGAAAACGTGCCTTCGGCATACGAATCATCAATGAAGACGGGGCAGATGTCGGACTGTTCCAAATGATCATCAGAGATTTTTTGACACCGATTCTTTATGCAGTGACTCTGGGTCTTGCGGCTGTCGTCTCGGCGGTTATGATAGGGGTTAGAGAGGATAAAAAGGCGATTCATGATATATTTGCGAAAACCAGAGTGGTTTACAGAAGATAAGAGGATTAAAAATAAATCCGGAGCATCCATAAATCAGGGGATGCTCCGGATTTTCATTTGAACAGATAATTAGTATCTGTGTTCTTCTTTAAGCTGCAGAAGTCTTGATTTCAGATCTTCTTCCATCTGGACAAGTTCAGTTTCAGCTTCTTTGCGTTTTTGAGAACCTTCAGCCTGGATCTGTAATGTCTCTTCGATGGTAGTAACCAGGTTATCCTGTGTCGTCTTCAGCGTTTCAATATCGACGATGCCTCTTTCGTTTTCACGTGCTGTCCTCAGGGAATTCTGCTTCAGCATTTCAGAGTTTTTTGTCAGTAATTCATTCGTTGTGTTTGTCACTGCCTGCTGTGCTTTTGAAGCTGACTCCTGTCTGAGCAGTGTCAGTGCGATCGCCATCTGGTTTTTCCAAAGTGGTATGCTTGTCAGAATGGAACTTTGAATCTTTTCCGCAAGTGTCTGGTTAATATTTTGTATCATGCGGATCTGAGGTGCAGATTGCAATGTAATCTGTCTGGATAGTTTCAGGTCGTGCAGTCTTTTTTCCAGACGGTTGACGTATTGCATCATATCATTGACATCCTGTACATCCATCTGATTGCTTGACTGGTCTGCTTTTTCTCTCAGTGAGGGCAGGACTTCCGTTTCAATCTCCTCTTTTTTCAGTTCTGCAGCAGCGATGTAAATATTAATCGCATCGAAGTAATCTTTATTCTGATCATATAGATTATCCAGCAGATGTACATCTTTCACGAGGATTTCTTTTGCATGTTCCAGCTGGATACTGATCCGGTCGACCTGGGATGCCACGCTCTGATGTTTGGATATCAGTTCATTGACAGACTTTTTCATGCGGCCGAATAAACGGCTGACAATATTTTTCTTATCATTGGTCAATTCATCAGGGTCGATTTCTTTCAGTTTCTTCATCAGGCTTTCCAATGTCTCCCCGATAGGACCGACATCCTTGGACTGCACTTCATTCAGCATCTGATGTGAAAATTTTGAGAGGGCCTGCTGCGCATTCGAACCATAGGTGATCAAAGCATCGTTGTCCAATGGTTCAATTTTGGATTTTATATCATGAATGCGTTTCATATCATCCTCACTGAATCTCTCTTTGAATGTAGTCAATACGCTTTTATTGCCATCCTGTACGGCATCCTGCTGTTCAGGCTGGAGAGAGGGGAGGTCTGAGGCCTCTCTGGACGCAAAGGGATCATTCAAAAGTTCATCTTTTAAATCTTTTTTATTATCTTGATTCATTATTTTCACTCCTACGGGCTTTTACTTTTTCCTGTTCCTTTTTAGGGATTTCCACTTTTTGTTCGTGCAGCTTGTTATCAAGCTGCATTCTTTTGTCAGTTCTGCGCTTATTCATGCTTATGATTTCTTTTTCTACTTCAAGTGATTGGTAAGTCGAGCGGTTCATATGGGATAGATTGGCCTGAAGTGTTCTTTTCAGTTCCAATAAAGAAAGACGGGTTTCATGCAGTTTGATTTTCTCATCTTTTGATTTCCCCGGCATCTTATACAAAAATAAATACTGTTCAATCGTATTTACCGCCGAATCCAGGTTTGAATGGAAAAATTGCTGCACATTATAAAATATCTTTGGATCATCTTCGACTGTATTGATTATTGATTTTACGATGCGGTTGATATCAAATATCAACTTCGCATCTTTCAGAGTACGGATATTATAGTAGCTTTGCCTGAGGCGGTTCAGTTTTTCTTTGGCTTCTTTCATCTGATTTTGAATATATTTATATTCACTTTTGGTCAACCCGTATTCTTTCAATTGTCTATTCTGGCTTACAGACTGGGTCGGCAGGTAAGCTGCAAAAAATCCACCTGCGCCGACGAGCACATCATAGATAAGGTGGATGTCCAAAGCGAGCATAGAAATTAAACCAGTCACTATCGAAACCGGTAAAGCAACAATCGATGCAGTCCAATGTGAAATCTTAAATTTCATTTGTAACACCTGCAATCATTATAATGTTTTAAATTTCTGGTATTTGTCATCAGTATCCACAGATTGGACTGTGTAATCCTCGACGGACGAACCCGGGGAGGCGCCTTCTGAAACTTCCTTAATGAAAGTTTCAAGAGCATCTTTATCTCCCTGTGCCATGATTTCGACATCTTCCGTCAAATTTTTTGCATATCCTGTAATGCCCAGTTTATCAGCGATCATTTTACTGTGATATCTAAATCCTACACCTTGTACTCTTCCGCTTAAAGTGATAAGTTTTGCTTCCATATTCACACCTCTTATATATAATTATAAAACCTTATACTTGATATTGCTAATTATTCGCGTATATAATATGTCTATTATCTCATAATAACAGATAGGGGTTTTAAAATGTATCAAGTGGCCGTGTTAAAAGCTGATTATGAAGGTTGGTGGCTATTTGAAGGATGGCAGAATGATTTAATCAATATCAAAAACTTCGACTCTGAAATGAGCATGATGGATTACTATGAAAAATTAATCAGGCAGATGTCTGAGGAGTACCATACTTATCAAAAGGGAAAGTACCATCTGATAGCATTTTATAATGCCTGTGAACTCGAATATTGTGAAGACTGTGAAGAAGATCTTCAAATATTTTATACACCTTTATGCATGAAAGATAATACTTTTATGGAAGTGCCGAAGATTATGAATATTTTATGAAATTGGGTTTGCAAAAGTGTACATTGTCTAGTATACTTTAAGTATCAATAGGCAATAGAAACATATTAAAGAAAGACTAGATTTTCTAATTTTTCAGGTTTATGCTTTTATTCACTATTGTAATACAGTCTTTTTGGAGGAACAATTAATGAAACAAGGTACAGTAAAATGGTTTAATGCAGAAAAAGGTTTTGGTTTTATCGAAATCGAAGGAGAAAACGATGTATTCGTTCACTTCTCAGCAATCAATCAAGAAGGTTACAAATCTCTTGAAGAAGGTCAATCAGTAGAATTTGAAGTAGTTGAAGGCGATCGCGGTCCACAGGCTGCCAACGTTGTTAAACTATAATTAAAAAATTAATTAACGATTGTCATAGATTGTAAATTAAACCCCATTACTTTATAAGTAATGGGGTATTTTTATTGCCCTTATTCTTCTATGAGTACATCATTCTGGATAAGCTGATCGAGTGTCTGACGCTTGATTACCTGCTTCACGCCATGCGGTGAGATGAAAATGACTGCAGGTTTCTGCATCTGATTATAATTCGATGCCATGGAGTAGTGATAGGCTCCAGTTGTTTTTACAGCTACATAGTCACCACGTTCAATAGTCGAAGGCAGTGGTTTATTTTTACCTACAATGTCTCCTGACTCACAAAGTTTTCCGACAACATGTGCAGACACGCTCTCTACGTCGTCAGTTTGCTTTTTAACGGGTATTATATCATATTCGGCCCCATAGAGCGGTGTACGTATATGGTCGCTCATACCGCCGTTTATGGACACATACCTGCTGACACCAGGGATATCTTTGACCGTGCCAACCTCATAGACTGTGACAGCCGCTTCAGCAGCAATCGAACGCCCGGGTTCAATCATGACGTGAGGAAGTTCAAGGTCATATTGAGCGCACACTGTTTTCAGCTGTGTAAGGATTTCTTCAAAACCTTCCTCAATCGGAAATCTGATATCATCTTCAGTGTATCTGACACCAAATCCGCCGCCCATATTCAATATTTCTATTTCAATCTCATGATCATTCAGCCAGTCATATACAGCAGTCAGGGCATTGACGAACGGTGCCGGGTCTGACAGCTGGCTGCCCAGGTGGTAGTGAATACCTTTAAAATTTAAATTCTCAGTTTTATCTATGTCTATAACGGCTTTCAGAGCCGTACCATCAACGATGGACATGCCGAATTTGCTGTCTGTCTGGCCGGTGGATATAAACTCATGTGTATCCACGTCCACCCCGGGATTCACTCTGATCAGCACATCGACGGGTGAGTGGGCAAGGTCATTCAGCAGTCTCACTTCATCAAGTGAATCGATGATGAACAGCCCGACACCCTGTTCGAGTGCAAATTCCAGCTCTTCGACGGTTTTATTGTTTCCGTGAAACTTGATCAGTGATGGTGAGAAGCCGCCTTTGATTGCTGTATAAAGCTCTCCTGATGAAACAACGTCGATTTCCATATCTTCTTCTTTTAATAAGTTGATCATCTGCAGGGCAGTGAATGCTTTTGAGGCATATGAAACTGAATAGTTTTCCAGGTGGGAAGAGAGTACTGCATGAAAACGCCTCATCATGTCCCGCATATGGACTTCATCATAAATGATGAGTGGTGTGCCGTACTGGTCTGCCAGATTAGTTACATCCTGGCCTCTGAACTGAAGTTTGTCATTATGATATTCAAGAGTCATGTATAATCTCCTTTGTCAAAGTATTGTAGTTTAATGTAGCAAGCTGTTCGGAGTTGGCGCCGACACCTTTAAATGTGTATTCATCCAGCCGCATTTCCGGATGATATATATACACTTTATCATTAATGGAAACATCTTCGTCAACCTCTACGAGCATATGGCTCATCATCAATGTGACGATGGGATATCTTCTGCCGTTTATCAGACAGTCAAATTCTGCCCGTTTTCTGAGCACACCGTCACCGTAGCCGATATCCACTACAGCCACTTTCGTTTTTCTGTCAGCGACAAATGAGCCGCCATAACCCATTGGCATATCTTCATCCATATCCCTGATCTGTACAACAGTGGAATGAAGATCGAATGGCTGCATGAACAGATCATTATTTAAACCGGAGTAGGGCTTGGAGCCGTATAATCCGATACCAAGCCTTGTGTGGGTGTGCCCCTCAAGCAGTCCATCCCTCGAGAAGCTCGCTGTATTTTGAGAGTGGATATATTCAGGCTCAATGTCCAGTTTTTTGAAATGTCCAATAAAATCCAGCCAATTTTGCCGTTCAGTCTCATAAACACCGTCGAATTCATCAGCATAGCCGAAGTGGCACCATGCTCCTTCTATATTGAATCTCTCATGCTCATCCAAAGTCATTTGATGATTGAGCACCTCCTGCACCTCGCTGAATGACTCAAATCCCGAACGGTTAAACAATCCTGCATATTCTATGTGCACATTGATTCCGTTCAGTTCCTCATAATACTTGTTGTAGTAATCGAGAGAGGGGAGGGTCATGCTTAAATTCAAAGATTTTACGAACTCAAATTCATAAGTCGGATTCAATAGAAATACCATTGACTCCTCAGTGATTTTTCTTATTGCTTCCGCTTCTTTCAAAGAGGTTGTTGCAAAAGCGGTGATACCCGCTTCTAGAAATGCCCGGACCGCAAGTTCCAGCCCGAAGTTATAGGCATTATTTTTCACGACGGCAATTGTTGCTATGCCGCTTTGAACCTGTTTTGCCTGTGTGACAAGTTTTTCTCTGTCTATCGTCAATATCCCGCTCATATTATCAACCTCAGTTACTATAATTCTTCAATATATTTTCATAATAATCAGCGACTTTAACCAGCACCGACTCGTCAAAATTAAATGTGGAAGTGTGCAGGCTGCTTGTAAAGCCCTGCTCTTCATCCTGAGCTCCGACAAATATAAAATATGTCGGCGCAATTTCATCGTAAAAGCTGAAATCTTCCCCGAACAAATACGGCTTATCCTTTATGACTGCTTTCATGCCTGCCGACTGGACACTGTCGTATACGACATTCTGCAGTGCCGGCGTATTTTTAACAGGGGGGTAGCCTTCATTGTATGTCAGTTCTATCTCACAGTCATACAAATTCATCGCGCCGGTCTTTATTTTTTCCATATGATTCTTTATGATGCTCAGATCATTTTCCTCATATGTTCTGATCGTACCTTCGAGATAACCGTTTGACGGTACAGTGTTAATCGCTTCACCCGCATTCATCTGTCCGATATGGATGATGTTCCTGTTCAGGCCGTCCAGGTGAAACTGCTGGATCTGTGTGATTTCCCGTGTGATGAACATTAGAGATTCGACTGCAGATTTACCGTTATGCTTATTTGCTACATGTGCAGACAAGCCGTTAACATAAAACCGGTATTCAGTCGCACTTGCCGTAATCTCATTATCCCGGAAGAGGGCAAGGCCTGTTTTTTCATCAGGCATGATATGAATGCCGAAAATCGCATCGATTGCCTGGCTGTCCGTCCAGTTGTCTATAAGCTGTTTGGCACCGGCCATCGTCTCTTCACTCGGCTGGAATATGAAATGGCAGTTGTGCGGAAGTGCACCGTCATCTTTCAAACGTTTGCACCTTTTTAGGAATAACAGCAGCGCGGCCGTATGTCCGTCATGACCGCACGCATGCATTACGCCTTCATTTTTACTTTTGTAGTCCACATCGTTCTCTTCGTGTATTGGCAGCGCATCAATATCCGCACGAAATCCAAGGGTTGTATTACTGTTCCCTTTTAAATACGCAACCACCCCTGTAGGAAGTGGTTGCGTATAATCAATACCCAGAGATTCAATGATCTCTATTATATATGATGTTGTTTCGGACTCATTCATGCTGAGTTCGGGATTTTCATGCAGATGTCTTCGATGTTTTGTTACAAATTCAATCTCAGTCATTTAATTTCCTTAATGCAGAGACAATCTCTCTTTTTGAGCCTTCAACTTCACTTGCCTGCTTGATGACTCTCGCAGGCGTACCCGCAACGACTGCACCTTCAGGTACATCTTCCGTGACGATTGCGCCTGCTGCCACAATGGCGCCTTTACCGACACGCACTCCCTCTAAAATGACTGCGTTTGCACCGATCAGAACATCATCTTCGATAACGACAGGGGAGGCGCTTGGCGGTTCAATGACACCTGCAAGCACTGCACCTGCACCGACGTGAACATTTTTACCTGTTGTTGCACGCCCTCCGAGAGATGCATTCATATCAACCATCGTGCCTTCGCCAACGATTGCACCGATATTGATGGTTGCACCCATCATGATCACTGCACCATCCTCAATCACCGCATGCTCACGGATGAATGCACCAGGTTCGATACGTGCTTTTGTATTTGTCAGATCTTTTAATGGAATAGCTGAATTTCTGCGGTCCTGTTCAATTTCTACCTCTGTAAAAATATCTTTATTGTCATTATAGAATTCATTGAATTCATCATAATCTGCAAAGATTGTCTTTGAACTCCTGCAGCCAAAAACTTTAAAACTTTCAGGGAAGGATACATCCCCAAAACTTCCATTTGCATATACTTTTACTGGTGTTTCTTTCTTAGAATCCGATATATATTGAATGATTTCCTCTGCTGTAAACTTTTCCATCAATTATTCTCCTTTAAATAAATTATTATAATCGTAAAAACCGTTATCTTTTTTCTGTAACACTTCTGCTGCTTTTATCGCGCCGTTTGCAAAAATCTCTTTTGACTGTGCGCGATGTCTGATTTCTATCACTTCATCAAGTCCTGCAAAGAGGGCAGTATGTTCACCGACAATAGTCCCGCCCCTGATGGCCGATACACCGATTTCCTCTTTGTCTCTCGCCTGATAGACATCGGAACGGTCATAGACGGCGTGACTGCTGTCGCGATGCTCAAGTGCCGTGTCCAACAGCTTGACCAGCGTGCCGCTTGGAGCATCAACCTTTCTATTATGGTGGGCTTCGATAAGTTCAAGATCGAAATCATCCAGCTGTTCCAGTGCACTTTGCAGCAGGTTGTTCAGAACATGTACACCATAGCTCATATTCGCACTGAAAAAGACCGGGACGTTTTGACTTCTTGACTTCAGTGTTTCGACGATTGTATCTTTTTCCCCTGTTGTTGCTATGACAACAGGTGTTTTAAAATCTTTTTCAATCAATGGAAGCAGCAGCTCAGGATTGGAAAAGTCAATCGCCACATCTGCCCCGGCATCATCAATGTTATCATATTCCGGATAGTCAGAATCGTTTGTGCGTGCAATGACACCGACCACTTCATGTCCCGCTTCCGTCAGCAGACGTGCAGTGATTTTATTCATTGCACCATAGCCTATGAGCAGGACTTTCATACTCTTGATCCCTCTTTGAAATTCTCATATGCTTTTACAATTTCATCACGCGTCTGTGTTTCCACAGGCAGTAAAGGCAGTCTCAGTTCATAGTTGCCGAAGCCGAGTTCGCTTGTCAGAACCTTGATCGGAATAGGGTTGACGTCAACCTGTACCGCATCAATTACCGGCATGAGGCTGGTGAATGTATGCTTGGCAGTGTAGTCGCCTGCAGCCATTCTTTCATAGACGTTCTGAAGTTCTCCCGGGATGACATTGCCCACAACACTGATCAGCCCTTTGCCTCCAAGCTGGATGAAATCGGCAAGGTTATCATCATTGCCGCTGTATAATACAAATTCATCCTGATCGATCATGTTCAATACTTTGATAGTATAGTTCAAGTCTCCAACCGCATCTTTCAATGCGACAATATTAGGATGGCTGCTAAGTTCAAGTACTGTTTCAGGTTCGATCGTCATTCCTGTTCTGCCTGGCACATTATAAAGAATGACAGGTATATCGATTGCATCTGCAATCGCACTGAAGTGTGCGACAAGGCCTCTTTGATTGGACTTGTTGTAGTACGGAGTGATCAGCATCACACCGTCTGCCCCTGCATCCATTGCAAATTTCGACAGTTCTATCGAATTCATGGTGGAGTTTGTACCTGTGCCGGCAATGACCGGTACACGGCCTGCAGCTGCTTCGATTCCCACTTCAAGCAATTGTCTGATCTCATCACTTGTCAGAGTAGGGGATTCTCCTGTCGTTCCATTGATGATCAGTGCCTGTGTATCGTTTTCGATCAAATATTCTATATGTCTTCTAAAAGCGTCAAAGTCTACTTCGTTATTATTAAACGGGGTGGTTATTGCAACGCCAATACCTTCAAAAATCGGGTTCATATTTAACACTCCTATTAATTATTATTATCCATCAATGACTTCAGAATCTGGACCGTGTTCTGTGCCGCGCCTTTTAATAAGTTGTCTCCTACACACCAGACATGGAATGTGTTCAAAAGAGTAGGGTCTTTGCGAATTCTGCCGACAAAGATTTCAGAACGGTTTGCTGCGTCAAGCGGTGTCGGATATTCATTCTTTTCCGGGTTATCCATGACTACAATGTGAGGAAAGCCTTCAAATGCTTTTTTCACTTCGTCCACTGTTGCCTCTTTATCCAGAGTGACGTTCATCTGGACTGCATGGCTTGTGATGATTGGTACTCTGACACATGTCGCTGTGACTTCGATCGAATCATCTTCCAGTATTTTCTTTGTTTCATCCATCATTTTCTTTTCTTCTTTTGTATAGCCGTCATCGAGAAAATCATCGATATGAGGCAGGACGTTGTTGTAGATGGGGTGGGGGTAGGTTGTCGGCTCAGCGCCATTGGCACCTTCCTCCAAATCGCGTATGCCACCCTCGCCGGAGCCGGAAACACTCTGGTATGTTGCATAATGAACTCTCTTGACTCCAAATTTATTTTGCAGAGGCTGCAGTGCGACGACAGATTGGATCGTTGAACAGTTCGGGTTCGCTATGATTTTTCTTTTTAATTTTGGTTTATTTATTTCAGGGACAATCAAATCGACATCTTCTTTCATTCTCCAGTGACTGGAGTTGTCAATGACGATTGCACCGCTTTCTTCAAAAAGTGGGGCGAACTTTTCACTGGTGGATCCGCCTGCACTCATGACGACATAGTCAAATTTTTCCTGTGCTCTTTCTTCAGTAAGTTCTTGAATAACATATGTTTGTCCACCGACTGAAACTTCCTTGCCGCTGGATCTTTTAGAAGCAAATAATACCAGTTCATCATATTTAATTTCATAATGCTCCAACATTTCAATTAATTTGCTGCCTACAACGCCTGTAGCGCCAACAACTGCAACTTTCACCATTAAAATTCCTCCTAAAAATGTTATTAAAGAACGAGATAATTGTCAGACAATAAAAAAAACAAGTCCGGAATGCCAGACTTGTCAAAGTTTAGATACAAGTGATGCACTCCATTATCATTATAATAATGACAAGTCATTAGCTCTTAACCTAGTGACCCAACAGCCTGTCTCTCGAAAAACAGACCATTTCGGCATCTTACCCTTTCACTTATTATAATCCCCGAGAATTAATGATTAATAAGTTACTGATGATCGATGCGCCTCATCTCGCTATTTAATTATTAAATATCATTATACCCACTAACTTTGGGAAAGTAAACCTTAAACTTTTAAAACACCTTTATCTTTCAAGTATTCTTCGTAAGTGGACTCTTTGACGATTGCACCTTCAGGTTTAAGTTCAATCACTTTGTTTGCAATCGTATTGATGAATTCGAAGTCGTGGGAAGTGAATATGATCGAACCTTTGAACTTCTTCAATCCTTCATTCACCGCTGTAATACTTTCCAGATCAAGGTGGTTTGTCGGCTCATCCAGCAAAATGACGTTCGCTTTGGACAGCATCATTTTACTCAGCATTGCACGCATTTTTTCTCCACCTGATAATACGCTTGCTTTTTTCTTCGCTTCTTCACCACTGAAGAGCATTCTGCCGAGGAAACCGCGGATGAATGTTTCTGTCTGCTCATCTTCAGGTGCATATTGACGCAGCCATTCGACCAGGTCGATATTTACACCTTCGAAGTACTCGGAGTTATCTTTAGGCATATAGCTCTGGGTAGTCGTGACGCCGAATCTCACTTCACCCTCGTCAGGCTTGATTTCACCTGCAAGAATTTTTAAAAGGGTAGTGCGGGCAACTTCCGTGTGACCCATCAATACTGCCTTGTCATACGGATTTAAAGTGAAACTTACATTATCAAGCACTTTTTCTCCATCGATGGAATGAGTCAGGCCGTTGACATACAACAGGTCGTTGCCAATTTCACGCTCAGGGGTGAAGTTGACGAAAGGATATCTTCTGGAGGATGGTTTGATATCTTCCAGCTCAATTTTTTCAAGCGTTTTCTTACGGCTTGTCGCCTGTTTGGATTTTGAAGCGTTCGCACTGAAGCGTGCAACGAAATCTTTAAGTTCCTTGATTTTCTCTTCTTTTTTCTTATTCTGATCCTGTGCCATCTGCAGTGCAAGCTGGCTGGACTGATACCAGAAATCGTAATTCCCTACATATAATTGTATCTTTCCAAAATCCAGGTCAGCAATATGAGTGCATATGTTATTCAGGAAATGACGGTCGTGGGAAACGACGATGACGGTGTTTTCAAAGTTGATGAGGAAATCCTCAAGCCACTGGATTGCTTCGATATCAAGACCATTGGTCGGCTCATCCAGAAGCAGGATATCCGGATTTCCAAACAGACTCTGGGCAAGCAATACTTTAACTTTCTGACTGTTATCCAGTTCTGACATATTTTTATCGACAAGAGAACTATCGATGCCCAGTCCATGCAGCAGGCTTTCTGCATCACTCTCTGCAGTCCATCCGCCCATTTCTCCGTATTCACCTTCCAGCTCGGCAGCTCTGATGCCATCTTCATCCGAGAAGTCAGGCTTCATATATATTTCATTTTTTTCATTCATTATATCGTAAAGTTTCTGGTGGCCCATCAATACTACATCCAGGACACGGTAGTCCTCATAACCGAACTGATCCTGTTTCAATACGGCAAGACGCTCGTCTTTGCCCATGGATACATGACCTGTCTGGGTGTCGAGTTCACCTGACAAAATCTTCAGGAAAGTGGATTTCCCTGCACCATTTGCTCCGATTAAACCATAACAGTTTCCAGGTGTGAATTTGATATTCACATCTTCAAAAAGCTTACGGTCGCCAAAGCGTAAACTTACGTCACTTACTTGTAACATACACATTCTCCTTAAATATATTCCTTAAGCGATAATACCACAAATATGATACTATTAAAATAACATATAAGAGGAGAAAAGTGATGAAACAGCAATATCAACAACTATCTGATATCATTTCAGAATCGCATAACATTGTCTTTTTCACAGGTGCGGGCGTTTCTGTAGCGAGCGGCATACCGGACTTTAGAAGTATGGGCGGTTTATTTGATGAAATTTCCGGCGATGGACACTCCCCGGAATACTTACTCAGCATCAACCATTTAGAAGATGACCCTGATAGTTTTATCAACTTTTACAAAAAAAGATTACTGCTTGCAGATAAATCTCCGAACACGGTGCATGAATTCATTGCCGGGCTGGAACAGTCCGGCAGGTCGACTGGCGTAATCACACAAAATATCGATGGTCTCCATCGTGACGCCGGCAGTGAAAATGTGGATGAGTTACATGGTTCACTCAATGAATTTTATTGTATAGAATGTAATAAGACCTATCATAAAATAGAGGTCATGAACAATGATATTTCATATTGTGTGTGTGGCGGGGCAGTGAGGCCGGACATTGTACTTTACGGTGAAACATTAAATGAATTGACTGTACTCAGTGCGATGTCCAAACTGCAGGCAGCAGATACTTTGATTGTTTTAGGAACTTCGCTTGTCGTTAATCCCGCTGCATATTTGACCACTTATTTCAGCGGTAAAAATTTTGTCATCATCAACCAGGACGAAACCCCGTTTGACAGTGAGGCAAACCTGGTCATCAATGATGACATGACAGATGTGATTAACACGATTATATGACAAATTAATTAGGGGACATACTATGGATAACATATCAGGAACAGTACAATTTTTAGAAGTGATCAAAAAAGAAGGTTCAACTTATCATCTGAAATATGATGATAATACATTCATACGCATGAATGCTTCAGCGACAAAAGAAGAGCATGAAATCAGCGACGAAATCAGTGCATTCATATACCCGAACAGAAGTGGAGAGCTTTTTGCGGCACCGATTGTTCCACAGGTGGCGGTCGGTAAATTCGGTTTTGCAGAAGTTGTGGAAGTGAATAGAGACGGAGCATACATTAATATAGGCTCACCGAGGGATATTCTCATACCATGGGTGGACCTTCCGAAAGTGAAAGATGTATGGCCAAAAGAGGGCGATGAAGTATATACCCAGTTGAGGGCAGAGTCGGATAACCAGCTTTTCGGAAAACTGATATCGGAAGAAGAGGTCGCAGAACGCTTCAGCCCCATTCCACAGGAAGAGTTTGAAACAATCAAGAACAAATGGTTTGAAGCAAGACCGTATCGTCTGCTGAGAGTCGGCACATTTCTTTTGACACCAGACGGGCAGAAAGTGTTCATCCATGAATCAGAGAGGGAAAAAGAACCCAGGCTCGGAGAACTTGTCAAATTCAGAGCAATAGGTATAAACGACAAAGGTGAGATTAACGGTTCATTTTTACAGCAGGCATATAAAAAGATGGATGATGACGCAGAGAAAATCCTGGATTATATTACAGAAAATGATGGCATGATGCCCATGACCGACAAATCGGATCCGGTAGATATAAAAGAGGCATTCAATATGTCCAAAGGCTCGTTCAAGCGTGCCCTCGGCAGGCTGATGAAGGAAAAGAAAGTCGAACAACGAGACGGCGGAACATACTTGAAGTAATTGAATATGGAAAATAACAAGGTATGACATTGAATGTCGTACCTTGTTTTTAAATGATTTTTATTGTTGTTCACTGACAGCCACTACGTATATCTGGTGGTGAAAATTCCCCCGGCTGTCATTATGAGTTATAATATTAATGAGTGAGTGGAACAGGGTGGGAGTAGTGGTCATGTTTATGAAATCAAATGACTGGGAGGGGTTAATTGATGACGAATGATTTTGGTAAATTACAAAACCTGATTCTTGATTTTCAGGAGAATATGAATATGAAGTTCGATGCAATCGACAGAAAATTTGAGATGGTCGACCAACGTTTTGCTGCCATGGACCGGCGACTTGACGGAATGGACAAACGCTTAGATAAAATTGACCTGAGACTGGACGGAATGGACAAACGCTTAGATACTGTTGACCAGGGACTGGACAGCTTAAAAGATGAGATAGTTGAGGTTAAATCTGAAATTTCTGTTGTAAGAAATCAGGTCGTATCAAATTCGGAAAGAATAACTGACCTGCACGAAATAATAGTGGAAATATTGGATGAACAAAGATATTTCAACGATAAAAAAGAGGAATATGACCGTCGGCTCAGCAAAGTTGAACGACGGGTCAGATCATTCTGATGGAAATTAAAAAGCACGTCCCGCAACTTTGCGGGACGTGCTTTTTAATCAGCTATTCAGAATCATTCAAGTGCAGCTTTCTGATAATCTCTTTTTCTTCTTTCGGCCGCTTCATGAACATTGCCAGTATGAATGCGGTGAAAGCAAGTAGCGTACTACCCATGAAGGCCCATTCAAATCCGACGATCTGTGCCACGCGTTCAGCCAGTTCCTGCGGCATCTCCCTGCCGTGTATAAAACTATTCGCTCCCATGGATACCAGTGTGATAAGCATTGCCGTACCGATGGCTGCTGATATTTGCTGCATGGTATTTGTCATTGCCGATGCGTGTGAATACCACTTCGGCGGCAGCTGGTTCAGTGCAGAAGTAATTACAGGCATGAGTGCCATCGATAATCCGAACATCCGGACTGCATATATTACAGTCAAATAAGTGAATGTTGTATCCAGTGATAAATTCGTAAACATGAATGTTGTAACCGTCACAATACCAAGGCCGGTCAACGCCAGCCATTTTGCGCCATAACGGTCATACAGCCTGCCGGTGATCGGCGACATGATCCCGATGACTATCGCACCTGGGAAGAGCATCAGACCAGACTCCAGCGGAGTGAATTCAAGCACGTTCTGCATGAACAACGGCAGCAGTGTCTCTGCACCGATCAATGAAACCATTACGGTCATTGAAATGATGATTGCAAGTGTAAATATTTTAAATTTAAATACTCTGAACTCAAGCATCGGTGTTTCAAGTATCAGCTGTCTCCAGACAAATAACCCTATAATAATAATGCCGGCAGACAGACTGGTCAGGACGACCGGGCTTGTCCATCCTTCATTGGAAGCGATGCTGAAACCATATAAAAACGAGCCGAAACCGGCAGAAGATAATACGATCGAAAGTACATCAATCTTCGGTTTTCTGAGGTCAGTCACATTATGAAGGAACAGATAAGCTGTAATCATCGTGACTGCGACAATCGGCAGTACAGTGATGAACAGCGAACGCCATGAAAAGTTCTCCAGTAAAAATCCTGACAATGTCGGACCGATTGCAGGTCCGAAAGCGATGACGATACCAATCATACCCATGGCTGTGCCGCGTTTATTGACCGGAATGATTGCAAGCAGTACCGTCATTAAGAGCGGCAGCATGATACCCGACCCCGATGCCTGTACTATACGTGCGAGCAGAAGCACCGGATAAATCTGTGCAGTCGCTGCGATTGCCGTACCCAGTCCAAATAATCCAATTGCAGTCAAAAATAAACCTCTCGTGGAAAAGCGGTCGATCAAAAAGGCTGAAATAGGTATCATAATACCATTCGCCATTAAAAATGCAGTGGTCATCCACTGGACCTCTGCCTGTGTAATTCCAAACGCTGCCTGGATGGATGGCAGTGCTGTTGCCAGTAAAGTTTCATTCACAATTCCCATGAAGGCACCTGTTAAAAGTGCAGCAATCATCAGTGCCTTATCCTTTTTCGGCAGATTCCAAGAATTCTCCGTATGATCCATTTTATTATCTCCTTAATATTAAGCGCCTTTAAAACACAAGAGAGATAATATCACAATCCTGACCAGGATGGCAATCAAATGCGTAATATAATTTTATCATTGAAAAACATGCATGGCATAGAGCCATGCATGTCCGATATTGTTATCCTTCAATCTCTTCAGTTAATTTCTCCAGTTCATCCACCAGCTCGCCAATGTAGGCGATAGTATCTTTCAAAGGCTTATCGGTGGTGATGTCGATACCCGCCATTTTCGAAAGTTCAACCGGCGACTTCGTACCGCCTGCCTTTAAAACTTTCAGCCAGTCATCGACTGCAGGCTGTCCCTCATCCAATACACGTCTGCTCATCTGTGTTGCGATTGTCAATCCGGCTGAATAAGTGTAAGGATATAATCCCATATAGTAGTGGGGCTGTCTCATCCATGTCAGTTCGGCATTTTCTGAAATGACGACATCTTCTCCCCAGAATTCTTCAATCACACTGCGTTTCAACCGGTTCAAATCGTTGGCACTCAGGCTTTCATGATTGTCCACTTTTTTATAGACTTCACGCTGATAGGCAGCTTCAAGCAGATGTGTGACAAAATTGTGGTAATAAGTTCTCGAAATGATTGAACTGATTACCCAGCGCTTGAATTTAGGATCCTTCGAATTTTTAAGCAGATGATTCGCCATCAACATCTCATTCATAGTACTCGGTGCCTCTACAAAGTAAGTTGAGCTTCTTGCGTCAAATACATTCTGTTCACGGTTCGCATTATAAAAATGCCCCGCATGGCCGAGTTCATGAGCCAGTACAAAAACTTCCGTCATCAATGATGTCCATGAAATCAGTATGAATGGATGGGAACCATACGGGCTCGCACAAAATGCACCGGTGGATTTCCCTTTGTTCTGAACGAAATCTATCCATCTTTCATCATAAGAACGGTTGAGCATTTCTGTGTAATCTTCACCCATGATACTGAGCGCATCCGTTATATACTTTCTTGAGTCCTCAACACTGATTTCCGGTTCACTTGACGGATCTAAGGAAATCTTAAGGTCTTCATAACGCATCTCATCCAGACCATTCACTTTTTTGAGCAATTTGGCATATCTTCTCATATGCGGTGCGAGGTCTTCCATTATAAGATCAATCTGGCGGTGGTATAATTCACTGTCCACTTCCTGAGGGTGCAGCAGGTAATCTGTCACAGAGTCAAAACCTCTTAAATCTGCTGTCGTCTTTTCTTTTTTCAGGTGAATATCATAAGTGCCGGCCGTCGTATGTTCATATTCCTTAAGTTTGCCGTAAAATTTCTTGTAGGCATTACGGCGCACTTCTGTATCCTGGTGGCTTTCAAGCTCACCCTCATAAGCAAGATAGGATAGTGGTATATCTTTACCGCTCGCTTTAAATGTACCGAAGTCTATATCCAGCAGCTTTGTCTTCTGATATAAGCCGTAAGGACCGTTAAAGACGTTGGAGTATGCCGCCAGTGCCTTCTCAACTTTTGCATCCAACTGATATGGCTTGTTCCGGATCAGTTCATCAACGAAATTTTCGTACTCTGAATCTTTCTCTTTGATCGAGTTTAAAAATGATTCGTCCTGAGCTAACAGGTCACTTCTCAAAAAGCTCGTGTCTGTACTGAATTTCGCACTTGCGTTACTCACTTTGGTGCTCAGTTTCTGAGCGTCTGCATCACTCTGGTCTGCTGACAGTCTCAGACTCGCATATGTGCCGATCGGCACCAATTTTTCGACCAATTGTCTGAAGTCGTCCATCGCAGCAACCGCTGTATTCAAATCATCCATTTTTCCTTCATACTTTGATGCAAATTCAGAAACTTTCTTCAAAAAATCTGAGATTGCACTTTCACAGTCACTGTCCGATTCGAACAGCGGCGTGAGATCCCATGTATATTTTTCATCCACTTCATGTCTTGATTTTAATTCTCCCATTTGTTTGACACTCCTTTATAATTTCGGAAACCGAAGTATAATATTATTATACATGAATATTCTGATAAAATACATTAATTTATATAAAATCTGTTCTAATGGATTTAAATGAGATATTATGAAAATAAGAAGGGGTGAGGCAATGATAGAAGATGTTTGGTTTTATATAAACAATACGCTTATGGTCATCATATTATCTTTTTTAATACCGTTCTTTAAAATAAAGTACTGGTGGCTTATGCCGACAGCATCATTAGTTATAATGGGGCTGGCAGGTTTTATTTTGCCGAATTTCAATGATGAACTGAGCTTTGAACCTTTAGTCGGCTATGCTGTGTTCCTAATGGTATTATCTATCGTGGTGACGCTGCTGGCTGTGATGTATGCCCGCAAACGAAAAAAAGAAAAGAAAGCGAGAGCCGCTGAAAAAGATTTTTTGAATGATGAAGCAGGGAATGATAAAGAGATATAAAGCGATTAGAAGCCCGACCGGGTCATCAACCGGCAGGGCTTTTTTATTTGGATAATACATAAAAAGTTACTTTTTACTTTATTTAAGTCGTCAAATTCGTCATACTTCTAATTAAAGGGGCGGGGAGGATTTTATATGAAGGTATCCAAATTTAAAAATGTGTACCAGATCACATTATTTCCCAAAGTCTTTCCGATCAACTGCTTTGCTATCGAGAAAAATGATCATTTAATCGTCATCGATATGGGTATGAAGAAATTCGTAAAGAAAGTTCAGTCGATAGCAAATAATACCGATAAACCGGTGAAATACCTTTTACTGACGCATACTCATGCTGATCATACCGGTGCGGTCAATCATTTCAAAGAAACATTCCCAAATGCAGAAACCGGTATATCCGGGCGTGACCGGCAGTTGTTGGACGGTGATTTCACATTAAGGGACGGAGAGCCAGAAGAAAAGATTAAAGGCGGTTTCCCTAAAAAAACGGTTTAGACTGACTTTACTTTTAAAGAGGCAATTGAAGATTTATCTGTCATAAAAACACCTGGGCATACACCGGGTTCTGTAGCATTTATGGACAAGGAAACAGAGTTTATATTTGCCGGAGATGCTTTTCAGACAAAAGGCGGCCTCGAAGTATCCCGCACATTGAACATTACATTTCCTTTCCCAAAACTTGCTACATGGAGTTATGAGATGGCGGTGCACAGTGCTGAATTGATAATTGATAAGTCGCCCGCAGCTTTATACGTCGGCCATGGAGAAATGGTTGAAGATCCGGTTGAAGCAATGAAACAGGCTGTAAAGACTGCCCGGAGCAACCTGCAATAGCAATGAGAAGAAAGAATGGGGCGAGGATCACTTTTGAACAAATAAAAAGGATACGCCTGATTTAGGCGTATCCTGATATGTATTTTGGAGTGACTCCGAGTGGTTTCGAACCACCGACCTCTTGCATGTCAAGCAAGCGCTCTCCCGCTGAGCTACGGAGTCGTATTTTTAATCTCTAATTAATAATGTATATTGATTTGGTTAATATGTCAAATCAACTTATCATAACATCTCCACAAAAAGTGTAATTTTACTTTAAACGGGTGAAGTTCATATAATTTGAGAGGGTGGCTGCATATCTTTACGTAGCGATCGGTTAAAGCGGCTGTGCGCTAAATGAAAGCAGCGTATATCACGAGCAAGGCAGGCTGAATATTTTATAACCGTAACTCGGAGGACCGGTGTTCTTTATTATAGTGGAAATGGAACCTGGCAATGACAGATGCGGGCTTTATAGGCCGGTGGCCGCCGGAAGAGCGTTAAGTCATAAACGCATATCCGGATAATAGTGATGCAACACTCATAGATCATGATATGGAAATCAGTTGATTCGGCATTCTTTATATAGATAAAACAATGACAAGGGGGATAAAATGCCTCAATTTTGATAAGCGACATATAACTTCCTATAATATATGTTATGTAAACTTTATAATATCTTTTAAAAGGTAACCTGATTTATGTTATGATTACCATATTAATCTGATATTTGGAGCGATCATTTTTGGGTCTGATTATATTAATCTTTGTGCTGATCGTCTCAGCGTTTGTAGTCCTTCAAAATGCAAAGGAATTTGAGTCCGACGTTGAAACAGCCAAAGAAAACAAATTGAGCAAGAAATTTATCATCACGGTTGTCAGTTCATTTGCATTCATGCTGATTGTTTTTATCGCAGCATTTTTACTATTATGATGCCAGTAAAAACCTGACCAGTCCAAGCACCGCAAACATGAACAATAATATACCGGAACTTATGCCTGTAACCGCACTGTATGCGACTTCGATCTTACGTGCTATCCACGGTGATATCAATGCTGCTGCAGTCATCAATACTGCGAGTATATATAATGCCGCATCCCAGTCTGCCACACTTAAATAAACACCAGCCAGACCGACTATCAGTGCAATCCCCGAGGCTATGCCGATATACGCCCGCCAACTTTTCTTCGGCGCTTCCTGCGCCCATCCAAACCAGGCAAAACTCATTATCCCGAAAATTGCCGTATACATTGTAAAATCCCTTATGTAGTCTATTTCCATGAATAATATCCCCCCCTGCTTATAATACCTCTAGTCACTTTTTACCATAATCAGGTATTTTTTAAAAGCAGAGAATTGAACAAGGGAGAAAAGTCATCACTTTCCTCCCCTCTGGATGCTATATTTTATTCAGTTTTCTTGCCAGCCTGAAGATCAGTTTATTGAACACTTTATCGAATGTTCCCGGCAGCTCTTCAATTTCGATATTATATCCTTTTTTAAACTTGTAAACACCGTAGTCTTTGGCATCTTCAGTGAAATTGCCTGTCAGACCGAAGAAATTAAAGCGTTCAAGTCCAAGTTCTTTTGCTTTTTTAATCATTTCCCATGTCGCATAGTTTGTACCTTTGAAAAATGACAGCTCGGGATAACTGCCGCTGAACAGATAAACCATCTCATGGTTATTATAATAATACATACCTGCAGCTAAGTTTAAATCTGTACCAAAATCAGCCTTATAGCCTTCAATCTTTTCAATTCTGGAATGTTTACTGTTTAACTGCTGTTCAATCTGGTCCAGTTTCTTCTTCTGGCCTTTAGTTGCTGTGCCCTCTTTTTCTTTTTCAAGTATGTGATTTTTTTCATCTGAAAGTTCATCACGTTCTGCTGAAAGCTGGTCCAGATATTCATCCACGTTGACATACGTCATGACCAGATACATCTTGTCCTTAAGTGTTGTCAGCAGGTTTTTTATTTTATCGGACGGCACCGGATCAAAGCCAATCCGTTCCTCGGTCTTCTTGTAGATGTCGATGAACAAGTCATATTCATCTTCTTCAAGATACCTCAATTTGACCGGCATGATCTCCGCCTGTTTCGTATTATACCTTGTCGTGGATTCCATATTTTTCATCAGTTCTTTTTCGCCCGGTGTAATATCCAGTACACCCTGGTATCTGAGCAGCTCTTCTGTAATCAGTTCTTTTGTGAAACCGTGGTGCCTATAACCGAGCTCCTCATATATATTGATAATATCCGGGTTGTTCTTTTCATCTTCAATCACGTTTCCGTCTTTATCGTGCATCTGATAAATATGATACGGGGAATGGATCAGCTGCAATGCACCATTTTTCCGAACGTACTTGTCGATTTCAGATAAAAAGAATGCCAGACGCTCATTGTTGAAGTCTTTGATCAACGGTCCCGTATGGGATGTAAACAGCCTGTACCTTTTCAGGACGGATGTAGCACTCAGCATGGAAACACCAATCAGCTCATCTTCTTCGAACAGGCCGATCAGATGTGTTTCATACAGACCGGATATATAGTCATAGTACAAATTGTCATGAAGATAATGCATATAACTGTCATAGTCATCGATGAACCGTTTAAATGTCTCTCCATTTATCTTGGCTGTATGCATTTTTAGTTCAACCTTCCTTTATCATTACTTTGAAATCATCTGGTTTAACTTAGCTTTCACTTTATAAACATTGTAAGGCACCGGTTTGATGACTTTGACGAAATCGCCGACCAGCTCTTCAATTTCCGCATTGAATCCGCGCTTGAACCTGTAGACGCCGTAGTCCTCACCGTCTTCTGAAAAATCACCGCTGACGCCATAGAAATTATAGCGGTCTATATTATTATCGATACAGTATTTCATCATTTCAAGGTGCATCATGTAAGGACCGACGAATTGAGGATACTTACTCGTGCTTGCACCAGAGTTGTAAACAAGTTCATAAGGTGTTTCAAAATAAATGCCCGCTGCGAGATCGAGCGTATTTCCTTCGACTTCCTGAATCTCCCGTGCTTCTTTCAGATCCTCTTCAATTTTGTTGATCTGCTTTTCCATCTCTTTGATCTTATTTATCGTCTTATCATTCTTGTTCTCTTTCTTATCCTGCTGCGCATGGCGTTTTTTAAGATCTTCGTTCTCTTTCGTCAGATTACCGATATACTCATCCAGCTCTATATAGGCCAGCGGCACCAACAGTTTGTCTCCGTAAGCCATTTTGAAATAAGTGAAATATTTGAGCGGATCCGGATGTGTGAAGAAACCCTGGCGTTCTGAAGTCGCCAAATATAATTTCATGAATTTATCCATCTCGTCGACTTCTAAAAATCTCACTTTAACGCCGAATTTCTGCGCTTTTTTTATATTTCTTTTACGTTGTGAATCAAATGTCTTAACGAGCGCATTCACATCATCATAACCGCCCACATCAAGCACGCTCATCCAGCGCGCCTGGGAAGTTTTTGAATAGCCTCTTGTAAAGCCCTGGTGCACATAGCCTTCTTTTTCCATGATACGGATCAGTTCATCCTGCACCGGGTAATCCATTTTTTCATTGACATCTTTATCATATTTTTTATAAATCCAGTTTGGATCGACCTTTACGTATGAACAGTTATTGTTTTTCAAATACCTGGACAGTTCCTGAAAATAAAACCGCACAAGCTCATGGTCATGATAATCCATTACAGGTCCGCGGTTGGAATAGTAGAAATACTGGCCGAGACCTGTTGATTTCAGACTGAAAAGACTTGCTGCAACCACTTCGCCCGAAGCATCCTTGACGCCGAGAAGGCGGACGGACTGGTCATCTTCAAGCTCACGGTTCGCTTTATTTTCTATCATTTGGAAAAAGGCGGATTCCTCCCCTTTTTCGATGTAATTTTGATATTCCAAATCAGTTAATTCCGTAAAAATCATCTTCATCCTACCTTCCTAATTTCTGACGCACTTTATTCATGGACTGATACAGAAGATATGCCGGTTTGTTGATCGGCTGTATGAAATCGCCGATATACTCATTCACTTTCGCATTGAAGCCTTTTTTGAACTGGACTACTCCTGCGTCCTCTGCATCCGGTGTAAAGTCACCGCTGATACCGTAGAAATTGTATATATCAATATTGTTTTCGATTGCATAATTGATCATTTTCCACTGGATCAGATAACTGCCTGCAAAATGACGGAAATCGTTGTCGCTGCCTCCCGCGAGATAGACGACCTCATGCGGTGTCACAAAATAATATGAACTTGCGACCGGCAGTTCCTTCCCGTGTTTTTCAAGCAGTTCTTTACCTTCTTCTAGTTTGTCTTCAATGTTTGAAAGCTGCTCGCTCAAATTGACAATCTTCTTCTGCTGCTTTTCATTTGAAGGGTCCTTCTCAACTGCATTCTGTGCTTTTTCAATATTTTTCTTAAGCTTGTCGATATCTTTCTGAGTCGTTTCATTGTAGCTTTCAAGGTCCACATATACGAGCGGAATCAGCACATTATCCTTGAAATACTTTTTACGGCTGATGTAATACTCATCATCCCTGTCGACGAATTCTTTCATCTCGGAAGTGTCTTTCATAAATTTACGGAAGACATCGATATCTTCCAGATCCAGAAACTTTATACCGAGACCGTGCTTTTCAGCTTTTTTTATATTCCTCTTTCTCAGACTGTCCATATCATTCAGTACATCGTCCGGTGTTTTATTGGAAAGGTCCAATACCGAATGCCAGCGGATCTGGATGACAGGGTCGAATCCTGTTGTAAAACCATCGTGACGGAAACCATGTGACTTGAAATATTCAAATATATATCTGTTACCCATATCTTTTGTTATTTCACCTTCATGATTGCGTTCATTGATGACTTCATATGGATCGACTCTGAGGTGCAGTACATTTTTAGTTTTTAAAAACTGTTTCAGACCGGTAAAGAAAGTGTCAAACACCCTCTTGTCGCTGTAGTCCATCACAGGACCGCGGTTTGTATAAGCATATTTCATCACTTTCATTACAGGGGTCAATGTCACTAAACATGCCGCACGGACTGCGTCTTCATGTTTAACACCGACCAGATATGTTTCCGTCCCGCCATCTGTCTTCAGCCGGTAGTTCTCCTCCGTCTGGGTAAAGTGGCTGAAGTTGTTGCGTGTGAAGTGATTAAACTCCTCAATTGATAACTCTGTAAATTCCATTTCGGCACTCCTGTTCACATTTTTCACTTTAGTATATTAACAAAATTCATTATAAATTTCATCTTTATTCGCCTTTTCATTGAATTCGTCTGTTCGAACGAATTATAAACTATTCGCTTAATTGAACGAATTTAAGTATAATAGACATACCTTATATATTATATCATTAAACACAGGGAGTGATGAGCGATGATATCTTTATTAATAATGGACGTCAGCGGAAGCACTAAAGCCACTCAAGATTTGTCAAAAGAGATAAAATGGCTTGAAAAAGAAATTTCCGGATGGCTCTCTCACCAGGAAAAGTCTTACGTAAATTACCGGATGGGGGATGAACTATTCATCATTTCCTCTAAACCTCACTATACCCTATTTATCGCATTTTATGCCAAATTATTGTGGCGGGAAAACAGCTTTCCTTTGAAGTGCAGCTTTCATACAATTGATGAGAAGTTCCCTGAAACAGACCCGGAAGAATGGACCGATGCCGGAATCAAGGAGACAAGGATCGCACTGGATAACGTTAAGAAATCAGCCATTCAGGATTTCGCCGGCGTCGATATCGACTGTTCAATCGACGTTGCACTCATGTATGTAACGGATATTTTAAACAATTTAACTGGATTGCAGCGCGAAGTCCTGCTCATGAAAATGTCAAATATGACACAAAAGGAAATCGCAGCCTCTTTAAACAAAAGCCATTCGACCATATCCGCCCATTTCCAGAAATCGAGAGGCCGCCAGCTTGAAGTCATTCTGAATTTTTTGGAATCATGCTATAAAGATGAAGTCGATCTTACTGAACTGCAGAATAAAGTCATCCAATCTTTCAGAAAGTCAGGTGACAGATAATGTGGATCATTGCTCTAGGCATTCTCTTTTATATTTTTAGCGGACTTCTGATCAAGCTGTTTCTCGAATTCTTATCCGGGGAGAAGAATCCCGAAACAGATTATATCGGCATGACCATCGGTTATTCAGAACGTCTGATCATCATCGTCTTCGTTGTTTTGAATCAATATACGGCACTCGGGCTGATTATTGCTGCAAAATCCATACTAAGATTTTCCGGCGATAAATCCAATGAAACTGTCAAAAAAGAGAGCGAGTATGTGCTTGTCGGCACAATGATATCACTCGTGTTAGGTGTCGCAAACGGCCTGATGTTCCTGTGGGGTTTCAAAGAGGTGATTGGATAGTCCGACGGTTCGAATCACTTTTAATTTTTGAGACGGTTGCATGAATCATTCAGAGCCGCCTGTCATTTACATGTTTTTGCTGCACACCCTGCAACTATTCACTTTCACCGGTCCACTCTTCACGCAGAATACCCATTCTGATGGAATCATAATAGTGCTCGTCGTAATAGCGGACTTTCCGGATTCTCGCTTCCATCTGCATACCGAGTTTTTCTGCGACCCGGATCATCCGTTGATTTCCGGACCAGGTTGTCAAACCGACACGGACCAGAGGCAGCGTGTTGAATAAATGATCGATCCACATTTTCAATGTCCGCGTGCCGAGACCACGGCTCCAATTTTCCGGCTGATACAAGACGATGCCGATCTCGAGCCAGTTGGATGACTTATCTTCCCAATAATAGGATACGGTGCCGACAACGACACCGCCCACTTCAACGAGCCACCGGTTGTCCTTATTGACCCACGGGGCGGAACCTCTTAAAAAATCTTCATATGTCAACGCAGAATGGGGATAATACGGCGCATCCCACTTTTTCCATTCGGGCGCTTCCTCTTTAAAAATCAGTGCCCAGACATCATATAAATCATCTTCTTCAATCGGCCGGATCACCAGCCCTTCATCACGATACATATAATCCTCTTTTCATCTATTCCGGTTTTTATTTCAATGAATTTTTAAAAACGTAGCTGACTTTGTCATAATCCATTTTATCCTCGTAAAAACGGTGGGCTTCGGTTTTCTCGAGACCGGACGACAGCGCCACACTGTCATAGCCGTTTTTCTCAGTCCATTCATGGACAAACTCAAGCAGTGTTTTGCCGTAGCCTTTTGAACGGCTGACACTGTCGGTGACCAGATCGCACACCCAGACAAATCTGCCGTAATACAAAGTGATCATCGGTTTGAATCCGGTGACGGCCACAATCTCATCATCCTCGACGAGCGCAAAAAGTTTATAACGGTCCTGTGCCTGCGCTTCGAGCACGAGATCCATATAGGCCTCTTCATCCAGATGCGTCCTCAGCTGTCTCATCACCGGAAATCCTTGTTGTATTTCCTCTGCCGTGTGCAGTTCTTTTATGATCGGGGTGCTCATATATTGTTCCTCCCGTTTTTTTAGATGTTTTTATCCTACCATATACACACCAGATGTGAACTGTTGACCTACCTCTTCTGATTGTTTTTTAATGGATTTTCCAGGCATATAGTCTACTTAAGATGGTCATGCTCGTTTTGACAGGACAGAATCCGAGTACATTATAAATTCATCCCAATAGACTCGGATTTTATGTACTTATTACGAGCATATCCAGAATTTCAACAGACTTGATTGTTTTCGACGGCCGAATTACGAGCACGTCGCCATTTCAAACGGATGTACTCGCCGCTGCACCATACACCAATCTACCTCTTATGTCCCGCAATCAATCCTTCCCGAAGTTTCAGAGTGGATGCATCTGTCCTGCTTAAGGCGCGCATGACGGAAAGCTGGCCGTACTTTACTTTCAGTTCATCGATCGTTTTGACAAGCGCCTCTTCTTTCAGCACTTTCTCCATGTTCTCGAACAAGGAGACCTGTTTGATGCTGTCGGGGATGAAGTTGGTGAGCGACACACTGATGGTCCGGTACAATGCCTCCGTATCCGCCATCTGCAGCAGATGCCGCCACACGGTTTTCATCATGTCGTTTTCGTTATTGGTACCTTCTTTCACTGTAAACTGCTTCCTGAATACTTCACCGTCTTTAGTACCGACAGAAAACTGGACGGTTCTCGCAAGCCGGTGCGCAAGCCGCAGCCTGTGGGCCACTTCATCAATCTGTTCAAATAAAACGACATAAATGTCTTCAAATTCGTAATCCCGCATCAGTATCTGGCTCTTTGCGATGGACGGCGAATGGACGACGTGTTTCTCCCGTATGACACTGAAATCTATGCCATTGGCATGAAGATGCCAGTCGACGCCGACGATGCCGAAATCACGCTTCAGGTGCGCCGGGTTGTAATGCGCCAGATCTCCGATATTAAAAATCCCACGCTGATTAAGTTTCACTTCGCTGCGCCGGTTGATTCCCCAAAAATCTCTCAGCGGTGTAATCGGCCACAGCTTTTCAGGCACATCATGATACCGCCACTCTGCAATGCCGTCACTCATTTTCTTCGCTTCAGAGTCCAGAGCCAGTTTACTCAGCAGCATATTTTCTCCAATGCCGATGGCACTGTCGATTTTCGTCGCTTCATAAATTTCTTTTCTGATTCTCCGTGCCAGCAGATACGGCGACTTCTCAAACAGATGATAACTTTTCGTCACGTCCATAAAAAATTCATCGATGGAATACTGGTGGAAATCTTCAGGTGCCACGTACTTCAGTGCCACTTCAGTTATTTTTCCGGAATAATCCAGATAGATTTTCATCGATGGATTAATGATATAAATATCCCGCCGGTTCGGAATTTCAAAAAGGCGCGATCCTGTCTTTATGCCGATCTTTTTCAATTCCGGTGTGGCAGCAAGCACTACTGATCCGATGCTTTTCGTATCACCGACGACCGCGAGTTTTGTCGTCATCGGGTCCAGTCCTTTCAAAATACAGGACACACTCGCAAAAAAACTTTTTAAATCCACACATAAAATATCCCGGTGCGGACAAATATGATAGTTATACATAGCTTCACCTCTTTACGAACGTATGTTCGTATTAAATATAACACATCATCCGCGCCGGGTCACTATGAAAAAAGACGCCTTTCGGCGCCTTCAATAATTATTGCTGCGGCACTTCGCCGTCAGCTTCCGGTTCATGTGCTTCCGGATCATCCAGTTCATCATCGAGGAACTGATGCAGCACTTCACTGTTCCAATCGTAGTCAATATCGATGACACTGCCGGCGTGGTACGTATCAACAAACTGATATGACCCTTCGACAGGCAATGTGAGTGAGTCAATATCTTTATCACCGCGGACCAGGAAGGAACCGGCCATACGATAGAGCTCGGCTTCGCTCATGCTCGTATTGACGTAGCCCATGCCGGTTCCCATGGCATGCGGCAGATTGAATACACCGCCGACGGTCAGTATTTCATCCTTGACCGCCCCGATGACCTGCTGCTGGCGTCTCACACGGCCGAAATCACCTTCTGAGTCCTGACGGAAACGGGCGTACTCAAGCAGATCTTCTCCGCCCAGACGCTGTTCGCCTTTAAACAGTTCGGTCGTAATCTTCTCTGACATGTCCTTTTCCACATCAATCATGATGCCCTCGTCATCAATCGCATCCACAACCGATTCAAACGCCTGGTAATCGACGACGATATAATCTTCCGCCTGGACGCCGAAATTCGTCTCCAGTGTCTGTCTCAGAAGTTCGACACCGCCCAATGAGTAGACGGAGTTTATTTTATAATTCTGATAGCCCGGGATATCAACATATACGTCTCTCATGATTGAAGCGAGCTTCAAATCTTTCTTCATGTAATCATACTGGCCGAGCATAATGACATCCGTTCTTGTGACACCGTCCTCCTCCCTGTCCGCACCGAGCAGAAGAAACGTTTTCTTGCCGTCATTGTTATCCGTTCCGTTAAATGTCATCTCTTCGTGGTCAACACCATTTTCCTCTGCAGTTTTCAATCCTGACTGATAAGACAGGAATATATATAAAATTGCAATGATCAATAAGATAATCAAAATCAATGGTATATATGCTCTTTTTCGCAACTTCATCTTTTTGCGCGTGGTCGTATTCGTTTTATCCACACGTTTATATTCATTATTCATATTCATACTCCTAAAATTTCTCTAAAAGATATTCTACTCTTATACGATCAAATAATAAAGTAAATATAATACACCGGTTAAAAATTGTTTTAAAAACTGCTGTGTAGTAAAATAAGTGAAAATCGAATGAAAAGAGGACGACTATGTATAAAAAATTTACTCTGCTGGCTATGGCAGTGTTACTCATATCCATTATACCGACAACTTTGAAGGCAGCTTCCGAATGGGATAATGCCGTGACGATATATGGCGCCGCGCTTGAGAGCGATGACAACCTCCGCAGTGAAACAAGCGGACTGCTTGAAGCGGAAGATAATGATGAAACCGGTTATGTATATTCAGAAGATGTTAATAATTATCTGGGTATGCTTTATGACAACAGCGTATTGAAATCAAGCATCCGTATCATGCAGAGAGATCCGGGCTACGGACTCAACATAACACTCAACGAATCCATGGGTGAAATTACGAAAATTACCGAGGAGACATATCAGAATGCATTGCTCACTTCAGGCATCACTGATGCAGATGTCACCATCGCAGCTGCAGAAGATGTCACAGGTGAAAGTGCCCTTTCAGGGATATATAAAGCATACGAAGTACAAGGTGAAGACATCCCCGAAGAACGTACACAGAATGCACAGGAAGAACTTGAAGCAATTTCAGACATCTCAGAGGAGAACAGTAATGTCGAAGGATTTTCACAAGTTCAGCTGAACAAGATGATTACTGAAATCAAAATTGAAATCGTTAATAATTACGGCGGTGAAGTGACAGAAGAAGATGTAAGGAACATCGTCGATGAAAAGATGCAGGAAAACGGCCTCCAGGATATTTTATCTCAGGATCAGATCGATCGCATCATTGTCATCATCATGAACATTCAGGAATCCGGTCTGTTTTCAGGTGAGGAAGCGGACAGGTTGATTGAATCCTCACGCAACCTGGTGGACCAGATTACTTCAAGCGATGCATTCAGCGACGCCCAGGACAAAGCAGAAGAAATCGGGCAGGAAATACAGGAATCAGGCGCATGGGATTCATTCGTCACAGCACTCCGCAACTTCTTCAACAGTATCGTTGATTTTTTCAAAAATTTATTTTAAACAGTAAATGACCGCATACATCAAATGCATGCGGTCATTTTTTTATTTATCTTTTGTTTTATCATAACGGCCCCGGTCCCATTCACCGATACCATGTTTATCGATATCGACATTATCGATGTAGAAGACCGGCTGCCTGCCGGCTTTCAACTGATCTGAGTAATCTTTCGACACTTTAAAGACGATTTTACTCAGTCCGATGATTGCCACAATATTTGTAACTGCCATCAGAGCCATGAATACGTCTGCAGTGTTCCATGCCAGTGTAATATCCATAACCGCTCCAATATAAACCATCCCGATAACCAACAGCTTAAAGACGAATAATATAACAGGATGTTCTTTTATAAAGTTAAGGTTGCTCTGTCCATAGAAATAGTTCCCTAAAATTGAACTGTAAGCAAACAGTAAGATGACGACTGCTATGAAAATACTGCCAAAGTCGCCAATCTGCGCTGACATGGCTGCCTGAGTCACTTCAATACCCTGAGTCGCATCCTCGCCATAGCTTAAGTCTGTATACATCAGGATAAGGACAGCTGTCGCAGTACATACGACCATCGTATCAAAATAAACGCCCAAGGACTGGATAAGTCCCTGTTTAACAGGGTGGCTGACCGCAGCAGATGCAGCGGCATTCGGAACAGAACCCATACCTGCTTCATTCGAGAACAGTCCGCGCTGGAAACCGTTCAGAATCGCTGCACCCACAGCGCCTGCAAAAGCTTCCTGCAGACCGAACGCATTCGCAAAAATCTGTCCGATCATCGGCAAAACGAGGTCATAGTTAATAATTAATATGAATATGACAACACCAAGATAAATCGTTGCCATGACCGGTACGATATAGCCGGTGACATTGGCGATTCTTTTTGCGCCTCCAAAAATAACAACAGCAGTAAGTATCGCAAGAATAATACCAATAATATTACGGTCGATGCCGAAAGCGCCATTATATGCAGCCGCAATGGTGTTGGCCTGCAGCCCGTTAAATGCGAAACCGAAAGTCACGGTGATTAAAATCGCAAAAAACATGGCCAGCCATTTCTGGTCCAGTCCTTTTGACATATAATATGCAGGACCGCCGCGGTAACCGCCTTCTTTATCCTTCACTTTATACAGCTGGCCTAAAGTGGATTCAAAAAATGCAGTCCCTGCACCGATGAACGCAATGATCCACATCCAGAACACAGCACCCGGACCCCCGAGTACGATTGCTGTTGCCACCCCGGCAACATTACCGGTACCCACACGGGAAGCGGCACTGATTGTAAACGCCTTAAAAGCGGAAATACCTTTCGACCCGTCAGGCAGTGTTTCAGGTTTCTCTTTCAACACTGTGAACATTTGTTTAAGCCATCTGATCTGAACAAACCGTGAGGACAATGTGAAATAAAGACCGGCCACAATCAATATCCCGATCAGAAAATCTCCCCACAACAGATCATTCATGGTTCCAATAATACTTTCAAAAATACTGATAAAACTTTCCATTAAAAAGCCCCCTTTATGTTAATGAATTATAACATTGGGAGCTTAAAATGAAACGTTTTTTATAAATTTATGTCATCAAAATAAACATCGGTCACTTCACCGAATGCATCCTCATCCACTACAAATGAGCCGTTCACATATTTTCCGGTGACCCGGATGTCTTTGCCGCTGATCGTCGAATTATTTGAATCAGAAACAATGACTGCATTGATATTATCATCAAATAATTTGGCTCCGACCAATCGGTGCGGTTTTGATTTTATTTCTTTAAGCAGCATTGTACCGACCTGTGCACGGGCGCCTCTTTCAAACGACGCTAGATCTGTACGCTTAACTGCACCTCTGTTGGACACAGTCAGCAGATACCTTTCATCTTTAATGATGCCTGCAAAGATGATTTCATCATCCTTTTTCACATTCATCGCTCTGACACCCTGGGATCTCAAGCCTGTCGAATTAACAGCGTCCAGACCGTATTTAAGTGTCAGCCCTTTTTCAGTGACGAATAAAATCTCCTCTGTCCCTGTGATCGAAGTGTCCACATCGACCACTTCATCATCTGTTTTAAGGTTCATATAGACGATTGGCCTTTTGATTCTGACAGCTTCGAACAGTGACAGCTCACTGCGCTTGATCTGACCGTTTTTCGTAACCGAGACAATCGAGAGACTGTCTTTGTAGTCATCGACCGTCATGGCGAATACCGGCATTTCATACGCTTCTATTTTGAAGCGGCTGGACAGATGGACCCCGTGATCCTTCCAGCGGATATCAGGTATTTCGTGTACAGGAATGATTAAGTAATTCCCGAGATTGGTGAATACCAGCAATTGCTGGAGTGTATCGGATTCATTCAAATACACAAGGAAATCATCTTCTTTCATGCCGATTTCATCAGGTTCACTCGCATTGAAGCTTCTCGGACTTGTCCGTTTGACGTAACCGGCTCTCGTCAGGGAAAGAATCGTTTCTTCCTGAGGAATCAGCAATTTCTTATCCAATTCAATATTTTCAATCTTATCTTCGACTTCGGTCAATCTTTCCGAGCTGTATTTCTTTTTAATATCCCGGAGTTCTTTCTTAATGACCGACAACAGTTTTTTCTCATCATTAATGATTTCATTCAGCTGATTGATCGTATAATCCAGTTCATTATGCTCAGTCTCCAACTCAACAATATCGGTGTTGGTCAGACGGTAAAGCTGGAGCATGACAATCGCTTCAGCCTGAGCTTCGGTGAAATGGAATGCTTCGATAAGATTCTCTTTTGCATTCCTTTTATTTTCAGATTCTCTGATCAGACGGATGACATCATCCAGAATCGACAATGCTTTCATCAGACCTTCTATAATATGCATCCGCTTTTTTGCCTGCTCAAGTTCAAATTGCGAACGTTTATATATGATTTCTTTCTGATGGTCAATATAGCTCGTTAAAACCTCTTTTAAACCAAGTAATTTCGGCGCTCTGTTACTGATGGCAACCATATTGAAATTATATGCCACCTGCAGATCCGTACGCTTGTACAAATAGTTGATGATACCTTCTATATTCGCATCTTTACGAACTTCAATCGCGATTCTCAAGCCCTGTCTGTCAGTTTCATCTCTGACTTCCAAAATGCCGTCGACTTTTCTGTCTGCACGGATTTCATCAATCTTTTTAACAAGATTCGCCTTATTCACTTCATAAGGCAGCTCAGTGACTGCAATCAGCTTCTTACCGCCGCGCAGTTCTTCGGTCTCGACTTTGGAACGGACAATGATTCTGCCGCGTCCGGTCTCGTAGGCTTTTTTCAATTCATCCTTACCCTGGATGATGCCGCCGGTCGGAAAATCCGGACCTTTTACGATTTGAAGCAGCTCATCAATTTTGGCCGTCGGTTTGTCGATGACCTTCAACGTAGCATCAATGACCTCATCCAGATTATGAGGTGGAATGTCTGTTGCATACCCAGCTGATATACCTGTCGAGCCATTGACCAGAATATTGGGAAAGCGTGAAGGCATAACAGTCGGTTCCACATCTGTATCATCAAAGTTGTTCATAAAGTCGACGGTGTTCTTATTAATGTCTCTGACCATTTCATTGGATATCTCAGCGAGTTTTGCTTCGGTGTAACGCATCGCAGCAGGCGGATCTCCGTCCATACTGCCAATATTACCGTGAATCATGATGAGTTCTTCTCTCATCTTCCAGCCCTGGCCAAGACGTACCATGGCATCGTAAATGCTCGACTCACCGTGCGGATGGTAGTTACCAATGACATTACCGACCGCTTTGGCACTTTTACGGTAATTTTTGTCAAATGTATTGCCTTCCCGGAACATCGCATAAAGTATACGGCGCTGTACAGGTTTTAATCCGTCTCTCACATCAGGAATGGCACGGTCCTGGATGACATACTTACTATACCGCCCAAAACGGTCACCAAGTACATCTTCAAGTTTCAAATTTTGAATGTTTTCAGCCAATGCCGTCACCTTCCTCATCCATATGATCTATTTCCTGGTTTTCTAAAATACTGTTCTGATCTTCGAGTGTGAAGCTGACATTCGATTCAATCCATTTACGGCGCAGCTCTACATTATCACCCATCAGAGTTGTGACACGTTTTAAAGACAGTGCCTCATCATCGATGGAAACCTGTACCAGAGTACGTGTTTCAGGATTCATCGTTGTTTCCCATAACTGTTCAGCCATCATCTCACCGAGACCTTTATATCTCTGGAGTTCAATGTTTCCACCCATTTCTTCCTGCACTTTTTCCAATTCCTCTTCGGTCCAGACGTAACGCACATCTTCTTTTTTACGGATTTTTTTCTTCAGTTGGAATAAAGGCGGCAATGCGATATAAATTTTACCTGCCTCAAAAAGCGGGCGCATATAATTGAAAAAGAAAGTCAGCAGCAGTACCTGGATATGCGCACCGTCAGTATCGGCATCGGTCATGATGATCACTTTATCGTAATTGGAATCTTCAACTTTGAAGTCCGTCCCTACACCCGCACCGATTGTGTGGATGATGGTGTTGATTTCTTCATTTTTAAAAATATCTTCAAATTTAGCTTTCTCGGTATTGATGACCTTGCCTCGTAAGGGAAGTATGGCCTGGAACTTACGGTCTCTGCCCTGCTTCGCCGAACCGCCGGCAGAATCCCCCTCGACTAAAAAGAGTTCATTCTTTTTAGCATTTTTACTTTGAGCAGGAGTCAGCTTGCCGGAGAGCAGAGTGTCTTTCTTACGGTTCTTCTTACCCCTCCTTGCTTCTTCACGCGCTTTTCTTGCAGCTTCCCTTACATTCCTGGCCTTGATCGCCTTCTTAACAAGCTGGCTGCTCAATGTGCCATTTTCTTCAAGATAGAATGGGAGCTTTTCGACAAGTGTGGACTCGACGGCCGCTCTCGCTTCATTTGTTCCAAGCTTGCTCTTCGTCTGGCCTTCAAACTGAAGCTGGTACTCTGGAACTTTAATTGAGACGATTGCTGTCAAACCTTCACGGATATCACTGCCGTCAAGATTTTTATCTTTATCTTTCAATTCTTTTATTTTACGGGCGTACTCGTTGAATGCTTTTGTAAATCCAGTTTTGAACCCGACTTCGTGAGTCCCGCCGTCTTTAGTTCTGACATTGTTCACAAACGAGATGATTGTTTCCGTATACTGATCATTATATTGGAAACTCACATCGGCTTCGATGTCCTGATAGTTCCCTTTGAACTGGACGATATTGCCGATGGAATCTTTACCTTCATTTAAAAATTCAATGAAAGACTTCAAACCATCTTCATACTGAAACTCTTCCACTTTTTCTTCATCTGCACGGGCATCAACGATTGTCACTTTCAAGCCGCTGAGAAGAAATGCGGACTCTCTCATTCTTTCAACAATCATCTCATAATTGAATGAAGTGCCGAGCTTGAATATACGCGTGTCGGGTTTAAAGGTGACTGTAGTGCCCGTTTTTTTAGTCTTTCCGGTCACAGTCAGCTTCTGATTCAATTTACCCCCGTCTTTAAATGAAATTTCATGTATTTTTCCGTCTCGGTGAATCTCTATATTCATCCAGTCACTCAAGGCATTGACCACTGAAGCACCCACACCATGAAGACCGCCTGATGTCTTATAACTGCCGGATCCGAATTTACCGCCCGCATGCAGAACTGTGAATATGACTTCAGGTGTTGTTTTTTTGGATGAGTGCATGCCAGTCGGCAGGCCCCGTCCATTATCTGTAATTGAAATACTGGCATCTTCGTTCAGTCTGATATTGATCTCATCACCGTAACCGTTCAATATTTCATCCACGGCATTATCAGCAATTTCATAAACAAGGTGATGCAGACCTCTCACATCGGTTGAACCAATATACATCCCCGGCCGTTTACGAACTGCGTCCAGACCTTCCAATATTTGAATTGAATCATCACTATAATTGTTCGTTTTTGACAAAGAGTAAACCTCCTACAAACATACGTTCGAATTTTTATCTACCTTACTATTTTTATATAAAAACGCAATCTTTGCAAGTCTCTGCTAAAAATTAATGACAAAATCACTAATTAGTTTACATAATATAATTATAGTAAACTAATGATTTTTTATCAATTTATAATATTTCATTTATATGGTAAACTATTAGTACCTGATAATAAAGGAGAGTCTAAAATGGGAAATATAATACTTCTGCTCATATTCAGTTATTTGATTGGCTCAATTCCATTTAGCTTACTCATAGGTAAAATATTTTATAAAGTAGATCTTAGAGAACATGGCAGTGGTAATATCGGGACGACAAACACTTTTAGAATTTTAGGCAAAAAAGCTGGAATTGTCGTATTGATTCTGGATATATTCAAAGGTGCGCTCCCAGTTTATATCACCATTCTACTGGCTATGGATATTCATATATTCATTCCGGGACTCGTCAGTGCGCTCGGTCATGTCTACCCCATCTTTTTGAAGTTTCGAGGAGGGAAAGCTGTTGCTACAGGTGGAGGTGCAGTGCTTGCCTACAATCCAATCGTCTTTATAATTTTAGTATCTGCATTTTTAATTACATTGAAATTGAGCAAATTTGTATCTTTATCGAGCATTGTAGCTACAGTGGTATTGATCGTTCTTTCCTTGTTTTTACAGGATCCACTGTTCATGGCCTTTGCGATCGTACTTGGTTTTGTCGTCATCATCCGTCATATATCGAATATGAAACGGATTAAAGATGGTACAGAATCCAAAATAACTTTTATGTAAATCGCTGTTAAAAATAATATAACCCGGTGAAATCATATGATTTCACCGGGTTTTTAAATGATTTTGATTACTCACTTAATTTTTTTCTAAGAACAAGCGGTAAGATACCACCGTGACGGTAATAATCTACTTCCACTTCAGAGTCGAAACGTGCTTTGACCTGAATGACTTGAACATTACCATCTGTATCAGTCACAGTAACATCGAGGATATCTCCAGGCTTAACTGTTTCGCCCACTTTGATATCAAATGTTTCACTGCCGTCAAGACCGTAGTCTTCAGCATTCTTTCCATCTACAAACTGGAGTGGAAGAACACCCATCATTACAAGGTTTGAACGGTGAATTCTTTCGTAACTTGCTGCGATGACAGCTTTGACACCCAGAAGATTTGTACCCTTGGCTGCCCAGTCACGGCTGGAGCCCATTCCGTAGTCGTCGCCTGCAACGACAACAAGACCTGTATTCTCTTCCTGATATTTCATAGCTGCGTCATAAATACTCATCACTTCACCAGTCGGCCAGTGAGTCGTGAAACCGCCCTCTGTACCCGGTGCAATCTGGTTACGGATACGAATGTTTGCAAATGTACCGCGAACCATCACTTCATGGTTACCACGACGGGAACCGTATGAGTTGAAGTCACGAGGAGAAACGCCCTGTTCGATCAACCATTTACCTGCCGGTGTATCTTTACCGATCGCACCTGCCGGTGAAATGTGGTCAGTAGTTACACTGTCTCCGAATTTACCAAGTACTCTGAGACCATTTATGTCGTTGATTGTACCCGGCTCTTTAGATAGATTTTCAAAGAATGTCGGGTTTTGAATGTAAGTTGATTCCGGCTGGAAATCATACATCGGCGCGTCAGTCGTTTCAATCTGGTTCCAAGTTTCATTGGATTCAAACAGGTTTTCATACTGTTTGCGGAAGAGTTCAGGTGTAACGTTGCTCATGACAGCGTCTCTTACTTCCTTGATTGACGGCCAGATATCTTTCATGAAAACATCATTTCCATCTTTATCCTGACCAAGCGGTTCTTTATTAAGATCGATATCAACAGTACCCGCCAGTGCATACGCAACAACCAGTGTCGGTGATGCGAGGTAGTTCGCTTTAACCAATGGGTGGATACGCCCTTCAAAGTTTCTGTTACCGGAAAGTACAGAAGATACCAGCATATCATTGTCGACGATTGTTTTTGTGATTTCAGGTTTTAAAGGTCCTGAGTTACCGATACAAGTCGTACAACCATAACCCACCAGGTTAAAGCCCAGCTCATCAAGGTATGGCTGTAATCCTGCATCTTCCAGATAGCCTGTAACCACTTTTGAACCTGGCGCCAGTGACGTTTTCACATATGGAGGCACTGTAAGCCCTTTTTCTACAGCTTTCTTCGCGATTAAACCTGCGCCCAGCATAACGTAAGGGTTGGATGTGTTCGTACATGATGTAATCGCTGCGATGGCAAGGTCGCCTGTTTTAAGCTCTGCGGTTGAACCGTCGTTGAATTCAACAGTGCCTGTTTTTTCAAACTCGCTCTTATCAAGACCATGACCATGATTGCCGCTCTCGGCAGTTACAGATTTTTCATATTCTTCTTTCATTTTAGAAAGTGGGATTAAATCCTGCGGACGCTTTGGACCGGCAAGTGATGGTTCCACAGTTGAAAGGTCCAGGTCGACGATATCTGTATATGTCGCTTCAACGTCAGGATCGAAGAACATATCGTTTTCTTTAAGGTATGTTTCAACAATCTCAATCTGTTCTGCACTGCGTCCTGTCAGTTTCATGTAATCAAGTGTTTCCTGATCTACAGGGAAGAATGCGTTTGTTGCACCGTACTCAGGTGACATGTTTGCGATTGTTGCACGGTCAGCAAGCGGTAACTCTGTTACGCCGCGGCCGAAAAACTCAACGAATTTACCGACTACGCCGTGTTGACGGAGTAATTCAGTCACACGAAGTGCAAGGTCTGTTGCCGTCGCACCTTCAGGTAGAGCGTTTTGCATACGTACACCAATCACTTCAGGTACTGGGAAGTATGAAGGCTGTCCAAGCATTCCTGCTTCTGCTTCAATACCGCCGACACCCCAGCCAAGTACACCGAGACCGTTAATCATCGTTGTATGTGAGTCGGTACCAACCAGTGTATCCGGATAAGTAACAAGTTCGTCATTTTCTTCTCTTACATGTACAACGTTTGCCAGATACTCAAGGTTTACCTGGTGGACGATACCAGTTGCCGGTGGAACGGCACGGTAGTTGTCAAATGATTTTGTTGCCCAGTTCAAGAATTCATAACGCTCATTGTTTCTTTCAAATTCAAGTTCCATGTTTTTCTGAAGTGCCTGATGAGTACCGTATTCATCTACTTGTACAGAGTGGTCGATGACTAGATCCACTGGTACTTCAGGGTTGATTTTCTGTACATCGCCGCCGACATCATCCATAGCTTTTCTGAGTGAAGCCAGGTCTACGACCGCCGGTACACCAGTGAAGTCCTGCAGTATGACACGCGAGGGTTTGAAAGGTACTTCTGCATTGCCGAAGTCGCCTTCATCCCATTTAGCAAGAGCTTCAATATGTTCATCTTTGATTACCTCGCCGTCATACTGTCTTAGAACAGACTCAAGAAGTACACGGATTGAGTATGGCAATTTTGCCGTTTCTGAAAAACCTTTTTCAACTAATGATTTCAAACTGTAATAGTTATATGTTTCATTATTCAAACTGAACGTCTTTTTTGCATCAGTTTTGTAATTTTGACCCATTGTAAATTTGCCCCCTAAAATTAGTCTTATATACAGTATACCTGATAATTAAAGCTTGTAAATGGTTCACAATTCAAATTATGATACAAATAATTAACTAACAATAATAACTAATACTTATGATTAACTATGAGCAGTATAAATATTTATTATGTAGAAATATACTAATATCACTTGTATTTACAACTCGTTGTTGTATATTTAATAAGTAAAAATGATTACTTAATACAAAAACTACCTGGAGGTAAATATTATGTGGCAGGAATTTAAAGATTTTATACTGCGCGGTAATGTATTGGATTTAGCTGTAGCAGTCGTCATCGGTGCAGCTTTCGGTAAAATTGTTGAGGCACTCGTTGAAAATATCATCATGCCCACTATCGCACTGATTTTTGGAGATACTGATTTTGCTTCGGACTGGGTTTACATGGGCATCACTTACGGCGTATTCATCCAGGCGATCATCGACTTCCTGATCATTGCAGCTGCGATCTTCGTATTCATCAAAGTGGTCAATAAGCTGACTAAAAACAGATTTGTGGAAGAAGAAGCAGAAGATGAACAGCTTGTGCTGTTAAGAGAAATCAGAGATTCATTGGTAAAAGACAACAAACCAAATAACTAAAATGGGGAAACCGGATTAATCCGGTTTTCTTTTTTTATTATACCAGATGATGCTGTACCACCTGTAATAATTGAAAATAGTATACAAATAAGTAAATCGTTACGATATACTTATCACATACACTTATAAACAGGAGGCTGATTACAATATTTAAAAACATTAAAATGCCACATGCGTTCGTCCTGATTTATGCGATTGTAATCGTGGCCGCCATCGCGAGTTATATTATCCCTGCCGGTGAATATGACCGCTATGAAGACTCAGAAGGCAGGCAGGTCGTCGATGAAACAACATTTACATATATTGAGCAGAATCCTGTCGAATGGACACAGGTTTTCACAGTCGTTCCGCTCGGCATGGTTGACGCCGCAAGCATCATCTTTTTAATATTCATCATCGGCGGTGCCTTCGGAATGATCAACGGCACCGGTGCGATTGAAGCAGGCATCAACAAAATCGTCTCTCTTTTAAAAAATAAAGAGATCATACTCATACCGCTGACAATGCTGATATTCTCATTTGGCGGCGCAACATTCGGAATGGCAGAGTCCACTCTGATATTCATTCCGATGGGCGTCATACTTGCACGCTCCCTCGGGATGGATGCGATAACGGGCATGTCAATGGTCGCCCTCGGGGCCGCAGCAGGATTCTCCGGAGGATTCATGAACATATTCACAGTCGGCGTCGCGCAGGAAATTGCAGAACTGCCGCTGTTCTCGGGTATGGGCCTGCGCATCATTGTTCAAATCATCTTTGTAGGCATCGCTGCATTCTTCGTTTACAAATACGGTAAACGCGTGCAAAAAGATAAACAGAACAGTTACATATATGACCTGGAAAAGCAAGCCGGCACTGAAACGTATGAATTCAAAGATCTGACAAAAAGGCATATCGCGGTGCTTCTTGTAATATTTGGCGGTCTTGCACTGATTGTCTACGGTGTCGTCAATGGTTGGTCGACCGGCACAGAGCTCGCAGCCATATTCCTCGCTATGGGGATACTTTCAGGATTTATCGGCGGCAACTCGCCGAATGCTATCGCAGAAGACTTCATCAAAGGTGCAAAAGATGTGACTTTCGGAGCATTGATCGTTGGGCTTGCACGCTGTATCCTACTGATTTTAGAAGACGGCACCATCATCGATACAGTCATCTTCGCAGTAAGTTCAGTGCTTGAGGGACTGCCATCGACAATCGCCGCAGTCGGCATGTTCTTCACACAATTCATCATCAACTTTTTCATCCCGTCAGGCTCCGGCCAGGCAGCCACAACAATACCGCTGATGGCACCGATCGGAGACATTGTCGGCGTACCCAGGCAATCTGTCGTCCTCGCCTTCCAGCTTGGAGACGGATTATCGAACTATCTGTTCCCTACTTCAGCAATTCTGATGGCAGGACTTTCAATCGCTCAGATACCATATGAAAAATGGCTGCGATTCGTCTGGCCCGTCATGCTGACATGGATAATCGCAAGCTCAGTGTTCATGGCCGTCAGCATCGTCATCGGGTACGGTCCGTTTTAGAAAATTAAAAATGCGATCAAGTGAGCATCCTCATATAAAAAGGAGGCGGATCTTTTAAGCAGATCCGCCTCCTTTTGAATATGTTCTGTTCTATTTGCTGAAGCGCTGTTTGACATCGCTGATAAAGTACAGGCTGCCGGTGATGAGCAGCAGGTCGCCGTCAAAATCCCTGATGAAATTCTCATAGTCCTTGACAGTCCTCTTGGCAGGATGACTGACTGCATCATAAATGTCTTCCAGCGGCAGGGATTTGAAGAATTCAAATTCCGTGACAAAAAATTCATCCGCAATGTCATTCAGCTTTTCCACCATCGGTCCGATGGGCTTGCCTTTCACTGCAGAGAAAAGTATTGTGATCTTCCTGTCTCCATAATAGTCCTTCATCGTCGAAACAAGAGCATCGACCGCCTCGTTATTATGCGCACCATCTGCGATGATCAGAGGCGAATCCTGCAATGTTTCGATGCGGCCGGTCCATTCGGTCTCTTCTATTGCATCGACCATCTTATTCAGGTTCAAAGATACTTCCCCGCGCTCCTGCAGCTCTACAAGCGCCGCCATGGCCAATGCCGCATTCTCCCGCTGGTGCATGCCGATCATCTTCAGCTGAATATTTTCAAAGTCATAGTTGCCGTATTTAAAGCCAAATTCATTGCCCTGATGATAGATGAATATATCTTTATACAGTTCAACGCTTTTGGCATTCTTTTCCGCCAATACTTTCTGCACATGGGATCTGCTCAAATCATCGGCAACATTGTATACAAGCGGAATATCCTGTTTGATGACGCCTGCCTTATCTTTCGCTATATCGACCAGTGTATCCCCGAGTATTTCAGTGTGGTCGAGACCGATACTTGTCAGTATTGTCATGACCGGTGAAAATACATTGGTCGAATCATGCGTGGCACCGAGACCAGCTTCCACTATGACAAAGTCCACCGGGTGTATTTCACCGAAGTAGACGAACATCATCGTAGTGATGACTTCAAATTCGGTGGCCGCACCCAGGTCGGTTTTTTCAGTCATCTCTTCAGTTACCGGACGGACGATGGTTGCGAGTTCTGCTATCGTGTCATCTGAAACAGGCTTCCCATTCAGAGAAATACGTTCATTGAATATTTCAATGTACGGGGATGTGAAAGTGCCGACCGAGTAATCATTCGCATTCATTGCCTGTCTCATATAACTCAGTGTGGATCCTTTACCGTTCGTTCCTGCGATATGGATACCTTTTATCTTATTTTGCGGTGAACCCAGCCGCTCCAGCATCCACTTCATTCTGCCGATACCCGGTTTGATGCCAAATTTCATCTGGTCATGAATCCAAGATAAACTCTCTTGATAGTTCATTAAGATAATACCCCTTTACTGCAAGCTTTGCAGGCGCAATGACACTTCATCATACTGCGACTGATACTTGGCTTCTTTTTCTTTTTCCTGCTGCACCACGTTTTCAGGTGCATTCGCAACAAACTTCTCATTGCTCAATTTTCCATGTACACGTTTCAGCTCATTGGCCAGACGTTCTTTTTCCTTATTCAGACGCGCAATTTCTTCTTCTTTGTTGATCAGTCCCGCCAGCGGTAAAATGACTGTTGCCCCGCCTATCACACTCGTTTTATCATCATCATTCTTATCGATCCCGGCAGCAATTTCAAGTGTTCCCGGATTACAGAAACGGATGATGTAATGTTTGTTCGCCTCCACGGCCTGACGTCTCGCGTCATCTTTAACCTCTATCTTGATATCAATCGGTCTTGACAGCGGCGTATTCACTTCGCTTCTTGTCTGACGGACAGATTTGATGATTTCGACTAAGAGCGCCATTTCCTTTTTCGCCGATTCATCAATATGATCATTATTCGCAACCGGCCATTCACTCGTCACAATTGTACGGCCGTCTTCGATTGTCTGGTAAATCTCTTCAGTGACAAACGGCATGAACGGATGAAGCATCTTAAGAATTTTATCCAGCGTATAAAGCAGTACTGAACGTGTCATATGCTTCTCTTCATCAGTACCTTCTGTCATCGGTACTTTTGCCATTTCAATATACCAGTCACAGAAATCATCCCAGATAAAGTTATACAGCAGTCTGCCGACTTCACCGAATTCATACTTCGCGGAAAGACGTGTCACTTCATTGATCGTAGTATTCAGGTTCGTCAGTATCCATTTATCCGCAAGTGACTTTTTGCCGTCCAGCTTAATATCCGACATCTTGAAGTCCGGACCGATATTCATCAGGGCGAACCTTGAAGCATTCCAGATTTTATTAATAAAGTTCCAGACAGACTCGACTTTTTCATCGCTGTAGCGCAGGTCCTGCCCCGGTGTCGAACCGGTCGCAAGGAAGTATCTTAGTGCATCCGCACCGTACTTATCGATGACATCCATCGGATCCACACCGTTGCCGAGTGATTTTGACATCTTGCGATTTTGCTCGTCACGTACAAGCCCATGCAGTAAAACATCATCGAATGGTTTCCCGCCTGTATGTTCCAGTGAGGAGAAAATCATTCTCGCAACCCAGAAGAATATGATGTCATAGCCCGTAACAAGCACATTTGTCGGGAAGAACTTCTTAAGGTCCGCAGTCTCTTCAGGCCAGCCCATAGTCGAGAACGGCCACAGTGCACTTGAAAACCATGTATCCAGAACATCTTCGTCCTGTGTCCAGTTCTCACTGTCTTCTGGTGCTTCCATGCCGACATGAATCTCACCGGTTTCATTGTGATACCATGCAGGGATCTGATGTCCCCACCACAGCTGTCTGGAAATCACCCAGTCCCGGATGTTGCCCATCCATGTATTGAATGTCTGTTCGAATCTCGGCGGCACAAATTCGATACGGTTATCCGTACTCTGGTTATCCGTTGAATCTTTGGCGAGCTTGTCCATCTTTACAAACCACTGCGTTGATAAATACGGCTCAACAACAGCGTCACTTCTCTCAGAGTGTCCGACCGAGTGCATGTGTGATTCAATCTTGATCATAAGGTCCTGTTCTTCCAGGTCCTTCACCAGCTGCTTACGGCAGTCAAAACGGTCAAGACCTTCATACGGTCCCCCAAGCTCATTTATGGAGCCGTCCGGGTGCATGACGTTAATACGCTCAAGGTCGTGTCTGTTGCCGATTTCAAAGTCATTTGGGTCATGCGCCGGCGTCACTTTCATCACACCGGTACCAAATTCCTTATCGACATAACTGTCTGCAATGATCGGCAGTTCTCGTTCGATGATCGGCAGAGTGACTGTTTTGCCGATCAGGTCTTTATACCGCTCATCTTCAGGGTGAACGACAATCGCAGTGTCGCCGAGCATTGTTTCAGGACGTGTCGTCGCGATCTCCAAAAATCCGGAGCCGTCAGTGAGAGGATATTTTACATGATAGAATCTGCCTTCGATCTCTTTATGGATCACTTCAATATCAGACAGAGCCGTCTTTGTTTTCGGATCCCAGATGATGATATACTCACCTCGGTAGATGAGATCTTTATTGTACATATCCACAAATACTTTTCTGACAGCATTGGAAAGCCCCTCATCCATCGTGAAACGCTCTTTATCATAATCCAGGCCGAGCCCGAGCTTTGCCCACTGGTTTCTGATAAAGTCTGCATACTCTTCTTTCCAGTTCCAGGCATGCTCCAAAAATTTTTCCCTGCCGATTTCATGTGATCTGATGCCATTTTCACGGAGGCGTGCATCCACTTTTGCCTGTGTGGCTATTCCTGCGTGGTCCATACCCGGCAGGTATAACACTTCATAGCCCTGCATACGTTTCATACGTGTTATGATGTCCTGCAGAGTGGTGTCCCATGCATGGCCAAGGTGAAGTTTCCCCGTCACGTTAGGCGGCGGAATGACGATGGAGAACGGCTCTTTGTCAGATTCTGCATCTGATTTGAAATAACCTTCTTTGACCCATTTTTCATATTTACCTTCTTCGATAGTTCCCGGATGATACTTTTTTGGCATTTCCATAAAAAAACTCCTCTCATAATAAAAAACTCCACATCCTGTAATAGGACGGGAGTTCCGCGGTTCCACCTAAAATTCAGCAATAAAAATATTGCTGCACTCGAATATTTAACGCATACATACGTTCAGTCCTACTGAAGGTTCAGACTGAATTGATATCGGACTACTTTCCTCATGATTTTCGGTATGTTCGCACCTGCCACATACTCTCTGAAAACCCGATCATGACTACTCTTCCGACCTCTTTATCCAATTAAATTTATCTTATACAAATATGTTTATACTGTCAAGTTTCACTATGTTTTCTGCGCCTGTACTTCAAATAGTAGCTGACCACCGGTGTCACGAATAATATGATGAAGAATATACGGAAAATATGATAACTTGAAATCATTGCTATGTCCGCTCCCATTTCAACAGCAACAATGATCAGCTGTCCGATACCGCCTGGTGCAGCACTCAAAAACAAGTTGTTGAAGGAATGATCCGTAAACATCTGATAAACCCCGACGATTAACAGCGTGCCAAAGATCAGCAGTGTGTTCTGAATCAGCATGGAAACGATCATTCTGCTGTTCAATTGGTACAGCAGTGATGAAATCTGAATGCCGATTCTTATACCGAACAGGACCTGCGCGATATTCATAAATTCGATATTCAGTGAAAAATGATGTCCTGTGGTTATATTCCAGATCAGCATTGCAATGATCGGCCCCAACATAAAAGGCACCGGGAACTTTATCAGTTTAAGTAAATACATCAAGACGAACGCACCGGCCAAAATCAGCAGAAGTGACGGATCCAGCATTTCCGTCAGGAGAGGTCCCTGATCCTCTGCGACGGCAGCTGTACCGCTGTCTGCAGTAAAGAAGCTCGCGATCAGCGGCACAAGAATCACGACCATTATGATTCTCGACATCTGCGTAATCGTCACAAGCAGCAGATCTGCCTTTTTATCTTCTTCGGCCAGAATCAGCATCTGGCTGAGTGCACCCGGCACTGATGACAACAGCGCAGTTTCAGGTGTACATTTTGTCAGCTTCATAAAAATCGTCGATAAACCAAGACTCAGACCGATGATGAGGAATGTGATGATGATGATGTTTGCCATCTCGCCGGCCATCTCATGCAAAGCATCCACTGTAAAAGTCGATCCAATCTCAAAACCGATGACGAATATCCCGACATTTCCGAGCCATTTTGGATAATAAAAATCTTTAGTTGCAAATCTTATGAATAAAAATGTTGCGATCATGGAGCCAAACAGCCAGGGCAGTATCATGCCAGCCGCATTCAATACCCAGGATACCGTGATTGCTAATAATAACAACATGTAAATGGCAGTATTAAAATGTAGGAAATCGGCAATTTAAAATTGTTGGTTTACCTACATTTTTTTGTATGCTTTTCTTATGACATCTAAGGAGGATATTCATGAGGAAAGACGTACGTGAAGGAGTCAAAAAATTTATGATCGATGGTATCAAGCCCAACTTTGCCGCATTAGCCCGTCAGTATGGGTGTGACTATCGCACGGTGAAAGCAGCTTATGCGGCAGAAAGCCAAAACACAGAGGAGCAGAAAAGAATGAGCAGACCGAGTAAATTGGATGAATTTAAACCGATCATCCATGACAAACTGGAGATTCAATGCAGTGCGTATAGTATATTTAAATTCTT
>NZ_FNFY01000006.1 GCF_900101075.1 Lacicoccus qingdaonensis | reverse complement strand
TCTGAAAAATCACATAAAAAATGGCGATTCATCTCAATTAATCGATGAATCGCCATTTTTCTTAGTTTTCAGGAGCCTTTTTGTCCCAGCCCCTTATCTTTAATCTTCTACTGAAGCCAGGTTTGTCAATGTTATTCTGTCATGAGAATCATGCCACTTCACTTCACTGTCATCAAAGTAAAAAGCCTGTGGGGATTCATGTTTAATATCGTATTTTTCACTAATATAGTTGGATAGTTCTCTGTGGTCCTGTACAATTAAATAGTATCCATCGATATCTCTTTCATAGTGGAATTTTTGAAATTCTTCAAAAGCTCCTGCAGAAATTGGACAGGTATTTGAATGTTTAAGAAAGAAGAAAAATTGTTTTGAATCTAACAGTTTATCAAATGAATCAATATTTGTTATTTTGGTCAACATGTCATCACCTTCTTATTAAACTTAGTATAATCTATCATTAAATCAATTATATAGCAAATCCAATATTTTGCATATTACATTTTTCAAAATTGGAGGGAACCTTATGAACAAACCGATCAAACGCTGGAACATGCTTGATACAGTTAACCTGGCATTGTTTCTCGTAGTCATACTATTTTTCCTGGACTTCAACAATAATGCGACGGTCTCTTACATGCTGCTTGGTGTATTTGCATTATGGATCATCACGCTGATATTACGCAACGTCTTCATCAATAAGATTGAGAACAATCCGGATCATCCATTATATGAAACACAGATAAAGGGAAAGAAAAAAATATAGAGTGGTCGTTTATTCACCACTCTTTAATTCTTCCAATTCTTTTGTATAGTCCTCATCCAGCCTCTGATAGCTTTCCTGCAGCGATAATATATTCTGCAGCTGGACATTTTGCAGCTTCTCATTGTATGACATCGTGTTTTTTCTTTCCTCATAATAAGAAATATATCCGTAATACATCTCAAGGCTGACCGACCGTACTCTGTTGGCCTGCTGTGTGGACAGATTAATCTGGTTCAGCGAATCCACATGTTCATCAAGCATCGGCAGCAGGACATCATCAATCTGTTCCTGTTTGCTCTCTATGGATTCATCACCTTCGAGAATCTTGGATGCTTCATCAAGCTCTTCACTGTTTGAATTCAACTGATCGATCAATGTGTTGATCTCCTCTTCAGCCTTACTATCCGAAGCATTTTCTATAATGTCATCTCTTTCTTTCTGATTATCCATAAAAGACTGGCTGAGGTCAATCAGCCGTTCACTTGCCTGAACCGAGTTCTGATAAGTGCTTAAATAATCACTCAGCTGCTCTGCGAAATCATATTTTACCTGGGCACTTTCCACAAAAGTATTATGGTGGTCTTCTATATCTTCATTGGTTACTTCCATTTCATCCACTTTTGTATTCAGTGATTCCGCAAGCGGTAATATCTCCCCTTCAAGTTTTGAAATCATCTCTTCCAATTCATCACTTTCAAAGTCAGTGTCCAAATCAGAAATATGATTTTGTATTTTATCACTATCTATATTATCCAGATGATTAGTTAATTCGTTATTAATAGTATAAATGTCATCCATCTGCTGCTGATATTCTTCAGTTTCTTCAGCTAAACGATTGCCACATGCACTTAATAATAATATAAAAATAAGCAATAAATTAAAGGTGACCGTCTGCTTCACTTTCAAAAGAGTCACATCCTTATTTATATAGAACCAAAAAGCAAAATTATAGTAAAAATATATCATATTCACTGTTTGTATACAAACTTCATGAGTCTCAGTTCCAAATTCGGGTATATTCATTTATAATGATTAATAGCATAATTTCGAAAGGATTTGTAATCGTGGATAAGAAGCTGATCGGGCAAGACTTGAAAATGCATTTAAATAACTCGACTATAAAAATTGATGAACCATTACAAAAATACACTTATACCGAAACGGGAGGACCGGCAGATTTTTATATTACTGTCGGCGATTTTGAAGACGCATGTAAAGTTCTGAAGTACTGCAGCGAGAATCATGTTCCTGTTACGTACCTCGGCAACGGCTCCAACATCATCATCAGGGACGGCGGCATCAGAGGGGTCGTATTAAACCTTCTTGACCTGACCCACCTGAACATCGAAGATGATATAATCACTGTCGGCAGCGGCAGAGCAATCATCGACGTGTCACGATTCGCACGTGACCATTCTGTCAGCGGTCTGGAATTTGCCTGCGGCATCCCCGGGAGTGTCGGCGGCGCGATTTATATGAATGCCGGGGCCTACGGCGGAGAAGTGAAGGATTGTCTGCTCGAAGCCACAGTCGCAACCGAGTACGGAGAACTGCTGACGTTGTCGAACGAAGAACTGGAACTTGCTTACCGGCGAAGCATCATCCAGGAAAATAATTATGTGATTTTAGAAGCGAGATTTAAGATGACACCTGCTAAAATTGAAGATATCAATGCCATAATGGACGATTTGACCGAACGGAGAGAAAGCAAACAACCGCTCGAATACCCTTCATGCGGCAGTGTTTTCCAAAGACCGCCCGGCAATTTCGCTGGAAAACTGATACAGGACAGCGGCCTTCAGGGCCATCGCATCGGCGGCGTTGAAGTTTCAAAGAAACACGCAGGATTCATGGTCAATGTGGATAACGGCACTGCAGGCGATTACGAAGAACTGATCAATTTCGTCAAAAACACAGTACAGGAAAATTACGGCATCGAACTCGATACAGAAGTGAGAGTCATCGGAGAACCTGTTTACAAAAGAGTAGACAGACATAAATAAACATCAATAAAACTGCATACAAAAAAGGATCCGTAATTTACGGATCCTTTTTCATTTATTATTGTGTCAGGCTGTCTACTGCCTCTTCAACTTCATCAATTTGAATCATGCCGGTTTCGTAACCGCCCGCATTCAAGTACCATACCTGCGGGTCAAGTGAGAAAATATTCTCGTTCTGTACAGCGGTTGCTGATTCAGTAGTCGAGTTGATCAGTGTATCAACCGGTGTCGCTTCCCCACCGCCGGCTACCGCACCTCTGTCCATTACAAACATCAGGGCTGGGTCGGCATTCGCTATGAACTCATAGTTCACCTGTGAACCGTGAGAATCACTTGCATCATCAAATTCATCGGCAGAACTAAAACCGAATGTATCGTAAAGGTAACCAAATCTGCCACCTGTACCGTGGAATGAAACAGAGCTTTCGCCATTTGTCTGGATGAACAACATAGAATTATCTTCAACTTCATCTACTTTACTGCTTACTTCTTCTATTCTGTTATTCATATCTTCAACCAAAGTGTCTGCCGCTTCTTCCTCGCCGTATAACTCACCGATAAGCTGAGTCATTTCCTGGATATCTTCAAAGTATGATGCATTATCTGCAGCAACATACACAATATCCGCATCAGGTGCGACTCTTTCAAATTCTGCCAAGTTGTTTTCTGTTGCCTGGCGGCCATGGATCATAATGACATCAGGCTGGATTCTTGCGATTTCTTCGAAGTCCGGATCTTTCAGTCCGCCAAGGTTCGCATATTCATCGGATTCGAATTCTGACAATGTATCAGATAATGATCCGTTTCCTTCACCTTTAGGCAGACCTGCTATGTTTTCTTCCAGACCAAGTGCCTGGAAAGTGGACACTACACCAAGGTCAAAAATAGCAACCTTTTCGGGATTTTTTGGTACTTCGATCGTCTCAGACACCTCTTCGCCTTCTGCGCCACGGTCTTCGCCGTCTCCTGGTGATACTTCAAATGTGTTTTCAAAACTTACAGTTTCCTCTGAACCTTCTTCCGCAGATTCTTCAGCGCCCGCAGAAGAATCACTGTCATCTCCGCCATCTGAATTACCACACGCTGCCAATACTAAAACAAGTGCAAATGTTAACATTAAGTATAGATTTCTTAATTTCATTCCTTTACCTCTTTCCAAATAATAGTGATTTTTAGCCCCCACTAAAAAATACTACTATGATTACATCCGATTTTAGTCCATCACCTCCTTAAAGTTTGAAGCAGCATTTATATCTGTGCCTGTTCTTTAACAAAGTCATCCACTGTAGCATCGGCATGCTCATCAAAATAAATACAGATCTGATGGCCCATAATACATTCGATGTTTATTTCCATTTCATAAATATCTTCAAGTATATCTTTTTTGATCACTTCGTTCTTTGTACCGCTGATTGCAACTTCGCCGTCTTTGAGTGCAACTATATTATCTGAATAACAAGATGCAAAGTTGATATCGTGAATGACGATGATGATCGTCTTGTTCCTTTCGCGTACGAGCCTTCTCAATATTTGCATAATCTGTACCGAATGTTTCATATCCAGATTGTTGAGCGGCTCGTCCAGGAAAATATATTCCGTATCCTGTGCGATTGTCATTGCGATGTATGCACGCTGTCTCTGACCGCCTGAAAGCTCATCTATATACCGGTCCTCGAATTGTTCAAGTTCCATATAATTGATTGCCTCATCGATCAGTGCATGGTCGTCTTTTGTCAGACGGCCTTTGGAATATGGATAACGTCCGAATGCTATCAGTTCACGGACTGTAATTTTAAGTTCAAGGTGGTTCGACTGTTTCAGAATTGAAATCTTTTTCGCGAGCTCCGTGTTGGGCTGGGTGAAAATATTGTCGCCCTCAAGCAGCACTTCGCCGCTGTCATTGTCCAGCAATCGGGTAATCATTGATAACACAGTACTTTTTCCTGCTCCGTTCGGGCCGATCAAAGAAGTGATTTTGCCTTTTGCTATTGATAAAGACACATCGTCAACCACTTTTTTGTCACCATACAACTTTGTGATTCCTTTGACGCTAATCATTCGCGTCCCCTCCTAAGCATTAAATAAATAAAGTAAACGCCACCAACCAAGTTAATTATAACACTGATTTCTACACTGTTCTGGAAAACGAACTGTACAATCATCTGACCGATAACCAAAGCAATGATGCTGATCAAAGATGTTCCGACGATCAAATATATATGCTTATATGTTTTAAATAGTTCATGTGCGATATTTACGACCAGCAGACCGAGAAACATGATCGGACCGACCAGTGCTGTAGAAACCGACACAAGTATTGCCACAATGACGAGCAGCTGCGAAACTTTCTTATCGTAATTTACACCAAGATTTATCGCGCCGTCCCGGCCGAGTGCCAGCACATCGAGGGAATGGAAATCTCTCAATACGATGATCAGCATAATGACAAGGATGACCGCTGTCAAAAGCATCAGGTCTTCATTGACCACGTTGAATGATGCAAACAGTGTATTCTGGAGCACCAGAAAGTCATCCGGGCTGATCAGCTGCTGCATGAATGTCGACAGGTTGCCGAAAAAGGTACCTAATATGATACCGATCAAAAGCAGGATGAATACATTGCTTTTCGTCAGTTTAAATAAATACTTGAAAACGAAAAGTGTAAACAATGTCAGCAGGCCCAGGCTGAGAAAGTAGTTGAAATGTGAGTTCAGTAAAAATGGAGAACTCACGCCTGCGATAAATACAATCGATGTCTGTATGAAAACATAGACAGAATCCAGACCCATGATTGAAGGTGTTAAGATTCTGTTTTTAACGATAGTCTGAAAAATCACTGTAGACACTGCAATTGCGACCCCGACAATGACCATCGCGATTATACGCCTTCCTCTTGACGGCAGTTGATAGAAAAGAATATCAAAATCAATCTGGAAGAACATATAAAAAGTGATGGCTATGGCCGTTACAATTGACAGCACTAAGAGAAGTCTGTTTTTTCTATCTTTAAGCATCCGCCCTGACCCTCCTGAATATCATCCACAAGAAGATAGAGCTGCCAAATATAGCAATCATCAAACCGACTGAGATTTCATATGGATAAATGAGGATTCTGCCTAAAATATCACAGATCATCACAAAAATCGCACCTAAAACTGCGGTTAAATATATCGTCTTCTGGAGATGGTCTCCCCTGAACATTGAAACGATATTGGGTATGATCAACCCGAGAAATGGCAGCATACCGACTGTTACAACAACAAGTGCTGTAATTGCTGCGGTGATAAATAATCCGGTGTATAAAATTCTTGTATAGTTCATACCAAGGTTTTTGGAGAAGTCTTCGCCCATGCCGGCAACCGTAAACTGGTTTGCAAAAAGGATTGCGACAATGAGCAGTGGAATACTTATGTATAAAATCTCATATCTGCCTGATATAACTGTTGAGAAACTGCCATGCATCCAGCCTGTAATAATCTGCAGTGTATTCGTTCTGAGTGCGATGAATGTTGCAATACTTGAAACCACACCGCCGAGCATCAGCCCTATAAGAGGAACGAAAATCACGTCTTTAAGTTTAATCCGTGTAATAATCTGCATAAACAATAATGTACCGAACATGGACAGTATTAATGCAAATGCAAGTCTGCCGAAAAGATTAATGGCCGGGAATGATATGATACCGATTAAAATACCAAGCTGTGCCCAGTCCATCGTGCCGGCAGTTGTCGGCGAAACAAATTTGTTTCTTGTGAGCTGCTGCATGATCAGACCGCTGACTGCAAGCGAAGCTCCGGCAATAATAATCGAAATCGTTCTTGGAAATCGACTGGATGCCAATATGTTTTTCTGCTGCTCTGATAAACTAAATATCTCATTTATAGATAGTGGAATTACTCCTACAAACATAGAAATTATAGATAAAACTATAAGTATGATAATCAGAATATCAAGACGAAATAATTTTTTTGCCATTTCCACCATCCTTAACTGATAATGATTATCATTACGAGCGTAATTATTATTATACACCCTATAAGCCGTTTTTCAAGCGTGACGGTTAATATTCCCAATAAAAAACTACCTGTTCAAAGGTAGTCTTTTAATTAATTAATGATGATCGTTTCCCCGGTCGGCTGTGTATCACTGCCGGAGAGTATATCCATAACAGTGCCGATTGCCTCGGGATTCGCTCTTTCAAGCGACTCTTCCATCGACTCTTTAAATGATGGCCTGTAACTCAGTGCGTACACATCCACATCTTCCTTGCTCAGTTCAATTGCTGTGGAATGTGTCAGTGCCTCTATCGCGCCGGTCACCGTGTAATATAAATTGCGCTCGTATATTTCTTCAAATGACGGTTCGATAACGTTGATGATTTTGGCTTCTCTCTCATCTTTCAATAAAGGACGCAGCACTCTTGTGCCGAGGTATGTTCCCCAGATATGCTCGTTCACCACTTCGCTGAATTCGTCGAAACCCAAGTCATATATTGATTTACTTTCCGTATGAATAGTGTGTACGAGGATGATGCCGTTAAGGCTGTCAAAGTCCTTCTCTATTTCCGAAAGCACATTCAGCCAGTCTATCTCTTTCGACTGCTGCAGCAGAACTGAACTATGATGTCCTGTAGATTCGCTTTTTATTTCTTCCAGCAATTGATCCAGTTCGACATGATCCAAACTTGTCAGTATCAAGTTTGCTCCAGCACCAGCAAGATGTCTGGATAAATCAGAGCCAAGAGGTGATGTCGCATTCGCCACTATATAAGTCTTATCATCCAATCTCATGTTAACCTCCTGTTACTGTTGTAACATTAGTATACCCAAATATACATCCGATTACACAGATAAATGTCCACAGATTTTACTCTACAATAACCTCAGAGCTTGGCATCGTGTGCAGTGAGAATGCATCCACATGAGAAATTACAGTATAAGTGCCCGTTTCGTCAAATGTATATTCCACCGTATATTCACCGTTCTCTGAATGTTCGGCAGTTATCTCCTCCAGCGTCTCTTCATTTTCATCCTGTATCTCGAACATAACGTGATCTGCCTCTGTCACATCTTCATCATTGGAAGTGACATGTGCCGTCATTTCTACAGTCTCACCGGACATTAAATGGTCAGGTGTGAATAATTCAACATCCAGAGTTCTCATTTCATCGGATTCAGGTGCATCATGATTCATTTCATCGTCTGCCCCGTCACTGCATGCTGCTAAAAATACACTGGCAAACACTGCCAGCAGTAATGTTTTAATATTCATATCATATCTCCTCTCCACAATACTATAACATTACTGCAGAGCAGGATATTTTTGATTTTTATACATTTTATGACTTTAATTCACTCATCAGGTTGGCCATCTCGATTGCTGAGTTCGCGGAGTCCACTCCCTTGTTACCCATTTTTGTTCCGGCACGCTCAATCGCCTGCTCAATATTTTCTGTTGTGACGACTCCGAATATTACCGGAACGCCTGTAGACAGCCCCGCTTCCAGTATTCCACCAGCAGATTGATTACATACATAATCATAATGAGTTGTGCTGCCGCGGATGACACAGCCGAGTGCGATGATTGCATCGTATTTATCTGATTCTGCCATCTTTTTCGCAACGAGCGGTATTTCAAAAGCGCCCGGTACATATACGAGGTCGATGTCATCACTTTTGACCTTGTGGCTGACCAGTGCTCCTTCTGCCCCGTTTACAAGCTGGCTTGTGATGAAATCATTGAATCTTCCCGCCACTATGCCGATTTTCAATCCTTCACCTGTCATTGCCGTTTGAATTGTATTCATTTCTAGTCCTCCTGTAACTGGTGCCCCAGTTTTTCTCTTTTAGTTTTTAAATAATCATCATTGTATATGTTCGCTTCCACTATATGACTGCGTCTGTTTACACGAATACCATCATCACTGAGACCCGCCGCCTTTTTAGGATTGTTGCTGAGCAGGGTCACTTCATTCAGCCCCAGTATTTTCAGCATGCCGGCTGCGGCATCATAAGTCCTCAGATCCGCGTTAAAACCGAGATGTTCATTTGCCGTGACCGTATCAAAACCCTGTTCTATCAGTTCATACGCCTTCAACTTATTCAATAGGCCGATGCCTCTGCCTTCCTGGCGCATATATAAAATGATGCCGTCTTCTTCGCTGATGATCTTCATCGCTTTTTCCAGCTGTTCACCGCAGTCACAGCGCGAACTGTGAAAGACATCGCCTGTAAGGCATTCCGAATGGATTCTGACATTCATGTTCTGCCTGATATCGCCGTGAACAAGTGCAACATGTTCTTCTCCGGTCAATTTATCTTTGAAACCGTGCATTTTAAATGTGCCGAAAGGTGTGGGCAGCTTGACTTCACTGTCAAGCATCACTCTCTGTTCTTTTAAAATATATTTTTTCAAGTCTTCTATCGTGATCATTTTCAACTGATGTTCACTTTTATAATTTTTCAGGTCGTCCACTCTCGCCATGGTGCCGTCATCATTCATGATTTCACAGATGACACCTACAGGCTTCGCGCCGGCCAATTTACTCAGATCCACCGATGCTTCCGTGTGGCCCATCCTTTCTATTACGCCGCCGGGTTTCGCAACAAGCGGGAATATATGTCCCGGCATATTGAAGTGCGCCGGTTCGGATTCGTCATCGATTAAAGCCTTTATCGTGTCAAAACGTTCAAAAGCACTGATGCCTGTAGTCGTGGTATGATGGTCGACCGATACTGTGAATGCCGTCGAGTGCGGATCGCTGTTGTCATCGGTCATTGGCGGCAATTCCAGTTTTCGGGCAATGTTTTCTGACATCGGTGTGCAGATCAGCCCTCTGCCGTATGTGGCCATGAAGTTGATGGCTTCCGGATTCAGATATTCGGCAATTCCGACAAGATCACCTTCGTTTTCCCTGTCTTCGTCATCGACAACGATGATCAATTCGACTTTCTTCAGCGCATCTATCGCTTCAGTGATTGAATCAAACATGGGGACCACCCGCTTTACTTAATTTTGTCATGTCGAGATCGCCGTGCTGCAGAAGATGCTCGATGTGTTTGATGATCTGGTCTGCCTCTATATTCACTGTATCCTGTACACTTCTGTTTCCTAAAATTGTACGTTCAATCGTCTCAGGAATTAAATTCAGTGTAAACGTTCCTTCTTCATGGTCCACTTCAAATAAAGTCAGGCTGATGCCGTCAATCGTCACGGATCCTTTATCCGCCATATATTTCATCAGATGATGGGGGCACTTTATCGTCATGACAACGGCGTTGCCGTCATGTGAAATTTTAGTGATTGTACCAGTGTCATCCACGTGGCCGCTCACAAGGTGGCCGCCGAGGCGGTCGGATAATTTCAATGCGCGCTCCAGGTTCACTGCTGCGCCGTCATTTACATCTTTGAGGCTCGTGATTCTTTTCGTCTAATTAATCATTGTGACTTTGAACGTATGCTCTGTAATCTCGTAAGCTGTCAGGCATACTCCGTTTACAGCGATCGAGTCACCCTCTTTTAAATCTTCAAAGCCGTCGTTGTTTATTGTAAATTCTGTATCATCCACAGTGCTGTCCACTTTAAGCACTGTGCCTTTTTGTTCTATCAGTCCTGTAAACATCTAATTCCTCCTGTATGTCAATTTTAAATCTGACTGGAGTTTTTCGACGTCTGTAAGTTTTAAATGAATGACTTCTTCCATCGCTGTAAATGATGATTGAAACAATTCATGTTTTGACCTACCAAATAATTTCGGGGCAATATATATGATGATCTGATCGTATAATTCTTCCTTGATGAAGGCAGTCTGTGTTTTCGAACCGCCTTCGACTAAAATGCTGCTGATATCATAATCCCGGTAAAGTATATCCAATATTTCACCATTGGAAAATTGACCGTATTCAATATGATATTTTCCGCTGAACTTTTTATTTTCAATGTTATCTGTAAAGACGACAGGCTTGTTTGGATGCGACTCAATTTCAAGACCGTCCTCAAGCAGGCTGCCGCCAAGCAGAATAACCGGTCTCGGATGATTGCCGCCACCCTCTATCCTTGCAGTCAGACGCGGATTATCGCCGAGGAGCGTTCCGCCGCCTGTCAGAATGGCGTCATGGCTGTGCCTGAGATACTGGACATCTTTACGTGATTCTGAATTCGTGACCCACTTGCTCGTGCCATTATCAAGAGCGAGTTTACCGTCCAGGCTGACCGCACTTTTCAAAGTGACATTCGGCCGCTTTCTGGACAGGTGATTGAAAAATCCGTCATAAATCGCTTCCGACTTTTCATGAGGCTGGTGAATTGCAGTCACACCTTTATCTTCCAGAACCGTATGGCCGGAAACTTTTGGGTTTTCATCCTGCACTGCATAAAACACCCTTTTAATCCCTGCATTGATGATCGCTTCTGTACAGGGCGGTGTTCTGCCATGATGCGAACATGGTTCCAGTGTCACATAAATATCGGCCCCGGCCGGATCTTCGATGCAGGACTTTATCGCCTGCACTTCGGCATGGTCAGTTCCCATTAAAAGATGGCTCCCCATTCCGATGACGACACCGTCCTTTACAATGACTGCACCCACCGTCGGATTCTTTTTTGTCTGGCCGCCGGCGATACCCGCCGCGGCAATCGCTTTGTCCATATAAATACTCAAGTTTTCCCTCCTGAACAAAAAAACGCCGATGAAAAAATCATCGGCGCTTCAAAATTTGTATGCTAAATAATGCGCTGTATATAATCAGCACAAAATAAACGTATCATATACGCTTGCAACATTCTCTCTCCCATCCAGACTTTAACTGTCGGCTCCAGGTTTCCACTGGATCAGCCATACGCAGGACGCGTACAGGTCGCGGGCTTTAACCGCCGGTTGGGAATTACACCCTGCCCCGAAAGAATTATATTCAGTTGAAAAACTCTATATTAATCATATACCAATCGTAGGAATTGTCAACCTAATGATTTTTACCGGACAAATTCAGAGAAACCAGCTGCAGACATACAAAATCACCCTGCCGGCAAAAAATTCCCGGCAGGGTGATTTTTATATTCACTTCAATTAATCTTCAAATACAAAGTCTTCGTCCTGTAACGGCTCGACATTGAGTGCAAGCACATACCCGTCACCTTTGACACTGAAGAAGTCATGGTTCTTCGTGGACGTATCAAGGGCATTTTCGATGATCGGGTTGAATCCTTTTTCTTCGTAATAAGGTTCAAATCCGAGGTTTGCAAGTGCTTTATTCGCATTGTAGGTGACATAGTTCATCACATCTTCAGTCAGACCGATTTTGTCATAAAGTTCTTTAGTGTACTCCTGCTCGTTCGCATAAAGCTCCTCGAGAAGTTCATACATTTCTTTATCCGCACGTTCCTGATCTTCCTGCGTGAGCTGCGGTTTGATCGTCTGGGCATCAAGTCCGGTGAATACGCCGTGGATGGATTCATCCAGCAGTATTTTACGGATGATTTCCCCGCTTGTCGTCATACGGCCCTGCCCCGCCAGATACAACGGGTAGTAGAAACCTGAGTAGAACAGGAATGATTCCAGGAATACGGACGCAACGCGTGCCATGTACTGATCATATAAAGATGCATTTTTGTCGAACAGCTTATGGTAACGGCTCACGATCTTATCTGCCTTGTATTTCAGATGTTCGTTATTCAACACCCACACGTCAAGCAGTTCATCCGTCTCTTTGGATGAAATCAGTGTCGAGAAGATATGGGAGTATGATTTTGCATGAATCTGCTCCATCATCCCCATAAATGAATATACGGCCTTTTTACGCAGGTCATCCGTATGCAGCATGATGAGCGGCATACCGTCATCCGCCTGGTGCGTGTCCAGTCCAGTAAGTCCTGCCAATACCTTTTTAAAAGTGTCTTTCTCGTTATCAGACATGCCTGACCATGAACTTAGGTCTTTCGATACTTTGAATTCTGTCTCCACCCACATCTGGGAGATGTTCTGACGCCAGAATACATTGGTCATATCATCTTCTTTATTCCAGTTAACTGCTATCATTTATAAGACTCCTTTATCTTTTAAACTGAACAACTTGTACATTCTTCAACGCTGAGCAATTTATTTCTTGTGTAATACAGTGATTTAAGACCTTTATGGTGCGCATAAATGTACAGTCTTGATAATTCACGCGTTGAAATTTCCGAGTTCACGTAAAGGATTGTACTGATTCCCTGGTCGATATGCTCCTGGATGGTTGCAATCAGATCAATCAATTTCATCTGGTCGACATTGAACGCGCTCTTGTAGAACCACATATTCTCTTTTGACAGGAACGGCATTGGGTAGAATGTTTCCGAGTTGCCGTAAGTTCTGCGCTCAATCGTATCCACAATCGGCATTACCGAGCTTGTCGCGTTTTGTACGTAGGAAATGCTCTGAGTTGGCGCAATGGCCAGACGGTAGGCATGGTAAAGACCCTTTTCCTTCACCTGGTCACGCAGTTCCGCCCAGTCTTCCTTCGTCGGAATATAAATGTCTTCGAATAAAGGCTTCACTTTATCTGTAACGGGTTCATACGAGTTGTTGACGTATTTGTCGAAATACTCGCCTGTCGCATAATCGGAACGCTCGAAATCTTTGAACGTCTGGCCGCGTTCCATTGAAATCATCATAGATTTTTCCAGTGAATAGTAATTGAGGAGCATGAAGAAGACGTTCGCGAAATCTTTTGCTTCCTCTGATTCATAAGCAATTTTATTTTTCGTCAGATAACCGTGAAGGTTCATCGCACCAAGTCCGACAGAGTGTAGTTCATCGTTTGCCTTCTTGACGCCAGGCGCATTTGCAATCGCAGTATCGTCACTTACGACTGTCAGTGCTTCTATGCCGTCATGGACGGATTCACGGACTTTCTTCGAATCCATGACGTTTGCGATGTTCAGTGAACCGAGGTTGCATGAAATATCTCTTCTGATTTCATCTTCGACACCATAGTCGTTGATTGTCGAAGTTTCCTGCAGCTGGAAGATTTCAGTACATAAGTTACTGATTTTCACATCTCCGACATCCTTCAACGGGTGCACTTTATTCGCATTGTCTTTGAACATGATATAAGGATAGCCTGACTGCAGCTGCGTCTGTGCAATCGTGTTCAGCATATCGCGTGCATCAAATTTACGCTTTTTGACATTATCATTTGCGACGAGCTGGTCATACATTTCGTCAATATTCATATCGTCCAGAGTCTCTCCGTACTCTCTTTCCACCGTATGCGGTGCAAACAGGTAGAACGGTTCGTTTTCAGCAGCAAGATCAAAGAACTTGGACGGAATCACAAGACCTGTTGAAATCGTGGACAGACGCAGGTCTTCATCTGCGTTCACTTTTTTAGTGTCCAGGAATTCAGGCAGATCGTAGTGGAAGATGTTCAGGTAAACCGCACCTGCACCCGGACGCTGGCCGAGCTGGTCGGCATAGCCGAATCCGCCTTCCAGTGCTTTTGCTACAGGGAGCACCCCTTTTGCCACACCTTCAATACCTTTGATCGCTTCACCGCGCGCACGCAGTTTGGACAGGTTGATTGCCACACCGCCGCCGATCTTCGACAGCTGTTTTGCAGTCGAGTCGATATAGTTGATAGAGTTCAGGCTGTCATCCACCTCAAGCAGGAAGCATGATACCATCTCGCCGCGGCGTGAGCGTCCGGCATTTAAAAATGTCGGTGTCGCAGGCTGATAGCGCTGTTCAATCATGGAATTGATCAGACGTTTCGCCTGGTCAACACTGCCTTTCGACAAATACAGGCTCACAATCACAACATGTTGTTTGTAATCTTCCAGATACTGCTTCTTATCGTTTGTCTTCAGAGTATAATCTTTGAAGAACTTGCTTGCTGCCATGTAGCTCTTGAATTTAAATGGAAGTGAATCCGCATAGTCTACAATTTCAGTCACCTGTTCTTCTGTATATTCCTCGAACAGGTCATAGTAGAAGTCGTTGTCCACAAGGTAGTGCAGACGCTCAAGCTCTGTATCGAAATGAATCGTCTTGTCCTTCACTTCTTCCATAAATACTTCCAGTGCTTCCAGATCTTTATGGAGCTGATAGAAACCTGTTTCATCCCGCTTCGTCACTTCGTTATTGAGTTCAATATGATTGTACTTCTTCTCGTCCAATACTTTCATGAATACTCCCTGCCTTCTCTTTAAATAATTCTCTTTCGCCTTCGGTGCCGTGCAGTTCGAACTTCATCAACAGCGGTACATTGTATTTCAGCCGGATGTGTTCTCCCGCTTTTGCAAAGTTGTTTCCCCAGTTGCGGTTCCCGCTGGAAGCCACAGCCTGCATCCCCTCGTGATTAACGTCCAGGAAACGTTCCACCGGAGCCGGTACGCCGCCGAATCCATAAGTGCTCGTGACAAGTATATAAGGTTCTGCAATCTTTTCATTTTGGTTGTCTGCTTTAATCTCGTATAATTCAAATTGATCTCCAATATCAGTCCCGTTTACAAATCGCCTGACATTGCCGGTCATGGAGTAGAATGCAATCAGCATACCATCCATCTCCCTCCTTAAATGATACCATAAAATGAAGAAATCGAACATACGTTCGAAATAATTCCAACCATTTGCGTCTTTTCAACAAACGGTACTTTATCTTAATTTAACACAAGATATGGTGTTCCCGAAATTTTCAGTACACCATATCTTGTTTTGTTAAGTTCTATCTTGCCACAATAAAAATAATTTATCAATGGTAAAACACTGGAATTTCATTAAGTTTCAACGCTTATTTCTGTCAAATAATTCATCTAATCGTTGGGATATCTATGATATACTGAGTCAGTGAATATTTAATAATTTTTTTCGCGTTTTTATTTACATTATTTTTAATGAAATTTAATGCAAGAGTAGAATAAGGAGCTATGATGTTTTATGAGCAATACTACAAAAGGCATTATCGCCCTGTTGATTTCCTCACTGGGGTTCAGCCTCATGTCCTTTTTTGTGAAATACAGCGGAGACTTGCCGACTGTCCAAAAAACTTTCTTCAGAAATTTCATATCCATGGTCATTGCCCTTGGACTCGTCATCTATCATAAGGAAAAGCTTTTCGGCCATAAGGAGAATCAGGGACTGCTGCTGCTCAGATCAAGTCTGGGACTGCTTGGAGTTCTGCTCAACTTTTTCGTCATCGACCGCATGGTTTTAAGTGATGCGGAAATTTTGAACAAACTAAGTCCTTTCTTCACCATTCTTTTATGTGCGATATTTTTAAAGGAATACATAAGAAGATATCAGATGATTTCAATCATCGTCGCTCTGGCCGGTGCCGTATTCATTATCAAGCCGTCCATGTCGAGCGATACTGTGTACGCCCTGCTCGGAATACTCGGCGCGATTCTTGCCGCCGGCGCCTATACGGTACTGCGCGTACTCGGCAGCCGTGAAAAGTTCTATACAGTCGTATTTTATTTTTCAGGCTTTTCAACAGTGGCACTGCTCCCCTTTTTCATCTTCCAATATGAGTCGATGACTTTCGAACAGTGGATCATGCTGATTCTTGCAGGTGTATTTGCAGCCTCCGGCCAGTTTGGGCTGACGATCGCATACAGCTTTGCACCGGCCAGGGAAATATCGATATTTTTCTATTCTACGATCCTTTTCACTGCACTGCTGAGTATCTTCATTCTGAATGAAGTGCCGGATATACTTTCTGTCATCGGATACTTCGTCATCTTCGGTGCCAGCTACTACATGTTCATGAAAAACCGTGCACCTAAAGAGGAATTCTGATTCAATCATTAAAATAACGATCAATTCAAAAGTGAATTTGATCGTTATTTTTAATTTTTCTGCGGTGACTTTTGATTTGTGTTTTTATTGTGGGCGGCAAGATGTTCCTTGTGCTGCCTGATCACTTTCAGGAAGTGCGGGCAGTAATGTTTCAGCTTATAGTTCCCCACACCTGCAAGGTGTACCATGTCCTGCTTTGACGCCGGCAGCTTCCTTGCAAACTCCTTCAGTGTAGAGTCACTGAATATGCTCTCTTCATCCACCCTGTACTTTTCAGCAAGTGATGCTCTTTTGCCCATGAGTTTCTGGAACAGCATCTCATTTGGTGAAGATGCCGTGGAAATGTTCACTTTCTCCTTGAACTGTTTTCTGAAAGGGACCGTGTATATATCCTTGTTCTCTTTTAATATATAGAAACTGAGATCCACCAGCTGCAGGTGCTCATCCTTATAATGCACATGCCCGTTTAAAATGAGTTCATCCAGTATGTGGTGCAATTCTCCGGTCAGATAGTTCCCCATGAGTCCGAAATATGCCGATTTGTCTAATCCGTTGAAAAGCACATTTTCACTTCTCTCGCCCCTCAGAACCTGGATGATATGCTCTTTTGTCAGCGGTTCATCGGTATCCTGGATCAGATTCAGGACGGTCTTCGCTTCATCTTTCATATTATAAGTACGGTCATCACTCAGACAGTTCACGCAGTGTCCGCATGACCTGACATATTCGTCTGCATCGAAATATTTGACCATGAAGCTCATCAGACACTTCGATGTCCTGTTATACTGGATCATCTTGTCCAGTTTGCTGCGCATATGGTCTTTATGCTGATCGGTGCCGTTCGATCGGTCAATGAAGAACTGGTGAAGATTGACATCCCTCTCACTCGACAGCAGTATACATTCACTCACCTTGCCGTCACGCCCTGCACGTCCGATTTCCTGATAGTAGCTTTCAACATCGCCCGGCAGATTGTTGTGGATGATGAAACGGATATCCGGCTTGTTGATTCCCATCCCGAAAGCATTTGTGGCAACAACAATATTCACAAGATCCGAGACGAATGCATGCTGGTTGTCATCACGTTCTTTTTTGCTGAGACCGCCATGATAAATTACGTTATCTATATTCTTATCTTTAAGGTATGATGAAATCTTTTCGACTTCGGCCCTTGTTGCTGCATAGACGATTCCTGACATATGCCTACGCTCTTCTATGTACGAGAGGATGAACTGTTCCCGCTGATATGTCTTATTGACAGTCAGATGCAGGTTGTCCCTTTTTATGCTCTGGAGGACTACATGTTCATCTTTGATATTTAATAATTCCTGGATATTCTCCTGGACTTCTTCTGTCGCAGTGGCAGTCAGAGCCACGAAAGTCGCTTCAGGAATCAGTGACTGGATGGCCGGTATGACTTCCTGATAGCTTGGTCTGAAATCATGGCCCCATTTGGAGATACAGTGCGCTTCATCAAATGCGACCAGAGGTATATCAAGTTTCCTGACAAATTTGCAGAACTCTTCATTGTTAAAACGCTCGGGTGCGACATATAAAAATTTATAACGCCCTTTCAGCCCGTCCTGCATAAGGCTTTCTATTTCGCTTTTTTTCAAAGTGGAATTCAAATACTCTGCAGGGATGCCGATCCGGTTCAAGTCTTCCACCTGGTCTTTCATCAGGGAAATCAGCGGAGATATTACCAGGGTGATGCCTACCAGTTCCAATCCGGGTACTTGAAAACAAAGCGATTTACCTGAACCGGTAGGTAAAACACCAAGGGTATTTTCTCCATTCTTAACAGAGTTGATAATATTACGTTGTTTAGGTCTGAATGTTTTAAAGCCAAAATACTTTTGTAATGTCGTCTCTATCATACTTTATCCCACCGTTTAAAACTGAAGTCTCAATAATTAATGATATATATTATACCTGATTTTCAGGGTGATTTGTTGGATTAATGATATTTTCTATAAAAAAAACATCTGGAAGTACTCCAGATGTTTCACTTTACATTTTATCTTTGACGAGCTCTTTGGATAAGCGGTAATCAATCGCTTTGAAAAGGCTTTTCACCCATAAGTCCTGTGCATACAGATTCGCATGTGCATCGTCACAGTCGATCACTTTGAATTTAACTTTTGAACCGCGCCGCTTCTGTGACAGTTTGTGCATATGATATGAAGGGATGGTCCCTATATGCTCCGCTGTCGTCGGCTGGTCAAAATCATTGAGCGCAAGCACCGGTTCTCCAGCAGCGATATACACGCCGCCTTTAATGCCCGGATGAGTGACTTTCGACCGGTCGGTATCCAGATGTTTTCCTTCCAGGTAGAGGGACACTCTGTTCTTTTCTTTTGATACGGTAAATTCCGCGCTTTCCAGCCGGTCGTATACTTCATCGCTGATATCCGGCCTCCTGACAACATGAAAAAGATCGGATATATATATTTCAACAAGGGAGTATGTATCCACTCCCCAGCTCACCATGTTTCTATTGCGGAGCATATTGAAAAGTTCATCATGCTGGAAAGTATAATCACGGCACATGATCACTTCGTCACCGGACTTTAAAATATTGGAGCCTTCGACTTCGATGCCGCCCGCAACGGCAAGATATATTCTGTTGCCCCTCGGTGTGTCCACAAACTTTAAGACATCCCCCCGGTCGAAAAGGTATATTCTGTTCGGAAGGACTTCCTGGTTGTTGCACCGTCCGGTAAATTCCGCACCCGAAAAAGCGATGATCGTCGGCTCGGTGAATTTAATGACTGCCGGTTTCACGGTCATTTCTATTGTCAGCTCATCCTTTTTATTGCCGACGAGCTGGTTGGCCAGCTGATGGGCAAGCCTGTCACAGGCACCTTTGAATTCCTGGCCGTCCGGTGAGGACCGCTTATCCAGTGACTGGACGATTGAAAAAAGACCGCTGTCCTGAATGATCAAACTCACTTTAAAAACCCCTTTTCAACTAAAAATCTTTCCGCTTCTTCGACTACCAGCCCCGAGGGCTCTATAGTATCGTGACTTTCCATCACTCTGACCGGCTCATACATGAAAGTCAAAGTATTCTCGGTTGTAATGATCTCTGTCAGATATTGGTGTGTGTCAGTGTTGAACGCATTAGTCAGCCGTTTAAGCACTAACGGGTCGATGACTTCGTTCTGTTGATATGTAACCGCATGATCACCATTAGCAAAAAACATCCTTGTCCTCCTAAATACTAGTTATTATAGAAAAAGTCTAACTCAGCCGTCACAAACTCGGTAATATTCGTAATGATAAAATATGTGATGATAATGGCCACGATCAGACCGACAAAACCGACCAATACACCAATTATCTTCAATTCATTATCTATTAAATATGTCACTACAAAATGCGTAAATAAGACGATACCGACGAGCAGTATTATCAGTAAAAAAGTTATCATTTTTTCACCTCTGTATTGTAAGTCTGATCTTAAGCCAGCCACGGACACTGTTGATCAAAAAGACAGAAATCCGGCCCTCTTCATATTTCCCGATAAACTCATCGAGTGAATAATCTCTTTCCTGAATCATTTTGTCATCCAGCAGAGATTGTCTCATCACACCTTTTAAAATTCCTGTCTGCTCTGATGGCGTATATAACTCATCATTCTCTGAAATTACGACGTTGCCGATGTTGAACTCGGTCAGCTGTTGTTGTCCATTATAATATAAAACGATGTTGAAATCATTGTTTGGTATTTTGTAATGATACCTTACCGTCGTTTTATTCTCAATAAATTCAGGCGGTGCGCTGATCGGCGCTTCACTTAAAATCGCCGGTGCCTCTTCTGCATCGTCAATCGGGGCATGGGATAAGTTCAGGCTGCCGGACCGGTTCAATGTCGCCCTCAGTTTAAATAGGCCTGCAGAATCCGCTTTTGTCTCTATATAGTTTTGGACGGCACCTTGCAGATCGGCTGTCTTATAACCAAAAGCCCCGGCCGATGATGCCAGCCGGTTCACATGATACTGAAGGCGCGGCACATGGCCGTTTTCAAGTCGCATCGATTCTATCAGCTCGAACTGCGCCTTTTTTAAGAATGCGGTCTTATCGACGATCTCATCATATTCTGAAGCGGGATTTGAGTCGTATGTAATGCCGCCTCCGGCACCATACACATACTCCCCGCCTTTTATGTACAGCGTTCTGATTGGGACGTTAAAAACACATTCCCCGCCCGGATACATGATTCCGAGTGTGCCGCAGTAATACTCCCTCGGTGTCGATTCCAGGGCGTTGATGATGTTCATCGTCGAAAGCTTCGGTGCCCCGGTTATGGAACCGCACGGGAACAGGCCGTCCATTATATCAGTGATGTTCATATCACTGGCAAGCGCCGCCTCCACCGTCGAAGTCATTTGAAAGACCGTGGCATATTTTTCTATCGTGAACAGTTTCGGTACGTTCACACTGTTTTTCGCAGCCACTTTGGAGATGTCATTTCTGAGCAGATCCACTATCATCACATTTTCAGCCTGGTCCTTTTTGGACGCTTTCAGAAAACGGCGGTTGTCCTCATCTTCTTTTTCGTTTCTGCCGCGGGGCGCGGTGCCCTTCATCGGCCGCGTACGAATCGTCCTGTACTGATCCACTTCGAAAAACAGTTCGGGAGAACAGCTGACGAGCTGCTCATCACCATATTCTATATACATCGCATAGTCCCCATTATTCGAAGACATCAGCGTTTCAAACAAAGTATGGCCGTCGCCGGTAAATCTGCCCGTGAGTCTCGTCGTGTAGTTGACCTGGTAAGTATGGCCGTCACGTATATACTCCCTGACCTGTTCGATATTTTTAATGATCTGATCGCGTGTTTCCGTAAACTCGGGCTCGGTCATTTCATATGTTGTCGTTACCCTCTCGGATATGAACTTTCCGTAGTCCACGGTGCCGGAAAAGATGCCGATGATGAACTGTTCGTTTTCCCGGTCGAACGACTCATATGTGATGGCATTTACCGCATAATAACCGTCTTTCATATATTTTTCCGCGGCCGTCAAAGCTTCATGAAGGCTGTGCGTCTCTTCTGTCATGACAAGAATGGGATCCGTAAAATACAAATCCTCCACCTGTGAATGTTTTTTAAATTTGGCATGTACCTGCACTTCTAGGCCTCCAATGCTATTTTGATAAAATTGAATAACTGTTTTTTGCCGTCCGACGATAAAATCGCCTCAGGATGATACTGGACACCGTAGATCGGCAGATTTTTATGCTGAATGGCCATGTTCACACCATCGTCAGATTGTGCAGTCACATTAAATTCCGTGCTTTCCCCCGCACACACAAGAGAATGATATCTTGTCACCGTCAATGGCTGTCGGACGTCTTCAAATATACCGCTTCCCGAATGCCTTATATCATATGTATGCCCATGAACCGGTCTTTCTCCCCGGATGACGTCACCGCCGGTCATATGCCACAGCATCTGGTGACCGAGACAGATTCCGAATATCGGCACAGTCCCCCAATTCTCTTCAACAAAATTTATCACATCCTGCCTGTCTTTCGGATGGGAAGGGCCAGGTGAGATGACCATGCCGATGATATTTTCTTCATCAATCGACAGTTCATGCAGTTCATGCGGTGTTTTTATCATAATTTCCACTTCATATGGATTACTTTCCATATAGTGGACAAGATTATATGTAAATGAATCGTAATTATCTATCATCAATATTCTCATAATCGTTTCGTATTCCTTTTGTTTTCCTATATTTTAGCATATATCATTTAATGTTAATATTTGTTCTTTTGCTTCCATCCTCATTTATGATTAAAAAAGTTTATAAAAGGGTACTTATCTTTTAGAAAGTGATTTGATTAAATGTTTTTTATATTATTTTAAATTGTTAAGGAGGATATTATCATGGGTTGGATTATAACACTTATCGTCGGCGGTCTGATTGGCTGGATTGCCGGAGGAATACTTGGTAAAGATGTACCATTCGGTATCATCGGTAATATCATTGCCGGCCTGGTCGGTGCTTCAATAGGTAATGCACTCGGCCTTGGCATAGGACCTGAAATTGGCGGTGTGAGTCTGATCGGCGGCCTGATCGGCGCAATTATTCTCATATTGGTCGTATCATTCATAATGAAAGCAATCGGCGGCAGCAAAGCCTAATGGCACTATACAGTGTAAAGCCTGAGAATATTCAATTCTCAGGCTTTTCTTTGTCATATTTTGTTTCCCGGATCAGCCAGCGCTTATTTTCATCATTTTTCTTTTGTGTCAGCAGCCGTTCTTCTTTGATCTTATCCAGTTCAAGACGCATATCTTCATTTTCCAATAAATAATTTTCCTGTTTGATCTGTTCCAGTTTCCGCTCTTCCCGTATCTTTTTCAACTGCAACTTCTCTTTTTCCTGGTTGTAGTCCCTTGTTATCGCATAAAATGCTATACCTGCAATACTTAAAATACCGAGACCGCCCAGGCCGACCAGTCCCATGATGACATCAAAAAATCCCATTTTTCAACACCTACAATTCACGTTCTTTACTTTCCTCTATCAGCCATCTGTCCTTCTTTTGCCCGTTACGTTCCTTCAATGCTCTTTCTTCCTTGATCTTATCCAATTCAAGACGCATCTGTTTATTCTCAAGCAGATAGTTTTCCTGACGGACCTGTTCCAGCTCCTTCTGCTCACGGATGTGATCAATCTTCAGCCGGTCGTCCTTCTGGTCCGAACGCCGTTTTATCGCATACAACGGTACTGAGAAAAACAATGCGACCGGTACCGTGGCAATCAGAAATTCAAAAATCCCCATACCCCTCACCTCATAGGATTTAATTATTACTTTTATTTTATCATTAAATTGGCTGAAATCATGTCCCCACGCTGTTAATTTCAAATAAAACGACCGATAACTGACAATGAACACTCCAGCGGCGATCGAGTCACGGAAATCAGTCAAGATTATCGGATTCATCACAGTCTCATCCACATAATAAAGACCGCCGGCATCGTCAAATATCCGGCGGTCTCTGTCATTTACTTTTTAATTGTTTTTGTCAGTTTCTGATTCACCATCATGGACGATGTTGTAGCCTTTCATGAGGGCCACCTGTTTGATCGTATGGTTATCTGTCTCCAGAACAATCCACTTGTCTTTTTCAGTATTGATATAATCGTCGACTTCGATATCTGCATTGATGCTCTGCATCCAGCCGCCGACGGTATCGATGTCTTCACTGTCCTTGAATTCTATACCGAAGTCGTCAGTGATGTCATCAATCAATACACGCCCGTTAATATGATAGATGTTGTCTTCCACTTTTACGATGTCGGGCACTTCATCCTCGTCGAATTCATCTCTGATTTCACCGACGATTTCTTCAAGAATATCTTCCATGGTGATCATGCCCGCGGTTCCGCCGTACTCGTCGATGATCAATGCGATATGCACACGTTCACGCTGCATTTTTATCAATGCATCACTGATGCGTGATACTTCAGTGATCAAAGGAATTTCATGTATATAGTTATCCGGTCCGACGTTGCTGTTGGACACGTGGTTGGTTAAAAATTCACGCACGTTGATAAAACCGATGATCTGATCTTTATCGCCGCTGTCATCCGTGACGGGGTAACGTGTAAAGTTGTGTTCCTGGACTGCCTCGAGTACATCATCAATCTCTATGGGCTCGGTCAGTGTAATCATCTGTGTCCTCGGCACCATGATGTCTTTTGCCAGTCTTTCATCGAATGAAAAGATATTTTGCATGTAGGCGAGTTCGGTATGGTTGATCTCACCGCTCTGATAACTATTTGTCATGATGACTTTCAATTCTTCTTCAGAGTGTGCCTGTTCTGTCGGCATATCTTTAAAACCGACAAGTCTCAGTAAAAATCTTGATGTACCGTTCATCGACCAGATCAGGGGCTTCATGATTACTCCGAAAAAATACATCGGTCTTGAAAACGTCATCGCCATCTGTTCGGCATATTGGATTGCGACTGTCTTCGGTGCCAGCTCACCCACTACAACATGGATGAAAGTGACTATCGCAAAAGCGAACGCCACAACAAGCGGTGTCGTTAAGTCTTCAGGTACGCCTATAAATGCAAAAAATGGATGAAGAATCACTTCGAACGTCGATTCACCAATCCACCCAAGACCTAATGCCGTTACTGTAATACCCAGCTGACAGGCCGATAAGTAATAATCCAGCTTCTGTGTCATCGATTTTACTAAAACCGCTTTTTTGTTTCCTTCATCTATAAGATTGTCCAGGCGTGATTGCCTTGCTTTTACCAACGAGAATTCCGATCCTACGAAGAGCATCGTCAGTAATATTAATATTATAAATAAAATTAAGTTTATTAAGGTTGATATATCCAAAATGTTCCCTGAAAGGGATTCACCTCCGGTAATTTTTGACCACGATTGTGCAATATTGAATGAATTATATTTATATGATCACCACTTAACAGCGTAAGTAATAATTCAGTTTTCAAAATCGCCTTCCCAATTGCAGTCACCTCCACCAAAAGTTAATTATTAAGAGTATCTTACCATAGATGATGGCAAATTTACTATTAAATCCAACCACTTAAATTTGTAAATATTTTTACACATTGAAATATGTATTGAAAACGCATATACTTTTATCTTATAATGATACTTGTAAAAATTAAAGGTGGTGTAGTAATGTGTTATTCTAATTTAGATGAACGCCTTTGTTTCAATCTATACAATATACAGCGACAAGTGAACCGCTTCTATTCCAATCACGTTCTGCACGATACTGATCTGACATATACACAATATCTGGTTTTGACTCTTTTATGGAAACATGAAAAGCTGAACCTTAAAACGATAGCAGAATTACTTCAGCTCGACAATGCGACAATATCTCCACTGATCAAAAGAATTGAAAATCTGGGGTATGTCAAGCGTGAAAAAGACATCTACGACCAACGCCATGTATATGTAACAGCAACTGAGACAGGCAAAAATCTAGAAAAGAAAATCGGACATAGATTTTCATTATTCACCGAGCATCTTTCAATGAGCCGGGAACAGAATGATGAGCTTCTTGAAACACTTAAACTGATAAGTTCAGATTTAAATAAATTAAAAATAACTCAGCCATGACGGCTGAGTTATTTTTATTGTCCCTTGACCAATCCGAACCCTACTGTGCCGTGACCGACGTGAACGCCGGCGACAGGGACAAGCGGTTCAAATACCAGATTCAGGTTGGGCAGTCGTTCGTGGATGGTTTTTTTCCACTCTGACGCCAGCGATTCATGTCCGGCATAGACAATCGCCAATGTTTTTATCGCGTCATCCTTCACATGGTTTTCCAAAATCTGCAGAACGTGTAAAATCATCTTTTTCTTCGTTCTTACTTTATGTCCCACAATCACTTTGCCCTCTTCAAACTCAAGCTTGAGCTGTACCTGCAATAATGTTGCAAGCACGGATTGTGATGCAGACACCCGCCCGCTTTTTCTCAGTTGGGAAAAACTGTGCGGCAGTAGATAAAGCTGCGTATTTTTAATCATATTTGCAATCTCCGCTTCAACATCTTCCAGTGTTTCTCCATTTTTCCTGCCTTCAACCACGCGCATGATCATTTTCCTCATCGGATAACTGCCAATTCTGGAGTCGATGACGACAGCCGGTTTGGAAATTTCTTTAGAAACACTGAGTGCACTCTGGTAAGTGCCTGTCAGTTCGCTGGATGCATGGATTGAAATTACAGAATCATACTGGTCATCCTGTTCTATCTCTTTGTATATATCCATGAATTCACCGATTGTCGGCTGTGAGGTTTTAGCGCCTTCCCCACTTTCTTTCAATAGGTTATAAATCTCTGTGACAGATTTATCCACACCGTCTTTGTATGCAATCCCATCGACGATGACAGACATCGGCAGTACTTTGATGTCATGCTCCTCGATAAAGGATTGTTCCAGGCCGGATGCGGAATCAGTCACAATCGCATATTTTTTCACAATTTTCCTCCTCACTGCATATCAGGTTAAGTGTAGCATGATGAATCGTTCATCTACAAATAATCCCTGAATCTTTTAACCGCTTCATGAACCGCACCCCGACGCTCCATCAGGTCTTCATATGCGCCGCTCTCTATAATACGGCCGTTCTCAATGAAGTGGATACGTTCGAATTCATGAATATATGATAGATCATGCGTACTCACTATGACCGTCTGCCTGTCTAAAATCGACTGCCATACTTTTTCCTGCAGCTCTTTATTCAGCTTGGCCGAAGGTTCATCGAGTATCCACCAGTCTTCATCTTCTATGATCATCCGGATAAAGTGCAGCCGCTTCTGTTCGCCGCCTGACAGCTGCCCCGTATAATAAACAAAATCATCAGGAGCGAAATGCTCCAGTTCAAACTCTGCAAGCAGGCTTTTTATCGCTTCATCTGAAATTTTGAAATGACCGAACATCGTCAGATTATCCCGGATGGACGCATTGTAAAAGTCCAGATACTGCGGCATGACGCCCATATCTTTCTTCTCAATGAGCCTGTTGAGCAGTGTCGTCTTGCCTGAACCGCTGCTTCCGATAATCGCATGCTTCTGTCCGTCGGCCACTGTAATGCTGACGTCCGACAGTGCTTCGTATGCACCGGCAGGATATTTATACGAAACATTTTTCAAAGTCAAGTCCGGTTCTGATTCCTCCGGTTCACTGCCGGTATTCGATGCTTCACTTTCTATATGTCCAACTTTCTGCTTAGTATTGGAATACTGGCTCGCCGGATCTACAACCGGAGTCAGTACTTCAAAGAAACTGATGACCAGCAGTATCAGCATCGGTATTAGAAAAATATGGTCATCCTGCATCAATATGATGACTGCTGTAATGATGGCGAGCTGGACCATACCGCTCAGAAAATCAATCATAGAATCCTTGAAGCTGCCTCTGTTTTTATTTCGGCTGATTGATTTCAGCTTGTTATCGATACTTTCTTTAACATCTTTGTTTTTGCCGTCGATGAAAAGGTCTGTATAACCGTGTATGAACTGGTACGTCTTAAGAAACGCACTCGTATCGAGCCTGTCGTACTCCGCATCAATTTTATCGTCCCACCTGCTGAAGACAAAAGGCAGAACACCGAGCATCAGCAGCGTGACAAACAGTGTTATGACCACCATTGCCGTATTGAGCAGTGCAGATAATAAAATCAGGACAATGGACATCAATAGTGCAACAACATAAGGGTAGATGATGGTAATATAATAATTTTCAATATCTTCGAAGTGGCGGCTCAATGTCTGGATGAAACGGACGTTGTGCCTGTCCCTGTCATCGAATAACGTCGACTCGAAATACCGTGTACGCATCCTTGAAATCAGTTTGAATGTCGAGTTGTGTGACAGGAGACGTTCCAGATATTTCAGTCCGCCTTTTGTCATGCCGAACAGTTTGATCATTGAAATGATCAGCAGGATGACAAATATCGGCGGCTCGAAATAGCTCAGACTGATCATGTAGCCGCTGAGTCCGAAAATCGATATGCCGATCAGGCTGCCGATTACGCCGAGCAGTATGCTGTAAAACACATGCTTCTTTTCATTCTTTAAATATTCCATCATATATCACCTCTTTCAATCTTTTTATTTTCAAGGTGATAATGTGTATCGCTGATATTCAGTAATCTCCGTCTGTGAACGACTGCAATGATCGTTGAAAACTCTTTGAATTCATTCAGCTGATCGAGCACAATGCTTTCCGTTTCAGCATCCAGAAATTCGGTCGGTTCATCCATGACGATGATGCCCGGCCGTTTTAACAGTACGCGTGCGATTTTCAGACGGACGATCTCCCCGCCGGAAAACGGTACATTATTATTTACGATTGGTGTATGGATGCCTTCTTTCAGCTTGTCCACACTCTCCATCAGCTTCAGTTTTTCGAGTATCCCGAGAACCGCTTCCTCCCCGGAACCGCCGTCTGAAAGATAATCGAACAAAGTACTGTCATTGAAATAAAGTTCATCTGAAATATAGCCGATATCCATCGTGGACAGCCTGACATCTCCTCTTTTTGGCGGCAGCAGCCCCACGATCGTTTTCAGAAGTGTCGTCTTGCCCTCTCCTGACGGCCCGGTAATCGAATTGATTGTCCGGGGCTCAAACTTGATATTTATATTTTCGACGAGCCGCTTTTCATTATAGCCGATATCGACATTTTCAAGTTCGACCGCATAATCGCCGGACTGGGATACTGCTCTGTACTCTTTATGCTTTGCCGGCGCCTCAAGCCATTCATTCACCTTGTCCAGATGACCTCTTGCAAGCTGGCCGTTATGGAACTCGACGCCGAGCACTTTCAGCGCATTATAAAATTCCGGAGCGAGCAGCAGGGCGAAGAAGGCCGCATAAAAAGTGATATTTTCAAATATGATGATCTGCAGCCCGATTTCGAGCGCCACAAGTCCGATACCGAGTATCGTTATAAACTCAAGCATCAGGGATGATTGGAATGCATATTTCAAGATCTTCATCGTCTGTGATACGAAGTCCTTATTATTCTCTTCCAGACGCCCCTTTACAGATTCTTTCGAACCTGTATAACGGACAGTGTCCTTACCGCGCACCAGGTTTAAAAATAAAGTGCCCATACCATCGAATTGCGAGGCCTGCTTATATGACTCATCCCTTGTCTGCAGCCCAACAAGCACGTAATAGAGTGGGACAAACGGTGCTGTCAGAAGCAGGATGATGGCAGCATTTCTGTGCACGAAAAACAGCACGAAGATGATGACGACGAGCTTGACCATCGTGTTGACGATCGTCGGTATGAACACCTGCTCAAACGGCCGGTATTTTTCCAGGTGCACGTACAGCGCATTCAGGAAGGATTCGGATTTTTTATTCGTCGTATCATCCACTTTGGATAACAGCCTGTTGCCGTAGCTCTCCATGCGCTTATGTGCGACATGGGCGGTACTGTATTGATAAATTGCACGCAAAAGTATGAATGCCGTGAAGAAAATCAGCATCCAAGCGAGCAGAGTATATGATAACGACTGATTTCCGACGATGAAGTCAGACAGGATGACCGACAGATAATGTCCAAAAAAGACATAAAATATAACCATCAGCAGAGAAATCAGTGCATAGATTATTAACCATTTCCTTGGAAATTCTATTTTCATTCTTAACGCTTCCTATTTTTAATTTGAAAAAAACGTGAAGTAATCTTCACGTTTTATCCTCCAATATAACTCATATTGATTTTCTTGCGCGCCTGGCGTCTTTCTTCAGTGATTTCAGTTCTGATTTCAGAATAGCGGTCGTCGCGCCTATTCCATACTCCGACCAGAATATCCTGGAGCTCTGAATCGTCTATGCCTTCACGCATCAATGTTTTAATGTCAAATCCTTCTACAGCAAACAGACAGCCGTAGAATTTACCGTCGGATGACAGTCTCGCACGAGTACATGTGGAACAGAAGCTCTCAGACACACTCGTGATGAACCCTAAGTAAGATTGTGCATCTTTATGACGGTACACTTTGGCCACTTCACCATAATATTTCGGAGAACGCGGTTCCAGGTCGAACTCTTTATCCAGCATCTCCATGATTTCTTTTTTGGTGACCACTTTATCGAAGTTCCAGCCGTTATCGTTACCGACGTCCATAAACTCGATGAAACGCAGTGTCACACAGTCCAGCTCTTTGAAGTAACGTGTCATCGGTATGATTTCATGTTCGTTGAGGCCTCTTTGGACCACCATGTTCACCTTGATTTCAAATCCGATGGACTGTGCGTATTTGATCTGTTCCAGTATTCTCGATGTCCCGATGCCTCTGTCGTTGATCTGCCCGAAAAGTTCGTCATCCAGCGCATCCAGGCTGATGTTCAATCTACGAAGACCTGCATCGTATAACTTCTGCCCGTGTTTCTTCAACAACAGACCATTCGTTGTCAATCCGATATCTTCAATGCCTTCTATATCATTCAACATTGCTATTAACTCGTGTAAATCTTTACGGAGTAGCGGCTCACCGCCGGTAATCCTTAATTTCTTAACGCCCATGCCTGCATATATTTTTGCGATCCGTTCAATTTCTTCAAAGGATAACAGTTCATCCTGCTTCATAAATTGAAAGTCATCGCCAAATATCTCCTTGGGCATGCAATAACGACATCTGAAATTACATTTATCTGTTACAGAGATGCGAAGGTCTCTGATCGGTCTGCCAAACTTATCTGTAATCTGTTCAGTCATAGCATCCCTCCTTATTCTATATCACTTTTATAATTTATATTCCTGAAGACTTCCGGGCTCACTTCCGTATCGGATACATCAAGCATTTTGACACTCCGGTTGTTGAAGAACGCCTTGAAGCTCAGTCGTTCCGTCTTGAGCTGCCCTTTTAGTTCATCCTTTAAATCAGTCCCCTGGAAGACACTGATTGTTGGATGCATTTTATCATCTTCCGTTGAGACAATGAAAGTATTTGGATTGGCGAGCGCCGAATCATGGAGCTTTTTCAGCCATTCCGCCGTAATGAAAGGCGTGTCGCATGACACGACCAGAAGCCTGTCACCCGGATAGGCCTTCGCTGCTGCATACAGCCCGCCGAGCGGCCCGTAATCCGGGTAGTCTTCATCATCGATGACCGTCTTATAGTCAAAATACGGTGCAAGCGTCTCATTTGTATTGATGACTATTTCATCACACACTCCAGTGTCCGATAAAACATCGTAAACATGCTGGTACATCTTTTTACCACCCAATTCATACAGACTTTTCTGTTCGCCGAAGCGGGTGGACTTACCGCCCGCCAGCACTACGCCGATCGTTTTCATCAGCCGCCGCTCACCGGCGGTATAAGCGCAATCATATCTCCACTTGATAAAGTATGATCATCCTTGACGAACGATTCATTGCTCGCAACCTGGAATACCTCGCCATCCAGACTCGGATAGTCCGTATAAATTCTGTTTTTCAAATCTATCACTTTCATTGAACCATCTGTATCCAGTTCAATGACATCATTGCCCACCTTTTCCTTCAGTCCGGCAAAAAGCATTACTTTCATGATCATTTCTCCTCTATACTGGAATGATAATGACGGGAATCTCCAATCCATTCCTCACCATCAGACCATATTTCTTTTTTCCATATCGGGACGATCTCTTTCAGACGTTCGACCGCGTACTCATTTGCACGATAGCTGTCCGCCCTGTGCGGAGAACTTGTAACGATGACCACGGCAATATCGGATATATCCAGTTTGCCGATACGGTGGCCGATTGAAGTCAGCACCCCCGGCCAGCGTTCTGAAATCTCCTCGCCGATCTGCGCAAGCATTTTTTCGGCCATTGGAACATATGCTTCATATTCCAGATATATCGTCTGGGTACCTTTCGTCCATTCACGGACATGTCCGGTAAATGTACAGATGGCACCCTGTTTTTCATTCAGTACAAACTCATGATATTTCATGGGTTCAAGCGGTGTTTCAACTACTTCAAACTGTTTCATTCATCCATACTCCATTCTTTGAACCAAGTCATGATAGTCTCTTCATCATAACGTATATCAAATGTTTTTAACACATTCCGAAGACCGATATTATTTAAATTTGTGTGACCGCTTTTGAAAGAATACTCCATAAAAATCTTAGGATAGCCCTCGTCTTTATAACCTTCTATCAAAATAAAATCTACACGCTCGGAAAAGTCTTCTATCTGCTGCTTCAGATCCGGCTCTTTATTTTCAACGGTCATCACGGTGCCTGGCGTATTCAGCATTGTGAAATCCGAACCGCTTTCTATGAACTTCCCGGTATCGGTCGTCGCGTCATGAACATCATCACGATGATGATTCTTGATGACCGCCACCTTATGGCCCTGCCTCTTGAGATATTGAACCATGCGGTTGACCGTCGTCGTCTTGCCGCTGTTTTTAAAGCCGGTAATCTGCAGAATCTTCATCTATTCCACTCCGAAACGGTCGGCACTTGAAGTCACGTCCGTCATCATCACTTTGACCGCGTCACCTTTTTCAAATCCGCGAGTACCGCCCGGCATAACGATGACACAGTTACTTTTCGCGATTGAAGTCACCGCATTCGATTTGTTGAAGCCGGAAGGTTTGGCGTAGACCTCGCCTTTCACATACTGCACTTCGGCACGGATGAAGCGCGTGAACGGGTTCGGTTTCGTGAAATCCTCATCCAGAATTGCATCGATGAACGGCGCATGCACATTTTCGGAAGCCATCATAGCCTGGACTGCAGGGCGCACGAACAGTTCAAACCCTGAATAACAGGCGGACGGGTTGCCGCTTAAGCCGAACAAGAACTTATCGCCCACTCTGCTGACCGTCGTCACACTGCCCGGTCTCATCGCCACTTTATTGAACAGCACTTCTGCACCGAGTCTGTCGTAGATTTTCGGCAGAAGGTCGTAATCGCCGACAGACACGCCGCCTGTTGTAATGACCATGTCCACTTCTTCGAGCATCTGCTTCATATTGTCATGCAGCGTATCCAGATCATCACTCTGCATGTGATATCTCCTGCCTTCTATGCCGGCTCTTTTAAGCTGGGCAAGAATCATCGGAGTATTCGAGTTTCTGATTTTACCGCGCACAAGGTCCTCGTCCACATCCAAAAGCTCACTGCCCGTAGATAAAACACCGACGACCGGTTTTTTATACACTTCCACTTCGCTGTAGCCGAATGTTGCAAGTACAGCGACGGTGCCCGGATTGATAAGCGACCCTTTTTCTAAAATGATATCACCTTCGGAACTCTCTTCTCCCTGCATGGCAATGTTTTCACCCGGGTTGAAAGTTTTACGCACTGTGAAACCTTCATCCGTTTCCTTCGCCTGTTCAAACATCACGACAGTATCCGCACTTTCAGGGATTTCTGCCCCCGTCATGATTCTGAATGCTTCATTTTCACGCAAAACATAATCACTCGTCGAACCGGCCGGCACCTCTTCGGCCACTTTGAAAGGCACCCTGTTATCGCCGCTTGCACCTTTTGAGTCAGCCGCCCTGATCGCAAAGCCGTCCATTGCCGACTTTGTAAATAAAGGCACGTCATGCGTTGCGACAAGATCATTTGCCAAAATGCGTCCGTGGGCATCGAGGTAGGATACAACTTCGGTAGCCGTCACCGTTACATTTTCCAAAACCCGTCCCACTGCTTCACTTACTTGAATCGGTTTTCTATTTAAAGTCATTAAGTCTCCTACTTTCTAAAACTTTTTCTGTTATAATCTATTGTACTAGAAAGGATGATTGGAATGAACGAATTCACTCACTTTAATGAAGAAGGACGCGCTAAAATGGTCGACGTCTCAGATAAAGAGGTTTCTGTGAGAATCGCAAGAGCATCCAGCTCGGTAGAAGTCACAGAAGATATATATGAAGCGATTGCCGAAGATAAAATCAAAAAAGGCGACGTACTCTCAGTTGCCCAGATTGCCGGCATCATGGCCGCAAAAAATACACACCAGATCATACCGATGTGCCACCCGCTGTCACTGTCCGGTGTGGATATTTCATTCAGCTGGGATACCGGGTCCGGATACGTTCTGAACATTGTTACGGAAGTGAAAACAAAAGGTCAGACCGGCGTCGAAATGGAAGCTCTCACCGCAGCAAGCGCCGCCGCACTCACTGTGTACGACATGTGCAAGGCACTCGATAAAGGCATGATCATCCACGAAACCAAGCTCGTATCCAAATCCGGCGGCAAATCCGGAGATTATACAGCCTAATAACTGAATATGTGTGCATGCCTGCTCACCTGGAGTACTTTTTGACTCCGAGTGAGCAGGTTTTTATTTCCGCTGCTCACCTGATGGCATTTCCACAGCTAAGTGAGCAGGTTTTCTTTATTTCTGCTCACCTGATGGCATTTCCACAGCTAAGTAAGCAGCGGGACATTTCCTCAAATAAAAAAACGCCCGATATACAGATGTATATGCCGGACGTCGTATGTCTATCAGTCTTCTTTTGTCACTTCAAATATGAGGTGGTTCAGTTCAGGAACGACAAGTTTTTCCATAGCCAGCTTGACAGCTCCGCTTGAGCCGGGCATCGAAATGATGACCTGGTCGGCATGTGTACCTGCGACGGCTCTTGAAAGAATACTTCTTGACCCGATGTCTTCCGTGTAGCTCAGCATACGGAAGATTTCTCCGAAACCTTCAATTTCCTTATCGAAAAACGGTCTGACCGCTTCAATTGTCACATCTCTTTTTGCTATGCCTGTGCCGCCGGTGGTAATCACCGCGTCTACACCTTTATCCAGCATGGCGGAAACGGCTTTTGTAATCGATGCGGCATCGTCTTTGACAATTTTGTAGTTGTCTTCTTCAACCACTGTATTGATCTCTGCCAGATATTCCTGGACCAGCCTGCCGCCTTTGTCAGTTTCTACGGTTCTCGTATCACTTACAGTAATCACCGCAACATTAATATCACGGTCAATTCTTTCAACTATGCTCATTTATATTCTCCTATCCGAATAATTGGTTCACTATGGTTCTGGCCTTATTCGTCCGGTCTGCTCCATGTATCAATAAACGCCCGTTATTGAAACTGACGATACGGTAATCATCGTATTTGAACTCAACAAAATACGGCGTTTCATTCATGGATATATTTCTGGTGGCCAGAGCTTTCACTACAGTGTCCTTAGTCAGACGCTCATCTATATACTGTACCGTATCCCTGCCGCATAGACGCATTGACATCTGGGAGCCGCTCCCGGCTTTAAGTTCAGGAAACTCATGGGTGCCGCATGTCGGACATTCAGAATCAGCCATACCGTCGATCTTGAACTTCATATGATCCATATCCCATGTGTTGCCCATCCGCATATAATACGGCGCTTCAAACTGACCGGTCATGATTTTGAAGGCAGTTGTCACCTGCTCTGAGACCGCCATATGCACTGCCGGAGAAATCACTCCGACCGTATCGCAGGTCAGAGTCGTGGTCGGCAGCACCGGCACCAGGCATCTGTAACACGGGGTCTGACCCGGTACAAATCCGCAGCTGGAATATGAAGCTTCCACACATGCCGCATTCACCCACGGCTTATTGAGCTTGAATGCCACATCATTGATCAGCATCCGGGTATCGAAATTGTCCGTACCATCCAAAATGATATCCGCTTCTTTTGCCAGCGATTCCATCAAAACGGCATCAGCATGGGCAATATGTGTCTCGATCTCCATATCGCTCCTGATATTTTCGAGCCGTTCTTTTGCAGCGATGACCTTTGGCATTTTGTCGTTGGCATCCACTTCCGTATACAGTGTCTGTCTTTGCAGATTGGACATTTCAACGTAGTCCCGGTCGATCAGAATAAGCTTTTTGACACCCGCCCGGGCAAGCATTTCGCCTGAAAGCGAACCAAGCGCCCCCACCCCGACGATGAGTACCGTACGAGATCCGATGAGGCGCTGTCCTTCACTGCCTATTTTATTGAATAAAGTCTGTCTTGAGTAACGATTCATTATATCCACTCTCTAAATACTATTTGTCTTAACTTTACTACGCAGATAGAACATTGTAAACAAAGCGATCACACAGGCACCCGTCAAAAGGTGGAATGCAAGCATATATGTGCCTGTCGCTTCGAAAGTCGACTGCATCACAAGCGGCGGGAAGAATCCTCCGAGTCCGCCCATCATGGCTACAAAACCGTTTGCGATTCCCGACTGCTGCGAGAAGTACATCGGCACGAATTTAAACACAAGACCATTTCCGATACCTGCGAATACCGACGTCAATAAACAGCCGATGGTGAACATGATAAGACTTTCATAAGTAAATGACAGCAGCAGTCCTGAAAATGTCAGGGCGACAAATGATATGATCACCATGGTAATCGGGTCATATTTATCACCAAGCATGCCGCCGATAGGTCTGAGCAGTGTCGCTATCACTATGAACCCTGCTGTTCTGAAACCGGCATCGGCTGTGGACAGTTCAAAGAACGTCACCAGATAGTTCGGCAGGAAGATACCGAATGCGACGAATACGCCGAAAGTGATGAAATACCAGTAGTTCAGGAAGTAGAACCTGTAATCCGACATCGCTTCTTTAAACTGTTTGCCGAGCGGCAGACTGACTTTCTTTTCGTTTTTATCCCCGAGGAATAACTGCAGAAGTGCAAACAGCGCAAGGATAATCAGATAAGTCTGTACAGCTGCCTGCCAGCCGCCGAGCATACCAGCAAGAACCGGTGCACCAAAGCTTGTGACCGCCGTACCGATGTTACCCATACCATAAACACCGTTGACGAAACCGTGTTTGTTCTTTTCATAGTATTTAGGAAGGGCAGTTACACCAATACTGAACGTCGCTCCCCCGATACCTAAAAATACTGCCGCAATGATTAAATCTGTCGTTGTCGTCGCTATACTCAAATAAAAGACTGGAATCAGCAAAAAGATGAAACTCGCCAAATATACCAACCGTGCTCCGATTCTGTTTGTCATAATACTGAATGGAATTCTTAAAATCGAACCCAGTATCGTCGGCAAAGCGATGATTAATGCCTGTTGCGATGCAGCTTCAGGAATATCCTGCACGATTTCCGGAAATAATGGTGCGAGCAGTGTCCACACCATGAATCCAACCAATAAGCTGAATGTTTGAAGAAATAACTGTTTTTTTTCCATAGTCTCTGACATACGATCAACCTCACTAGTTTGTGATTTCATTTACAATCTTATTATAAAACGAATCAGAAAGCGTTGAAAGAGGGAAATCCCTATATAAACCTTGTTATTCTACAATTAATGTATTCACTTGCTCCAATAAAACTTCTTCGTCAATCTGCTTCAGCATCTTTTCCGCCATATCAAAAAGTACAGCTTCCTCTTTGACCATATGTACCATCAAAACTTCATACGCTTCCATCACATCTTTTACCATGTCATGCATCGTACTGATATCCATTTCAGTCGAAACCTGTTCGGAATGATGCAGGAAGTGATCGATATAAGCATCTATTTCTGCATGCTCCTCTTCTATAGATAATATCGGACCTTGTTCATAGCCGATATATACCCCGAGCATGGGAAAGAAATACTTTTCTTCTTTTTCCTGATGCTTTTTCAGCGGCACACGGAAAGTTTTCAGTTGTTCCCTGATTTCCTTGATTGCCATCATACCTTCAAGACGGCTGTATACGTCATCATTTTCAAATTTCAACACGAATTGGAACCATTCATTCATCAGATGCCTGATATAATGGTGTTCATTTTCTAAAACACGCAGCGCCTTGACTTTATATTTAAATTCATTAGTCTTCATTGATATCCATCACCTATCATTAAATATCGAAAAGCTTCTTTTTAACAGCATACTCCACCAGTTCCGGCCTTGATGATAAATCAAGTTTATCCATAATTCTGGATTTGTGCGCCTCTACGGTTTTAACTGAGATATAGAGCATTTCAGCAATATCCTTATTGCCGTAACCTTTTGCCACTAGAGGAAGAATCTCGAGCTCTCTCTGGGTCAGTATGTTAAACGGTTCTTTGTCGTGTTCCAGCGTCTCATCACTGGTCAGGAATTTTTCAAAAGAATCGTTCATCAATACGGGATCGATATAACGCTCCCCTTTGGCAACCGTTCTTATTGCACGGATCAGTTCATCATCCGGTGAGTTTTTCAATATATATCCCAATGCACCACTTTTAAAAGTGTGTGTAATATATTCTTCATCATCGTACATGGTGAGTATCAAAATTTTCACATCGGGGAACACTTCGTGAATCTTACTTGCTGCGAACAGTCCGGATTCACCAGGGGGCATGCTTAGATCGAGCAGAAGTACATCAGGCGACAGTTCTTTCACTTTTTCAAAAGCCTGCGTCCCATCTGCTGCAGTACCTACCACTTCCATATCTTCCTGATAATTGAGCAGCATCGTAAAACCGGTTCTTACAACAGCATGATCATCTGCAATCACTAATCTCATACAATACTCTCCTCCACAGGTATAAAACCTTCCACTTTGGTGCCGACACCCGGTTCACTGTTGATGTTCAGAGTGCCGTTGACACTGCTGATCCTTTCCTGCATACCAAATAGACCGAGACCTGAGCCTTTCGGGTCATCTTCCATAATAAAGCCATTGCCTTCATCTTTGATTTCAAAATGAATGTGTACGGCGTTAAAGGATAAGACTTCCTGAAGTTTGACTGATACTTCATCACTCTCTGAGTATTTGGCCGCATTGAATACAGCTTCCTGTATCACACGGTAGACCACAGTTTCTATTTCCGGCTGGTATCTTTGACTTTTAAGGTTGGTGTCGAAATCAACCAGAATACCGTACTGTTTCTCAGTCCATTTAAAGTGTGTTTTGAGAGCAGCTTCAATACCCAAATCGTCAAGGCTGGCAGGTCTCAGTTCTACTGAGATATTCCGAACATAATCTAGCAGGTAGCTGAGCGTATCCTCGGAGTTTTTTATTTTTTCATCTAATTCTTCGCGGTCCAGAGTATATTTGAACAATCTCATTTCAATCAGCAGATTCAAAAGTTCCTGGGTAACACCGTCATGCAGATCCCTGGAAATCCTTTTTCTTTCGTTCTCCTGTGCCTGTATGATTCTCTGGGTCAACAGTTTCTGATGTTCAAACTCCTGCTGTTTCATAAGTTCCGATAAAGGATTCAAAGTGAATACACTGATGTTGTTTTCGTGGTCGATCTGCTGGAAGTTTGCAACATAGGCTGCTTTCTCACCGCTTTGGGTGCGCATATAAACTTGGAAAGTCAACTTTTCCCTGGACAGCAGAAAGCAGTTGCTGCAGTCGTAACTGTCATTATTGCCCACACCTAAACAATGACCGCAAATATTAACAAATTGATTGCGGTCATAATCTCGTTCGTCCAATGTAGTTTGTGCCTCTTCATTCATATAGACAATTTCGCCATGTCTGTCTACGAATATGATCATCTCTTTAGATTGATGAAACATCGCTTTTAAGAGCGATGTCAGGTCCTGTGTTTTCATATAGCCATCATCTCTTTTAATATTTCTATGCGTAATGTTTCTTCCACATCCGTTTTTAATGCTTCGTATTTCAGTTCGCTGATCTGACTAGGTTGCCTGTTGCCTAAAACGAGTACTCCCACAACTACTTCATCATCACTCCAGATCGGCATTGCCACAAAGGATTTCACCTTCTCAAAATATAAGATGGGATAGCTGAGCAGCCCTTCCTCATCATATATTTTATGAACATCCTGGATTACCAGTGATTTTCCCGTTTTCAGTACCAGACCTGGCAGCCCAGCCCCTTTTCTGAGCTCCATCCGCTTCCAGCGCTGATTTTCACTGCCGAAAACATACTTCCATTTGAAAGTGAAATTTCCGCGGCTGTTGGTCGTATCCGTCAGAGCAATGATTTCAAATTCGTACTTCTCTTTTAAACTGTGCAACGTGTTTCTGATTGATTGATTCATAACTATCTCCCACCAATTTTAATCAATCGCCTACTTATGCTTACGATAGACTACATAACTTCTGCCAACATAGTTGAATGGTAAGCTCCATGCATGTACAAGTCTCGTTGCCGGCCAAAGTGCAAAAATCAGAAATGCTGAAAGTACATGAATTTTAAATGTGAGAGGGACATCCTGCATCACAGCTGCATCCGGTGAAAATGTTGCCAGTCCCCTTACCCACACTGAAATCGTCTGACGATAATCAAAATCTGTCACAATATTATTTGTAACCAGTGTAGCATATACACCTATAAATGTTATAAATAACAGTAGGAAGTTCACAATCATATCTGAGACGGAACTTAAACGAAGGATGGATTTGTTTGTAATTCTGCGGAATGTAAGTAAAAACATACCGATCAGCATGACAATACCGAAAAAACCACCGACATATACTGCACCAAGATGATATATATGGTTGGTGACACCGATTGCATTCAACCAGTGTGCCGGTATGAACAATCCGACGATATGACCGAAAAACACTGGTATTACTGCAAAATGAAACATGATACTGCCGATCATCAATTGTTTCTTTTCAATAAATTCACTTGATTTTGCCGTCCAGCCAAATTGGTCGATTCTATAGCGCCAAATATGGCCGACGATAAAAATAGCGATACATAGATAGGGAAATATAACCCATAAAAATTGTTCAAACATTTTGTTCGCCCTCTTTCGTCGACTCATCTACACATGCTTTAAAAGTTTCCCGTAATCCTTTAATCAAGTTAAAATACGGACTTTTATTTCTTTCCAAGGCCTGGATCATATGATATGTACCGTCTTCCAACACCATGATCAACAGGGTCAGACTCTCCTCCGCCCGGTCGTCACCCTGCCATTCTGCTGCATAAAGGAACTCCAGCATCAGAGGCAGATAGTCACTCAGTTCATTATCCGGCATTTTCAATCCGAACATTTCATACAATACCTTCAGTTTTGCCAGCATTTGTCCTCGTTCTTTTTGTTCTTCAAATTTAAAGTATGTCATATAAAGATTTGTATCTCTGTCAAAATCAAACGTCTGGGTATATACCTGCTGGATATCATCCAGGCTGATTTCATGCATATCCTCCCAGTATTGCTTTATATAAGGAAAAGCTGGATGGGACGAATCGAACGCCCCTTCAAATTCTCTTGGATGAAAATCTATTTTCCTTGGAAAAGTTAATTGATTTGAGAAAAATCCAAATGATTTCTTGTATTTATACACTTCATCAAGATTAATCACGCCAAATTCCCCCATAGAAATTCTCTTCATAAATTTCTTTGCCGGTCTTATTGTTTGTAGTTGCAGCCATTACCGGACCACAGCCGTCACAATCGTCGCCGCCAAAACCATAGCCTGTTGAACCTTGTGCACGGTAAGGATCCGTATACTGTTCACGGTGGGAAGTCGGTATTACAAAACGGTCTTCATATTTCGCGATTGCCAACAGACGGTACATCATCTTTGTCTCGTTGGCTGTCATGCCGACACGGTCCAATCTGCTTTCATCAAAATCTTTGCCGCTTGAGATTGCTCTCATGTACTGGCGCATCATCGCCATTTTTTGAAGTGCACCTTTTATGGCTTCTGTGTCACCTGCTGTCAGCATATTCGCGAGATACTGTACCGGGATTCTCATTTCATCAATCGCTGGGAAAATTGCATCCGGATTTTTGATTGAGTCTTTACCTTCAAAATAGTTCATGATCGGGCTGAGTGGCGGGCAGTACCAGACCATCGGCATTGTACGGTATTCAGGGTGAAGCGGGAACGCAAGCTTATATTCCACTGCCAGTTTGTAAACCGGCGAGTTTTGTGCCGCTTCAATCCAGTCATCGGAAATGCCGTCTTTTTCCGCCTGTGCAATCACTTCAGGGTCATTAGGGTCAAGGAACAGATCCAGCTGAGCTTCATAAAGGTCTTTCTCATCCTCTACAGATGCAGCTTCAAGTACACGGTCGGCATCGTACAGAAGAACACCTAAATAGCGCATTCTGCCAGTACATGTTTCAGAACATACAGTCGGCAGACCCGCTTCCACACGAGGGAAACAGAATGTACATTTTTCAGCTTTGTTCGTTTTCCAGTTGAAGTATACTTTCTTGTAAGGACAGCCGGTCATACAATATCTCCAGCCGCGGCATGCTTCCTGGTCAACAAGAACAATGCCGTCTTCGTCACGTTTGTACATTGCACCTGATGGACAGCTGGCTACACAGCTCGGATTCAGACAGTGTTCACACAGTCTCGGCAGATACATCATGAACGTCTTTTCAAAGTTGAATTTGATTTCCTCTTCGATTTTCTGGATGTTTGGATCCTGCGGTCCTGTAATGTGTCCACCGGCAAGGTCGTCTTCCCAGTTCGGGCCCCATTCCAAGTCCATTTTTTCGCCTGATACTACTGAATGTGCAGTTGCCACAGGGCTGTGCTCACTTTCTTCTTTTGTAATCAGGTCCTGATAGTTATAAGTCCAAGGTTCGTAGTATTCTTTCATTTCAGGCATATCAGGGTTGTAGAAAATTTTACCTAAAGCGATTTTGGATAATTTAGTGCCGCTTTTCAGTTCCAGACGGCCGTTCTTAAGTTTCCAGCCGCCTTTATAGTGTTCCTGGTCTTCCCAACGCTTCGGATAACCGATTCCCGGTTTGGTCTCCACGTTGTTGAACCACATATACTCTGCACCAGGTCTGTTCGTCCAGGTGCTCTTACAAGTAACACTGCACGTATGACATCCAATACATTTGTCCAAGTTCATCACCATTGCAATTTGCGCTTTAATCTTCAAGCCAATTGACCTCCTTCATTTTTCTTACAGCTACGTATACATCTCTCTGGTTACCGATCGGACCGTAATAGTTGAAACCGTAACTTATCTGGGCATAACCGCCTACCATCTGGGTGGGCTTCATATGAATCCTCGTCGGAGCGTTGTGGCTTCCGCCGCGTGTATCTGTAATTTCCGAGCCGGGTACTTCGATATGCTTATCCTGGGCGTGGTACATGAACATCGTACCTTCCGGCATTCTGTGTGATACGACCGCCCTTGCTGCGACGACACCGTTTCTGTTGTAGACTTCCAGCCATTCGTTGTCATCTATGTCGTGTCTTTCTGCATCGACATTGGAAATCCAGACTGTCGGTCCGCCTCTGAACAGCGTCAGCATGTGCAGGTTATCCTGGTAGGTCGAATGGATATTCCACTTGCCGTGCGGTGTTAAATACCTTAAGACTAATGAATCTACTCCACCTTTGATCTTCTTGTCTTTAGAACCGAATACCATCGGCGGCAGAGTCGGTTTGTACACCGGCAGTGCTTCCCCGAACTGCAGGAACATGTTGTGGTCGATATAGAATGACTGTCTGCCGGTCAATGTTCTGAACGGTACATCACGTTCAACGTTTGTCGTAAATGGATTGTAACGTCTGCCCTGCTTGTTGGAACCGGGGAATACTGCCGTCGGAATCACTTCTCTCGGCTGCGCCGTAATATTGTTGAAAGTAATCTTTTCATTTTCACGTGCGCTTGAAATATCCCTCAATTCCTGCCCGGTCTGCTCTTCCAGGTCCTGGTACGACTTCTGGGAAACTTCACCGTTCGCACATGATGACACGTGCAGAACGACATCCGCCGCCCTTCTTGCAGTATCCATCTTCGGCAGTCCTTCCTTGATCGATCCGTCTGTGTAGACACCGTTCATGGATTTAAGTTGTTCATGCTGCTCGGTGACATCGAAGGAAACACCGTGTGCCCCGATTTTACCCCTGAAGCCCGGTCCTGCTGTAATAAACTTATCGTACACTTGTGTAAAGTCCCTCTCGACCACTTTAAACGCAGGCATCGTCTTGCCCGGAATTGCTTCAATTTCACCTTTGGACCAGTCTTTGACCAGTCCGAGAGGCTGTGAAATCTCCTGAGCTGTATCATGTGCCAGTGGAGATGTGACCAGGTCTTTGTACTTGCCCGGCAGGTGTTCTTCGGCCATATTCGTAAATCCTTTAGCCAGATCGCGGAATATGTTCCAGTCTGATTTGGATTCCCATAACGGGTCTACTGCCGGGTTGAACGGATGGATGAACGGGTGCATATCCGTACTTGAAATATCATGTTTCTCATACCATGTGGCAGCAGGTAATACTATGTCCGAGTAGATCGGTGTTGCCGTCATTCGGAAATCTATTGAAATAAGTAAATCCAGTTTGCCTTCAACATCTTCTCCCCATTCGACCTCTTCAGGTCTGAAGTCCTCATTCGGGGACGCGAGCAGACCGCTCTTTGTGCCCAGCAGATGCTTCATGAAGTATTCCTGCCCTTTTGCCGAGGAGGATATCAAGTTCGAGCGCCATACGAATAATGTCTTCGGATGGTTTTCAGATGCCGTCGGATCTTCAACTGCAAACTTGGTTTCTTTGTTTTTCAGCTGCTCGACTGCGAGGTCGATTACCGCTTCGTCCGAATCATCGCCATTTGCTTTCGCTTCTTCATAGAAGTCAAGGCTGTTCTTATTGAACTGCGGATATGAAGGCAGCCATCCAAGTCTTGCCGCCAGTACATTATAGTCGGCTGGATGTTTGTATTCTATATCTTCTGACGTCGGTGACTGAAGTGTATCCGCTCCGGATTCCTCATATCTCCACTGTTCTGTTGCAAAGTAGAACCAGCTCGTCGCGTTTTGCTGACGCGGCGGAGCCTGCCAGTCTTTGGCGAAGGCGACATGGCCCCATCCTTCATACGGGCGGACTTTTTCCTGTCCCACGTAATGTGCCCAGCCGCCGCCGTTTTTACCGACACAGCCGCACAGCATGACCAGGTTAAGAATCGCTCTGTAAATAGTGTCTGAGTTGAACCAGTGGTTGATGCCCGCACCCATGATGATCATCGAGCGGCCGTCGGTATCCACCGCATTCTGCGCAAATTCACGGGCAATCTGTACGACGACCGACTGCTTGACTGATGTAATCTTTTCCTGCCATCCTGGTGAGTAGACCGACTCCTCATCGTCATACCCTTTAGCTTCGAACTCTGAGCCGAACCGGTTTACACCATACTGTGACAGCATCAAATCATAAATCGTTGCCGCATATTTAGTCGATCCATCAGCCAATGTAACTTTTTTGGCCATGATCGGGCGGGTGAATGTGCCGTTGCCGCCGTTGTCAAAGAAAGGAAATTCGATGTTGATCTGTTCACCTTCGAATTTTTCAACGGTCATCGCCGGATCTATTTCCGAACCGTCATCACGCTTTAAATTCAGATTCCACTTCTTGCCTTCTTCCCATCTCTGTCCCATCGTGCCGTTCGGCGCAATCATTTCTCCGGTGTTTTCATCTAGAATAACCGGTTTCCAATCCGCATTTTCACTGTCGATGCCAAGATCGCTTTCTCTCAGGAAGCGCCCTGCTTTCAATGAATCTTTGAAATCATCCAGAAGAATCATAAAAGGCAGATCCGTAAATTTCTTTGCATAATTGATGAACATCGGCTCCTGGCGCTGATGGTAGAATTCGTCAAGTATTACATGAGCCATCGCCTGTGCCAGTGCCGCATCCGTCCCTGGATTCGGTGCCAGCCAGTTATCCGCAAACTTGACGTTCTCAGCATAGTCAGGGGCAACGGATACTATTTTAGTCCCTTTATAACGTACTTCAGTCATAAAGTGTGCGTCCGGCGTTCTTGTGAGTGGTACGTTTGAACCCCACATCATCAAGTAGTTCGAGTTGTACCAGTCCCCTGATTCGGGTACGTCCGTCTGGTCTCCCCAGATTTGCGGCGAGGCATTCGGAAGGTCGGCATACCAGTCGTAGAAACTCAGCATCTCACCGCCAAGCAGGCTGATGAATCTGGAACCTGCCGCGTAACTGAGCATACTCATTGCAGGAATTGGCGTAAAACCTGCGATTCTGTCCGGACCGTGTGTTTTAATCGTGTAAATCAACTGGGCCGCAATAAGTTTGGTGACATCTCTCCATGTTACTCGTACATGGCCGCCCATGCCCCGGGCCTGTTTATATGATTTTGACTTTTCAGGATCTTCTACGATGCTTCCCCAGGCTTTGATCGGATCTCCGTGTTCCTCAAGTGCATCCTGCCACAGGCGCCATAGCTTTCCGCGCATGTATGGAAACTTAATTCGCATCGGACTGTACTCATACCATGAGAATGATGCACCTCGAGGACATCCTCTCGGTTCATATTCAGGCATGTCCGGACCGCATGAAGGGTAATCCGTCTGCTGGTTTTCCCATGTAATGATGCCGTTTTTAACGAACACCTTCCATGAACATGAGCCGGTACAGTTTACACCATGAGTGGTTCTGACAACTTTGTCATGACTCCATCTCTGCCGATACATTTTTTCCCATTCACGACTTTTTTCTTCTAATATTGACCAATTTCCGTTAAACTTCTCTGTCGGTTTAAAGAAATGAAGACCAAAGAGTTTGTCCATTAGCGTTCTCCTCCAAATACATTTCTTTCAAGATACTCTTATTATCTGTTTTTATTTGTCAGAATAATATTAGGGAAAGTCCTAATCATTGAAACCTAGATTGTTAAGGATATGTAAAGAAAGTCAATTAAGTCATTACAATATGATAAAATATAGTCGGTATAAGCTGTTCAAAATTGAAAGGAGGCGCTTGAATGCGCACAGTTCTTGTAGTCGATGATGAACCATCTATTGTAACTTTACTAAAATTCAATTTGGAGCAGGCAGGTTATGATGTCTTGACAGCAGAAGACGGCCGTAAAGGTCTTGATACCGCTCTTAAAGAAAAACCTGATCTGATCGTTCTGGATTTGATGCTGCCGGGAATGGACGGTATGGATGTATGTAAAGCTTTACGACAGGAAAAATTGAATACACCCATCCTCATGCTGACAGCCAAAGATGATGAATTCGATAAAATATTAGGTCTCGAGCTCGGGGCCGATGATTATTTGACCAAGCCTTTCAGCCCGCGTGAAGTCGTGGCCCGCGTGAAGGCGATACTGCGTCGTTCCCAGGTGGAAGATGTGGAACAGTCCGAACAAGTGATAAAAATAGGTGATCTGGAGATACACCTTGAGCGTTATGATGTCTATTTCAAAGGGGAGCAGCTCATTCTCACTCCGAAAGAATTTGAACTGCTTTTATATCTTGCCAACCACAGGGGCAAAGTGCTGAGCAGGGATCAGCTGCTGAACGGTGTCTGGGATTTCCAATATGACGGTGATACAAGAATCGTCGATGTGCATATCAGCCATCTGCGTGAAAAAATCGAATCGGATACGAAGAAACCGATATATATCCGGACGATACGTGGATTCGGCTATAAATTTGAAGGACCGGCTGAATGACCCGTCTGATCGATCGATTGTGGTTCAGGATCTCCCTGGCATTCTCTTTATTAACATTGACCCTGCTGATATTTCTATGGTTCTTTGTAGCCAATGTCAGTGAAAATGCATTTGAGGAGATGACCAGCGAGCATCTTTATGAAAATGCGGAGCTGGTTGCCCAGCTGCTCGAAGCGAGTGATATGGAAAGCGGGACGGAAGACCTGCAGTCGAGGATTGAACTTTTCAGAGAGCCCGTCAATATGCGCTTCACCGTCATCGATACTGAAGGTGTGGTACTGGCCGATTCAGAATCTGATCCGGCAACGATGGATAACCACATCGACCGCCCTGAAGTCCAGGATATCATGAACCGTGACCAGGACATCGGTGAATCTGTCAGATACAGCGTGACTGAGGATATTGACATGATGTACGTCGCAAACCCGATCTATGATGACGACGGGTCGCTGCTCGGAGTGATCAGAACTTCGCTCCCGCTGAACAGCATCAATGATACGATGGTCGTATTCTGGCGCGGCCTTGCCGTTTTTCTTGGCATCATTCTTTTAATTACCGCCATTACTGCGAGTATTCTGTCACGCAGTATTACACGTCCTGTCACAGACATCATCAAAGTGACCAGGCGTCTAGGTGAAAAAGACTACAGCAGCAGAGTACATACGGAAGTCACCGGGGAAATCGGGGAACTTTCCCAATCAGTGAATGAACTGGCGATGAATCTGCAGAACCAGATGCGTGCCCTTCATGAAAATGAACAGCAGCTGTCCACGATATTATCCAATATGGTGAGCGGTGTGATGCTCGTCAACCAGGAAGGCCAGATCATCATGATCAACTCTGCAATGGAACGGTTTCTGGAACAGCATAACCAGCATATCGTCGGTCAGCATTACAAAGATTTTGATGATAACCTGAATCTTGGAAAATACATTGCAGCCATTTTTGAAGATAATGAAAAAATACATGATGAAATTACTTCCGAAGGCCTTTCCCAAAATGTATTCGACGCCCACTTCGGCCCATTTTACGGCAATGGCTGGAAACAGCGTGGCGTAATCATTGTCCTTCATGACATAACCAATCTTAAAAGGCTGGAAAAAATGCGGAGTGATTTCGTCGCCAACGTATCTCATGAGCTGAAGACGCCTGTCACATCCGTCAAAGGTTTTTCAGAAACACTGCTTGGCGGCGAAGTGAACGATGAAGCAACGACACGTACTTTTCTTGAAATCATATATAATGAAAGTGAGCGCCTTGACCGTCTGATACGCGATCTGCTCCACCTTTCAAGAATTGAAAATAAAGTCACGCCGCTCAACTTAAGCAGTGTAGACCTGATTTCTCTCATTCACAGCATTGAAAAAACACTTTCCAAATCCATTTCGGAAAAATCATTGACAGTGACCCTGCCGCCGTCAACCGATGAAGTAACCATCGAAGGGGACAGCGACAGGCTCAACCAGATACTGTTGAACCTTGTCGCCAATTCGATTAACTATACAGGCGAGGGCGGAAGTATCAACATATCGGTCGAAGTGACCGAATTTGATGTGCATATATATATCAGAGACACCGGAATCGGCATCCCTGAAGAAAGTGTCCCGCGGGTGTTCGAACGTTTTTACAGGGTGGATAAAGCCCGTTCCAGAAACTCAGGCGGAACAGGTCTTGGCCTGGCGATAGTCAAACACCTTGTGGATTCTCACCAGGGTGATATCAAGCTCGACAGCATCGAAGGCGAAGGGACGACATTCACAGTCACTTTCCCTATCAGACAGCCATGAACAAACCCCCGTCCGATGAAGACAATCTTCATCGGACGGGGGTTCTTTTATTAAAAATCGGATATTGTTTTTTGTTTTTCATAAATTCCGTCGAACAGCTTATTGTTTTCCAGATAGAAATGGTTGAATGCATCTTTTTCGAGTTTTTCCAGCCTGTGGTAGACCAGTCTGAGTTCAGCTGTCGCACCGCTGTTTAATGTGTAATCGCCGGTGAGCGCTCTTAATTCATAAAAGGTTTTTGCCAGATTTTCATGTTCAGATTTCAAACTTGTCATATGCGGTTTCACAGCCTCAAAATGATGGGAATTCGGTGCACCCAGATAAGTGTCGATCATATCAAACACTGTATTATCCTCATTGTTGACATGCTCGAGGAAAGTCGTCTTTATATTTTTAAATAATTCTTCGACTTCTTCCAGCTCCGGCTGACGTTTTTTATTCTGTTTGACCGCATGCTCCAGATATTCTTCAAGCACCGGCAGTTCATCCTTTAAATCTTCATGATATTTTCTCTGTATATAAGTCAGAACACTTTTTTCGTCCATGTACTTCAAATCGATCCCGTCTTCGTTCACAGGCTCCAGTTCATTGATTTCATAAATAAGATTTTCAAGACTCAAGTTTTTCTCGGCAGTGACTTCGTCCAGGGTCCTGTCGCCATTATGGATAAAATCTATTCTCAGCTCCCTGAAAATGTTTCCTGCCCCCGGGGCTTCATTTACAATGTCCTTCAATGTCATATCGGATGTTATAGTTTTCATAAAATGGTGCCTCCTTGTCTCGTTATTAGTATTATTACCATATTTATAATTTTAAAACGTAATGCACTCAGTTTAATGAAAGTTCACTCAGGGTATTATATAATTATTAATAAATGCCATGGAGGTCTATTCATGAATAAAAATATTAAAACACTGTTAAATGTCCTGCCCATCATATTAATCCCTTTATTTACAGAGAGAAAACATATTAAAGAACATCCGGATATTGAGAGACTGAACCGTTTTTCAAGCAATACTTACCATAATGTAAAAGATAAGGGCGAAGAGGCTTATCAGTCTGTAAAAGCGACCAGTTCGAACGTCTATCAGACGAGCAAGTCAGCCGTCGATACAGTCGGCAGTAAAATAAATGATAAAAGACTGGAACGCTCATATAAAAAAGATATGCAGTCCTATAAACGCAGCATAAAAAAAGAGGACAAGCTGCTAGAGCAATTTGAAAAGGACAAAGAGAAACACCGCGAGAAGAGACTGGAGAGCGAACAGACGGCAAAACCCAAAGTACCTAAAATCATGCAGTCGAATCCAGGCATGTCAAACGAAGAAAAAATGGCGGGCATGACCGTGAGCGACAGTCTGATCATGGATGTAAACAGGATTGATCCTCAGACAGAAGCGGCGCTCGATACTAATGTCGATAACCAGGATGTCGCAAGATTTTATGAAGAAGATCAGTCAATGAGCCGTGTTTCATTGACTGAACAGGACGAGGACCGCCTGAATATTCAGGATGATGAATATACTGAAGATGAAAAAAATGATAGAATGGATGCCATACCATCAAATGACGAGGAGATTAACATGACACAGGATGTACAGCAGCTATATTTCGATAAAGTCAAAAATCACGAAGAAAACATTGAAGGGTTCGAACCCGGGGAACTTTTCAAAAAACACCACAGTAAGCTTGATTATACTGTCGATTATGACAATGAGGACACGAGATCCCCTGAAGAAAGTGACGACAATACTGAAAAATCTTTGTTTGAAAAGCACCGTGAACAGGCTGAACAGTATTATGCCGAGCACGGACGTAAATCAGGCATAGAAAAAAATATGACGAAGAATAAGAAACAACAGAAGCTGGAAAAGAAAATCAACAAAAAACGCCAACAGTTTTAAGTTGAAATGAGCAGATTGCGGGTGAATGTCAGTGGAGTTTAAAAGTATTACTGTGTTCTGCGGCGCCACGTCTGGAAGGCTGCCTGAATTTGAAGAAGCAGCCTACCAGCTGGGCAGAAATATTGCAGAAGGCGGTTATGAACTGGTATACGGCGGCGGTTCCGCCGGTATGATGGGTGCTGTTGCAAACGGCACTGTAGATTACGGCGGCAAAGTGACTGGTGTCATACCACAGTTCCTTGTCGATCGTGAACTTGCCCACCAGCGGCTTCATAAACTGGAGATAGTGGAAACGATGCATGAAAGAAAAGCCATAATGAATGAATTGGGCGATGCAATCATTTCCCTGCCGGGCGGTGCAGGCACGCTCGAGGAATTTTTTGAAATGTATACATGGGGGCAGATCGGGCTCCATGAAAAGCCTCTCGGACTTATCAATACGAGAAATTACTTTGATCCTCTGCTCGCCATGTTCGATAAGATGATTTCCGAAGAATATCTGGATGATAAATACATGAAGCAGTTGTTCCTGGGCGAGGACTTTTCATCACTCATACATCAATTTAAAGACTTTGAACCTGTAGAGGTCAGAACGTATAAAGACCTGCAAAAAGGGCATCGCTCATAATCTGAAGCGATGCCTTTTTTTAACGTCTGTTTTATATACCACCTGGGTTTTAAGTGAATGTCCCTCCATTATGAGAGGATGTTCAAAAGTCTGCACTTTTTCCATCCCCAGTTTCAACATGATGTTAATCGAGGGATAATTGATGCTTGAAGCATAGGCATAAATCTCTTTGATATCAGTGTTACGCTCAACAAACTTCACGACTCCGAGTGCCGCTTCCGTTGCAAATCCCTGGTTCCAGTGCTGCTTGGCGAAGCGCCATCCTATTTCAATGGTCGGTAAAAAATGAAGTTTCAACGGCCCTTCCTCTTCCCACACCTGAATGCCGGTAAAACCGATGAATTCATTTGTATCTCTGCGCTCGACGGCAAACAATCCAAAACCTCTGGCGTCGATGTCGCTCTGGGCACTCAATACAAATTCTTTGGATTCTTCGGGCGTGGCGACATTGGGAAAGTAGCGCCGGACATCTTTATCACCGTTTAATCTGATGAACTTGGGAATATCACTTTCTTTCCAGTCACGTAATATTAATCTCTTTGTTTTAATATATTTCATATTGACCCTCAATCACTAATTACTTTGCATCTATTCGCTCACATGTTCACTTTCATTGTTTTCAGGGGATTCCTGTCTGATATAGCTGATCAGACGGACCTTCAGTTTATCTTTGTCAAAGTCATAGTCTTCGAAATTCTCTTTTTTCTCAGTCGTTGCAACAACGTCTACAAAATCAGGCAGATCATCCAGGTTGAATTTGATGGTAAATGTTTCAAAATTCTGGTCGGGGCTCGGCTTCTGAGCAACGACTCTTTCTTTCGTACCTGTTAAATTAACAAGTTTGGAATCGACAATTTCTTCTATTTCCCTGCCCAGTTCATCTATCGTAAAAGTTTCTCCTTCTATTAACGCAAATTTTTTCTCGTGCATATTATCAATCTCCTTACTTGATATATTATTTCATCCAACGGATGCATCATTCCCCATCTTCTGATGGTTCCTCTTCAGAACCGACAATATCTTCTTCCTCTGTATTTTCCTCAGCATTCTCATCTGAATCGTCACTGGAGTCACCGGATGATAATTCTTCCAACTCTTTTTCCTTATTTTCGATATCACTTTCAACGGTCTCGTTTTCACTGCGGACCGACTGTATCTCGCTTTGAAGTTCACTGATATCATTATTCACATCTTCCAAATCTTGTTCCGCCTGTGACGGTTCACTGCTGCAGGCGCTTAAAAGCGCCATCGATAACACTAGTATAATCGCTTTTTTCAAGATGAACTCTCCTTTTACCAATGTTGTCATTATATCATTTAAAGTGATATTTTTCTTTCTTTAATACAAAAAATAGATGATGTCAAAATGACATCATCTATTTTATGTGTGACAGTTATTATTCTGAGACTGTTGTTTCTCTAAGCTGGTAAATACCTAATGCATCAATTTCAAAGTTTTCTACATTTGAGTTAATACCCGTAACGAAATCCTGGTGGTGAATGTAGATCATTGGAGCAATATCCACTAATTCTGCCTGAAGTTCGCTGTAGATTTCCTGACGTGCATCAGGGTCGGTTTCAGTACGTCCTTGTTCCAGCAGTTCATCCACATTATCGTTGGACAGGAATGAACGGTTACCCGGATCACCGTGCATTGAAGAATGCAGAAGTGCGTACATACCGTAGTCGGCATCTCCGGTTACTGTCGACCATCCAAGTACGAACATGTCGTGGTCGCCTGCAGCTGTTGTTTCAAGATACGCGCCCCACTCAAGCTGCTGAACCGAAACATCAATGTTCAGCTCTTCAAGCGCTTCCTGCATATAGATTGCTGTATCTACACGCTGAGGCTGGTCATTCGTAAGGATTTCAATATCGAAACCATCTTCATGGCCAGCTTCAGCCATCAATTCTTTCGCGCGGTCTAAATCATAAGTGATACCCGAGACATCTTCATCATATCCGAATACTCCCGGAGCAAGCGGACCTTCAGCAGGTGTCCCGACACCTTCGTAAATACCTTCGATGATCGCTTCACGGTCGATTGCGTAAGAGATTGCCTGACGTACTAAAGGATCATCCAAAGGTTCCTGTTCGACATTAAAGCCGACATAAGACAGACCGAGTGACGGTGTCAAGTCTACTTCAGTTGCATCATGCTGTTCCATACGGTCGATGTTTGTCGGTTCTGCACCACCTGCAACATGGCTTGCACCCGTTTCAATTTCAGCCAGACGTGCTGCTGTTTCCGGGACAACTTTAAATGTTACAGAATCAAGCTGTGCTGCATTTTCTTCATCGTGATAATCCGCATTATTAGCAAGTACCACATTTTCACCTGCAGCACGTGATTCAAATTCGAACGGACCTGTACCTACTGGATTATCAGCAATATAGTTACCTGTTTCTTCAGTGATTGCATCTGCGATTTCTTCATGCTCTTCTCCGCCTTCTTCACGAAGCTCGTAGTATTCATCAACAGACATATCCTCTCCTGCTTCTGACAGAGCCGCTTCATAGTCAGCATCGATGACATCTTTACTGATCATGCCGCCAGCGTCATGTGCCAGGTGGGCTAGGATCGGTGCAAAAGGATACTCCAAAGTGACTTCTACTGTGTAATCATCAACAGCTTCCACTCCGGTAATCATTTCATATAGGAACATACGCGGTGAAGCGACAGCCGGATCGATGACACGCTCCAGGTTTGCTTCCACTACTTCTGCATTAAACTCTGTACCATCATGAAAAGTGACGCCTTCCTTAAGTGTGAACTGCCAAGTGGTATCATCAATTTCTTCCCACTCGGTAGCAAGTCTTGGCTGAACTTCCATATCTTCATCCAAGTATGTAAGGGATTCGTAGATGTTATTACGTACGTTACTTGAAGGGACATCGTTATTTCCGTGTGGATCCAGACTTACAATATCCGAAGCTTCAGAAATGACCAGATCTCCGCCGCCTGAACCGCCGCCGGCAGCATCTTCAGAACCGCTTTCTGATCCCTCTTCAGTACCTTCTTCTGTTGCTGTGCCTTCTTCAGTGTCTGCTGCAGGATCTACATCACTGTCATCAGCACAGGCAACAAGCACTGCAGAAAGGACTGTAATCATTACCATCATGAAAAACAATTTAAAATTTTTCATTCATTCTCCTCCTATTATTAAAATCAAATGAAAATCTTAACCTTTTTTTAATATACCTCAATATTTTTTTAATTTCAATGAAACTTTTGAAATATCTCATAATTGAAATAACAGAACATACAAATAGTAGTCTTATCCCCATTTTGAATCAAATTACCCCCATCAGTCATTATATTCCTAAATGACAGCGTTTTCAATATAATTTTATTCATACATGTATAAATTTTTTCTGAAGCATCAAAAAAACAGACCGGAAACCCCCGGCCTGCCTGTTCATAAATTATTCTGCAAAAGTGACGTCTCTGAAGTCGTAGATGTTGTAACTGTCGATATGAATCCCTTCGACATTATTATTATATGCATTTAAATTTTCACCATGTCTGACAAAGATGGCCGGTGCTTCTTCCACCAGCAGCTGTTGCGCCTCTTCATAAATTTCCTGCCGCTCATCTTCATCAGTCACCTGGGCGCCTTCGTCAAGCAGGCTGTCCAGTTCCTCATTATCAAAGAATGATCGGTTGCCCGTATCTCCCATATTTTCAGAATGGAATAATGGTGCTATGCCGTTATCCGGGTCCCCGGTTGAATTTGACCATCCCAGAATGAACATGTCATGTTCCCCATTTGCCGTGGCATCGAGATATGCACCCCATTCAACCTGTTCGACATTCACATTTATATCAAGATCTGCAAGTGACTCCTGCAGAAATACAGCCATATCCACACGCTCCGGATTATCATCATTTACCATCAACGTGACATCAAAACCGTCTGCATAGCCTGCTTCTTCAAGCAGTTCCTCCGCTCTGTCCATATCATATTCCAAACCCTCAAGATCTTCTGAATGTCCCAGAACATCAGGTGCCAGCGGTGCTACCGCAGGTCTGCCGGAGTCATTATAAACACCTGATAATACTGCCTCTTTATCAAATGCGTGCGTCACGGCCTGACGCACCAGCGGATCATCGAACGGTTCATTTTCTGTATTGAAACCGATATAGTCGATTGATACCGATTCGTTCCGCTCGAGCGTCATTTCATCATTGCCTTCAACCCGGTCGATATTGCTTGACTGGACGCCGAGTACGAAATCGGAGGCACCTGTCTCAAGTTCCGCAATTCTGGATCCTGTCTCGGTCACCACTTTATATGTCACACTGTCGATCGTGGCTTCACCGTCCCTGTAGTCTGTGTATTTCGTTAAAACTGTACTTTCACCAGGGTTTCTGGATTCGAACGCCATATAGTTCGTTCCGACAGGCTCCTGCTCGATCAGGGTACTCACGTCTCCTGCGATCGAGTTTGCGACTTCTTCATGTTCTTCTCCGCCTGCTTCACGAAGTTCGTAATATTCCTCCACGGACATGTCTTCACCGGCTTCGGATAAAGCGTTCTCATAATCGGCATCGATCAAGTCCTTGCTGATCATCTTTCCGGCACCGTGTGATAAGTTGTTCAGAAGTGGTGAATATGGATATTCCAATTCAAATTCAACTGTATAGTCATCTACCACATTAACTTCGGCAACCATCTCCAGCAGGAATGATCTCGGTGACGCCACTGCCGGATCAAGCAGACGGTCAATGTTGGCTTTAACCACTTCAGCATTGAATTCACTACCGTCATGGAAAGTTACACCTTCCTGCAATGTGAACTGCATTGTAGTTTCATCTACCTCTTCCCATCCTTCAGCAAGCAGTGGTACAATTTCCAAATTCTCATCCTGCGTGACAAGCCCTTCGTAAATTTCATCCCTCACCTGTTCCGATGGTACATCGTTACTGCCGTGCGGATCCATTGACACTGCGTCACTCGGAATTGCAATCGTCAAATCCCCTCCGTCGGCTGTTTCCGTCTGATCGTCGGAACCATCCCCCTCTGCCGCTTCTTCATCGACACTGTCGTCATCCGTACACGCCGCCAACACTAAAACCATAATACTGAGTAAAAATAATTTCCATATATTTTTCATTCCAGTCCCCTCCATTTTTATGGTTACCAACATGATACTTTAATCTCTTTATTCAATCAATAGAGAATTTTCTGATAAATATTCAGGATAATAAAAAGCTGTGACAGCTTTATAAATCTTTCATGAGTTGTCACAGCTTTATAATCAACTATTCACTTAATGTCACATCTCTGAAGTCGGGCTTTATATAATCATCTATATAGAGACCTTCCACCTCACTCCGGTAAGCATTCATACTGATTCCCTGATTCATATAAATCATCGGCGCCTCTTCTATTAAAATTTCCTGCGCCTTCTCATATATATCAGCTCTTACTTCTTCATCCGATTCCTGCCTGCCGTTTTCAAGCAGCTGGTCAACTTCAGGATTATCATAAAATACTCTGTTACCCTGTGCGCCCATCATACTCGAGTGGAATAACGGCCATAGTGACTGATCCGGATCTCCCGTAAAATTGGGCCATCCTAAAAGAAATATATCATGTTCACCGGTTGAAGCTTCTTCCAGATACGCACCCCATTCCATCTGATCGACAGTTGCTGTTATGTTTATGTCAGCCAATGATTCCTGCAGATAAATGGCAGCATCCACTCTCTGAGGTGTGTCATTCGTTATGATGCTCAGTTCAAAACCATCCTCATGACCTGCTTCCTCCATGAGCTTTTCGGCTTTTTCCAAATCATATTCCAAATTCTCCATCTCATTATTGTGACCGGTCAGACCTTCAACTAAAGGGCCGTCCGGTACTTCACCAATACCGCTGTAGATACCTTCTATAATCTCTTCCCTGTCCACAGCATGAGTGATTGCCTGCCGCACTCTGACATCATCCAATGGTTCTTTCTGATTATTAAAACCGATAAATTCAATTGCAACATTAGAGTTATTATAAGTTTCTGTTTCCGGATTATTCTCAATTCTTTCAGCACTGCCAGGTTCATAACCGAATATTACATGGGACGTGCCAGTTTCAAGCTCTGCAATTCTCGAACCTGTTTCCGTTACAATCTTAAAAGTGATGGAGTCCAGATTCATCGGTTCCTGCCAGTAATCGTCAAACCTTTCTATAACTATGTTTTCTCCCGGTGCTCTCGACCCAAACTGTGCGTAATTCGTACCCACGGGGTTGCTGTCCACTATCGCTCCGACATCTCCGGATATTTCATCCGCTGTTTCTTCAAACTCTTCATCGTCATTCTCCCGGATTTCATAGTATTCATCCAGCGAATATTCGGAACCTGCATTTTGTAAAGCCTGTTCATAATCTTCGTCAATGAGCTGCTTACTTATCATCCCGCCGCCATCATGGGTCAGATGGTTAAGAAGCGGGGCGAATGGATATTCAGTTATAATTTCAACTGTATGATCGTCGATGACATTCACTTCTGAAATCATTTCAAAGATACTCAATCTCGGGGATGCCACCGCAGGATCTCGAACTCTGTCAAGATTTGCTTTCACAACTTCAGCATCAAATTCGCTGCCATCATGAAATGTCACATCTTCTCTCAAATTGAACTGCCATGTCAGATCATCGACCTGCTTCCAATCTTCGGCAAGTAAAGGTTGGATTTCAAATGCTTCATTCTGCGTCACCAGACCTTCGTAAATAGTGTTTCTGACCTGGTCTGAATACAATTCGTTACTGGCATGCGGATCCAGTGATACAACATCATTGCCGGTTGATAACACCAGATCGCCGCCTTGATAGTCACTGCTCTCCTCGGACTCACTATCTTCGGCTGCCTGCTCAACACCGCTGTCATCGGTACATGCTGCAAGCACCATCGTAAACAAAGCCAACAAAGATAGTCTAAATGTATATTTCATTCGTACCCCCCCTTTATCAAATTTATTCTGTCAAAGTCACATCTCTGAAGTCCGGCTTGTTATAATCACTGATATACAGACCTTCCACTTCCTGTCTGTGGGCATTCATGCTGAGAGCCTGTCTCATATAGATCATCGGCGCATCTTCCACCAGTATCTCCTGAGCCTCTTCATAGATTTCTGATCGTTCTTCTTCATCCGACTCCTGACGGCCCGCTTCAAGCAGTTCATCCACTTCAGGGTTGTCATAAAAAGTTCTGTTACCCTGCGCACCTGCCATGCTCGAGTGGAATAAAGGCCACAATGACTGGTCCGGATCACCCGTGGCATTCGGCCAGCCTAACAGGAATATATCGTGATCCCCCGTTGAAGCTTCTTCCAGATACGCGCCCCACTCCATCTGATCGACAGTCGCATTGACATTGATTTCTTCCAATGCTTCCTGCAGATAAATAGCGGCGTCCACCCTTTCAGGTGCATCGTTTGTAATGATGGAAATGTCAAAACCATCTTCATACCCTGCTTCTGTCATCAGCCTGTCGGCTTCTTCCAGGTCATACTCCAGGTTTTCAACATCTTCATCGTGCCCTGTCAGACCTTCAACGATAGGCCCTTCCGGAATTCTTCCCGTGCCGCTGTATATGCCGTCGATGATTTCCTCACGGTCCACGACATGTGAGATCGCCTGTCTGACCCTGACATCATCGAGCGGTTCTTTTTGTGTGTTGAATCCGATGAACTCCATCGCTATGTTATATAATGTGTAGGGTTCCGTATCGGGATTTTCCTCGATCCTTTCAAGGTTGGTCGGTTCAAAACCGGTGATGACATGGGACTCACCCGTTTCAAGCTCCGCGATTCTTGAGCCGGTCTCCGTTACAATCTTGAAAGTGATCGTATCGAGATTCATCGGCTCCTGCCAATAGTCTTCGAATCGTTTCAGGACAGTGCGTTCACCCGGTGTTCTTGACTCGAACTCTGCATAATTCGTACCGACAGGCTTCTGATCGACCACCGCTCCGACATCACCGGAAATCTCATCCGCCGTTGATTCAAATTCCTCTGAACCTTCTTCTCTCAGTTCATAATACTCTTCCACCGTATATCCCGAATTGGAATTCTGCAGTGCCTTTTCATAATCTTCATCTATGACTTCTTTACTGATCATTCCCGCCCCGTCATGTGTCAAATGACTGAGCAGCGGTGCAAAAGGATACTCCGTCACAATTTCAACAGTATAGTCATCGATGACATTCACATCTTCGATCATATCAAAAAGATTCAGTCTCGGCGAAGCCACTGCCGGATCCTGTACACGCTCAAGGTTAGCTTTGACGACATCTGCATTGAACTCGCTGCCGTCATGGAACGTTACACCCTCATTCAGTGAGAACCGCCATGTCAGATCATTGACCTGCTCCCAGCTCTCGGCAAGCAGAGGCTGGATTTCCAGATTTTCATCCTGAGTGACAAGACCTTCATAAACCGTATTTCTGACCTGGTCCGAATAAAGATCATTACTGGAGTGCGGATCCATGGAAACGACGTCATTGCCTGTCGACAATACCAGGTCTCCGCCGCTCTCTGATTCATTACCATCTGCTGCAGGACCTTCAGCGCCCTCTTCTACATCGCTGTCATCCGTACATGCAGAAAGAATTACAATGAACAATATTAACAAAGATAATCTGAATATGTATTTCATTTTCCAACCTCCCGATTTAATATCCTATCAGTAAACTAGGAATTAAATCATATTATAGCACTCGGGATTGATGGTTGTAAACTGTCTTTTTACTTTCAATAGTACAATATTAGTCTCTATTTATCTTAAAATTGTTAACTATGTGATTTTATTCTCTTTTTTTAACATTGATATTATGCAATCTAATATGTATCATTATTGAATAGCTATATTATACGTATAGTTTTCTCACTATTCCTAAATTTCAATGATAAGGGGGTCTCTTGAATGGCGGTCGCTTCTAAAGAGAGGGTTCATGATACAAAACCTGTGAACCCGCGAATTAAAAGTTTTAAAGAGTTTTTCAAACGGCTTAGAAAGAATAAGTCAGCCCTGGTCGGTTTTTATGTATTAGCCTTTTTATTCCTCGTGTCAATCTTTGGCGCAATAGATGCTAACTACAACTTACTCGGAGTCAGTTCAAACGCTACGAGTCTGACGGAAAAACTGGAGGGCCCATCAGCTGCACACTGGTTCGGAACGGACCATCTCGGCAGAGATATTTTCTTCCGTATACTTCATGGTATGTACATAACACTCGGTGTGGGCTTTGCAGCTACGTTTATGGGGGCTTTTGTAGGGGTTCCACTTGGAATTCTTGCAGGTTACTATGGTGGATGGCTTGATACTATTATCATGCGCGTTATGGATGTTTTGCTTGCATTCCCTGGTATTCTGCTTGCTCTTGCAATCGTTTCCGTACTTGGCGGCAGTACAATCAACGTTACTATTGCCATCGCGATCGGCTCATTACCGCAATTTGCCAGAATTGTACGCGGTTCCACTCTGACAACTAAGAAGTTGGAGTATGTCGATGCAATCCGCGCACTTGGTGCCAGAGACGGTAAAATTATTTTCCAACATATCTTACCGAACATCATGTCACCAATAATTGTTAACACAACACTATTCATCGCTTCTGCAATTCTTTCTGCAGCAGGTCTTTCATTCCTTGGTCTCGGTGTTCAGCCACCTACACCGGAATGGGGCGCGATGCTGAATGATGGTCGTAACTATATGTATCAGGCAGGTCACATTACTTTCTTCCCGGGTATGATGATTGTAATCGTAGTTCTTGCATTTAACTTATTTGGAGATGGATTGAGAGATGCAATCGATCCTAAACAAAAACAATAGGAGGTAAATCATGACAACATTTATTATTAGACGTGTTTTGCAACTGATCCCTGTACTTATCGGGGTTTCAATACTCGTGTTCAGTCTGATGCACCTCACTCCAGGTAACCCTGCAGTCATCATGGCCGGGGAAAGTGCGCCTGAAGCTACTGTCGCGGCTATTGAACAGCGTTTGGGATTGAATGATCCTTTATATGTACAGTATTGGAACTTTTTAACGAATGCTTTACAACTGGATTTTGGTACTTCAATCAGAGATAACATCCCTGTAATGAGCCATATTCAGGCAAGATTTTTCATCACTTTGGAGTTGGCAATCTATTCGACAATATTCACTGTCGTTTTAGGTGTGCTTGCAGGTATCGTTTCGGCTGTTAAACGTTACTCTATTTCAGACGTTTCTCTTATGGTCGTTACTCTGTTCGGTCTTTCAATGCCGAACTTCTGGTTAGGTTTAATGCTTATCCAGTGGTTCTCAATTGAGCTCGGCTGGTTTGCACCGACAGGCTGGGGAAATCTTGATCAGCTGGTGTTACCGGTCATTGCACTCGGTACAGCCGGTGCAGCAATCGTTGCACGTATGACACGAAGCTCCATGCTTGATGTCATTACACAGGATTACATACGTACTGCCCGTGCCAAAGGGGTAAAGGAACGTGTTGTAATTTTCCGTCACGCACTTAAAAATGCTTTAATTCCAGTCGTAACCGTTGTTGGTCTGCAGTTCGGTTACTTGCTTGCTGGTTCAGTACTGACAGAAAGTGTATTCGCAATTAATGGTCTTGGACGATTAATCATCGATTCAATCCTTCAAAGGGACTTCCCTGTTGTTCAGGGTGCAGTGCTCGTAATTGCCGTCACTTTCGTATTCGTCAACTTACTTGTTGATATTTCATACAGAATGCTGAACAAGCGTGTGGACCTAAACTAGGTAGGGAGTGACAAAAATGTCAGAAAACATACTTGATGTAAATAATTTAAAAACTTCCTTCTTTGTTGATGGAAGTGAAATAAAAGCAGTCGACGGTGTTACTTTTAATGTACCTAAAGGAAAAACACTCGGCATTGTCGGTGAGTCCGGTTCAGGTAAAAGTATCTCTGCACTGTCGATTTTAAGACTCGTGGAAGATCCGGGTAAAATCGTCGACGGCAGTATCAGTTTTAAAGGTGAGGAACTCACAGCTGCCAAAGAACCGCGGATGAGACAAATACGGGGAAATGAAATCTCAATGATTTTCCAGGAACCGATGACATCACTTAATCCTGTGTACACTGTCGGCCAACAGTTGAGGGAATCATTTAAAATACACGAAGGACTTGGGAAAAAAGCGGGTACTAAACGCTCGATAGAGATGCTTGAGCTTGTCGGTATCCCGTCACCGGAAAAACGCGTGGATCAATATCCATATGAACTATCCGGCGGTATGAGACAACGTGTCATGATTGCTATGGCACTTGCCTGTAAACCTGAGCTGCTCATTGCCGATGAGCCGACAACTGCACTGGACGTCACCATTCAGGCACAGATTTTAGAACTGATCAAAGAATTACAGGAAGAAATCGGCATGAGTGTTGTAATGATCACTCACGATCTCGGGGTTGTTGCTGAAACTTGTGATTACGTCGCAGTAATGTACTGTGGTAAAGTCGTTGAATTGGCAGACGTGGAGACTTTATTTGAAAATCCACGCCATCCTTATACAGTCGGTCTTTTAAACTCATTGCCGCGTCACGACCAGGACCAGGATGAACTGGTTCCAATCAAAGGAAATGTTCCTGCGCCGGATGAGATGCCTGAAGGCTGCCGTTTTGCACCACGCTGCCCGTTTGCAAGTGATATCTGTTCAAAATTGCCTGAACTTGAAACCCAGGAGGACGGCAACGAAGTCAGATGCTGGATCTACACTGATGAATGGGACGGAGAGGAGGTAAAAGTATATGACAAAGAACACTCTTCTTGAAGTTAAAGGGCTGAAGCAGTATTTCCCGATAAAAGGCGGTTTTCTTGGCCGTACTGTAAACAATGTCAAAGCCGTCGATGATATCAGCTTTGATATCAAAGAAGGAGAAACGGTTTCTGTCGTCGGCGAATCCGGCTGTGGTAAATCCACTACAGGACGGGCAATACTCCGCCTGGATGAACCGACTGAAGGTACTGTCAATTTCGAGGGCAAAGATATTCTTTCGCTGAACAAAAAGGAAATGCGTGATATGAGAAGCGAAATGCAGATCATTTTCCAGGATCCTTTCGCATCACTGAATCCGAGAAAAACTGTAAAGATGACTTTGATTGAAGCAATGGACATACAGAATGTTGTACCTAAAAAAGAAAGAACTGAACGTGCACTAGAGATCATGGAGACAGTCGGTCTTCAAAAACACCAGATCGACCGTTTCCCTCACGAATTCTCAGGTGGTCAAAGACAACGTATTGGTATCGCTCGTGCACTGGCAGTAAATCCAAAACTGATCATCGCCGACGAAGCCGTGAGCGCCCTGGATGTATCCATTCAGGCACAAGTTCTGAACCTGTTGCAGAGACTGCAGCGTGAAATGGGTCTGACGTATTTATTCATCGCTCACGACCTTGGTGTGGTAAGACACATATCCGACCGGATCATAGTAATGTACCTGGGTAAAATTGTTGAAATGGGAGATACGAAAAGCATCTTCGAAAATCCTCAGCATCCTTATACAAAGGCACTGCTTTCAGCAATCCCTGTACCGGATCCGAAAAATAAGAGTGAGCGTATCTTCTTACGCGGTGATGTGCCTTCACCTATCGATCCGCCGACAGGCTGCAGATTCCATACAAGGTGCCCGTTCGCAACCGAGAAATGTAAAACGGAAATACCTGTTCTGGAGCACAAGGACGAAACATATGCCGGCCAGCACGATGTCGCATGTCACTATGCGATCGACATCCAGGAAGGCAGACATAAAGCCACACATGATATGAAAAATGTCCGTAAAGTGCTTGATGATGAAAGTGAAGAAGCATCAGCATCGAAAGAAGACGTAAAACAATAGTAAAAAAGGTGGTTACAAAACTAAATTTTGTAACCACCTTTTTCATTTAAAATATAAATGCGTCCAATAAAAACCAGATGATCAGCAGTACATATATCACCAGGTTGAATGCCGAGCTTGCGAAAAATGCAAGCAGTGAACCGAGGGCTGCCCTGAAAGCTGCATTAATGTCTCTCGTTGTAATAAATTCCAGTGCCAGAACAAAGACGAAAGGCACAAATATGACCCCGAACGGCGGGTAGATGAACATACCTGCGACCACACCGATGATTGCTGCAACTTCACTCTTTTTAGATCCACCGTATCTTTTGACAAAGTAGCTGTTCGCCATAAAATCACTGAGAAACACAAGCAATGTCAATACTGCTGCGACCATCCAGAACATCCAGGTCAGCGTATCACTGTTGACCAGAAAATGATAAATTAAAAAACCGACCCAGAACATCACGACCGAGGGAATGACCGGTGCAATCACACCGACAAAGCCGAGGATAAAACTCGCTACAATCAGTATCCACCATAAAATCTCCATCAAACTTCTCCTTTTTCATTTAAATATCCGCACTTTAACCGGTAACTCATCCTAACAATACTTAAGAAATATTTGCAACTTGAAAACATATCAGTCCGTTTTCATTTCAAAATTATTAATATAGCTTCTGACCACCGTGATAAATGCTTTGACCTGCGGAAGCGCCTCAACATTTTTATCATATGAAATATAAGTATCACGGGTGATTGGCTGGTCATCTACAAGCGCCTCTTCAATGTTGAACAGTTCAGCATCAAAATCTTTTACAACAATTTCAGGAAGCACCGTCACACCGACACCTTCCAGGAGGAGCGCCTGGCATGTAGCAATCTGGTCGACACTGAATTGCGGTTCATACTTCTTATTGAACCTCTCCTCGAAGTACCTCTCAATCAGACGTATATAGATCGGTTCTGAAAAGAACTCTATCACCGGTGAGTCATCCCGGCCGGCCAGACTTTTCGGTGCCACAAAATAATGTCTGTCTGTAAATAAAACTTCATTTTCCTTGTTTAAAATCTGCCTGCCCCGGGTGATGGATATATGATAATCCGCTGCATCATTGGATATTTGAGGGGAAGAACCGACCTGGATATTGACATTGACATCAGGATATAACGCCGTATACTCTCTAAGAATCCTTGCCAAAATCGTACTTCCTATCAAAGAAGAAACACCGATATTTAAATTCCCTTCGACAGACCCTTCGTGGGCAAGAAGGTATTCCTTCAGCAATGTTTCGTTCTCCACCACTTTATGTGCATGGCTGATGATCCGCTCACCTGCACCGGTCACGAATAATTCACGTTTTGTACGGACGAATATCTCTACTCCCCATTCTTCTTCTATCGATTTCAGACGCTGGCTCACTGCAGGCTGTGAGATAAACAATCTTTCAGCTGCCTGTCTCAAAGTTTTTGCCTCATTGAGTGTTACAAGCAATTTATAATCATCGACTTTCACGTAATCACCTTTTCTTTTATCTATAAGAAAATCTTATCACACATCAGATGGATTGGGTAACACTTCAAACCGGGGATACATGTAAAAACCATTCAATTGAAAGGGTTAATAATGATTATGGGAAGGATTATAAAAAGGCAGACCATGCGGTTTGCCTTTTTTATGTATGTTGTTTTATCATTTTCCAAGTGCATTCAGGCAGTGGTCGGCGAGCATTTTAAACTGCGAGAAATCTTTATCAATTTCTGTCATGATATGATCCGCTACACTGTATGCCTCGTCTTTATCCGCTTTTGTAATCTTCCTGTTTTTCAGCGCACGGTGTATATCTTTTTCATCCACCAGTTCATATTCGCCGTTCGGAAGGGCGAGCACATCCAGATAAATATCTTTCCTTCGTGCATTGCCGAGTTCAAGATAATGTTCTGTGTTGACATCAAAATAGTACTGCAGCGTTTCCCACTTTTCGTTATACATTACAGTGATGCTGTACTTCCGGTCCGCCGGCAGTATCTGCATCCATTTATAATCTGTATCAACGACTTTTACTTCTTTGTTAACTACCGGAACGACGAGAGGAGAACGTATTTCTTTCATCTCAATGAGGCTGACTAAAAATTCTTCACCATTGAAATAAGTCAGTTTCTCATCATATGTTGATTTCAATAAACGGCGCCATCCGCGTTTATCCAAATACTTCATTTTCATGGCTCTCATCTCCTTCTTTACATTATACATAATTAGTAAAAGAAATGTGAATGGATAAGTAATTGAATAGCTGGACACTTTGTTATTCTTTCCCGGGCGTTAATCATGTAATATACATAGTAGATGACCAGAGGTGAATTCAAATGGCTAAGTTTTTAAAAACTGTCTTTCAAATCGGAATATTATACTTATTATACAAAGCCGGAGAATGGATCACCGGCACCTTCGATCTGATGATCCCCGGCAGTGTCATCGGAATGATACTGCTCATCATTCTGCTTTTCACTAAATTATTAAAGGTGGAATGGATAGAAGAAGGTGCCGGTTTCATGGTGAGGCATCTTCCTTTCTTTTTTATCCCGGCTTTTATCGGACTGATGGTATATTACAAAATTTTTCTTGGCAAAGGTTTTATTCTGCTTATCATCGTCCTCTTCAGTACGGTACTTGTTATGGTGACTTCAGGCATGATCGGTGAATCATTTAAACGGAGGGAGGAGTGACTGCAATGAATGTACTTATCGGTTTCTCGACCGTTGTTTTGACAATTGTAATGTACGGGCTCGCGCTCCGCATACATAAAAAATGGCCGCATCCATTCACACTGCCGGTCCTTCTGTCGATGATATTTATCATTGCTGTGCTGCTGCTCCTCGGAGTTTCCTATGAACAGTATATGATCGGCGGCGGCTGGATTAACGAGCTTCTCGGACCGGCTGTTGTCGCACTCGCCTATCCTCTTTATATACAGCGTAAAACATTGGTGAAACTCGCAGCGCCACTCTTCATAGGAACGGTTGCAGGTGCATTTGTCGGTGTAATATCAGGCCTCGCCCTGACTCATTGGGCAGGCTTCTCTGAAGAGATTTTATATGCCATCTCGGCAAAATCCGTTACAACACCCGTCGCAGTTGTGATTACCGAAACACTCGGCGGCATCACGTCACTGTCGGCAATCATGGTCGTCATTGCCGGTATCGGCGGTGTTATCGTTCATCAGTTTATTTTCAAACTGTTCGGCATCCGCTCAGAACTCGGCCGTGGACTCGGCATGGGCAGTGCCGCCCATGCAATAGGCACCGCTGAAGTGATGAAGGAAAGTCAGCTCGCCGGCTCGATCAGTACTGTGGCCATGGTCAATAGTGCGCTCGTGGTATCAATCATTACACCATGGCTGGTGTCGTGGTTCGTATGAAATAAAAGAGATACGCAATTTTCGCGTATCTCTTTTCTGCATTATTCTATTCCGATGATGAAATGAGTATATTGGGCCGATTGAGCATTACTATTATCAGCCGGATAGTAGTACGGATTACTGAACATAATGGCTCTGCCGCTGTCTGTACTCAGATTGCCCGCATCTATCTCTTCTTCTATATCTTCTCTCTCACCCTGCTCCAGTAATGTCAATTCGTATCTGCTGTTGAATGTCTCCATCGGTAAATTTTTGAAATCATTATAAAATACATCCGGATTTACAACCTCATATTCATATACTCTCTCGGCTTCATCCAAAGCTAGGAATTCACTGAGCCGCATCTCCTCTGAGATTGTCTCAATGACAGCCGGGTTATAGAGATTGCCGTTACCATAAATATACTCCCTTTGATTACCGGTATGATGATACTCGATTTCCATGTTGAACAGATTTTGTGAAGACAGGTCCACCAGGTCGAGTCTGCCATCTGCAGAACTTTGAAATGCGCTTTTATAATTATTGATAAATCGGTTCATGTCATCTTCACCATTGATATAGACGGTCTCTCCGCTAAAGGAACTCAACATGATGTTCGTCATCCATTCATGCTCCTCTATGTTGAGTATGAGATCCGTCGTTCTCAGGTTTTGTACTGAATCCAACTGCTGCAGGGCCTGAAGCGCTTCATCGCTGTCAGGATAATGATCAAATGAACGGTACACCATACTGCCGTCATTCATTTTGTAGGCCACTTCGAACGTCCGGTAATAACCTGGTCTTACCTCCTCTACACTGCTCTCTGCAGCATATTTGTGAGCCTCCACCGTGTCATTGATAAACTCCGGATTGTCATTCGTCAAATAGTCATCGCTCATAATTTCTTTATTTTCAAAATTGGTGTAGGACGAACCCTCATCCGAGGAATAGACCATGACAGAGTTCACAGATTCTGCTACTGGTACATATGAAGTATACGAATTCCATCCGGCATAAAACACTCCCATGAATATGATGGCGCTTATGGCGGAAATTATCATCGCTTTCAGTTTAATATCAATTTTAACTGTACTTTGAAAAAGCATTTCCACAATGATATATGATCCCAGCCACCCAAGGACAAATGATATTACTTTTACAACATCATTGCCGGACAATACATATCCAAGCACACTGCCTAAGATGAGCATGCCCAGAATTGTAATGATTACAGAAAGGACGTATCTGACGGAAGAATAAGTGAAATTTGAATTCACGTATTCGTTTCTGCGTTTCATATACAAAAAGTATGAGATTGACAAAATTACTATCCCGACCACTGTCCAGATTATGGATTTCATCAGTGAAAATTCATCGGAATTCTGTGTTATCGCAAATACCGGGAAAGTATTATTTATCACCGGTGACAGCAGGTCAGCACCTCTCATGCTGCTGTAAACGGCAATGCCGTCATACATCATGCTCGCTGTAGTGAGCATTGCCCCCCACATCGCAAGCGGCAGGAAAAATAAAATTACGATAAGCTGGAGGTGGATGAACAATTTATTCGTGAAAAAACCAGTAAATACAGTGAGTATATAGGTGATGATCATCATGATCCCCGTATTTATCATCCAAAAGAAAATTTCTCCAAATGATAGATCGAACACTAGAATATACCTTTCGAACATCAGTATGATCGATATGAATAATACAGGTAAAGTGATGAGCAATATGCCAACAATGTATACCGCCGATAAAACTGAACCTCTTTTTACAGGCAGGCTGTGTATGAAGTCCGATATGCTTTCCCTGTTTTTAAAATTCATTGTAAAAATTGCCAGCATCACCGCAAAAATAATACCAAAAAATAAATTCACCTGCATCAATGTCTGGACGATGTTATTATTTTCAAATCCCAGCACGTTTTCCACATTACCCATATTCGATGAGGCCACCCACAGGCTGAGGGGCAGTGTCACAAGGGAAATCACTGTATATAATACGGCAATCCAGAAAGTCTGGCCCATAAAATGTCGTATCAAAGTACTATTCCACAATGATGTTAGATATTTCATATCCTTTCTCCCCCATTTCATAAGTGAATATTTCTTCTAAAGTAAGCGGCAGGATGTCATACATCAAAGGATTATATTTTGTGACTTTCTTTTCCACGTCCAGAATATCCCCTTTTATTATGCATGTAACAATACGGCCTCTCACTGTCTTGTGGACGGCACCGACCTCTTCAAAGAAATCATCGTCCGGCAGTTGGTTGAACGCTATTTGAAGTTTGCAGTGAGAGCCTTTTATCTCTGACAAATCCCTGTTAAACAACAGTTCACCATGATGCATAATGGATACGGAATCGCATATATCTTCCATCTCCCTCAAGTTATGGCTGGAGGCGATGACTGTCATATTATGACTCGCAATATCCTGCAGAAGAAGGTTTTTGACCTGCTGCCGGATGATTGGATCCAGACCGTCAAACGGTTCATCAAGGAGCATCACTTTCGGCCGGGAAGAAATGGCGAGAATAAATGACGCCTGACGCCTCATCCCTTTTGACAGCGCATTTAAATTTTGATTCGGATCCAGTTTGAAATGACGGGTGAGCTGTTGAAATCTTTTTTCTGACCACCGCGGGTAAATGCCACGGTAAAATTCAGCCATCTTATTCAATGTGGCGGATGCAAAAAAGAAAGGTATATCCTGTATAAATATAACTTCCGATTTCATTTCGGTATTTTCATAAACACTTTTTTCGTCAAACATCACTTCTCCACTGTCCGGCTTATAAATTCCCATCAGCGTTTTCATGAATGTTGTCTTACCTGCGCCGTTAGATCCAAGCAGACCATGCATCGTCCCTGGTGTAATATACAGATCCACGTTGCTGACTGCCTTTTTTGCACCAAAAGATTTATCTACATTTCTGACATATACTTTCATCGGTCTCCATCCTCCCTCATTTCAGCTTCAGCCTCGTCCACCAGTGTTTTTATTTTTTTGACAGGCACTCCAAGATAGATGAGTTCTTTAACAATACCTTCCAACTCTTCCGTCAGCACTTCGATTTTTTGATTGCTGACTGTATTTTTTGTATCACTGACAAAACTGCCTTTTCCAGGTACCGAATAAATATATCCTTCACTTTCCAGTTCACGGTAGGCTTTTTGAATCGTATTGGGATTGATTGTGATTTCCTGTGCCATCTTTCTGACTGAAGGCAGTTTCTCATCTTTTTCAAGTACATTTTGAATAATCATCTTCTTGATATTATCAACGAGCTGTTCATAAATTGGCACGCGGCTTCTCACATCTACATCAAACATGATTATCCCTCCGTTCAAACTGTATTAACTATAATAATACAGTAAGTACGGTATGATTGCAATAATGAATTATTGCGCCGGCCCCCGACGTCGTTTGAACGCCATAGTACGAGAACACCTCTATCACGACACAAAGCCCCCGGGTTAATAATCATTAACCCGGGGGCCAGCTCATTTAACTCAATTTACAGCGCCGGACTTGCACCACCGTCAATATTAACGGCTACGCCTGTTATATATGAAGCAAGATCTGAACACAGGAAAGTGATTACATTGGCGGCTTCTGTCGTTTCACCGATTCTTCCAAGTGGGGTATTGTCATGACCTGTCGTCGCAAACTCCTCCCATGAAAGTTCAGGTGCCTGCCGCTGCCACATCTTCTCGATCTGATCACTGCGTATCAGACCGATGCACACTGCGTTTACACGTATATTATACTTTCCTAGATCTTTGCTCATTGCCTTGGTCATCGACAATCCTGCACTTCTTGAAACTGCTGTCGGCAGTGTTGATGCTCCGGGTGCTTTGCCGGCAATGGCCGTCAAGTTCAATATTGCTCCGCCGTTTTCTTTCAGATGCGGCAGAGCAGCTTTGGACATTTTTACAGCTGACATCAATTTCAGATTGAGGTCGCCTTCCCAGTCACTGACTTCAATATCTTCAAAGCTTTCTGCAAACGCACCGCCGGCATTGTTGACCAGAACATCCAGACGGCCGAATTTATCAATGACCGCATTAATGATTGTTTCACCGGCACCTGCTTCCGTCACGTCCTGTACAATGTACTCAACTTTACCGTAGGCACTGAGCTCTTTTTGCGCCTTCACCAGGGCTTCTTCACCTCTTGCGACCAGCATCACTTTCGCACCCAGCTTTAACATCTCTTCTGCAGTCTGTCTGCCGATGCCTTTACTCGATCCTGTAATGACAACCGCTTTACCTTCATAACCAAAATCCATGAAAATCCCCCTTGATCATTGTCTTTGATATTAAGTTATCATTTTACTCACGGGACTGGTAGTTTTATGATTCAAGATTGACGTTATGATATACGTTCGACACGTCTTCCAGATCATCAAGCGCATCGACCAGTTTTTCAAACTGCTCCCGGTCTGCGCTGTCCAGTGCCACTTCATTTTGTGCAAGCATGGACTGCTCAGCGACTTCATATTCGCCAACACCCATTTCATCCAGTGCACTTTTTATTTCATGGAAACTTTGCGGATCACCATAGACGACGGTGAATTCATTTTCCGTTGTGACATCATTGACGTCCACATCGTTTTCCATGAGATACACAAGCACTTCTTCACTGTCGAATTCTGTAAAGACGAATACTGAAACGGAATCGAACATATAGCTGACAGCACCGCTCACGCCCATATTGCCGCCATTTTTACCAAAAGCGGCCCTGACATCTGAAGCTGTCCTGTTCACATTGTTCGTCAGTGCATCAACAATGAGCATGGAGCCGTTTGGACCGAAACCTTCATAGCGCAGTTCATCAAAAGTTTCATCGTCTCCGCCTTTGGCTTTATCAATGGCCTTGTCCACGATATGCTTTGGGATGGAATATGTTTTTGCGCGGTCGAGTACAGCCCTCAGTGCCTGGTTTGTTTCCGGATCCGGCTCGCCTTTACGCGCCGCCACATATATTTCACGGCCGAACTTTGCATAAATCCTGCTTGTATTCTGATCCTTCTGTGCTTTCTTTTCCTTTATATTGTTCCATTTTCTACCCATTATTTCATCTTCTCTCTTCAAAAGTTCTCATATAATATAACATTAATCACCTGTTATTTCCAAAACGGCGGTATAACTGCAGTATACGTTTGATCAGGATGATCAAATCTATGAATAAATTAAAACCCATCACACGGGCATTTCTGTACTTATTGTTCTTCATCCTGTTGAAATCATACATGGTGAATCCGAGATACAACAGCAGACCGACGATTGTAATTGCGAATGCCAGCCAGTCCAGCTGGATGAAAAAGTTCAGTAAAGAGGAAAATATCAGTATCAGCAGAGCCATGAACAAATATTTTCCCCATGAAGATATATCCTTCAGATAAAAATAACCGATAATACCAAAAAATATAAAGACTGCGACTGCGATCATGACCACCTGATAAAAGGTCCGGGCATCGAACTGATTGATAAACCCTTCAAATGTTCCAAATGAGACAAGACCGATCAGGACAGCATAAATATGACTGAGTATCGGGCCCGATCTGTTGAACCCCCTCACAAAGAATGAAATCATTATTATTGCAAAAAGCGTCATTGATAATGTCGGCCGCCACTCTTCGGGTAAAAATTGCCCAAAGTAGGTACCTATACCGAATATCACCCAGTAATATAAGAAGTATAACCATACCTTTCCATGATCTTTTATCATTTTCATCACCTCTTAAAATTTTCTATAAGTTCACATACCCTGCATGGACATGTTAATGCATTTTGAGTAATTATATAATAAAATATTTCAATTATGACAAAAAGCCCTCCAATATTTAAATTATATTACAATTCGATTACATCGCTCATATTCGAGATAAATTTTGATATTATTATAATGTACTAAATGTGCATACATAAAACATACATAAACAGTCATACATATATAATTTTTTATACTATGGAGGATAACATTTCATGAAAAAGGTAATCACAGCGTTGACAGCGACAGCTGCAATTTCTACATATGCGTTTGCCCAGGATGCAGAAGCATCTTCACACACTGTCAAAGGCGGAGACACACTATGGTCTATCGCTCAAAAGAACAATGTTTCAGTCGCTCAATTAAAATCCTGGAACAACTTGTCATCCGACTTGATTCTTGTAAATCAGAGCCTGAAAGTTTCTGGTTCATCAAGCTCAAGCAATTCAAGCAGCAGCTCTTCAAGTTCATCAACATCAAGTTCTTCAAACACTTCAAGTTCATCAAGTGCTTCAAGTTCAAACACTTCAACCGGTGGTTCGTACACGGTAAAATCCGGTGATACTTTAAGCAGTATCGCACGTGCCAACGGAATGAATTACAGAACTTTAATGAGCATCAACAATATTTCAGGTCATATCATTCACCCTGGACAAACGTTGAAGCTGAGCTCAAACGCTTCATCATCAAGCAGCTCTTCAAGCTCAAGTTCTAACGCTTCTTCAAATTCTGACAACAGCTCAAGTGCATCAAGCAACTCGAATTCAAGTTCAAGCTACAATGCACCGGCTCCAAGCAGTGCTACATCATGGGGCACTAACTGGTACTACTGGGGAGACTGCACATGGTATGCATTCGAACGCCGTAAGCAGCTCGGCAAACCTGTCGGCAACAGCTGGGGCAATGCGAGCAACTGGGCCGGCCAGGCAAGATCAGCAGGCTACAGTGTGAACAACACCCCTTCAGTAGGTGCAATCATTCAGGCGCATGCATGGACAAACAATGCATGGGGCATGGGACACGTCGGTGTTGTTGAAAGAATCAACCCGGACGGATCGATCCTGATTTCTGAAATGAACTTTGGCACAGGCAAAGGTGTTAAAGCTCACAGAACACTGAGTGCTTCTCAGGCAGCAAACCACAATTTCATCCATTAATATATAAAACGAGAGAATTTACTAAAATGTAAATTCTCTCGTTTTTTCTATTCTCTATTCTCATGACGGCTGATGATCATTTCAACCTGGTAAATTCTATTGACCAGGGCATGCAGCGGTGCCTGGGTGAATATATATATGCCCCATGGCAGGTTTGGCTCGAAATCATGCAGAGCCATGATGAACTCATCCCGGTTGCCGAGCCTTCTGAATTCAAGTCTTGAAATTTTATTCGGCTGTTTTTTTGATAATATGCCACCGGTAATCTGATAGAGTTCAATATCATCCACACTTTCCTCTGCATCATAAGTTGCAACGAGAACCGGTTTTTCCACATTTGTAACATAGATTTTATACTGTCCGTTTTCAGAGACTACATTGATTACATTGTATAAAATCTCATTCAGCCATTCAAAATAGTAATTTGCCACTCTTTTGACCGTCCAGCCCTCAGGCAGCGGCGCTTTCTGGATACTCCTCACATTATTATAATCAGAAGATTTATAAGATAGATTTTTGCCATACCGTTTGACCGGTGTTTCAGTCACCTCTACAGGTATACCGTAGGCGCGGAGAATCTTCACAGTCTTACCCGAGCTGATTTCATCAGCGACATAGATCATCTGCTCAACATCATTCAACTTGGCAGCCCGTCCGATATTATCTGCAATCAATGAATATATATCATGAAACTTTCCCTGCGTCATACGGTTCAGTCTCATGATCGGATCTTCAAAAAATATGACAATATCAATGTCTTCGAGGGCTTCTTCCACTTCAGGCAGGATGAACAGATCCTTTTTCAACAGAGTGATATCCAGATTGTCATCTTCCTGATTCTGGCTTGAGAATGCGAACAGATTATAATCAGACTTTAATTCTCTGTATAAGTTCTTCCCGATTCTTCCGCTTATGCCCATCAACAAAACGTTTTTCAAAAAATCATTCCTTCCCGCATCAGCCTTATGCCACATATCTTCCTTGCATCATGACGATAATAATTAACATTACCATTAAAATGATGCCTATAAACACAAATGGTATATCAAAATATGTCGTGAAAATACCTGAAGAATATGAACCGAAAACCGAGCCAATGGAAAAGAATGCATAAAAGATGCCGTTGGCTTTACCACGTTCATATATTTCCGTATTCTCCGCAATGATCTTATTCATCGACGGGAATATCAGTGCGAAACCCGCCCCGTAAATGATCATCACTGCCAAAACCACTGATTGGTTTGGCGCAAAATGAAGTATCACCATTGCCATGCTGACTATGAAGATACCGAGCATCACCAGTTTCATGGATTTTATTTTGCTGTAGATCACATTAATCCTCGTCGCAAAAACAATGATTGCCGTCAGGCCGAAGACGGACAGCAGCATACCCGTAATATGATCCTCAAGCCCTATCAGGTTCACTTTGATCGGCAGACCGAAAGCAAGCGAACCATTTGCCACCATCAATGTAAATGATGAAATATAAGCAATGATCAGAGACGGACGTGATAACAGTTTCCGGTAACTCGTCACATTATGAAAAGTCCTCTCTTCTTTGCTCATACTTTCTTTAATGGTAAATATCACCAGCAGTATGCCGACGATATATATACAGCCGAGTACAAAATAAACGGTCTGATAAGTCGCCAGGCTCGAAATGATACCGCCGAGTGCAGGTCCGAGCACTGCTGCCGACCCTATGGATACACCTGTTAATGCCATGGAACGGCCGATCGCTTCACGTCTAGATAAGTCGGCAATCAGGCTGAATGCAACAGGCGTCAGCATACCCGCTGAAAACCCATGGACCACCCTGAGGAACATTAAAGCTCCCACTGAATCTATAAGCGAATATGTCATTAAAGCAACGATATTCACCGCCATACCGGCCATCAAAATATTTCTACGGCCGATTTTATCTGACAGATATCCGCCTGAAACGTTACCGATCAGGTTGAAAAATGAATATGTAGCCACTATTACCCCGGCAACATACTCTGTAGCCCCGAGGGAAAATGCGAATGGCGTAATAATGGGTAACTCTATGAATAAATCAAGAAAACAAATAAAGACAACAACAAACAATAATCTGCTCATGAAAACCACTTTCTCCGTATGATAGATACATCATCCATTATAACTGAATTAAGGGTATAAGTATTTCAAAACAGCTTAATCAAAAACAAAGAAAAAGCTTAAGAAAGATCTTAAGCTTTTTTGAAAGTCTATGCTTTATTCATTTTCTGTTCATATGCATCAATGATGGCCGCTACAGCACCGTCTCCGGTAATATTCGCTGCAGTACCGAAGCTGTCCTGCGCCATGTAAAGTGCGATCATGAATGCAACTGCCGCTTCATTGAATCCAAGGTTGGCCATCAGCACACCACTTGCTGCCATGATGGCTCCGCCAGGTACACCCGGTGCTGCAATCATTACGATGCCGAGCAGCAGAATAGTCCCTAATATTTCAAAGAACCCGGGCATGCTGTAATCCGGCAATACTGTCATTACCGCGATCGAACAGCTGATGATCGTGATCGTACTTCCCGACAGGTGTATGTTCGCACAGAGCGGCACTACGAAGTCGGCTATACGGTTACGTATACCGTTTTCCTTAACCCGTTTGAGTGTCACCGGAATCGTTGCTGCACTGCTCATCGTACCGAGAGCTGTAAAGTAGGCCGGCAGCATCGTCTTGATCATGACAAATGGATTTTTACCGAGTGCCAGACCCGCAATGGTATATTGAATGGTAATCCATACCCAGTGAAGCAGGATTGCGACCAAGAGCACGACACCGAATACTGCGAGTGTATCGAACACTGTACCTGTCGCCGCCATGCCGGCAAATACCCCGGCGATATAGAATGGCAGAATATTGATGATCACTTTTTCGATGACATACTCGGTAATCACCTTGCCGTCATCCACCCATTTCTTCATCGTATCCGTCCTGGTCACTGTGATGACGATACCGATCGCAAATGCCAGAACAAGCGCTGATAAAATATCCATGACCGGCGGAATATCAAATTCAAAAAATGGAGTCAGTTCCGTACCCTCTTCCGGGACAGATTCGTTGCCTGTAATGCGCGGCATTACCAATATCGCAACAAAATATGCCAAGAGACCCGCACCGATAGTCGATATGTAGGCAACCCCCAGCGTCGATGCCACCACTTTCCCGGAGCCGCCCGTAATTCTTGAAATACCCGAGGCGATAAAGAATAGAATGATGAAAGGGATCGTAAAGAAGATGATTGCCCCCAAAATTGCCTCACCTGTTACAAAAAGACGCGCCAGAAATTCAAAGAAGGTTCCCCCGAAAGCATAGTACAATGAACCTACTGTAATACCAATTAAAATACCTGCAATAAGCCTGATGATTAACTTCAAAATATTTCCCCCTTATTAGAGCTTAAGTCGATTATACATTATACAATCTAAATATAAATAAAAATTCATGAATTTATGAAAAGGTTTTCGTAACTTTTTCCACCTTGTCAGATGAACACTTTTTCATAGGCAACATACCAGTCTTTGAGGTTTTCATCCAGGTTCAGCTGACCTTTGAATTCATAGCCGTTCTTTTCAAACTGGTATTGCATCTTTTTATTTTCAAGTGCAGTATCTGTATGTATGCCTTTGATCCCTTCTGCAATTAACAGCGTTTCGATTTCCTTCATCATCCCGGAAGCAATGCCTTGACCCTGGAATTCCGGGTCGACGGCCATCCTGTGAAGCGCTCTGGAATCGGACCGCGTCAGCTCCCAGGGGATATCATCGTACGGATAGGGGTGTTTATCATCGACGACCGCAAAACCTTTGATGCGGTCATCCTCCTCACATACATACAATGATCCGTCTTCAACATCCTCCCTGAACCTTTCCTCGTTCGGATATTTATCCGACCACTGGCCGTTGCCCGATGCCTGCATGATCGGGACGACTTTTTCCTTAATTTTCAAAATATCTGGCAGATCCTCAACTGACGCTTTTCTTAAACACATATTCAACACTCCATGTTTTTTCGAATATTTATATCAATCCATCTATTTTTTTTGATAATCCTATTGTATAATGTAATTATCTATTATAGTAGAGGGGAATTGTAGAATGTTTAAATTTGATAAAGACACAATCCCTTATCACATCTCAAACTTGGTATTTTATTTATTTGCACTGGCATTTCTGGGCTTTTTATTTTACTTTGCATTTCTGCCGCCTCTGGTCGAAGTGACCACCGCTGAAATGTTTGCCAACTTCGGGTTCGGAGAAGCCGTGGGGATATTCTTCTTCCTCATAGTCATCATCATACCGCTGCTGGTTTTATACGGAGCCGTATATCACGCGTACAAATTGATCACTTACAATAAAAGCAGTAAAACAGCTGCTGAATAATAGTTTTTGGGATGGGAAAAGGGAAAAGTGCTTAAAGCTCAGGCTTTAAGCACTTTTATTTATCTGTTATTGATCGTTTCCGGAGATATATCATGCTCCATCAGCCTTTTATCCGCCATCTCTTCATACTTGGTCCCCGCACGGCCGTAGTTGCAGTACGGATCGATCGATATGCCGCCTCTCGGTGTGAACTTGCCCCATACTTCGATATAACGTGGGTCCATCAGCCCGATCAGGTCATCCATGATCATATTGACGCTCGACTCATGGAACCCGCCGTGATTCCTGTAGCTGAACAAGTAGAGCTTCAGCGATTTTGATTCCACCATCTTGACGTCCGGTATATAGGAAATGTAAATCGTCGCAAAGTCCGGCTGGTTTGTAATCGGACAGAGTGTTGTAAATTCCGGACAGTTGAATTTGACGAAGTAATCCCGCCCCGGAAATTTATTGTCAAATGTCTCCAGAACTTCAGGGTCATAATCAAAGCTGTATTTGACCTCCTGGCTGCCGAGCAATGTTAAATCTTCAGTATTTTCTCCTGACATATTATCCCGCCTTCTAAATAGTAAATAAAAAAAGTCATGTCCTCTTCTAAGGCACATGACTTCATATGTGTGTCTTAGTTTTTTATAGAGGGTTTGGAGCTAAGAACCTCTTTTATATCCGCTTTGATATTATACTATATTCCTGATACATATGACAATGCCGTCCGCCTACACGCCCTGTCTGTTGCTCCAGAGCAGTGTGTGCAGCTGCGGCAGCACTCTGACGTTGTTCATACGGCTGTCGTTCATCGTCATATCGACGAGCTTTTCATACCGGCTGAGCAGTTTTTCCGTGTGATTGTCCACACTTTCACCGTCGAGATACGGGTTGCCGACCTGAAGGTAGAATGCTTTGTCCGGATATCTTCTATGCATGTCGGCAGCATACTCGAAATCTTCCTCATCAAATATGACAATCTTCAAGTTATATGATGTTTCACTTTCATCGAGTTTCGTGAATATATACTCGAGCCTGCCATAATCGGTTTCCATACCTGAACTCGGCGGCTTCGGACTGATCGTGACATCATCGATCAGCTGCAGCCAGTCCTGATACATTGACCCCTGCGTCTCGACCGCGAGCTGAATCCCTTTCTCCTTCGCCTGTTCGACGAATGCCTGAAGGTTTTTAAGGAGCAATGGGTTGCCTCCGGAAATCGTCACATGATTATAGTTGTTTTCAGCCAGTGTATCGAGTGATTCGAATATGTCATCTGCAGACATCATGCGGATATTCTCTTTCTGACTGCCGTCCCATGTAAACTTGGAATCACACCAGCTGCACTGATAGTCACATCCGGCAGTTCTGACGAACATCGTCTTCTGTCCGATGACGGCACCTTCACCCTGGAATGTCGGGCCGAAAATTTCCAATACAGGTATTTTCATCATTCATCTTTCTCCTTCGGTCTGTACACAACATAGCTTGTCGGTGTTTCCCTCAGTATGATCTGCAGGCATTGCAACTCATTTTCTTGTTCTTCTTTTATATATTTGTCCACCATCTCATAGATCACTTTCGCCAGTGTTTCAGAAGTCGGCGGTATTTCGCTGAAAGCTTCATGTTCATTCAGCAGTCTGTGATCGAACGCCTCCATGATGAGATTTTTCAGCGCAGAAAAGTTCACCAGGAAACCGAGTTCATCCAGTGTATCCCCGACGATTGTAATATTCACATGATATGTATGACCGTGAACCCTCTCACATTTTCCCGCTCTTTTATCAGGGATGAAATGTGCTGCTGAAAAGTTGAGATCTTTATTCAGTTCGTATTCGTAATCATGAACAGGTATCGGATACATCATGACTATCCCCTCTTTCATTCAAATATTCCTCGAGACCTTTATGCCTCAATTCACAGGCCGGGCATTCCCCGCAGCCGTCGCCGATGACACCTTCGTAGCATGTCAGCGTGTTCTCTCTGACATAGTCCAGCCTGCCAAGTTCATCGGCCAGTGCCCATGTTTCCTTCTTATCAAGCCACATCAAGGGCGTCTCTATAATAAAGTCCTCATCCATCGCCAGGTTCGCTGTGATGTTCATCGACTTGACGAATATATCACGGCAGTCCGGATAGCCGCTGAAATCCGTCTGGCATACACCCGTCATGATTGTGCCCGCCTTGATCTGGTAGGCAAGTGCTGTCGCAAATGACAGAAATATCATATTCCTCGCCGGAACAAATGTATTCGGGATGCCTTTGTCATCATCCTCTATCGCCATATCGTGCGACGTCAGTGCATTCGGACTGAGCTGGGACAACAGCTCCATGTCCAGCACATGATGTTTCAATTTGTGTTCTTCTGCAATCTTTTTGGCGACATCAATTTCGAGTGCGTGCCTCTGGCCGTACATGAAAGTGACGAGCTCGACTGCTTCATAGTTTTCCATGGCATAGAACATGCAGGTCGTCGAATCCTGGCCGCCGGAAAAAACGACTAATGCTTTTTTATGATCCATAATCCACCGTTCCTTTAAACATTCATTAATTATTAAATTTTAACAGTTTCAGCACGATTTAGCCATGAGTGTCACAATTATATAACAATAATTCCATACAATCGACTTCATAAAACTTATTGATTTTGATATAATTGTTAATTGTATTAACTATCAGGTATAACCTGCAATTATAAATGATAGGTGGAATAGACAATGGAATATCGAGTATTACTTTATTATTACTACACTGATATCGCCGACCCTGACGGCTTGAGCAGGGAGCATTTGAGAATCTGTAAAGATATGAATCTGAAAGGCAGAATCCTGATCGCCAATGAAGGGATCAACGGCACAGTATCAGGCACCGCAGAAGACACTGACAAATACCGTCAGTACATGGAAAATCATCCATTATTCAAAGGTTTGACTTTCAAAGTTGACGAAGCAGACGGACACGCATTTAAGAAGATGCATGTAAGACCGCGTCCCGAGCTTGTGAACCTGAGTCTGGAAGATGACATCAACCCACATGAAATCACAGGAGATTATCTGTCTCCCGCTGAATTCTATGAAGAGATGCAGCGTGAAGATACAGTCGTCCTGGATGTCCGCAACACTTATGAATATGACGTCGGTCATTTCAGAGGCGCCATCCGTCCGGAAGTCGATACTTTCAGGGACACACCGGAATGGGTACGCGAAAACCGTGAACTGTTCGAAGGTAAAAAAGTGCTGACATACTGCACAGGCGGCATACGTTGTGAAAAATTCTCAGGCTGGTTGAAGCGTGAAGGATTTGAAGATGTCGGCCAGCTCCACGGCGGCATCGCATCATACGGCAAGGATCCGGTCGCAAAAGGCCAGCTTTGGGACGGTATGATGTATGTCTTCGATGAGAGGCTGACAGTGCCCGTCAACCAGGTGGAACACAATATCGTCGGAAGAGATCACTATGACGGCACACCTTGCGAAAGATATATAAACTGTGCAAATCCCGAATGCAACGCCCAGATCATCGCTTCAGAAGAAAATGAAGCATACCATTTAGGCGGATGCTCACTGGAGTGCGCAGAACATTCACGCAACCGCTATATCGTGAAAAATGAATTATCCAAAGAATACGTGGAAACACGACTTGAAGAATTAAGAAATTCAGACTTCGCTGATTTCGATATGATCGGCGACTACAAAGGTTAATACAAAAGATTGAGATGAAGAGCCCCTGCGGGCTCTTTTTTGTTTGGTGGGATTGGCTGAAATGCTGCAGCAGGGCCTTCGGTTGTTCAGTTAGATACGATTACATCCCTATCTGCACAGGAGACGGCCGCTCTCCGTTGCAAAATCTCCAAAATAAAGAGCAGGTCCGCTTCTCATTACGCGGCCTACTCTTCAGTTTCCATCTTCGCCTCTTTCTTACGGCGCCGGTTTTCTTTTATTTTCACGATATAAATACTGATTTCATATAACACAATCATCGGTGTCACTGTAATCATATGTGTGAAAAAATCCGGCGGGGCTATGAGTGCTGTAATGACCAGCAGTGCGAAATAGACATACAGCCGCACGTTTTTCATGATGACCGAATCAAGGAGTTCAATATGATGCAGGAACAAGACGATGATCGGCAGCTGGAATATCAGACCGAACGGCATCGTGGTAATCAGCAAAAATGACATGTACTCATCGGCTGTGACAAGTACATCAAAGTTCTGCTGGCCCATCTGAATCAGAAAGTAATAACTGATCGGATGGACGACAAAGTATCCGAATGAAATCCCGAGTAAAAATAAACCCATCATCAGCGGGAAGTATGATTTTAGAAACTTCGTCTCCTTCTCCACAAGCCCCGGGCTCATAAACTGCCATAAATAATAACAGATGAACGGGAGACTCAGACCGATGCCGAGTGATCCTGCCGTCCTCAAGTAGAAACGGATGACTTCAAACGGCCCCCGGACAATCAGGTCATGTCCTTTTGTCAGATAAGGGAACCAGAACTGTATCGTTAAAAATATAAGAGTAAAAAATATAATGAATACTACCACTGTTTTTATCAGGACGCCCCGCAGATCGTCCAGATGCTCGACCAGCGTGGCATCCGGCTGATCTGCTGTTACACGGCGCCGCTTTTTTGTCTTTGCTATTCCGTCGTCAGTAATCTGCTGCAGTGTCTGTTTACGTTTATTATTATCTTCTTCACTCACAAATATTCACCTCTGTCATAAAAACAGGAGATTTCCAGTTTTAAATCAGTCATTCTGAGCGTCTTTGAAATTGACGATGACCCTTCCACGTATCTGCCCCTCCAGTATTTGTTTCAATGTGTCGGGCAATTCATTCAGCGTTATCTCATTGACGATATCATCTGTGAGTTTGGACGGTTTTAAGTCCGTTGCCAGTCTGTCCCATATTTTCTTTCTGCCTTCCATAGGATACTTGACAGAATCCACTCCGATCCACTGGATGCTTCTTGAAATGAAAGGTAAGACCGTCGTCTGTACATCCACGCCGCCGACCAGTCCGCATGTCGCCACATAGCCGCCATAGTCCAGACTGCTTAAAATGTACTGTGTCGTTTTACCGCCGATCGGGTCGATCGCTGCTATCCACTGTCTTTTTCGTATAGATTTCTGATCCTCATCAAATATTTCTTCCCTGTGGATCACCCGCCTGGCACCGATTGATTTCAAATATTGCGCTTCTTCAGTGTGGCCCGTACTCGCCTCAACATGATATCCGAGATCATCAAGCATGTTGACCGATAAGCTGCCGACACCTCCGCTCGCTCCTGCCACCAGCACTTTGCCGTCCTCAGGCTTCAGCCCATTCTGCTCCAGCTTATCAATCGACAGCGCTGCAGTAAAACCTGCCGTCCCGAGCGTCATCGCCTCTCTCAAAGTCAATCCTTCAGGCAGAGGAACAAGCCATTTCGACGGTATTCTCGCCATCTCACTGAATCCGCCGAAATTACGGATTCCTATATAATAGCTTGTCGCAAGCACCTGGTCTCCCGGTTTAAATTTCTCACTTACGGATTCAACCACTTCACCGGCAAGGTCGATTCCCGGGACCATTGGAAATTTCTCTGCAAACTGTCCCTTGACCGCGATCAAGGCATCTTTGTAATTCACACTTGAATAATGGACCTTGATCAATACATCCCCTGCTGTCAGTTGATCAGTCGTCAGTGTCTTTATGGACATTTCCGGATCGCCGTTCACTTTCTCTACTACCAATGCATCAAAGTCGCTCATAATCGTCCACCCCTTTAATAATAATTACTCTGCATTTTCATCCGTCACTTTAGTATCTGCCATTAAATCATGCAGTGCACGCTTATCTTTCCGTGTAATCATCATTACACCCGACAGTAATAAAAACAATCCAAATGTCAGAGTATATACAACTAATATAAACAGTTCCCTTTTAATCATCACCGGCCATGTAACATCCTGGCCGTTAACATGTGTAATACGTATGCCGAGCAGCCGTTTTCCAATCGACCATCCATACCATATCACCGGCAGGGTGATCATATAGACTGTAACAATCAGTAACATGAATAAATTGAATATGAAATTCGCTCTTGGTTCTATGACAAAATCATAGCCAACAGTAAAACTTAATAAAAATACGATAGGCACACCGATAATCAGTCCGTCTATCAGACGGGCAAAAAACCGCTGCCATAATTTTGCCGGAAAAATCAAGGTTTGTCCTCCTGTGTACTTGCTTGCATCTGTTGATTATACATTAAATCAATCGAGCTTTTCCAAATTGATACTTTGCACCCCTATGACATCAACAATGTCACCTTCTTCAATGGTCATGAGAAATGACTCTCTGCCGCCTTCCTCAGCGTTTCCGACAGCGTTTCTTGAAGTCACATATGCCTCGGCATGAGAAGTCTCTACATAACCCACCCGCTCTGCCTCTTGTGATGTAATCCGGTAGTCGCCCGCTTCAATATCATGACCGGCAACATGCATGCCTGCAGGCAGTTCATCGTCATACTCTTCAGATACCGGCGTCAACGTGAAGCTGTCATCATTGGTCACTTCCATCGTATCTCCCTCACTCAAATAGACCAGTAACTCTGTAGGATAATCGGCAAAATCTTCACTGCTCTCTTCATTTATCAGTGCTTCACCGGCAACATATCTGTCCTCTTCATTATAGATGCTCAAGTAAGCACCATATTCCGAAGACGTTGTAATACTGTAACGGCCGGGTACTATATCATCTCCGACTGTATAATCGCCTTCCTCTATCGTTGTCTCTTCCCCTTCACCGTATAAATGACTGTAATCGAATGTTTCGTACATGGGATCGGTTTCTTCATCACTTTCCTCAGCCGCTTCCCCATCTGGTTCTTCCTGTGGAACTTCTTCATCAGTCGTTTCCTCTTCGACTTCAGCATTCTCTTCATCCGCTGTTTCATCATCTGAATTTTCTTCGCCGGTTTCTGCTTCTTCCGACGAAGATCCCAGTCCCAGAGCATTGTTTATATCATCTGCAAGTTCATCAAACGGATTGCTGCAGGCCATCAGTATGATACTGCTGAAGACCAGTACAGCCGTCAGACGCATTTGTTTCATTTTCATAGGTAGCTCCTTTTTTCTTTTTAAGATTATGTTACCACATTCGCATATTTGACAGCGGTAAAATTTATAATTAACAACCCTCAATTTTATTATATAATAAAAGCAACAGAAAATTTAGGGGGATGACCATGACATTCGATGAATATGTAGAAAATATAGATGATAAATGGAAAGACAGCTTTTTAAAGACATGGAATACGGTAGAAGAGCATCTGCCTGACGGCTTCATAGTGGATGTACAGCACGGCATGCCCGGATTCTCTGTTCCAAAATCCACTTATCCAGAAGGGTATCACGTCGATCAGACACCGCTCCCCTTCATCGGTATAGCGGCTCAAAAACGCCATCTCGCGGTCTACCATATGGGCATATACCGCGATGAGGAATTATATGAATGGTTCGTCAATGAATATCCGAAGCATATGAACACTAAACTGAATATGGGAAAGAGCTGCATACGTTTCACCAATCCAAAAAAAGTGCCGTATGAACTGCTGGGTGAACTCGCAGAAAAAACGACCGTTGAAGAATGGATAGAATTATATGAATCACGTTTGAAGTGATTTCATGGCAATAAAGCCCATCTGCCTGAATAAAAAATAACGCTCAACATGAAGAAAGCACCATCTGCTTGTGACTTCAGATGGTGCTTTTATATATAAAAATCATTGGATGTTTTGTTTATAATCATATTATATAATAAAACGACAAACCATCATGTGATTATAATCACAAAAATCAGCTTCATATCAATTTATATTTTCCAAACCTGCTTCAACCGCAATTTCAAGTTCATCCGCCTGTCTTTCAGTACCGGCGATAAATCGTTTTAAAGCTTCAAACTTCCTCTCTGCATCTCTATATCCCTGCATATACAGTTCCTTCAGTTTATACTGGTCTTTTTCGATCCGGCTGGCAAGAAGCGGCAATTCCGGCTGAATCACAAATATTTTTCCCTGTGCTTCAAGACGGTCGATCAGATTCATCGTATTATTATAAGTGATGTGTCTGTCTTTCAGCATTTTAATAAGTTTGGGCTTTGCTTTGAACAGTCTCCTGTAAAACCAGTTCAGACGAGTCGGCGCTTTCCTGTATCCAACATTCCTTGTTAAAATCACAACATTTTTAAACAGTCCCCGTTCAAGTAACGGTTCTATAAGAAGCGGGTTGGAAACACCGCCGTCCATCAACTCCTGCCCTTTATAAGCTACACTCGGTGCGAGTACGGGCAGAGAACATGAAGCCCTGGTAATCAGGTTCAGCTCTTCCAATGAATCAAATCGATCATGGTATACCGCTTCACCCGTGTTAATATTTGTTGTTCCGATAATCAGTTCCGCAGCAGATTTCTTCATTGATTGAAAATCCAGAGGAAATAATCTTGTCGGTATGTCATCAAAAATATAATTCATATTAAACAGTTCTTTGTCCTTAAGCATTCGGAAAATGGATATGGCCTCCCTATTATTACTCAGGTGGCTCAACATATCGAAATTCCTTTCCTTCTGCTTTGATATGTAGGATCCCGCGATTACTGCACCTGAAGATGCAGCAGCTACACTTTTAAACTCCAGACCCTCTTTCAGAAATAAATCGAGAACGCCAACAGAATATGCACTGCGCATTCCTCCGCCTTCTATCATCAATCCGGCGTCCAAATTCAAAGTTCATCCCTCCTGAAGTTGATGATTCAATTGTATCATCCTCACCTGAATTCTTTTGTGTCCACACCCTGATGACAGTTGTCTTTTTAAGCTTTCTCATTATATTCCATAATCTCTTTTACAAGCATCTGAAAATATTCATGATCAATTTCATGTACTGTCCGGACTTTTATATGCTTCATATTTTCACCGGATCCTTCAAACAGGCCTTTTGTGTCTTTATCCGCTATTTTTCCACCTTTGTGTATACCGAAATTGACATGGTGTTTTGCCGCCTGAAGATAGACTGCCAGACCTTTATAAGAATAGTTTGGCATCCCCCATTTAAGTTCTTCATTCAATTCATCGGAAGTTTCCAAAACGAGTCCACGCAGCTGTTTTGTAATTTCTTTGATTTCCCCGGATAAATCCTCAATATACACATCCACTTTTTCAGAAGTCATATTTCCACTCATGGTCTCCCTCCTCTTTAATTTTAAGAATAACAAAAAAGAACCGGAACACACATAAGTATGCTCCGATTCCATTTTGATTCTGTAATATTATGCTTCTGCGTTCCAGCGTAAAACAGGCTTACGTGAAGCTCTTGTTTCATCCAGACGTTTTACAGAAGTTTTGTGTGGTGCACTGTGGATAATATCCTGATTATTTTCAGTTTCATCAGCAATCTGGTTCATCGTGTCTATGAAGTGATCTAAAGTCTCTTTAGATTCAGTTTCAGTAGGCTCAATCATCAGCGCTTCATCTACAATTAACGGGAAGTAAACGGTAGGCGGGTGAATATCGAAGTCCATCAGACGTTTTGCGATATCCAATGTCGTTACACCTTGTTTCTTCTGTTTGTTTCCGGAAATTACGAATTCGTGTTTACAGTGCTGAGTGAATGGCAGTTCGTATCTGTCTTCAACACCGCGCATGATGTAGTTGGCATTCAGCACAGCGCTTTCGCTGACTTTCTTAAGTCCTTCTGCACCAAGTGTACGGATGTACGTGTATGCACGAACATTGATTCCGAAGTTTCCGTAATAAGTTTTTACCATGCCGATCGACTGTGGAAGATCGTAGTCAAAATCATAGACGCCGTCTTTTTCAGTTACGACAGGCTTAGGCAGGAACGGTTTCAGTTCTTCTGTTACACCGATAGGGCCTGAACCAGGACCGCCGCCGCCGTGCGGGCCGGTGAATGTCTTATGCAGATTTAAGTGTACTGCGTCGAAGCCCATATCGCCAGGACGAGTGTAACCCATGATAGCGTTCAGGTTGGCACCGTCATAGTACATTTTACCGCCCGCTTCATGGACGATTTCTGACATTTCAGCGATCTGAGTTTCAAACAGACCCAGTGTATTAGGGTTTGTCAGCATAAGAGCTGCTGTATTTTCGTTAACCACTTTCTTCAGGTCTTCAACGTCGACAAGACCTTTATTGTTTGATTTAACTTCAACCACTTTAAATCCAGCTACAGCTGCAGATGATGGGTTGGTACCGTGAGCGGAGTCAGGTACGATCACTTCGTTACGGTGTGATTCACCATTTGCTTCATGGAAAGCCTTAAAGATCATCAATGCTGTCCACTCACCCTGTGAACCGGCAGCCGGCTGCAGTGTGATTTCATCCATTCCAGTAATTTCCTCAAGGTGTACCTGAAGATCGTACATCATTTCTAGAGCACCCTGGATTGTGCTTGTATCCTGATAAGGATGGATGTGACTGAATCCTGGTAATCTTACAACGTCTTCATTGATTACCGGGTTGTATTTCATCGTACATGATCCAAGTGGATAGAATCCGGATAAAATACCGAAGTTGCGGTTGGATAATCCAGTATAGTGACGCATTAATTCCAATTCATCAACTTCAGGAAGGTTTGGCTGTACTTTACGGACGTAAGATTCGCCAACCTCTTCTTCCAGATTCACTTCCGGAACATCAAGCGCCGGCAGGTTGTAACCGTTTCTGCCTTCTTTACTGCGTTCAAAAATTAATGGAAAGTTCTCATTAGCCATTATTGATATCCCCCATTTCTTTTACAAATGCATCGATCTCTTCTTTAGAGCGGATTTCAGTAGTAGCTATCAACATATGATTTTCGAATTCAGGATATACTCTGCCCAGGTCGAACCCGCCGACAAATCCTTTTTCAAATAACTTTTTATTAACCTCTGATACCGGTTTTGAAAGTTTAACTACAATCTCATTAAAGTATGCTCCGCTGAATGCAGCTGAAAGGTTTGCCTCAGCCAGCTGATTTTTAGTATATCTAGCTTTTTGCATGTTTAATTCAGACATTTCTTTAACACCATTCTTACCAAGTGCACTCATTGCAGCTGAACTTGCCACTGCGTTCAATGCCTGGTTGGATGTGATGTTTGAAGTCGCCTTCTCACGTCTGATATGCTGTTCCCTTGTCTGAAGAACCAATACGAAACCGCGCTGACCGTCCTCGTCGACTGTTTCACCAACGAAACGTCCAGGCACTTTACGCATTAATTTTTTCGTTGTAGCGAAGTAACCACAGTGTGGTCCACCGAACTGTGCAGGGATACCGAATACTTGTGTATCGCCAACAACGATATCAGCACCGAATTCTCCCGGAGGAGTCAAGTAACCGAGTGCTAACGGGTTGCTTGAGACAACGAACATAGATTTAGGCTGTTTTTCAACAATTTCATTTATTTTTTCAAGCGGCTCAATCTGACCAAGGAAGTTAGGATACTGGACAATGACTGCCGCAGTGTCTTCATCATGTTCTTTTTCTAAATGGTCAAGATCTGTTCTGCCGTCTTTAAGGTCGAGCTCCACCACTTCAAGGTCTTTACCTTTTGCTGCCGTTTTTACCAACTGACGGTGTTCAGGGTGGACAGCAGATGAAATGAGTATTTTCTTTTTCTTTGTTTGGCCGGCACTCAGGTTTACAGCTTCAACAACTGCTGTACCACCATCATAGAGTGACGAGTTTACAATAGGCATAGCTGTAATCTCAGAAATCATTGTTTGGAATTCGAACATGGCCTGCAGTTCACCCTGCGTCATTTCCGGCTGATATGGCGTATATGAAGTATAGAACTCCTGCCTTGAAATAACATGGTCAACTACTGATGGGATGAAGTGATCGTATACACCGGCACCCAAAAACGAAGTGTACTCTGTCAAGTTAGCGTTCTTTGCCGCCATTTTAGTGAGTTCCTGCTTTAATTCATACTCACTGGTAGGTTTTTTAAGCTGTAATTCTCTGCCCAGTCTGACTTTTTCAGGAATATCTGAAAAGAGTTCGTCTGTGGACTTTGCACCGATTTTTTCAAGCATTTCTGCTTTATCAGTTTCAGTAACTGGTAAATAACGAAAATCCATTAAAATTTCCTCCTTATTTATCTTTAAAGATAATCTAATTTCTGTACTGATTAGTTTATGCCATACATTGACCATTATAAATGATTTCTTAGAGATTAACAATTTTTTCACAATAAAAAGCTTACAAACTTACACAACAACAAAACTTAAATACTTTTACACTAATATCATTGCTGACTGAATGTGATAAAATGATGGGAGAAACAAAATGGTTTTGGGCAATACTTGACGGCTGGACCATGACAAAGCGTAATTTCAAGCATATATTTCGAAATGCCGATTCTTTGTTGATGAGCACACCTGTCGAGAATAATTTGTGGCTGACAATCACATGGTTTGGCGGGTTGCTGATTGTATCATTCGTCAGTGCCATCATCGTCTTTAAAAAGCGCAAGAATAATTAATTAATTTAAATCCCCCTGAAAGAAATGATAGATTATTTAAAAGCGATGCTTAGTATGATTTACTCCTTGATAAAAAGTTTCTCCCAACTAAACATCGCCATTTCTTCATATTGTAATTTTATTTAATGTTTATAATTTTCAACTATAGATATTCTTTCGATGCCCCACCTGCACTGCCGGTACGAGCAGCTGATTATCCATTAACCTTTACACTTCCCATTCAGAGCTCTGCTTTGTTTCCAGGGAGCATCTGTACCATTTGTATTTCATTACAACACGAAAAGACACGGATTATAATTCATCAGGAAACACAAATCCTCTTTCCTGTTTCAGTGTTTTTTCAATTCCTTCCAAAACTGCTTTAATATCCGATGGGTTGGAAATCTCGTATTTATCAATATCCAGATTATACACAGGTGATATTTCCTTTCCCTGATATTCTTTTATAAATTCATTTTCGTAAATGTCATAAAGTTCTTGATAGTATTGATACAATCTTGGATCGCCTTCAATCTGCTCATATGATCTGCCGCGCTTTTTTATTCTCCTTATCGCTTCTTCAAAAGATCCGTGTACAAATACCAGCAGATCGGGGGACTTTTTAAAGACAACCTGTTGTTCATACAGATCATGAATTTCTTCCATCATATTTTCGTGCAGTTCCAAATAAGTATCTTATTCCGCTTCATCCATGGAGCCATTTTCATACTGCAGCCTGGCAAATACCATCGCATCCTCATAAATGGAACGGTCGAGCACCGTATTCGGATGGTTCATCGCTTCTTTGAGAGCTTTAAACCGATGGTTTAGGAAATATACCTGGAGATGGAAGCTGTATCTCTTTGGTTCTTCATAAAATTTCGCAAGGAAAGGGTTCCCTTCCACTTTCTCTATCAGCAGCTCGGTACCGAAATGTTCGGCAATCACCGCGCCCCATGCTGTTTTCCCTGCACCTATTGTGCCTGCTAATGTTATCAATTCTTTTTCCTCCTATATATCTTTCATACAAACAATAAACGGGCTCCTTAACATATTTTTAGAAAGGAGCCTGACATTCAAATATTTGTATCACTGTTTCATTCAGCATTTTGTCTGTATTGACACCATTGTCAAGTTTATCTGAATGGCCACTGATTTTCCAGACAGACTTTGTATCAATCTCGTATTTTCCTGTTATAATATTTCCTGGAACATATACGATGATCATTCATATAAAGATTGGAAGTGAAGCCTTATCTATAACGGAGAACAAAATACATTACTACATAATCCGACAGGGAAAAAACGGATACAGCTGGCTTTCCTTCTCGGTCTGCTCGCCATACTGGGTCCGCTCAATATCGATATGTATCTGCCTGCATTCCCGGGTATCGCAGGTGATCTCGGCACCAGCGCCACAATGGTCCAGGCCAGTCTGACTTCATGCCTTTTAGGGCTTGCGTTCGGTCAAGTGGTCATCGGCCCGATCAGTGACGGTCAGGGCAGGAGAAAGCCGTTACTGATTGCCACTTCTTTTTTTGCGCTGGCTTCAGTGCTTTGTGCCTTTGCACCAAACATAGCGACATTGATCGCCGCTCGCTTTGTACAAGGCTTCACTGCAGCGGCAGGTGTTGTCCTTTCAAGAGCCGTTGTACGGGATGTTTTCAGCGGCAAGGCACTGACAAAATTCTTTGCACTTTTAATGGTCATCAACGCCGTCGCCCCTATGATGGCACCGATCGCAGGCGGAGCGATTCTGTCGTTCGAATTCACAAACTGGCAGAGTATTTTTATTTTCCTTGCTATGATCGGTGTTTTGATCGTTGTGATCATCCATCTGATGTTGAAGGAGACGCTGCCGCCGGAAAATCGGATTCCAAGCTCACTCGGTGCGACCATCATGACGATGGGCAACCTTCTGAAAGACCGCTCATTCATCGGTTACGCACTTGTGGTCGGTTTCGTTCACGGCGGAAGTTTTGCCTATGTATCAGGCACACCATTCATCTATCAGGAAATTTACGGTGTGTCACCGCAGACGTTCAGCATCCTTTTCGGGATAAATGGCATGGCAATCATCATCGGCAGCTTTGTGATCGGCCGTTTCGGCGGTATCATCCACGAAAGGAAACTGCTTCAGACAGCAGTCACCATCGCCCTCGTGACAACTTTCATTCTTTTAATCATGACAATGATTGAAGGGCCGCTCGCTTCCATCGTCATTCTGATTTTCATCTACATGATTACTATGGGGATGGTAGTTACAAGCACGTTCACCCTCGGCATGTCAAAACAGGGCCACCGTGCAGGAAGCGCCAGTGCCGTTCTCGGTACGCTGCCTTTGACTCTCGGTGCAATATTCACACCACTCGCGGGCATTAATGAATCATCAGCCGTGCCGATGGGTCTGATATTATTCTCCACGGTACTGATCGGTTTTGCAGTATTCCACCTGCTGATTAAAAAAGAGCCGGCAGAGGATTAGATTACAGTAATCAAACAAATACAAGAAGCCTCCATTTTGAATGACAATCAAAATGGAGGCTCTTTTGCTGAGATGTTTTTCTTAAGACATGCCGTCTTTTTAGTTCTCAGTTTCATATTATATACGGTATGATTTTATCTCCTTCACTCTCCCCGACTTTGCGGCGCTCGTGAATGTATAGACATCACAAAAATCAACTTTAAAACCATCTGAGTATGTTATGACACCATTAATGGAAGCAAATTTACCGTGGGTGATGACCTGATAAATTTCAAGTGTATCAATTTCATCATCTTCATTGTCCAGGTCATCCAGCAGGGAATCACGCCCTGCTGTTTCATTTTGTTCCTTCAAATCATGACAAACGATATCTTCATGTCCATAGTCCAAAATGACACTTCTTTGTGATGTTAGTACACCGATTGTAAAATCAATCATAATCTGTTTTCTCGGTGCGTTGTCACAACCTTTTGGAATAATCAGCTTCATTTCTTTTGAATGATTGTCCATCATCTTCAACCTCCAGGTTTTCATAAATAATAAAGACCTTTTACAGAGCATAGCTCAAATAAGTGTATTTTTGCAATAAATTTATAATGTTTGTCACCTGATCTCCCGGTTAACATTTCTCAAATCATGAAATGATATGATAGAATTCATAGTGCTTTAATATATTAAGAAACAGTAAATTTTAATTTTCAGAAGCGAGTGATTGAATGTTCAACGGAGAAGAAAGAATCATCTTATCAGTCATAGTTTTCGTCTACTTTGTTTTTTTGATTGTTTTAGCTTTATATATGAATAAAAAAACGAAAACATATGAAGATTATAATGTTGCCGGGAGGTCTGTTTCACTTTTCCCACTGATGTTAACATTTATAGGAACAGGCGTGGGCGGTTCGACATTATTGGGCTACATGGAAAATGGCTACAGTCTCGGCATGGGCCAGCAGTGGATACATATTACGATGTTTACATGCATCAGTATTTTTGCATTATTTCTGCTTAAACGGATCAGAAGTCTTGGAGAAGAGCACAAGATGGTCACCATCGGGGACTATACGACGCTGCGCTACGGCGATGCCGCCCGCATTCCGACTGTGATCAGCATTTTATTTTCCTACTGTGCAATGAGCGGTACACTTTTTGTATCGATCGCCACGATACTGAATGTGACAGTCGGTCTCGATGTTACCATCGGTATTATTATCGGCTGGCTGCTGCTCACACTCAAAACGTACTTCGGCGGTCTGAAAGCTGTCATCTGGCAGGATGTCATACATGGGACGATACTTGTAATAGGGACAATTTTGATGTTCGCTGCTGTACTGAGACAGTCCGGAGGATGGCAGGGAGCATCTGAATACGCAGCTTCAGCCGGTGAAACCGGCATGCTGAGTGTGATGAACATTACTCCATATGAAATTCTCATATACCTCCTGACACTCGCTGTCTTTCAATTTGTCAGGCAGGACTTGTGGCAGCGTGTATGGGCAGCGGGCAGTTTAAAAACAGCCCGCACCGGCTATTGGACTTCCATGGTCATTGCCGTTGCCATAGGTGTGTTTGCAGTCTTCATCGGTGTTTTCGGGAAGTACGGGCTGCAGATTGAAAATATTGATCCGGTACTCATCTATTACGGCGTAATCGGAGAAGTGTTCCCGTTCGCCATGGTTGTAGTGATGATTGTTGTGCTGCTCGCTGCGGTCATTTCCAGTGCTGATTCTTTCATGCTGGCAGGCGCATCTTCCATCGTCAATGATATTGTGAGACCGAACTTCCCGCATTATTCCAGTGCAAGGATGCTCCTCTGGAGCAGGTTGTCGGTATTGATCATATCCCTTATCGGACTTGTACTCGCGCTCACAGTCCAGGGGCTGGTCAATCTGATGGTCACCGGGACGGCGATGGCAGTCTCAGGTCTGCTGGCGCCGATAATGTTTGGCATGTTCTGGAAAAAAGCGACAAAGACCGCAGGGATTGCGTCCATGTGGGGCGGACTGATCACAGCTGTCATATGGCAGATTGCAGGGCACCCATTCGGGCTGCACCCGATTTTTATCGGACTGCCGGTATCCATATTGATACTGCTCGCCGTAACATTCACTGCACATAAAAACGAAACAGTCGGAACTTGACGTTGAATATTAAAAGGAATCCCCTGAAAGCGAACGCTGCTTTCAGGGGATTGTTAAGTGAAAATAAAGTTGTTTACCATCATCAAGAAATATTTAACAGTTATAATGTCGAGTCTTCTCTCCAAACTTCACTGTTTTTATATCCCCCGTTGTATCAATCTCAGTATCATGAACTTTTCTGCAATATCCCCAGCCTATTATAAAGGCGTCAATTTCTTCCCCGATACTTTCTCTACTCCAATTCATACTCTCACTTCCCCTGTGATAACTTTTCATCACTGGAAGGCCTCATCGATAACCAAGTCCACAAAATAAATAAAGGTTGGATGAGTACTACACGTATCCAATGATAATAAGGTACATATTGATCTATGTCGCCAGGAATTTCCCCTGCATTCATTGCATGGTATATGTTCGCCGGCCATATTAAAATGAAATAGACGATAAGGATTTTGCCTGTCAATTTATATGTCTTGTCAAACAGAAATAGTACGGCAAATAATAATTCCAAAAAACCCGTGGCATACACGATGGGAAGTTCAAATGGAATTGCTGGAGGAATCATTGCCGTTAGGTTTTCCGGGATGAAGAAATGGCTGAAGCCTATGAAGAAGAGCATCGCACTCATGGAAATACGTCCTATTTTTTGATAGGAAAGAGACCCTCTAATTCGTTTTAAAACAAGCAATATTAAAAAGCATAACAGTAGAACCAATGTCGCCATAACATTGTCACCCCCCCTTGAAAACAAGTCTGTACTCATTGATTGCTGAGGTTGAAGTTCCGTTGGATTTTGCAGAGCATTTCCATGGTGAGCGGGAGGCAAAAAAACAAGCATTCATGTATTTGCATGAATGCTTGCTTCTTAAATAATGCCCCTTGCTTATACATTGCTCCAAATCTTGTCATCGATGTCGTTATCCCAAAATTCCAGGCTGCTCTCACTTGCTTTTGTTAATTCTTCAGACACATTTTCATCTCTTTTAGCTTTTAAATATTCCGCAAAATCCAGAATTTTATCTACTTCCCGTTCAGGAATTTCATCAATAATTTTAAGCAAACGATCCTTAGTTGTATTCATGTCCCGACCACCTCTTCCATGAATATTTTATTTTATTATATCACTTCATCGTACGATAAACTATATATTCAAACTTCACATTTATTAACTCAAAATAACCCGGCCAAAATTTGCAGCGGGAAATTTATTAAACCGTGAATGATGATGAGTACCCATAAATTTCTGTACTTCGCCCATAAGAATCCCAGGAATAATCCCGTGACACCCTGATTGACGATTACATTTGAAAATGCAATATCTGCTGATCCTCCGCCCTGGATTGACATATGCCAAATTGCCCAAAGCAATGAAGAGATCATGATTGCCGGCCATGTGCCGAGCAGGACCTCCAGTCTTGTCTGCAGCCAAACCCTGTAAAATAACTCCTCCAACACACTATGCATCAAAAAGGTGAACGATGCCCCTATGATCAATACGATCAAATCCATCTCATATCCAAAACCTTCAGGAGTTCCCAGGGGACTGAAGAAATATAGAATCATCCAGACGACCATTATTATCATGGGATACAGCCACTGGTTCCCTGTTAAATATGAGTGGCTTGATAAGATATTAATTTTCACCCGTTTTTCTTTATAAATACTGAACATCGTGACCGGGGCGGTAAACAGCAGTAAAATTATGAAAATAGGGAGATATATTGACAAGTTATTTCCAGGCACCAAAAGTAAACCGATGAAAAGGAGCACCGCTAGTGTGGCTAATATAATGGATTGCGTGACCAGCACTTTTCTATCCTCACTAGTGAAGGGGTTGTTGTCTGAAGAGCTTCCGGGTAAAAACAGAATCAATAGAAGTAACACTCCCGTAATAATCCAGTTATGCCAAAAAGGCACAGTCATATCATGGTCTGCACTGAATTCAATCCGCCCTTCATTTTGAATCGTGATCCACGCCGCCGCAATAAAGATTAATATGAATCCACCGTATACAACCCACCGGTATCTATTGTTCATCAGCTGTGGATTATTCATATCATCATCCCCTCTTCTTGTATATCCAATTATAATAACCAAAAAGGGCATAACCATAGTGACATATGTAATTGAATTTCTGCATTTTAGACAATCGTAAGTAAATTTTAGTAGTTGGATTATTATGTGGATTCATTGCATACTGAATTATAATTGTTTAATATCAGCAGTGGAAAATGATTAAACTTTTTTAAATTGAAAGGAGAAATCTATATGGTGAACTATGCTCCTTTGCACTTACGAGTGACTACTCCAAAGATCGAGCTTGTTGGGGCCACTGATGACTTACTTGAAAGTCTTGAGCCCATTGTCCGCGCAGGTAAAGCTCTTGCTGAACCTGCACCTTATGACGACCCTATGTCTTTGTACGAAAAAGACCCGGAAATCCGCGTACAGAAATGGCTACAGTCCGTGTGGCGAGGGCGTGGAATAGTCACAAACGACTTCTGGCGGTTGAATCTGATTGTGATGCTGGACAATAAGCCAGTAGGGATGCAGGACGTCATTGGTGACCACTTCCACACCTACGGCACAGTAGCCACTTTTTCATGGTTGTCGTCAGATGAACGTAAAAGAGGGATAGGTGTGGAGATGCGTCAGGCAGCACTGCATCTCGCCTTCGACGGGCTCGACGCCACCGAGGTCACCTCAGAGGCATTTATTGACAATCTGGGATCAAACGGCGTATCACACCGACTTGGCTATCAGGAGAACGGTGTCGCTTGGGCGACACGACGAGGTGAACCCGGACTGATGCAACGGTGGTGGCTAGCCCGAGAGGACTGGCTCCCAAATCGCCGCAGTGACATCGAGATACATGGTCTGGCAGACACCCGAAAAGTGTTGTTCAAGTGATTGCATAGTTGCCCGGGACTTAGGGATTCGAATATCACTACACAAACCGGCAATACTCGAAGTAGAATTTGTAATTTTTCAGCTTAGTCATATTAATGTAGCTTTAAAATAAGATTGATTATTTTCCACCTGTATTATCGCTCTACAATCGGGAAACTTTTGAAGATATGTTATAGATTCGACAAGATCATCTAATTATTCTTCCAAATTTCTCAACACTTAAATGCCTGTTTGTGGAATAGTGTTTCCAATAAAAATACCTTTTGGACGCATCAACCTTTTAACCTGGATGCCCAAACGCTCATAACGAGGTAATCTGAAGCTTCGCTGGTACTCCCCTTGATAAACATGTAGTATAGGATGAAAAGATAAGTAAGGTTGATATCATGGATAATGAAAATGAAGTGAGGATTCATTTCCTTACATATTTGAAGCATATCTTTATAACGCCCACGGCTAATATTCTAAACAACACATACGTATTTTGGATGTGGAGTCTGTTCGTTTTGCTTATAGCCACACCACTCATGACCATCGGCGGACTTTTACTGAGAGTAGAGACTGTATTAGAAGCATTAACAGGGCAACACGATGACTATGGTGCGTTGATCTACCTCGTAGAGTTCTTTTTACTATACTTTCTTGTATACGTCATCATATTCGGCTTGCCGTTGCTGATGTTCAACATGTTAATCATCTATTTTTTCAATAAAGCCTTCAGCCGTCGCCCAAGCAGCTTTCAAAAAGTATTGAGCGATTTTACAAATGTCTGGACTCAAAGCTATGTATTGTTCTATTTGGGGTCCGTCAGTTTTTTGGCGGGCGCCCATCTCCATAACTCTCTCCTGCATGGGGCTGCGCTATTTTTATATGTGCTTTGTGGCGTAACGTTTATACTGGGCAGTATAGTTATGATGCAATTCTATTTCAGACACGCGCATAAGCTGAAATTTACACTGCTTTACGTTGTCTCCTTTTTAACATTCGCCGCAGTGTACGTTTTCATCATACTACAATTTTTTCTGTAAAAATCCCCTCTGGATCCATTACATCCAAAGGGGTAAGAATGTTGTAAGCGGTACTTTCAAAATGACATGGGCTTTTCTTCCGTTTAAGTGAGTTTGCCGGTGACGGAGGTGGAGTCATGGGGTCACCATGGTTTTCATCGGTTTCGTAATTATAGTGTTTCATGCTATGGGTACAGCGAATTTCTTTTAACAATGTGCCTGTCAAATGTCTGATTAACCAAATGACTGAACAAGTCCGACAAGACCTGCCAAAATAAGGAAAGCACCAAAGATCCGCACTAATAATGGTGCTATTTTATCGAATTTTTGAAGCCAGCCTTTTCGCACTTCCCCCAAAAGAAATTTTGCTCCAAGAAGATTTGTTGCCCCGATAACGATAAAGATAATGGCTAATCCTGCTCCCTCATACCCTTCGATTTGCTGTAATGTCGTGGTCACTTCAAATCCACCGATGAAAAAGTTATGAATCATAACCAATATCCCCAAAAAGAACAGGTGAAAAGCAAAAAAATTCAGCAACCGGCTCTTAGGCCATCCAATCATCGCGCCAGGGGTATTATCATCCCATCCTTTGCCACCACCTTGCATATGACTCCAAGTCATAAACATTACTAATAAGCCAAATAGGACCATCCCAATCAGTTTTATGCTCTCCCATATCACATCCATGTTTCTGCCCCCTTGAGCAGTTAAGACTTGCAACATTATATTTCCTCGTATATACACAAATTCTCCGAAATTTTTTAATCCACTTATCGACTTTAGATGATCTTTTCCATTTCTTAAAAATCAAAACCGCCAGTGTGAACTGATTGTTTTGATTTTTAAGAAAGAATATCCAGTAAAATAGCCTGATTCTGGTACATCTTTCTTCTGAAATCATGCTCCGATTCAGAAATAAAGATAACACTCATACTATCTGGCTATTTTTTCCTTTTAGAACCTATGCCTATAATACCTATAAGGATTAATAGCTACTAATTCAGTTGTTTCATAAAATGCATATCATCAGTGGATACCCAATAATCTGTTATTTTTCCATCCTTGACAAGGAAAATATCCATACCACAAAAACTAATCTCTTTACCCATTTCAGCTTTGGTGTCTGGTATGCCTCCTTTATAGGCTCCTTTGAACTGCCAGCTTGCCGAAACATAAGGACTATCTACAATAAGACCCACTTCTATTGTCATTTCAACGTTATCAAAGTAGGAACATCCGTCCCTGATCATTTTCTTTAATCCTTCCGCTCCTTTTTCTTCATCACTTCCCGATCGATGAAGTGTACAATCGAAAGCCGTTATTTCATCAAGCACAGAAACATCCTCGTTCCACGCTTTCACCCACAGTTCATAAACTTGTTTCTCATTTAAAACTGTCATGTTCTAAAACCTCCTAATAAGATGTAACTACTTTCAGATCCCTTTTTAAGATCCCTTTATTCCGTTAAATGGCCTGCTTGCGGCATAGTGTTTTCCATAGAAATTCTCTTTGGACCCATCATATCCAATTTCTTTTGGACATAAAGAAACCCCTCTGGATAATAGTATCCAAGGGGTGGAATTTCGCATCTTTTTCAAACATCGCAACTTTATTTCAAATCCAAAATAATCTGAAGCTTTCTGGCTCCTACTCCACCGTCACAGACTTTGCCAGATTCCTCGGCTTATCGACGTCATTGCCGCGGTGAAGTGCCGCATAATAGGATATGAGCTGAAATACTATCACAGATACCAGTGGCGTCAACATCGTATGCACGTGAGGGATTACATACGCATCATTGTCCGTCTCGAGTCCTTCCATCGCAATTGTACAGACGTTGGCGCCCCGGGCTTCGACTTCCTGGGCGTTGCCGCGGATATTCAGGTTCACTTTTTCCTGCGTGGTTAATGTAAATACAGGCGTGCCCTCTTCAATCAAAGCGATTGTCCCATGCTTCAATTCGCCGCCGGCAAATCCTTCTGCCTGGATATAGGAAATCTCCTTCAGCTTCAATGCACCTTCCAGACCTACATAATAGTCCATCGTTCTGCCGATGAAAAATGCATTTCTAGTTGTTTCCAAATACTCTTTGACAAGTTCCTCTATCGTTTCTGAATCATCGATAACAGCGGTAATGGCAGTCGTCACTTTCGCAAGCTCTTCGATCAGGCTGATATTGCTCTCTTTACCAAGTTCACGGGCAGCAACCTGAGCCAGTATCGACAATACCGCTATTTGTGCCGTATACGCTTTTGTCGACGCAACAGCAATTTCCGGGCCTGCGTGCAGTATCAGCGTTTCATCCGCTTCACGGGACAATGTCGAACCGGGCACGTTGGTGATCGTCAGTGTCTTAGAAGCGCGCTTCTTCACTTCGACGAGGACTGCGCGGCTGTCCGCAGTTTCCCCGGACTGTGAGATGAATATGAACAGCGGATTTTCAGACAGCAATGGCGTGTTGTAGACAAACTCTGAAGCCACGTGAACTTCTGTCGGCAGTCCTGCCCATTTTTCGAAGTACTCCTTGCCGATCAGACCCGCGTGATAACTCGTGCCCGCTGCTATGATATAAATGCGGTCCGCTCCGTTGATCTGCCCAATGATTGCCGGATCAATTTTCAACTCACCGGCTTCGTCCTGATATTCCTGGATGATTTTTCTCATGGCCGCAGGCTGCTCGTTGATCTCTTTAAGCATATAATGCTCATACGTCCCCTTTTCAATATCGCTCTCGTCGATCTCGGCAATATATGAATCACGCTCCACCGTATTTCCTGATTTATCCTGAATGACAATCTCATCTTTCTTGAGTGTCACTACTTCCCCGTCCATCAATTCGACAAATTCATTTGTCTTATGGAGCATCGCCATGGCGTCAGACGTAATGACATTGAAGCCTTCACCTTTTCCGAGAAGCAGCGGGGATTTATTTTTAGCGACATAGATAACGTCCTTATCCTCATTATCCATCAATCCCAGCGCATATGAACCGTGCAATACACCCAGCACTTTCTTGAATGCTTCTGCTGTATCCTCGCTTTCGTTTGAAAAATGTGAAATGAGTTCCACAATGATTTCCGTATCGGTACTGGATACGAAATCCATATTCGGCAGATATTCTTCTTTAATTTGCTCATAGTTTTCGATGACACCGTTATGAACGATCGTGAATCTGCCGTCAGCACTCTGATGGGGATGCGCATTTGTCACACTGGGCGCACCGTGTGTCGCCCAGCGGGTATGTCCAATACCGCTTGTCGCATCAAAACCCGGAGCCACTGTGTCCCTTAAATCTTTGATACGGCCAGCCTCTTTGAAAATTTTCAGTTCTTCATCGTTGCGTACACTGATTCCTGCAGAGTCATAACCGCGGTATTCCAGCTTTTCCAACCCTTTTAACAGTATTTCCTTAACATCTTCTTCTCCGATATATCCTACAATTCCGCACATAAAAAATCTGCTCCTTTGACATAGATGTTGAAACCAGTGCTTTGTTCCAATGGTCACCCATATGGTTTTAACTACCGGTCTAACGAATACTTCAGTATCCGGGACAGTATCCGCCGATACTCGATGACTGTCCTCCTCGTCAGCAGCATCGCTGCTCAGGCGCTATTCCGATTTAAATTTCCTTCCCTCCTTAAAGTAACGTTCCCATTTTAATAGAAAAACACCCTCATTACAATAGTTTATTTAATGAAGGTGCATGTGAATCTTCTTATTTTATTGTAGTAATTATAAGCCCATTTCTGTTTCGACAACTTCTGCGATAGCAGAGCTGTATTCATCTGCAAGTTCTACAGTTTCAGCTTCCACCATCACTCTGACCAACGGTTCAGTGCCGGAAGCACGGACAAGAATGCGTCCATTTCCATCCATTTCAGTTTCAACTTCTGAAATTTTGGCAGCGACTTTTTCATTGTTGACGACGTTATGCTTGTCAGTCACTTTGACGTTGACGAGCTTTTGCGGGAATGTTTCCACCTGCGAAGCAAGCTCTCCCAAAGTTTTACCTGACGTCTTAATGATGGCTGCCAGATGAACACCTGATAATAAGCCGTCTCCGGTCGTATTATAGTTCATCATGATGATATGTCCAGATTGCTCTCCGCCCAGGCTGTATCCATGCTTTCTCATCTCTTCCACAACGTAGCGGTCTCCGACTTTTGTCTTGTCGCTCTTCAGTCCATGTGCTTTCAATGCTTTGTAAAAACCCAGGTTGCTCATTACTGTAGAGACAACCATGTCATCTTTCAGTTCATCATTTTCTTTTAAATGCTGTGCAATGATGAACATGATTTTATCACCATCTACAATGTTTCCATTTTCATCTACCGCGATCAGACGATCTCCGTCCCCATCGAACGCCAGTCCGAAATCACACTTTTCTTCCTGTACCAGTTCTATCAGTTGCTCAGGATGGGTCGAGCCGACCCCATCATTAATATTTGTTCCATCTGGATTTGTACCTACTGTTACCGTATCTGCTTCCAGGTCGCCGAATAAGTAGGGTGCGAGTTTATGCGTTGAACCGTGTGCGCCGTCCAACCCTATTTTCAGACCTTCAAGATCACTTTCGACAGTAGATTTCAAGTAGCTTACATACTTTTGGCCACCTTCAAAATAATCTGAGATATTCCCTAAATTTATACCTGTCGGCCTTGGCAGATTGTCCGTTTCGCTGTCAAGCAACGCTTCTATTTCAGCTTCTTGGGCATCTGACAGTTTAAATCCGTCCGAGCCGAAGAATTTAATACCATTATCGCCCACCGGATTATGCGATGCAGAAATCATTACACCGACATCCGCTTCAATTTCTTTGGCCAGATAAGCGACACCCGGAGTGGAAATGACCCCGAGTCTCATTACTTCTGCACCGATTGACAGCAGTCCGGCAACAAGTGCCGACTCCAGCATCTCTCCTGAAATACGAGTATCGCGTCCTACTAGAAATGTCGGTCTGTCGTTGTTTTCACCTGCTAGAATATATCCGCCAAAACGTCCTAATTTGAATGCCAGTTCGGGTGTTAATTCAGTGTTAGCTACACCTCTGACTCCATCTGTTCCAAAATATTTGCCCATGAGTTTCTCCTTTAGTCATTTTCTTCTATAGTTAAATCAGCCTCTAAAACAGCCGGTTCGGCTTTAGTGACACTTTCCGGCAAGTCTAATTCTACATCCTGTGTTGTAGAGCTGTCGAGTCCGTCCACATCAATTTCAACATCCACAGATTCGATATTGTTCAATGTCTCCTCGCTGCCGAATACTTCTACATTATCATAATTCAGTTCTACATCAACGAGTTCATGATCACTGTCCACCATGCCGGCGACAGTATAATTCACCGGCACTGTTTTACTCAGCTCACTGACATTTATCTCCACCCTGACATTGGATGGTTCAGTCCTTACATCCAGACGATTGAACTGGAAATCGAAAACACCTACATCTGCTTCTTCAGCCCGATCTTCTGTTATACGCGTATTATCACTGAGCGTCGCACGGACATATTGGATCCGGTTTATCTCATTTTCACCGCCATAGACGGTCACTGTATCCGGTTCAACAGTCACTGATTCCAATTGATGATTCGGCCCGACACGGCTCCCGTTCACTTCAGTCTGTACTGTAAATGTCTGTGATACAAGATCCTGTATATTGACCGTCGCCGTTTCCGGAATCACTTCCGCACTCACATTTTCAGGCAGTTCATCGATTGTAAAATGAACTTCATGCTCGCCGGTGCTTCTGCTTCTTAAATCCAGCTGTACATTGAAATCTCTTGTTGTCTGCAGCCTGACGATATTCGAAGTGTTACCGGACAACTGGACATTGACCTGGTTCGGCACTCCGCTGACATAATATTCATCTTCATCATAAAGTATATCGACAGGCATGCCCTGAATCAGTTCTGTTTCATCACCGTCCCCTTCTTCATCGAAAGGATTGATATTTTCAAATACATTATTCACTGATAAAAACATGAACAGCGCGAGTAACAGAGCAACAAATCTCAGACCCCACTTACTTTCGAGCAAAGAGACCGCCTCCTTCCTTGATTGCAGGCAGGATACTCCAATGCTTCTTCAATAGTTCATCCAGCTCTTCCAATGTAATCTCCTTATCGAGTTTGCCGCCATATGTAACCGATATGTTACCAGTTTCCTCAGACACCACGACTGTAAATGCATCTGTGACTTCAGAAATACCCACCGCTGCACGGTGTCTTGTCCCAAGATTTTTAGCAATCTTGCTGCTGTCGGACAACGGCAGATAGCTGGCGGCGGAATTGATCTTATCACCGGTGACGATCATTGCACCGTCGTGAAGGGGTGTATTCGGTATGAAGATATTGATCAGAAGCTCTGATGTTATATTCGCATCAACCGTTATACCGGTCTCAGTATATTCTTTAAGACCTGTTTCCTTTTCAAACACAATCAATGCACCAATCCGTCTTTTAGCCATGTATCTAATCGATTTGACGATTGCTTCCCTCAGCTTTTCATAATCCGCACCGGCAGTATTTGAAGTGGACCTGAAAAGACTGCCTCGTCCCAGCTGTTCAAGTGCGCGCCGCAGCTCCGGCTGGAATATCACAATAATTGCCAGGAAACCCCATTCTAAAACTGTATCAAAAATTTCGGTTGTTGTCGTTAAATCAAATGCGTTACTGATTCCCCGCCCAATTAATATAAAGAAAATGCCTTTTATCAATTGAATGGCTTTTGTTCCCCTCATGACTGTAATTAATAAGTAAAAAACGTACCATACAATTATTAGATCTATGACACTTGTAATAATAGTCGTGGTCGTTATATTTTCTAAAATATTAGTGTTATTCACTCATCCGGTCCTTTCCGATGAATTATAACGAACCAATCCTATCCTCCAATTCCAGGTATATACCCGTCATTAAAGGATCGACTTTCAATTCATCTGTATTTTTTTGATACCCCTTGAATAATTCAACTGCTTCCATTATCTGATTTTTTTTATACAGGTTGAAACATTTCAACAATGTCATCCTGCTGCTGTCCGTCATCCTCACAAGACTGTCCAGCAATTCAAAATCCTGCTCCGCGGCAGCGACTTTTGAAAATAAAAGAAGATATTCGTCCTGCCTGTAATGTATTTGCATGCTTTCTTTAAGATATGAAAATTGATCCAATAATCTTCGGCATGTAAAATACTGTTCCTTTTTATAATAACATTCTATTATTTCAAATAGTAATTTCAGCCTGCCCAGCTTCAGATCACTCATCTGACAAACAAGAAAATATGTTTCCTCCAATATATCAAGTGCCTGGGTAATATCTCCAGTTTCTATCAAATAGCCGGCTTTGATCAGCACCGCATCAATATAAAAGTGGTTTATGACATTATTTGATAGACTTATTATCGATTCTTTGGTATGCATATGCATCTTTTCATTTTCAGATATATGCCGGTAGTATTTCGCATAAATCAGATGCAGCCTGCCTTTGTCAGAGACGGAAATTTCATCAGCCTTTTCATACTCCTTGCTGATAAGATTTTTAATTGTAGTAAAATCACCATGCTCGACTTTATATTCATGATAAACAATTTCACGAAATACTTCTACATCATTATATCTGAAATTCGAAGTTTCTGACATCAAATCGTTTAAAGAACAGTTCAACCGTTCACTAAGCTTAATCAGAACATTGGTGGAAGGCTGTACGCTCCCCTTTTCAATAAGACTTAAATATGTCCGGGAGATGATACCTTCCGCCAGTTCTTCCTGGGTCAGATTGTTTCGATGCCTTGTTTCTTTAATTCTTTGCCCGACCATCAATGGTGCCCCTTTCCTCTGCACTCCAAATTATGTAACCATTTATTTGACAACTTATTTACTCTTAATCATACTATAAATACACATACGAGGGGGTTCCAAATGAAAAAACTATTGGTTATAAATGACTTATATCAGTTAAAAAGTGTCAGCGATCCTTTTAGAATTGAATTACTCACCCTATTGAGCGAACAGCCGAAAACCGGGCAGATGCTGGCTGATGAGTTAGGGATTCCCAGAGCAAAGATCCATTATCATTTGAATGAACTACTTAAAAACGAGATTATACATGTCGTAAAAACTGTTGAGAAGAACAGTATCATACAAAAATTTTATCAACCTGTAGCTGAAAAAGTGGTGCCAAACATAAATCTGCTTAAATATAAGCAGGAAGAGAAGAAGAAGGATAAAATGTCCTACCATCTTAAAATAAAAGAAAAGCAGCTGCCCCAATTCAGGAAGGATTTAAGGAAATTCGTCAAAGAACAGACGACTAAAAAAGAGAGTGACAAAGTTTTAGACTATAAAATTCAAATATTGCCTTATGAAGATCAATAAAACGTGGTTGAGTGAAAACCAACCACGTTTCTTCATTTCTTTCCATTACTTTTGTTTTTTACCGAAAAATGCGGATGCGATTGAAACCGCTTTTTGGGCAGTTTTATTTTTATCATCAAGCAGTGGATTCACTTCGACAAGATCCATTGATGTTATCTTGTTTGAATCATGAAGCTGAGTCATTGCGGACAACGTCTCAGATAAACTCAGTCCGCCGTCCACCGGAGTCCCTGTACCCGGTGTTTCCATTGGGTCCAGTGCATCAACGTCCAATGAAAGGTGTATACCGTCCGTTTTATCCTGCAGATGCTCCAGTGATTCCCTCATAACTGCAGATATTCCCTTTTCCTTGATATCAGTCATCGTGAAAGTCAGTATATCATTTTCACTGATATATTCTTTTTCACCTTCATCAAGATCACGCATACCGATAAGTACAATATTTTCTGGTTTGACTTTCGGCCCGTCTTTATATAGATTTACAAGCTTCTCATCACCCACACCGCAGGAAATGGCGAGAGGCATCCCGTGTATGTTGCCCGACGGAGATGTATCGCTGTTATTCAAGTCACCATGTGCATCATACCAGATGACCCCCAAATTTTCGTAATGGCTGCTGATGCCGGCAAGACTGCCGATAGCAAGCGAATGGTCACCGCCTATAATCAGAGGAAAAGATCCCTGCTGTATAGATTCATCCACAGATTTCGCAAGTTTTTCATTGAAATCCATGACCTGATCATAATTTTTCAAAGTGTTCGCATCCCCCTGTGAATGCTCAGCAACATTCACTTTAATATCGCTGTATATATTACCTTTATCATTGACCTCTATATTAAGTTTCTCAATTTCATTTATCAAATTTGCATAGCGGAGCGCATCAGGACCTAAATCCACACCCAGTCTCGGCTGTCCGAATGTCGTTGCCGCACCAATAATATCAACTCTGTTCATAAAATACTCCCCTTTATAATTCTATACATACATGATATAAAAAATGCGGATTATATGCAACGACTAATAAATATAAATTAGTGCATAAAAAAAGACACTTAACTGAATAAGTGTCTTGATGAGCCATAGAGGATTCGAACCTCTGACCCTCTGATTAAAAGTCAGATGCTCTACCGACTGAGCTAATGGCTCTAATTGGCTGGGCTGAAAGGATTCGAACCTTTGCATGACGAGACCAAAACCCGTTGCCTTACCGCTTGGCTACAGCCCAATATTAAAGATAGATATGGAGAGGGGCAGATTCGAACTGCCGAACCCGAAGGAGCGGATTTACAGTCCGCCGCGTTTAGCCACTTCGCTACCTCTCCGTAATGGAGAATGACGGGTTCGAACCGCCGACCCTCTGCTTGTAAGGCAGATGCTCTCCCAGCTGAGCTAATTCTCCTAAAATGACCCGTACGGGACTCGAACCCGTGTTACCGCCGTGAAAGGGCGGTGTCTTAACCGCTTGACCAACGGGCCGTAAAAAAGTTTAAAACATAAAAATGGCTCCACAGGTAGGATTCGAACCTACGACCGATCGGTTAACAGCCGATAGCTCTACCACTGAGCTACTGTGGAATCATAAAAATAAAAAAATTGCCTGGCAGCGTCCTACTCTGACGGGACGTCAGTCCAACTACCATCGGCGCTGGAGAGCTTAACGACTGTGTTCGGCATGGGAACAGGTGTG
>NZ_FNFY01000007.1 GCF_900101075.1 Lacicoccus qingdaonensis | reverse complement strand
GTATTACTTGATTGAGGCTGCCAATTCAGTCCGCAATAATATTCCGACGTTTCGTGCGTACTATCAGAAAAAGAAAGCAGAAGTCCCCAAGCATCAACACAAAAGAGCCCTCGTCCTTACCGCAAGAAAACTTGTGCGTCTGGTGGATGTCCTACTACGCAACCACCAACTCTACATGCCGGAAAGGAGTGTGTAATTCGGGCATAATATTGACTCGAATCCTTTCATCCAACGCCTAGGAAAAATGTGAAATTACGCTAGGCTTATTTAAGTATGCTTTAAATCTGTGATTCAGTTGTCGCCTCTACTGACGTTATGAATACATCAATTTGACTTAACACCACAAGTCTTAGATTGTTATGAATAATTTTACAATTTTATATGAAATATGTAAAGATATACTAATACTGTTTAAAGCCTTCCAATCAGGTGTAAAAGTAAAAAAAGTTAAAACTTCGATTTTTTAAAAGGTGAATTATGTTGAAAAACTTACTTGTTTCATTCACTGCACTAAATTTAATATATTTTATGGTGACAGTTTTTATCAACCAAAATACTGATGTTGAAAATTTCTTTATGCTGCCTTTTGGTCTCCCTTCAGTGATCGCTTTTGTATTATTCTTTGCAGGCATCGTCACATTAATCAATGAGAACAAAAGATATGTCAGTTGGCTTATGGTTGTTATAAACGGACTTTTAATGATCGCGCCTCTACTATTGATTATTTTTATATAAGGTTTACGTGTTCATACTTTAATTATAAAAGAGGGAGTAAAAATGAGAACAAAGAAATTTTTAATACTGTTTGGACTTGGTATGTTAACGGGGATATTGTTACTGACATTCATGAGGACACTTGGATTACCGACATTTGAAACATTTCTGACGGCCGTATTTGGTGAAGATAATATCTGGGCTCAAGTATTTTCTGCATTGTTGATACTGCTTATCCTGATCAGCATGTTTAAAATGATGAAAAAAACGGATCTCACTTCATAAGTTCTAAAGTATCGAAACTGCGGAAGTTCACCGGAAAAATGCGATAATATCACTTAAAACAGAAGCAGGTCAAAGTCTGAAATCATGACTTTGACCTGCTGTTGTTATCATCTTTTCATTTCTTTTACAGGAATCCATACTTCGCTATAAGCATAATTTTCTTTTTCGTCATCCATTAAAGTGAATGAAAATGAAGGTGCATCAATCACTTCGTAGTTTGAGGATGGCAGCCATTCAGAATATGTCCGGGCCATTGTATTTTGAAGTGTCTCGGGAAATTCTCCTTCATTCGGGAACACTGCCCACGTGTGTGCATCAACTCTGACCATATCAAGAATTGGACTGATATCTTCCGATGTGGTCAGCACTCCGATGGTATGCGTCAAATCACCTTCTTCTTTTAGAAATTTTTCGTCCGCATCATATGAAGCATTGACAATCTGTTCCGGATCAATATTCTGGAGTCTGTGCATCTCATTTTTTTGTTCTCCGGTAATGCTTTCCGCGAGTTTAACAATCTCGTTATTCACGCCTTCGAACTGCATCGGGACTCTCTTACTTACTCCTGCAATCGTGAATGCAGGCATCTCTTTGATTCGTACTTCCATATTTTCTCCTCCTCTGACATCTACATAGAAAGAAAGTTTTGGAAATGATGTGATCGTTCCAGTTAGTTTGACATCTGATGGCAAATAGCCACTCCATGCCTTGAAAGCCCTGGTGAAACCATCCAGGGACTGGTAACCGTATTTGAATGCAACATTGGTCACACTCTCACCTTTCACCAGTTCGTGATTTGCCATGGCCAATTTTCTTTTCTTAATATATTCACTAAGTGACATGCCGCTGATATACTGAAATATTTTCCTGAAATGATAATCGGATTCACCTACAAAATCTCCGACATCTTCCACTTTGATATCATTCAAAAGATTTTCTTCAATATATTCAATAACATCATTCAGAGTTTTAATCATCATTTCCACCACCCTTTCGAATCTTATGCTACACACCAATGAAAAGAATCACTCGATGTTTTTATGTCGATTTAAGTCGGATGACATCACTCAAAGTGCTTATTCATGATTTATATCGGGTATTTTGAATTAAAGCATAAAAATAATCAGAAAGGAAGTTTTCAATGAAATCACTATCTGAATCTACAGCGTTAATTACCGGTTCAACTGATGGACTCGGTAAAGCGACTGCTGAATGGTTTTCTGAAAAAGGTGCCAATGTGCTTCTGCACGGCAGGAATGAAAGTAAAGGACAAAAGACTGTTGAAGATATTAAAGATGTGACTGGCAGTGATCGCCTGAAGTATTATAACGGGGATTTCTCTTCTCTTGATTTTGTTGCAGCAGCTGCAGATGAAATACTTGCAGACGGAGAAAAGATTGATATTCTGATCAATAATGCTGGTATCGGAGGCGGACCAAAGTCAGGCAGCCAGCGGCAAACAACTGAAGACGGATTCGAATTGATATGGCAGGTGAATTATCTGGCGCAAGTGCTGTTCACCAGGAAGTTACTCCCTCTCATGAATGAGGATTCCAGAATCATCAATGTCGCATCTGTCGGCCAGGCCGATCTTGACTTTGAAGATCTGGACATGGAAAAAAAAGTATGAAGGATTTCTTGCTTATTCCCGCAGTAAACTTGCACTGATCATGTTCACATTCGACCTTGCTGATGAACTCACTGCTAAAAACATCATCGTCAATGCTATTCATCCCGCAACGCTGATGAAGACAAACATGGTGAGCGAACATTTCGGCATCCCATTATCTTCTGTGAAAAAAGGACGTAAAGCACTGACCGCTCTTGCTTCTTCAAAAGAAGTGACTGGTGAATTCTTTGATGGTAAAAGGCGTGCAAAAGCATTGGAACAGGCGTATGACATAAAATCGAGAGAAAAACTGAAAAGAATGACAGAAGACCATTTATACAATTATTTAAAGACATGATCAGATCATCATTGATTTCTTAAAAATATGAGCTGATCCATGTTAAGAGATCACTTATAAACAAGTAATTAAAAGTTATAACACCACTCGCAAGAAAAAAGATCATTACAATCTTTATAATCGAAACTGATTCGACTAATTCTTTCATCAAGCATGTACCTCCTTCGTATCTTATAATTTCGAAACCATTTTAACTGGCAGATAGATCAGGAAAACATGTGCTAAAAATGGCATCAGAATATAAATTACAATATCGTCATTTAAGGAATAATCCATGATTACGAGCAAAAAGACTGCAGTCACAATACTGATTACCAGCCCTATGAAAGGCGTCCAATTCAAATATGTGTTTAAACTTTTTTCCTGTTCTTCACTAAGCATTTTTTATCCTCTTCCAAACAGAATTTTTTCACTATGCAACGCCATCGGTTTTCCGTCTATAGTTAAATGCGGTGAGCAGCGGAAGCAGAATCAGAAAAATCCAAAACTCTGGTCTATGAATATTCAAGAAATCCATTCCCGGCGTCCCGGCTATAAAATTCATGGATATGACTGCAGCCCATAAAAATATCAAAGCAAGCAGTTTCATGCTTTTTTCGTTACCTTCTCTTTTGCTGACAGACGCTTCATCCATTTTGTCTTTGTTTACTGCTTCGAATATTGCCATCACAATGATAATGATCCATGCCAATGCCATCGGCGCATATTGTATTGTAGTGGACATCCAATTGGAATCATGGAAAAAATCCAGCATGAATGCCCATAAAAGTGAAACATATAATATTGCCATCAGATAGAAGCCTTTGTTTTGCATACTTTTCACCTTTAAATAGAATTGAATATTTTAGTTATTATTCTTTTACCATATTGTGAAAAAGATAAACTATTATTATCCTTTAGAATAATAATAATAGTTATGGAAAATATGTCTTCAGTATTACTGGAACCATTTATGTTCCGGCCAGTGCAGACCGTCCAGTTCACCTGTCTCTTCAATGTATTCGTCCTTGACCAGATATTTATAGTCTGTCCGGTGAAGAAACTGCACCATTTCCTTTTTCTTCATTGGATCGCCGGGATATACATCATAGTCCCTGCGTGGAAATTGATCTTTGAAGGTCATATCGGCAAGTGTCGCGAGCAGGATCTCGGGATTAAAATAATTTAACTTGATTGTTAAAGGTCCACCAGCAGATTTAGTACCTTCGAAGATAAATATTTCATGGGCAGTGCCCCGCTCCCAGTATGTAATATCTTCATAAAACACTTTATACTCATCTTTTTTCTCTCTGAGGATGAAGTATTCATCCGTCTCCTGATAGGACATATCAAATTTCCGTCGCATAAAATATGTCAGTACCAGAAAGATGACGAATATAACTGTAAATACTATCGCCATCTCGGTTTCCCCCGTCATAACACCAATCACCGCAAAAATCCCCGTGAAAATTGTCAGAAATACCATTACTCTTGTAAAGAAAATCTTTAATTGTCCGGGCTTCTGTACATTTTGGGTGAATTTTCCCTTACTGCGTTTTCTTTGTACAGCAATCACTATAACTACGATGCCCATCAATATGAACATAATCAGATGTCCCGGTATTCCAAGATGTGTAAACATAGTCTCTTTCTCATTTAGAATATTTCATATCCAAATGAACCCATTCCGGTCCGCTTGTTCAAAACGATTGAGGTTCCCAGATGATGAATTCGTCAAACAACAAATGTATCTTTGGAAATGTTATCATAATACTAGAAGGTATTTGAAATTTTCTAATATATGTTTAAACTTATTCTTTAAATAACAGATGCAATCTAATATAATATTGAAGATGTAAAGTGAATACTGCCGATTAAAATTTAAACGAAGGAAGTGTATATATGTACAAAAAGATTTTACTCCCATATGATTTCGGAAACTCTTTTACCAATGTTCCTGAACAACTGGTGAAACTGACAGAGAACGATGAGAATTCCATCATCACGGTTTTCAACGTCATTTCAGAAAATGAGATGGCAGATAACGTGAAATACCATGGAAAACATTTCGAAGATATTTCCAAAGATAAAGTTGAAGACTTGAAGCCGTTCACCGATCAGCTGGATGAACTCGGCTTGAATTATGACATTCGCATCAAGACAGGACGTGTTATTCAGGAACTTTTAAAAGAGATCAATGAAAATGATTATGAAATTGTGGTCATGAGCAACAAACGTTCTAAAATGGCGATCAAACATGTACTCGGCCATGTCACCCACAAAATCGCCAAACGGGTGAACACGCCTGTAATGATTGTTAAATAATTTGAAATACCGGATAAAGTCGAAACATGAAAAATGGCGATTCATCTCAATTAATTGATGAATCGCCATTTTTAGAGCCTTTTTACCTCGGATATCCTTCTTTAAATCTCTCATTTAATCTTCTTTTTCATATTCTCTTAATTTATGCAGATACAGCGGTGCATCCATCGGATCGGTGACGACGAGTTCAATGAGACCCGCTCCGTCAAACTGCTCTGCGTGTTTAATGGCTTCGTCCAGTTCTCCATTAGTACGTGCCCGGGCTTTAAACACTTCTTTGGAAGCTGCCAGCCCATCTGCCAATGTCATATAATCCCATGCCGGTATATCATTATAGTCCGCATAAGGGTGTTCTGTGTTCAAATATCTTTCAATTGTGTAACCCTGATTATTCAACAGAAAAATAATCGGTTTATAACCCTTATCAATGATGGCGCTCAGTTCCTGTACAGTGAACTGGAATGCACCTTCACCGACAAATAAAAGTACGCGTCGATCCGGTGCGGCCACTGCTGCACCGAGTGCGGCAGGTGTGCCGTAACCGATGCTCTGCCAAGAGCCGTGTGATAAAAACATTGAATTTTTGGGCAGCTTCACCTGGCTCATGCCGTAGGATAATGTCCCTGTATCCACAACGAGTATGTCATCCTCTTTCAGCATATCTTGAAATCTCGGGTAATACGAATCAGCAGTGAGTGCCTCATCCGCTTCACCTGCGATATCATCATAAATTGAAGGCAGCTGCTGCACTGCCCCTTCTTCACGGTAATCCACATCCATCAGTGATTTCAGAATGTCCGCCGCATAGACATTTTCAAACACTTCATCTGCGACTAATGTTGAATAAGGATGAATGATGATCATCTTGTCAGTCTTTAAATCCGCAGTATACTTGGCCAGATTGAAATCAGACCATAACATGCCGACCGCTATGATGCAGTCCGCCTCTTCGACGGTCTTACGAACATGATCATCCCCGAAAGCACCGCCGTACATTCCGATATACTGGGGATGTTGTTCATCAAAGCCGCTTTTGCCCTGCAGCATCTGTACCACAGGCACATTCAGTTTTTCAGCAAGCGCCTGCACTTCTATTTCCAGACCGTAACGGACTGTATTGAAGTCGATAAGCATGACTGCATTTTCAGCACTGCCCAGCTGATCACTTGCTTTCAGAAAGACTTCATCCATCAGGCTGGTGTCGGTCATCTTTGCAGATTCCGGGGTTTTTATTTCTCCGACGGGTTTTGTTACCTGATCGAACGGTATATCCATATAGACCGGTTTCTTTTTTTCTTTTGCGATATGGATGGCTTTTGGAATTTCCGTCCCGGCGTTATCTGCAGTGACTTTAACGGCGTAGGCCGTAATATGTTCATACATATGTCTGAACACTTCAAAATTACCGTCCATCAGTGTATGGTGGACATTCTTTTGTTCCTTCTGGTCACCGAGATCAGGAGAACCTGCAATGTGTATCAGAGGGATATTTTCGCTGTAGGCTCCGGCAACAGCATTGCTCGCACTCAGTTCGCCGACACCGAAAGTCGTAATCATTGCAGCCATGCCTTTCACCTGTGAGTATGCGTCAGCTGCATACCCTGCGTTCAATTCGTTGCGGTTATCTATGAAGTTCATATCTTCATAATCTTCCAATGTATCAAGCAGGGAAAAGTTGAAATCTCCGGGTACACCGAAAATATCATCGACCCCTTCCTGTTTCAGACAGTCAAATAAAAATTCACCAACAGTCCTTGTCATCTGTCCAACCACTCCTTATCATCTTCATTACTTTAATCTTCCCTGATATAGGATGTATTAATCAATGTAATCCACATATATAAAAGTGCAGCCGCCAAATTTATTTGACTGCTGCACTTTACATAATATAACTTGACTTTTTAATTCATCGATTCAATATTCTTTCAGCATTCTTGTGCATAATACTATCCATCACTTCTTGTGAAAAGTATTTACGATACTGATTAAGAGCGTAATCATACGGTGCATTCGGGTAACAGCTGGCATACAGTATCTGTTTTTCCAGACCTTTATCCGCGGCATCAGCAAGTGCTTCCGCTCCCGGAAAGCCCATATAGAAGTCTGGACATAAGTATAGATTACGGAAATGCATCGCCACCGCTATCCCTTCTTGGATAAACGGCCAGCCTGCATGGGAAACGATCACTTTCATCTCCGGATATTTGTGCAGAACCGGGATGAGATGTTTTGGGTTGATATAGTCATAATCCGCTTCTTCATCATTCAACGTGAGCAGCATGCTCAGTGTGATGCAGAATGGCAGATCATATTTGACACATGCATCGAATATCGGGTGAAGACTTTCATCGTCGATCTTTGTATGGGGCTCAATCTTGGTCGGCGCGACGGCCACCCCGCTGAAAACATCTGTCGGAGCATATTCTTCAATCGTTTCGACCGCTTCTTCGACCGTCATGTCTTCGATGCCGATAAAACCGTAAAATCTGTCACTATCATCATTTTTAAGAAATTCATACAATTCCTCATTCGAACTGCCGGGTGAATTGTTTCTGCCCAGGATGACCGCTTTCGTGATTCCCATTTCGTCCATCTCTTTGATGACATCATCAAATGTCTCTGAAGCTGTCGGTTCAAAGTCCGGCAGATTACTGAACAGTTTTGTAACCGGCGTCCGTCCTGCTTTGAATAATTCCTCCCATTTCGGAATCGGCGGTTTCATCTTAAAATCGATAATCATTTTATTCGCCCACTTTCTCACGTACATTTTTCATATTTACAAAAGGACGGTCAAATTCCAGCTCGCCCTTGATCTGTCTGACGAAAACATCTTCTCCACCGAGCCATTTGCCAAAGTCGAAGATGACAGGTTCCCGGTCGGGTCCCATCACAAACCATGCACTCAGGTCTTTAGGAAAATACACGGATGTGTGGATCGTTCCTGCAGATGCAGCGTACTTATTGGAAAAGACACCGTGTGCCGGACTGCTCATCACTTTATACGACTCATAAGGGTTCAGAGCCGTCTGCTGGCCCGTCAGTATCGTCTCTTCCCTCTGGCGGGTCTCTTCCTGACGGTACCGGTTTTCTTCATTCAATATATGAAAATGGTTCGTACATACATTGGATTCCCTCACAACGACATTTCTCGGCGATGCTTCAACGACATATGACCTGCCGGACGCATCCAGTAACGGATAACTGAAGGAATGCCTGTGCGGAATTTTCTTGAGCAGGGCAATCGCTTCATCCACATCGGCGCAGTTTTCAAGAACCAGTCTGCCGATCATATTACAAATGAAACCGTCATTCGATTTCTTGCTGTGGGTGAAGTTGTAACCGAGCACAAGCCCTTTTTCGTTCATGCCGTCTATGCGCCCTGTAATTTGCATTGACGGGCCGATCACTGCGTAACCGCCGTCTGTCGGCTGATAGAAAAGATACCTGCCCTCGTAACCTCTCGGATGGCTGTCATAATTGCGGACCATGAAGTCAGGATCCATGAATATTGAACAGCCGCTCGCCGTGTATTCCAAATAATAACCGCCGAACTGGCGGATTGCTTCTTCCTTATCCATATCGAGTGCATCGGCAAGACCTTCGATTTCGTCCAGCATCTTTGGTGCGATGTCCGTCATGACACGTAGAAACTCATCAGGGTCGATGATAAAGTGACGGTGCTTTCTCGGTTTCCACTGCCGTTCGCGGTTTTTAAGTATAGGTGAACGCTTAAGCAGCTCCCCCTGGTAATATCCGAACTCATAATGTGTCCCTCTGAACTGGATGACGTCGCTGTAGTACTGTTTCATTGTCCGTTCACTCCCGTATTTTCTCTATAGACAGTGTACGTGATATTATCAATCGTGTGAAATTAACGGCTCGCAGTAAAAAACTCCGGCGTACCGGAGCTTTTCATTTGATATTATTCTTTATCTTCACTGAATTCGCTGACTGCGAGAATCGCATTCGCAATCTCTTCAGGTGTAATCTTGCTGCTCAGATTGCCGAATGTGTCATTCGGATCTGTTGCCAGCTCCCCGACTTTGACAAGATCCTCAAAGCTTGTGTCTTCAAGGTGCATTTCCTTAAGTGTTGTCGGCATGCCGATGCTCTTATAGAAATCGATATAACGTTTTAATGTCTCATCCGAACTGTTTTCAAGCAAGAGCTGGACCAGTGTGCCGTAAGTGACTTTTTCACCGTGAGACAGATGGTGGATATCACCTGACAGAGTTGTGAATCCATTATGAATGGCGTGAGCTGCTGCGAGTCCGCCATTTTCGAAACCGAGTCCTGAAAGAAGCGTATTCGCTTCAATGACCGCTTCCACCTGTGGTGTCACGATACCTTTCGCTGCAGCCTTATGAGCAGCGTGTCCGTGTTTGAACAGTATCTCTTCACATTTCTCTGCAATGGCGACAGAAGCTAATGTCGGCTGGCCGCCGACCATGTTTTCTCCATTGCTCTTCAATACGGCTTTTGCTTCGACAAGTGTTGCCATCGCATCACTGATCCCTGAAGTGAACAGTTTGACCGGTGCATTGACGACAACTTCCGAGTCTATGATGATGAGGTTTGGATTCTTATCGTAAAATCTATACCCCGTAAACTCACCTTCGTCGGAATAGATGACCGACAAGGAACTTGACGGTGCATCGGTTGATGCCGTCGTCGGTACGATGATGACCGGTGTGCCAAGGTTATCAGCGATGGCTTTGACCGTATCCAGCGTCTTACCGCCGCCGACGCCGATAACGATATCCGAGTCATTTTTCTGACCGCTTTCCGTCAATCTGTTAATTTCATTTTCTGAAGCTTCGCCGTTGAATTCTTCATATACAAAATCTATATCTGCATTTTTAAAGCTTTCAGTGATTTTTTCTTCAGTAATTGACCAGACCATTTTGTCTGATATGACTAAAGGGTTTTTAGCAAGCTTTTTAGTCTCTTCACCCAGTTCATTCAGAACGCCTGCGCCCTGTATATATTTTCCCGGTGATTGGAATACAAATTTCGCCATTCTAAAAAACCTCCATATTATAAATAGTCTATACAATATCTATCCCTTAATCAGAAGCTTTAAACATACACCGGGTATAAAGACGTAAAAAAGATGACTCCGAAGAGTCATCCTTTTAGTAGTCCTTATAATAATCATCGCTGGATGGTTCATCCGGCGGATCTTTGATTTCTGTTTCATCTGTCGTTTCTGTTTTTTCAATTTCCGGTTCCGGTGTTTCTGTTAGTTCTGTGTCTTCTTTGCTGCCTTCACCGCCGTCATCCGAGTCGACTTCAGTGTAATTCGCTTCTGTCGTAGCGGATAGATTGTTCAGGAATCCTTCGAGGTCAAAACCTGTCATCTGGCCCATGCTTTCCTGAAGTTTTGCCATCGTGCCCGTCACAGTATTCGGCAATGAGCTCAATTGCTCGCCTTTTCCGCCGTCGAGGATACGGATGGATTCAACATTGTTCAGTGAATCGCTGACTGCTCTAGCAAATTCAGGCATGATTTCAATCAGCTGTTCCAGGATGATGACATCTTTGTGCTCAGCCATCGCTTTCGCACGGCGTTCAATCGCTTCAGCTTCTGCAAGACTCTTCTCTCTGATGACTTCAGCTTCAGCCTTACCTTCAGCCATACGGGATTCTGCTCTAGCTTCCGCTTCTTTCGTCTGTGCATAGTAGTCGGCTTCAGCCTGTTGTCTTCTGACTTCGACCTGCTGCTTCTCGAGTGCCACGTCATTTTCACGTTCCATCTGGCGAAGCTTCAATTCATTCTGCTTCTCCTGTTCGACGATTTCGAGACGCTGTCTTTCAACTTCAAGACGGCGTTCTTCTTCTTCGAGCTGTCCCGCAGCTCTTGCAGCAGCATTCTCTTTCTCTGTTTCCGCAAGGATTTTTGCATCTTTCAGATCTTTTTCCTTACGGCTGTCCGCAATATTCATTTCTCTCTTATATTGCTCGTTGGAAATGTCTTCGTTGTCTTTTGCCTGCTGGATTTCAGTTTCACGTCTGTTTTCAGACTCTGCAATCTCAGCCGCTTTTTTGACTCTCGCAATTTGCGGACGTCCCAGGTTTTCAAGATAGTTCTCATCGTCTTTCAAGTCTGAAAGTCCGAGTGAAGTGATCTTGAAGCCCATTCTGTTCAGCTGGTCCTGCGCAATTTCACGGACCTGCTCGTTAAAGCTTTCACGGTCTTTATTAATCTGCTCGACCGTCATCTTGGACAGGATTGCACGAAGGTTAGAGTTCAGCACTTCGGAAATTTCATGCTCGATATCATCCTGGTCCTTACCGAGGAACTGTTCTGCGTACTTGACGATACCATCTAGATCATCCGCCACTTTAACCGTCGCCACGGCCTGGCCGTAAATGCCGACACCTTCAAGTGTGTATACTTTCGGCGTTGAAATCTGCAGCTGGAAGGATTTAAGTGAAACTCTTGTTCCCGTCTGGAACAATTTCAGTCTGTGACCGCCGCCGCGGATGACTTTCATGTAACGTCCCTGATCATCCTTATAGATGTTCGTCTCTTTCGTCTCGTCACCGAGATTCGGACCTGTAACAATCAGCGCTTCGTTGGAAGGCACAGTACGGTATCTTGCTTTCATGAACAGATACCAGCCGATCGCGCCAATGATGAGCACCGCAACGATCGCGATTATTACAAGTAAAGTACCTGTAATTTCAAACATATGTAGACCCCTCTTCTATTATATTGAAATCTCCTTTAAGATTTCCATAAATCACTTCGTGAGTCAATGAATTATAGGCATTCGGCGTATATTTCATGAAAAAACTTTTTGAATCAGACGAGAATATTGGTATGATATTAACAAAGTAAAATCTTTTGGAAAGAAGGTATGAGTATGAATAACAACAATTCAAAAAGTGTGCTCCTGATCGGAGCAGGTATTTTAAGTACGACATTTGCTTCATTGATAAAAAATATTGAACCGGACTGGAATATTAAAATATTTGAAAGACTGGACCAGCCCGCGATTGAAAGCTCCAACGAGAAAAATAACGCCGGTACCGGACATGCTGCGCTGTGTGAACTCAACTATACAGTGGAACAGCCGGACGGCTCCATCAATATAGACATGGCAAAAGTCATCTTTGAGCAGTTTGAAGTTTCCAAACAGTTCTGGGGCTATCTCGTCGAGTCGGGACAGATTCAAAATCCGGACGAATTCATAAGACCCCTGCCGCATCTCAGTTTTGTACAGGGAGAAAAAAATGTAAACTTCCTGAAAAAACGGTTTGAAGCGATGTCAACATTCAAAATGTTCGAAGGTATGGAATACTCTGAAGATCCGGAAACCATCAAAAAGTGGATTCCGCTGATGATGGAAGGCAGAGATGCCGACGAAACGATTGCGGCAAGTAAGATCGATGGCGGAACCGATGTAAGTTTCGGGGAATTGACGCGTAAACTTGCGCATAATATCAATGAACATGAGTCTGCGAAAATCCATTATAACCATGAAGTTGCCGCTTTCAGAAAACTTGACAACTCAAAATGGGAAGTTGAAGTGCACAACCTGGAAACGGGTGCAAGGGAGTTCCACGTCACTGACTATATCATTGTCGGTGCGGGCGGAAATGCGATTCCGATGCTTCAAAAAACTAAAATTCCCGAGAGCAAAAACCTTGGCGGATTCCCGATTACCGGTGCGTTCCTTGTATGTAACAACCCGGATGTCGTCAGCCGTCACGATGTAAAAGTTTACGGTAAAGAACCCGAAGGCACACCGCCGATGACGGTCCCTCACCTGGACAGACGCTACATTAAAGGAAAAGACAGTCTGCTCTTTGGACCGTTCGCAGCAATCGGACCGAAATTCCTCAAATACGGTTCAAATACGGACCTGTTCAAATCAGTGAACAAGGATAACATTTTGACGCTTGCTTCTGCAGGCATCAAAAACCTGTCACTGATCCAATATTCCATCCAGCAGGTCATGATGGATAAATCAGACCGTATGGAAGAGCTGCGTAAGTTCGTCCCTGATGCGAAAGATGAAGATTGGGATCTTGAGCTCGCCGGAAAACGTGTACAGGTCATCAAAGATACCGAAGAACACGGCCGGGGATTCATCCAGTTCGGTACAGAAATCGTCCATTCCGAAGACAATACAGTCATTGCCCTGCTCGGGGAATCACCCGGTGCTTCCGTGTCGGTCTCCGTCGCTGTCGAAGTATTGGAAAATAATTTCCCCGAATATATAGACAGGTGGGAAGATAAATTAAAAGAGATGATCCCTTCATACGGACAGTCTCTCATTGACGACAGTGCCCTGCTGGAAGAGATAAAAGAATCCAGCAATCGGAAATTGGAACTGTAATCAGTACCTGACTTACATTTACAGATCCAAGCGTATATATTATATGTATATAATTTAATCCCCCTGCAAACAACAAATATTTGCAAGGGGATTTTTATTTTGGTCAAACTGTTTTGATAGTCACATGATACGTCTCTCGATATCACATCTATTCATCCAGCCAATCTGATGTAAGAACAAATTCATAGCCTTCCGCCTGTATAGATTCAATGACGTCGTCCAGAACCGAAGGGGTATGGATATCATCCAGAATATGCATGACAATCACACTCCCGGGCTGAATAATCGTCATGACCCGGTTGATGACATCCGCCTCCGTATACTCATCATTCCAGTCATAGGAGGAAATGTCATACATACCGATCGCTTCATAGCCCATTGCTGTAATTGCATGTGATGCCTGGTCTTCAATTCTTCCGAAAGGCGGACGGAAGTAAAGCGTCGGCTGTTCCTGGATGGCTTCTGTAATGATCTGGTGTGCCTGATACACATCTTCCTGCAGCTCTTCCGGGGTCAGTGTAGTCGTATCCGGATGAGAGTGCGTATGGTTCGCCACTTCATGACCCCGCTCTATTAAAAGTCTCGCAAGATTCGGGTTCTCTTCTATTTTTTCCGACTTCAGATAAAATGTCGATTGGATTTCATATTCGTCAAGAATGTCCAGTACTTCCTGCACTATCGTTTCACTCGCCCAGTCATCGAATGTCAGCGCCACTTCCTTTTCAGTTGTCGGCTGCTGGTAATGGAGGTGCGGCACGACATCAGTCATATCTTCGTTCGGCTGTATCGCATCTGCCCCTTTAATCTCTGAAAAATCTTTTCTCGTCTCGTCTGCTGCTATTAAATTTTCGAGCGGGATGAATTCAAAATCAACTTCATCAGCCGCTTCTTTCAAATAAGGTATCAGCGAGGCATCGTCTGGATCCATCGATAATATGCCGCCCCTGGCGACGGCTCTTTTTATATTTTTAAGCATCTTATCTTCATCATCTGATGGTTTCAATTCTGAAACAGGTGTGACGATGCCTGTCATGTCCAGCTGGGCAACGATGGCGTTCAGATCTTTATTATCATTATTTTTAACGAATGCAAATTCTGCACTATCTCCTGTTGCCGTTTCAACCATTTCATTAGTCGTTTCCACCCTCTGATAAATATCTTCATGCTGAAGGGCATCCACGTCCATTCCGTACATCGCGTTATTTTCGATCATATGCCCACGGTCCAGTATTTCTTTCGTCCCTTCCGGGTACATTTCCAGCTGCTCAGGTGAGGCGAAAAATGTTGCCGTCATCTGATGTTCATCCAGTAAGCGGTAGAAATGCCGCCTGCACCGCCGCCAAGGACAATCAGGCGGAAATGTGTCTTCATCCGTGCACCTCCATATTATTTTCTATGCGGTTATCATACTTTTAAATACCCGGAATCAGGGTATGCTATTCAATATTCATGACAGAGAGGCAGTATTGGGTAAAGATTGATGACAGTTGCTGAAATGTTATAATTGATGGCATATTAAAATGTGAGGAGATTTTGATGACACATAGAACACTTGCGATCACAGGCGCGACTTCCGGTATTGGCAGAGCGACAGCAAAACGGCTGGCAGACGACTTTGATGAAATCATACTGCTCGTTAGAAACGTTGAAAAAGGTGAAAAGTTTAAAGAAGAGCTGATGATGACTCATGATGATATTGATATAGATATTATTGAATGTGACCTTTCCAGTCTCACAAGTATACGTACCTCTGTGAGGACCATTCAGGCAAAATATGAAAAAATCGACTGTCTGATCAATAACGCAGGTGTCGTTTCCCTGTCCAGGAAGACGACTGATGACGACTTTGAAATGATGATGGGTACGAACTATATCGGACATTACCTCCTTACCCACCATCTTTTCAGTCTGATAATGAACAGTGAGACAAAACAGATCGTCATCGTTTCATCCAATGCCTATGCATTCACGACACTCGGTCAAAATTATTTTACCGGGAAAGGCAATGCGATGAATCTCTACGGGCGTTCCAAACTTGCCACACTCTATTTCATGCAGGAACTTGATGAACAGTTCAGAGAAGGTGGATTATATGTTACAGCAGTCCACCCCGGCGCCGTTTCAACAAATCTCGGCAAAACGCCGGAAAATGAAAAATTCGGCAGACTGGTCTACGGCATGCTCACCCCATTCTTCAAGACATCTGAAGAAGGTGCGGAATCAACAATACTCGCCGTCCGTGACAAAGAAAAGTATGCAGGACGTTACATGCATTCAGGCGAGGATGTCTCTTTGAAGCCGCACGGGCAGAGTTACTATGCCAGAAAACAGCTCATCAGAAATACGATGAAAGAACTGGGCCTCAACAGTTTCATGGACAGCTGATATAAATAGGAGCAAATCTACGTCGAATAGATTTGCTCCTTTAATTTGTACCGGTTTTTATTTTATGTTTCATTCGCTGCAGGTATACCTGTCTGCACCGTTTTACCAGTTCTTTCACGGACGAACAGAAGCGCTGTGCCGCCTAAGAGACTCGGTATCGCAAACGCCATGAATGCTGTCTGCGGTTCGAGATTCGTCATCAGTACCAGTCCGATCAGTATCGGCGCTGTGATTGAACCCAGCCTTCCGATGCCGACTGCCATACTGAGCCCCGTCCCTCTGATATCAGTCGGATAAAATGCACTGATATACGGATTGACAAGATTCTGTGTGCCGCCTGTACACGCACCGCCGATTGCAATCAGTACATAGATCAGAGCCGGCTGCTGAGTGACGGAAAGTGCGACAAAGCAGATTGCACCCATCAGATACATCGAGAGCAGCACATTTTTATGACCGATGCGGTCCACCATGTAACCGCCGGTAAGGGAACCGATGATCTGGCCGACAGCGAGAATCATGATGAATGACATGCTTGAAGCGACATTGAACCCGGATTCCTGCATCATTGTCGGCAGCCATGTATTCAGTCCGTAGATCATCATCAGGCAGCTGAAGACCATCACCCAGAATGCAATTGTCGTAACCGCACGATTGTCTGTGAACAATTTACCGACCGGCAGTCCCTTCGAATCTTTTTTCGCAGCTGTGTATATGAACTCATCCGTCCGATTATAATTGCCTTCAGGGTTTGCCCGGTTCAAAATTTCAGCCACTTTTTCCTTATGACCCCTGGGCAGGTGATAGGAAATGGATTCCGGAAACTGCCTGATTAAAAACGGCAGTGTCAGTAGCGGCAATGCACTCAGTAAGTACATAAACCTCCAACCCAGGCTCTCAATAAAATACATAGCAGTGACAGATGCGATGATGGCGCCGATCGAATACCCGCAATACATCATTGCAACCGTCATTGCCCTGTTCTTCTTCGGTGAATATTCGCTCATAAATGAAATGACCACCGGCATCAGGCCGCCCATACCGATGGAACCGATGAAGCGGAATATCAGAAACATCGTCGCACTTGTAGCGAGTCCCGCCAGTGCATTGAATACGCTGATCAGTATGAGGCAGATGATCAGTATACGTTTTCTGCCGATAACATCCGAGAAAGAGCCGAGTACAAAAGTACCAAGCATCATGCCGGCAAGGGCATAGCTTCCGATGGCACCTCCCGCTGCCGATGACAGACCAAAGTCCTCCATCATATGAGGCAGCCCTATTCCGTATAGTGCGATATCAAATCCGTCAAAAGCGATGGCAAAGAAACACCATAGAAACACAATCAGATGAAACTTATTGAAGCGGCTTTTGTCGATCGCCTCTTCCACCTGTACTTTCTGCATACATGACCCCTCCTGGAATTAGAATTTTATTGTTACGATTATGACCAGACTTCACGCGCGATGCTGACAACATGTTCGATTTTCTTCCACTGTTCTTCTTCTGTCAGCAGGTTGCCCTCTTCTGTCGACGCGAAACCGCATTGCGGGCTGAGAGCAAGCTGGTCAAGCGGTACATACTTACCCGCTTCTTCTATACGCTTTTTCACTTCTTCTTTATCTTCCAGCTCGCCGTGTTTGGAAGTGATGAGACCGAGGACGATTGTCAAGTCATCTCTTTTTACATGACGCAGCGGTTCGAATCCTCCGGCACGTTCCGTGTCATATTCCAGGAAGAAGCCGTCAATGTCGAGTTCACCGAAGATTTCAGCTGCCACCGGTTCATATCCACCTGAAGAAATCCATGTCGAACGGAAGTTGCCGCGGCAGATGTGCATTGTGATTTTAAGGTCGTCCGGACGATCTGCGACTGCTTCGTTGATCGTCTCCAAATATTTCTCTACAAGATGATCCGGATCCAGTCCTTTTTCCTTCAGCTGCTCTTTCTGTTCATCCGAACAGAGATAAGCCCACGCAGTATCATCCAGCTGAAGGTATCTGCACCCTGCTTCGTAAAATTTCTGGATGCCCTTCTTATATGCATCTGCAAGATCTTTGAAGAAAACAGCTTCATCCGGGTAGGCTGCAGGGTCGATTTCACCTCGGAAATGCAGCATGCTCGGGCTTGGAATCGTCACTTTCGCCGTGTGATCTCCGGCCTGCTTCTGAAGGAACTTAAAATCTTCGATAAACGGGTGGTCATCAAAGCCAAGCCTGCCCGTCACTTTGATCGCCCGTGACTTAGTCTGCTGGTTCTTGAACTGGATGCCGTCGCCGGACCAGTATCCTTCAACACCTGTTAAATTTTCAAGAAAGTCAAAATGCCACCATGCTCTGCGGAATTCACCGTCGGTCACAGCTTCAAGTCCTGCTTCCTTCTGTCTTTCGACGACTCTTGTTATTTCTTCATTTTCTATTTGCCTTAAATCTTCTTTTGTGATTTCACCCAATTCAACCCGTCTCCGTGCTTCTTTGATTCTTTCAGGTCTCAGCAGACTGCCCACCTGATCTGCACGATATATTCTTTTAGTATTTAATGTTGTCATGACTACCACTCCAATTTTTGTATTAGATAAATACTACCACGTTTATATGATATAGAATAACAGTATTTGTTCATATCTCGTTATAGCTGTAAGTTATATCATAGGAATCACTTTTATTGAAATGGGTAATAGGATATATTTAAAATGAAATAAAATCTTCAGTTCGATTAAGGACGATAGTTATGGATGAAAGAGTTCAAAAGGTATTGGATACAGCCGGTGAACATGGACTTGAATTGAAAAAGGAGTCTGTGAAGTTCGAAGATATGGACCTTGATTTCCAAGTGGCATTTGCGGCGGATATTTCAAAACAGGACTGGGTGCTTCGGCTGCCGAGACGACAGGATGCATTCCAAAAAATTGCACAGGAGAAGAAAGTGCTTGATCTCGTCGGAAGCGCCCAGGAAGTTTTCCATGTACCCCATTGGGAAATATTCGAGGAAGATCTGATCGCCTATAAAAAATTGGAAAATGAACCTGCGGTGACAGCGATTGCGGAGACCGGCGAAGAAAAATGGCTGTTCAACAAAGATGATGTGCCGAAAAATTACATCAGAAGCTTTGGCCGTGCGCTCGCTGCACTACATGACATACCTGTAGAGGCAGCACGTAAAACCGACATGCCGATCCATTCCGGAGCGGAAATACGGGATTTGATGAAGAAACGCATGGATAAGGTAAATGATAACTATGATGTAAACGACAATTTGTGGAACAGATGGATGCGCTGGATAGAGGATGACACGATCTGGCCGGAAGAGACGGCGGTGATGCACGGGGATTTATTTCCTGGACATACATTGATTGATGCCGGTAACAATGTGGCAGGCATCATCGACTGGACTGAAGCAAAAGTGTCCGATCCCGCCAACGACTTCACCGCATTCCATTTACTTTTCGGTGAAGACAAACTGGATGAATTGATTGAAATTTACAGTGACGCCGGCGGATACACTTGGCCCGGCATGAAAACACACATCATCTCACTGCTCGCCACACAGGCGGTCACCATTGCAGAATTTGCCGAAACCTCGGGGCTTGATGAATACCGGGAGATGGCTGAAAAGATGTTGCTGGAAGAGTGATATGGATATGCAATAAAAAACGGCAGACACATTTATGTGATCTGCCGTTCTTTTATTGGTTGGATACTTTGTGTTGCCAGGCTTATTCTCCCATCTTACCTTCCCACATTTTTATGCGCTCATCAAAACTCACTTCTTTATGAACCTCGTGCAGCATCCACATATAGCCGAACGGATCCGTGAACATGGCATTCGACACACCGAAATCGGGTATTTCTGTTACATCCTGCACTGCCGTACAGCCGGCATCCAACGCTTTTTGATACGTACTTTCTATATCGGAAACAGTGATGTTGAACCAGATGGTGTTCGGGTGATCAGGGTCAGGCGCGTTCAGACCGTATTCCGGATTCGCATCCAGCATATGGAACCTGACATCATATATTGAGAAAATCACTTCATTCATGCCCTGCGCGAAATTCGTCACTTCGATACGCTCGGTTTCAAAAATCTTTTCATACAGTTCCAAAGCTTTAAGGCTGTCCGTGACTATAAAATCAATCTCTGTTTGTTTCATCTTTGCGCCCTCCTCTCTTTATTTTGATTATAACATTATTGAATCAATTTTACTGGTCTTTTAAATGCATGAATAGTTGAGGAAAAGAGCTTTGAGCCGGGGCCGGAGCATCCATCCCGAATCTGCGGGAGAGTTGATTGCGGACATAAGAGGTAGGCGGCGAGCATATCAGGATGAAATGGCGATATGCTCGGAGTTTCGACCTGGAAAACGATTATGTCTGTTGAAAGTTTCGATATGCTCGGAATCAGTATGTGAAATTCGAGCATATCAGATTAAATTTGTAATGTACTCGGATTGAGGTCTGAGAAAACGAGTATATCTGTCAGTGACATGTCTTATGCTCGGAAAATTCATAATAAAACGATCAGAACAGGTGAATCATGCACTTGTAATCGGAATCGGGCACAAAAAGCGATCAGAGCTGCGGATAGCTGGTGTTCACACCTTCCATCATCATTCTCCCAAATCGATTCCGGGCTTCAATTTCGATTTGACCACATGAAATAACACTCCCAAATCGAACAGGTCACTGACAGACCGCCACCCGGACCTCAACCTCAAAATCCGCATAAGAAAATCCCCGCTGCATCTGTTCAGTGGGGATTCAATATCTATATATTATATTAATTATTTTGCTAAAGCGTCTTTTGCTTTAGTTGCCAGTTCAGCAAATGCCGCTTCGTCAGCGATTGCAATTTCTGAAAGCATTTTTCTGTTTACATCGATGCCTGCCACTTTAAGACCGTTCATCAGACGGCTGTAGCTGATGTCGTTTTGACGTGCTGCTGCGTTGATACGTGTAATCCATAGTTTTCTGAACTCACGTTTTGTATTTTTGCGGTCACGGTATGCATACTGACCTGATTTGACTACTTGCTGTTTCGCCGTTCTGTATAGAGTACTCTTTGATCCAACGTACCCTTTTGCTAGTTTTAATACTTTTTTACGTCTTTTACGTGACGTTAGACCGTTTTTAACACGTGCCATCGTTTATTCCTCCTTGAAAAATGTAATTATTTAGATTTTGCCAGTAAGTGTTTAAGTCTTTTAGAATCTGATTTCGCAACCAATGTCGCTTTTCTTAAATGACGCTTCTGTTTCGTTGATTTGTTCGCAAAAAGGTGGCTTGTAAATGCTCTGCCACGCTTGAATTTACCTGTACCAGTTTTCTTTACACGTTTAGCATAACCTTTGTGTGTTTTCATTTTAGGCATTTTATTGACCTCCGGGATTAGTTATTTGTTTTCTTGAATTGGTGCAACAATCAGGAACATCGAACGACCTTCCATTTTGGGCCTCTGTTCTATTGTCGCTACATCTTTAAGCTCTTCAGCAAAACGTTCCAATACTTTACGACCGATATCTTTGTGAGTGATTGCACGGCCACGGAAGCGGATGGAAACTTTCACTTTATCTTCTTTAGAGATGAATTTCTTCGCATTTTTCAATTTAGTATTGAAATCGTGCTCTTCAATCGTCGGTGACAATCTGATCTCTTTCAGATTGATGACTTTCTGCTTTTTACGTGCTTCTTTTTCTTTTTTCTGCTGTTCGTACTTGTACTTGCCGTAGTCCATAATACGGGCAACAGGCGGTTTAGCCTTTGGTGCAACCAATACTAAATCCAACTCAACACGTTCTGCCATTTCCATAGCTTCTTTAGTCGGTTTGACGCCGACTTGTTCACCGTCTTGTGCAATTAATCGAACCTCTTTAGCGCGAATACGATCATTGATGATTGTTTGGTCTTTTGCTATCTTTGACACCTCCATGATATTTAAGACGAACAAAAAAGGCGGCTGCATATATTATGCACCCGCCTGTCTCCATAAATACGCCGGACATACCTGCTGATATGTCCTGTATTTCTGAAACCCGGTCACAACATTACTGCGCTTGCGGGTGAGAAGCGGGAGCTTCTTCTTGTCCGTTCTTATCAACTCTTAATACTATACAGGTTGACTGTCATTTTGTCAAATTATTTTTTCAGTCTGATTTCATCGATCAGTGACCACAGGAACTCTTCCCTGTCAAATGTGTTCTGTGCTTCTTCACCGTACTTGCGCACGTTCACTTCATTTTCAGCGATTTCCCTGTCACCTATGACGACCTGGTAAGGGACTTTACGCATCTGTGCATCACGTATTTTATAGCCCATCTTTTCGTTGCGGTCATCAATGTTGACACGGATGCCCTGTGATTTCATCTCATCACGGACGCTTCTTGCGTAATCATAGTGAAGGTCAAGGTTGACCGGGATGATTTCAACCTGCTGCGGTGCAAGCCACAGCGGGAAGACACCTTTATATTCTTCCGTCAGGAAGGCGACAAAACGTTCCATCGTCGACACCACTCCGCGGTGGATGACGACCGGACGGTGTTCTTCGCCGTCTTTTCCGATATAAGTCAGATCAAAACGTTCCGGTAATAAAAAGTCCAGCTGCACTGTCGACAGTGTCTCTTCCTTGCCGAGTGCCGTCTTCACCTGTACATCGAGCTTCGGTCCGTAGAATGCCGCTTCACCTTCTGCTTCGACATATTCAAGTCCCATGTCGTCCACGGCTTCTTTCAGCATCTTTTCCGCTCTCTGCCACATTTCATCGTCATCGAAATATTTTTCCTTGTCTTCTGGATCACGGTAGCTCAGGCGGAATGAATAGTCGTTCAGATTGAAGTCCTTGTATACTTCCTGAATCAGTTCAACGACACGGATCAGCTCTTCTTTGATCTGATCCGGGCGGACGAATACGTGCGCATCGTTCAATACCATGCCGCGCACCCGCTGAAGACCGCTCACTGCGCCGCTTGCCTCGTAGCGGTGCATCATGCCGAGTTCGGCGATACGGATCGGCAGTTCCCTGTATGAATGCTTTTCATTTTTATAGATCATCATGTGGTGCGGACAGTTCATCGGACGGAGCACCAGATCCTCGTTACCCACGGTCATCGGCGGGAACATATCATCCTGATAATGGTCCCAGTGCCCGCTTGTTTTGTACAGGTCACTGTTCGCCATAATCGGCGTATACACGTGGTCATAGCCGAGTGCGACTTCCTTATCAACAATATAGCGCTCGATTTCACGACGTATCGTTGCACCGTTAGGCAGCCACATCGGCAGCCCCGCACCGATCAGCTGATTGTTTTCAAACAGCTTCATCTCTTTACCTATTCGGCGGTGGTCACGTTCCTTACGCTCTTTTAGCAGCTGCAGATAAGCATCGAGGTCTTTCTTGTTGAAGAAGGCGGTACCGTATATCCGCTGCAGCATCTTATTATCAGAGTCCCCGCGCCAATATGCACCGGCAGTCGATAAAAGCTTGAATGACTTTATTTTGGAAGTCGACGGGACATGCACGCCGCGGCACAGGTCCGTAAATTCACCCTGTGAGTATATGGAGACATTCTCGTCTTCCGGGATCGCTTCAATCAGCTCCTGTTTATACGGGTCGTCCTGAAACAGTTCTTTTGCTTCATCGCGGGAAAGCACGCGTCTTTCAATCTCCACGTTCTCATCCACAATCCGCTGCATTTCCTTTTCAATTTTAGGAAGGTCTTCTTCAGAAATGCTTTCGTCCATATCAAAGTCGTAATAAAACCCTTCTTCGATGACGGGACCGACACCGAACTTCACATCACCGTAAAGTCTTTTCAGCGCCTGGGCCATCAGGTGGGCAGTCGAGTGTCTGAGCACCTCAAGCCCCTCTTCATTTTTATTCGTGAATAATTCAATGTCCGCACTTTCTTCAATCGGGCGTCTCAAGTCATACATCTCACCGTTCACTTTTGCCGCAACAGCCGCCTTTTTCAGGCCGGGGCTGATGGACGATGCAACCTCTTCTGCTGTGATGCCGAAATTGAACTCTTTACTGTTGCCATCCGGGAATTTAATATCAATTGCTTCAACCATTTGACTCATCCTCTCCTGTAAAATAAAAAAAGCCCCTCTATAATAATAGAGGGACGGATATAACCGTGGTACCACCCTGATTTATGATATAAAAATACTGATCATCTCAAGTAAGGCGATAACGGACCATGCCGGCTGAGTATTAATCAGCAAATCAGAAGGTAGTGACATCCAGCGGTTTAATGCACATCTTTCAGCAGATGATGTGCTCTCTTTGAATAAATCCGAAAGTGTTTCGTCCTTGGAATTTAATTAATGAAATTTGTAAATTAATTATACTGTATAGAAAAATTTAATGCAACAGCTAGCCGTTCCTGTAATTGTCGCCGGTCATCTGAACTTCTTCGCACAATGCCCTGATCCGTTCGGTCATCCGGCGCGCTTTCGTTTCCTCGATGCCATTCTCCTTTGTTCTGGCATAACGGTATTCCAGATCATCAATCGAGAAGTTGGAACTGATGAAAGTCGGCAGTTTCTGCACCATGCGGTGGTGCAGTATGCCGGTGATGACTTCGTCCCTCGCCCACGGGGTAACGTCTTCAGCCCCCAGGTCATCCAAAATCAGCACATGCGCATTTTTGATCAGATTATACTTTTCATCCGTCGTACCGTCACGGAAGCCCGCTTTCAAATCACGCAGAATTTCAGGTACATAGACGATCAGTGATGAAACCGCCTTTTCTTTCAGTTCATTGGCGATACATCCGAGAATGTAGGACTTGCCGATACCGAATTCCCCGTGAATATAAAGACCGCGGTAGTTTGCATCGGACGCCACCGCATCCGTTACCTGTATCGCTTTTTTCAAGAGAACATTTCTGTTGGATGAGTCATCCAGATATATCGTATCGAATGTGGCATTTTTAATGTCTTCAGGCACATGATATGACTGGATCAGATTTTCCCTTTTGATGAATTCGTCATTTCTGACTTTGATCGGACACGGTGTATAGTACATGTTTGCCCGGTCGTTCCTGATATCTATATTGATGATATAGCCGTCAGGATGGTTTTCACATTGGCCATCACTGTTCTCTTTGCACTCGGACGGCTGATCGGCATAATGCTTCAAGGTGATCAGATCGTTTTTGATCATTGAAGCGGTCAGAGGCGTTTCTTCATCATTGATCAGTTCCACTATTTTAGGATTCTGAAGCAATTCCTGATAAATACGCTCATTGTTGCGCTCTATTTTTTTATTGTTTTTAATGAATTGGTTAATCGGCTCCATACTATCACCTGTTTTTTCTAAAGTCTTCAATCATCTTCTGCAGCTCCGGATCATCTTTCGCAGTTTTCTGTGATTGATTTGTTCGTTTCTTTTCGGTTTTGACCGGTTCTTCATCTTTCTTCACGGGATGCCGCCTGCCTTTCGACATCCATTCCGGCGTCTGTTCACCCTGACGTTCTGAAGGAAGATATCTCTTCTTCCGTTTTTCCTGCTGCTCCTGGTACTCTTTGATGGATTCAATTGCCTCTTCGGCAGACTGGTATCCTTTTTCAGCCCAGTTGTTCGCAACCGTCATCGTGTAATTATACGGCAGTTCGCCCTGCATTTTCAAAAATACATACTCAAGCAGTATATTGATGACGCCGTGATTGAGCGGCGTATTCACAATGATATCCGTCACCAGCTTCAAATCGATGTCTGTCGGGGAACCATTTCTTAAATCTCTCAGCCTGTCGATCGGATTCGTCTCATGCAGCATCTTGATATATTCTCTGTCTTCTTGTTGTTCCTGGCCGTGGTCTTCCTTCGTCTCTTTCTTCTCGAGCACGGGACTGATCTGTTTCCTTTCGGCCTGGAAATACTTCCTCGCTTCATACTTCAGCTTTGCTTCATCGATGCCGTGGTAATTCGATGTCGCTTTCAAAAGTATATTCTTCATATCATAGGCATTCAGATTGAACAGCACACTCAATTTGACAATGAGCATCCGGATGTCTTTCGTAAAAAATCTACGGTCGATGATCGTCCCTTTCAGATGGGTGAATAACACATCGAAATCAAAATCCTCCAGATCGACATTGGCTCCGCCAGAGACTGTCCTGCCTTTGAAATTTTCTGCCGGCAGTGTATAGCTGCTGACGTTTTGATGATTGAATACATCAGTGAATTTCATCGTCACTTCCGAAATATTTTCAGGCAGTTCCGGATAAATCAGCCGGTCTTTTTTCATTTTGTACTGTGCACTGCCCACTTTACCATACAGATACATGCTGAGCATCGGGTCTTTTAAAAAGGATTCGGCATCGAGGGGCAGAATCAGTTCATACACAAACAGATCTTCGTGGGTGTGGTTGGATACGTAGCTTTTCAACAGACCGATCGCTTCCAGCTTCTTGAACCGCTCCATCAGATCGGAAAGTGATATGGACAATGCATCCATGAACTCCTTATGGAAACGGATGGTCAGCGGCTCGTAATGTGCGGTGGATTCGAACATGTAAATATATGTCATGGCCGTATCCGCACCGATCAGCGGAAGATAAAGTTCATTGACCACTTCCATGTTGTCATGACCGAGGGTCATCGGGCGGTACACTATGAATTCAGTATTCGGTTTCAGGCGGTTATTGATGTTCATTATTATTACTGCCCTTTGTCAACTGGTTTAACGTTTCCATCAATTGATCTATATCCTTGAATTCCTTGTAAACTGATGCAAACCGTACATATGCCACCTGGTCGAGAGAAATCAGTTCCTTCATGACAAACTCTCCGATATCATTTGAAGAAATCTCTGCTTTGTTCAGGTTTCTTAAATTTGCTTCGACTTTATCCGTGCGCTTCTCGAGCTCCTCATATGGAATTGCCCTTTTTTCACAAGCACGGAGGAGCCCTGCAAGCACTTTTTCTCTATTGAAAACTTCTCTTGTACCATCTTTTTTAACAACGACCAGAGGTGTAACTTCGACACGTTCGAATGTAGTGAAGCGAAACCCACAACTTTCACACTCACGGCGGCGTCTTATTGCAGACATTTCATCCGTATGGCGTGAATCGATCACTTTGGAGTTACTATGCTGACATTGTGGACATTTCATAAACAATCACCTCTTTTAAAGAATTTCCTCTATTATATCAAATTTTGTTCATTCTCTATACTAAAGAAAATAAAAAAGACCCGGAACATTGTTCCGGACCTTTCTGAAGGTTAAAGTTCTTCTGCAATTTTTTCTGCAAGTTCAATCGTGCGCTTTGAGTACGCCCACTCGTTATCGTACCATGCAAGCACTTTAACTTTGTTGTCATCCATGACCATCGTCAGGCTGGCATCGATGATTGAACTTCTCGGATCCGTATTGAAATCTTTGGATACGAGCGGTTCATATGTAACACCGAGAACGCCTTTCATTTCACCTTCAGCATACTTTTCAAATGTTTTGTTCACTTCTTCAGCAGTCACTTCCTTATCCAGGTCGACGACCAGATCGACAAGTGAAACGTTCGGCGTCGGTACACGGAGCGCCAGGCCGTCCAGTTTGCCTTTAAGCTGAGGCAGTACTTCACCGAGTGCTTTAGCCGCACCTGTTGAAGTCGGTATGATGTTTTCTGCTGCTGAACGTGCACGGCGAAGATCCTTATGTGGATTGTCTATAGTTTTCTGATCGTTCGTGTATGCATGGACAGTTGTCATCAATCCATTATTGATACCGAACTCATCATCTAAAATCTTGGCTACAGGTGCCAGGCAGTTAGTTGTACATGATGCATTTGAAAACACATTGTAATCATCGACACTCAACGTTTCATCGTTGACACCCATGACAACCGTCTGGACATTTCCGCCTTTTGTCGGCCCTGTCAGAACGACTTTTTTGGCGCCGGCTTTAATGTGGCCGGACGCGCCCAATTCGTTATTAAATTTGCCAGTCGCCTCAAATACAATATCTATCCCCAAATCCGACCATGGTAAATTTTCAGGATTACGATCGCTTGTAATTTTTACTTCATGACCGTCAACTACAAGGGCACCCACTTTTGGCTCAACCGTTTTCTGCCACTTCCCGTGAGTTGAATCATAATTAATTAAATGGGCAAGAGTTTCAGCAGGATAGCTTGCATTGACTGCAACAACCTCTAAATGTTCAGATTCCGATGCAATTCTGAATACCATTCTACCTATTCTTCCCAAGCCATTTATCGCAACTTTTTTCATGACAAATCTCCTTTATGTTATGCTTTTTCATAAATAGTATAACACATTTAAAAATCCATGAAAGCGGTATTTTTATAATTGCTGTTTTTTCAGCATTTCGACAAATTCATCGATCTGATCAAACAGCTCTTTTTTATCATTATTATTATCAAATACATAATCGCTCAAATTCTTTTTTTCATCCAGTGACATCTGGCTGTTCACCCTGGACGCCGCTTCTTTTTCAGTCAGATTGTTACGTTCCATCAATCTTTCCATCTGGTTCTCTTTTGTCACATAGACGGTAATCGTGATATCACAATTTTTATCCAGACCGTTTTCAAACAGCAGCGGAATGTCCAGGAATACATGGTTATGTTTTAAAAACGCCTCCTGATCCGCATTCATCATCCGGCGGATTTCCGGATGGGATATACCATTCAGCTTTTTGCGTTCCTCAGGATCATTGAAGATGATTTCCCCCAGTTTTCTGCGGTCGATCTCTTTATTTTCATCTAAAATATCCGTACCGAAAGCTTCTATGATTTTATGATAGCCCGCACTGTCTTTTTCGGTGACTTTTCTTGCATAGACATCTGCATCGAGTACTTCAAAGCCAAGACTTCTTATGTAGTCGGATGCAGTCGATTTTCCACTGGCGATGCCGCCGGTCAACCCTATCACTTTATACATTGCTGCAACCCTCTCTTAATTCATTCAACGCTGGCACTTTGTACAGTAGAATGTATTTCGGCCTGCGATGACTTTAGTAGTTATATCATGCCCTGCCGGGCAGATTTTACACTGATATACCTGGAATCTGTTCTGCATCTCCCCGCTGCCGCCGGTCGAACTGCGGTAATCCGAAATCGTCGATCCGCCATGGGACAGTGACAGTTCGAATACATCAACGATCTCCTGGTATAGACCTTCAAGCCTTTTAACTGATATGTTGCCCGCTTTTCTTGTCGGCAATATTTTGGCAGAATAAAGACTTTCCGCTGCATATATATTTCCAACGCCCGTGACGACTGTGCTGTCCATAAGGACACTCTTGATCGTTTTGGCAGCATTATTGGGACTTTTGACTGCATTCAGGAAATGTTCTTTCGCTTCTTCTGTATCATACTCCGGTGCCATCCGGACAACCGGCAGAAACTCACTCAGCTTACCGATGGTTCTCAGTTCTCCAAAACGTCTTATATCTGAATAGACCAGCATGCTGCCGTCCGACAGGTAAAATATCACATGCCAGTGCACTTTGAAATTATGCTCCACTATTTCATCCAGACTGTTCAGATGAAAAAAAGCACCGCTCATACCTAAATGACCAATAAGGTATTTTACCTGATGGTCATTCTGCAGTATGAAGTACAAATATTTGCCTCGGCGTCCGAGTGACAGTATATCCATATTCTTTGTGTTTTCGATAAATATATCAACAGGCTCCTTGACGATTGTCAGTTTTCCGGCATTATGCCCTTCAACGACCTTGTCCGAAACTTTAACATCTTCAATCGTTAAATTCTCCACTGTTTTCAATTCTCTTTTAACCAATTCAACTTCTGGTAATTCCGGCACCTTTACACCTACTTCACCTGGTACCAGTCACTGCCGTAACCATGTTCTACTTTCAGCGGCACACCGATATCCAGCGCATTTTCCATAATATCTTTTATTACTGTCAAAAACTCTTCCACTTCATCTTTAGGCACATCGAAGATCAGTTCATCGTGTATTTGAAGCAGCAGTTCAGCATCAAAGGACTGTGCTTTTTCATCTTTTGCATAATTTACCATAGCAAGTTTGATGATATCCGCTGCACTGCCCTGAATCGGGGAGTTCATCGCAGTCCGTTCCGCAAAGCTTCTCGCATTGAAGTTTCTGCTGTGTACATCCGGTGTATATCTGCGTCTGTTGAGCAATGTTTTGACATAGCCGTCACGCTTCGCATCCTGGACGATAGACTTCATGAATTCTTTGACCTTTGGAAATGAATTCAAATAATTATCGATGAATGTCTTCGCTTCTTTACGTGTAATCCCGAGGTTCTGACTGAGACCGTAGTCGCTGATACCGTATACGATACCGAAGTTTACCGCTTTTGCGTTGCGCCTCATTGTCGATGTCACATCATCACGTTCCACACCGAAGACTTCCATCGCAGTTTTTGTATGGATATCAAGATCGCCCGAGAAGGCTTCACCCATCGTTTCATCACCCGTAATTGCAGCAAGCACTCTGAGTTCGATTTGTGAATAGTCAAGAGCAAGCAGTACATGATCATCGTCTTTAGGCACAAACGCACGCCTGATTTTCCTGCCCTCTTCCAGACGGACTGGTATGTTCTGAAGGTTCGGCTCCACCGATGAAAGACGGCCGGTCTGGGCGAGGGTCTGATTGAAACGCGTATGGATTCTGGAATCCTCTTTCACTTCATTTTGAAGGCCGATGACATATGTCGACTGGAGTTTTGATAATGTACGGTAGTCGAGCAGATACTGTATGATTTCATGTTTATCAAGCAGTGCTTCGAGTACATCCACCGCAGTGGAATATCCGGTCTTCGTCTTTTTGATGACAGGCAGTTCAAGCTTTTCGAAAAGTATAACGCCGAGTTGTTTCGGAGAGTTGATATTGAACTCTTCTCCCGCCAACTCAAAGATTCGTGACTGAATTTCTTTCAGCCGGCTGTCGATTTCTTCTTCCATTCCCACAAGACGTTCCGGCATGACACGTATACCTCTGATTTCCATATCTGCAAGCACTTTTGACAGAGGCACTTCCAGATTATAATAAAGTTCTGACATTTCATCTTCAGCCAGTTTCGCGGTCATCTTATCTTTTGCTTTGTGAACCGCCATCACTTTATCCGTCAGAAATTCAATTGTTTCCTCTTCGGAAGGATTCTTTTTATTCCTTCCTTTTCCGTAATGGAAATCATCACTGTTAATATTTATGCCATAAGGGCCGACCGTTTCTGAAACATCGATTATCTTTGTCGACGGATCGAGCAGGAAACTCGCCATCATGATATCATTGCTGAAATTGTTAAAACTGATACCCAGCTGGTTGAGCAGTGCAATCTGCCTTTTTATATCATAGGCATTGACATCTTCCCTGCTGTTCAAAAATTCTTCCAGCTGCTTTTCATCAATACTTTCAATGCTTCTGACATACGCTTTCTCACCGTCTGTCACTGCAATGAATTCCGGCTTGTTATATAAATAATTATCCGCATGCACTTCAAGATGGATGGACACTTTTGTCCCGAGTTCATGAAGATTTTCCGTGTGCTCCACATTGAAATCACTGATGTCTTCAGTTTCTGCCGCTTCCATATTCTCAAGCAGTGAGTTGAATTCATACTCTTTGAACAGCTCGTATTTCTGTTCCTCGGTATCATTTTTAAACTCCAGGTCGCTGAGCTTGAAATCAAGCGGCACTTCACGGTGTATTGTCGCAAGGCTCTTACTCATCAGAGCCTCTTCAGAAAACTCCTTCAGCTTCTCCTGAAGTTTCTTGCCGCTCACTGAATCTGAATTTTCCAGCACATTTTCGACTGTGCCAAACTGGTGGAGCAGCTTCAGGGCAGTCTTCTCCCCTACACCCGGGACACCCGGAATATTGTCCGACTTATCACCCATCAGACCTTTCAAGTCGATGATCTGTTCTGGTGTCAGGTCATAGATTTCCCGGACATGTTCAGGTGTATACTCCTCAATGTCGCTGATGCCCTTTTTAGTGAAGTATATGACCGTGTGCTCACTCGCAAGCTGCGTCAGGTCCTTATCACCCGTGATAACAATCGTCTTCATCTTTTCAGCATCCGCCATCATGGACAGTGTGCCGATGATATCATCCGCTTCATACTCATCCAGTTCAAAGCGTTTGATGCCGTACGCATCAATCAGTCGCCGGATCGGTGCAAACTGTTCACCGAGCTCGGGCGGCGTCGACTGCCTGCCGCCTTTATAGTCTTTATATTCCTTATGTCTGAAAGTCGATTTGCCGGCATCGAAAGCAACCATGAAATGAGTCGGTTCTTCTTCTTTGATGATTCTTTCCAGCAGTCTTGCGTAGCCGAATATCGCATTCGTATGCAGACCGCTCTGATTGGACAATAGAGGCAATCCGTAAAATGCCCTGAAAGCCACACTGTTCCCGTCTATTAAGATCAATTTCTTCATGAGTCATGCTCCTCAATATAAATTATCATTCCTCGGATTATATATATCATTTTAACAGAGAAAAGAAAAAGACGCAGTTTTAACTGCGTCTTTAATATCTTTTATCAGCCTTCGTAATGTATTGGTGCACCAGGTCCGAGTGGTAATCCGATAAGCATCCACACGATGAGCATCACTGCCCAGAATACGAAGAAACATATGGAGTACGGCAGCATGACCGAAATCAATGTACCGATACCGATATTTCTGACGTACTGCTGTGCGAACGCGATGATGATTGCAAAGTATGTCATGAGCGGTGTGATGATGTTCGTAGATGAATCCGCAACACGGTATGCCATCGTCGTCAGCTCAGGCGAGTAGCCGAGCTGCATCATGATCGGTATGAATATCGGTGCCATCATCGCCCACTTTGCACTCGCACTGCCTATGAACAGGTTGATGAACGCCGTGACCACCATGAATCCGATGATCAGAGGTATACCTGTCAAGTTCAGGTTTTCAAGCAGGTCGGCGCCGTTGACACCGATGACAAGCCCGAGATTGGACTCATTGAAATATGCAACGAACTGACCTGCAGTAAATGCAAGGACGATGAACATCCCCATGGATGCCATGGTTTTTGACATCTGGTTCGCAACATCTTTATCGTTCTTGATCGAGCGTGTCACCATACCGAATACAAGACCCGGTATGAAGAACAGGATCGCTATGATCGGCACAAGTGATGACATGAACGGCGACTGGATGATCGTATCCATGTAAGTGCCTTCAGTGCCTCTCATCGGTGAATTTGGAAATACTACGAGCGAAAGTGCAAGCCCCAGCCCGATGACTACTGAAATGAAAGCAGCCCATAAGCCCTTCTTCTCAACTTTCGTCAGCGGTGCCATATAATCTTCCGCTTCATCGTCACCGGCATCTTCCGGAGCATCCGCAGAATTGTATTTACCCAGTCTCGGTTCGACAATCTTATCAGAGACGAACCAGCCGACCAGTGTCAGCATGAACACACTTGCTGCAATGAAGAACCAGTTCATGGTGACATTCATCGTTTCTGCATAAGCCGGGTCGATCGTCTGTGCTGCCGCCGTACTCAGTTCGGCAAGCATGACGTCCGTACCGCTGATCAGCAGGTTTGCAGAGAAACCTGCCGATACACCTGCGAATGCTGCAGCGAGACCCGCAATCGGGTGTCTGCCGAGCGCAAGAAATATGACTGCGCCGAGCGGCGGCAGTACAACATAACCCGCATCAGAAGCAAGTGATGACATGATACCTGCAAAAACAAGTCCTGCAGTGATCAGACTTTTAGGTATTGACAGTACAAAACCTCTAAGCGCTGCACTGATTAAACCTGAATGTTCCGCCACACCGATACCGAGCATCGTTACCAATACCACGCCAAGCGGTGCGAAATTAATGAAATTATCTGTCATCGTGGAGAATATGTAATTAATACCCTCTCCGTTGAGCAGATTCGTTACTGAAACTGTCTCCTCTTCCCCAGGGTGTTGCACCGACACGCCCATACTTGCGAATAGCCAAGACGCAAGCAGTGTCAAACCTGCCAGTATTGCAAATAATGTAACTGGATGAGGCAGTTTATTGCCCAGCCATTCTACAAAATCCAGGAACTTTTGGAGGAGACCTTTTTTACTTCTACCATTTTCCATTCCATTCTTCCTCCCAAAAATATAAGTAATCTTAAAATAAAGATAACGGCTTATATTATAAATGGTTGCAGCCATATTATCAAATGGTTTTGAAAATGTTTTCAAACAAAGAAAAAAGAAGAATGGTCAATCTGACCATTCCTCTTGAAATGAATTTTTATTAGTCCATGTTCTTAACTAGTTCTTCACCGAACTCTGAACATTTCACTTCTTTAGCGCCATCCATCTGACGGGCAAAATCGTAAGTGACTACTTTAGAAGCGATTGTTTTTTCCATCGCCTTAGTAATCAGGTTTGCAGCTTCAGTCCAGCCGATGTGCTCAAGAAGCAGCACGCCTGAAAGAATGACTGATGAAGGGTTCACTTTGTCCTGTCCTGCATATTTAGGTGCAGTACCGTGTGTCGCTTCAAAGATTGCATGTCCTGTTTCGTAGTTGATGTTCGCTCCTGGTGCAATTCCGATACCGCCGACCTGTGCAGCAAGCGCATCGGAAATGTAGTCACCGTTCAGGTTCATCGTAGCGACTACGCCGAATTCTTTCGGACGCAAGAGAATCTGCTGTAGGAAGATATCCGCGATTGCATCTTTAACGATGATTTTACCTGCAGCTTCCGCTTCTCCCTGTACTTTGTCCGCTTCCTCGCGGCCTTTTTCTTCAACGATTTTGTCATACTCTTTCCAAGTGAATACTTTATCGCCGAATTCTCTTTCAGCAAGGTCGTAACCCCATGCTTTGAACGCACCTTCAGTGAACTTCATGATGTTACCTTTATGAACTAAAGTGACAGAAGGACGGTTGTGTTCGATTGCATAGTTGATCGCTGCACGTACGAGACGCTCAGTACCTTCTTTTGATACCGGCTTGATACCGATACCTGAAGACTCAGGGAAACGGATGTTTTCAGAGCCCATTTCACCTTGGATGAAATCAATCACTTTCTTAACATCTTCTGAACCTTCCTGGAATTCGATACCTGCATAGATGTCTTCAGTGTTTTCTCTGAAGATGACCATGTCAGTATCTTCCGGACGTTTAACCGGTGAAGGGACACCGTCAAAATATCTTACCGGACGCAGACATGTGAAAAGGTCCAATTTCTGACGCAGTGCAACGTTCAGTGAACGGATACCGCCGCCGATTGGTGTTGTAAGTGGTCCTTTGATTGCAATAAGGTATTCGTTGATTGCATCAAGCGTTTCCTGAGGCAGCCACTCTCCTGTTTCATCGAAAGCTTTCTGTCCTGCAAGCACTTCTTTCCATTCGATTTCTTTTTCTCCGTTGTATGCTTTTTCAACAGCACCGTCTAATACTTTTTGTGCCGCGTTCCAGATGTCCGGGCCTGTGCCGTCACCGATGATGAATGGGATAACCGGTTTGTTTGGTACAGTCAAATTACCATTGTTAGTTGTGATTTTTTCACTAGCCATAATTAATTTTCCTCCAAATTATCTATTTTCGATTGGTTCGTATTTTCTGTCTGTTGCACCGATATATTCTGCTCTTGGTCTGATCAGTCTGTTATCTGCATACTGTTCTAAAATATGCGCTGTCCAACCTGATGCACGGCTTATTGCAAAGATTGGTGTGAAGAGATCTGATTCAATGCCCATGGAGTGATAGACAGTTGCACTGAAGAAGTCGACGTTAGGCAGAAGGCCTTTTTCTTCTTTAACGATCTCAGCGATTCGTTTTGAAATGTCAAACAGCTCGCTGTTGCCGCTTTCGTCTGTCAGTTTCTTAGACATATCTTTTAAATATTTCGCACGAGGGTCGCCTTCTTTGTATACTCTGTGGCCCATCCCCATGATTTTTTCTTTGTTTTCAAATTTCTTTTGAATGTAACTGTCCGTTTTATCAAGTGTACCGATATCCTTCAGCATCGCCATCACCTGTTCGTTTGCACCGCCGTGAAGCGGGCCTTTAAGGGCACCGATCGCCGCAGTGACACCGGAGTATACATCCGATTCAGTTCCGACACAGACACGCGCTGTAAACGTGGAAGCGTTCAGCTCATGGTCTGCATGCAGTACGAGCACTTTATTCATCGCTTCTATTTCTGTATCCGTCGACTCTTCACCGTTCAGCATATACAGGAAATTCGCTGCATATGTCAGTCCTTCTTTAGGTTTTACAACATCCTTGCCATTGCGCAGTCGTGCAAATGCTGCAACAAGTGCAGGCAGCTGTGCGAGTATGCGCACCGCTTTCTGCTGTGACGCCTCCAATGATTTGTCTTCAGCATTTTCATCAAAGTGGGCTGTCAGTGAAAGACCTGTTCTGACTGCCGACATAGGATGTACTTTATCAAGCGGGTATAATTCAAAATGCTTATAAATGTTGTCATCCAAACTCATCAGATCAAACAGTTCTTTATTGAATGCTTCCAGCTCCTGTTCAGTCGGCAGCTTATCGTTCCATAACAGATAAACCACTTCCTCAAACAGTGCATTTTCAGCAAGATCATCTATTTCATAACCACCATAGGTCAATTGTGAACCGATGATTGAACTGATCTTGGAATTAGCAACAACTACCCCTTCTAAACCTTTGTTCTCAGGCATTTTAAATCCTCCTCTAAATTACTATAGATATATTTATAGTTTCTCCTATTATATCAAAGAATAAGATATTGTGAATAATTCAATATAATGTCATGTTTTGTGAAAGATTTTACTTAAAGTCCGCCAGACGCTATCATTAAAGCCTTTTCAGCATCATAATTCAAAACCTCAATTATGATAAGTAATGTTGAATTATCTTATGATTCAAAATAACTTTCTCTTATGATTACTTCTTCTACATCCCGCTTGGCTTTTCTATGACAGGTATATTGCCAATCCGTTCGATTGAAATGGTCGATGACAGCTCATATTCTTCACCATCGCTGTTTACGACAGCATTCAATTCTCCGCCCTCATATTTATAGTCACTGTCGAAAGAGAGTGTCATTTCACCCGAAATGTCATCGGCGTCTTCAATGATGTCTCCTGCTCCTTCTGTCAATAAACTGCTGATATCCTCCTGGTTTTCAAACTGAACAGCAAGCGAGTACCCGTTGTCTGTTTCTGTGACTTCACCGGATCTGTAGTTTTCCAGCTGGCCGATCAGATCACTGTAAGCAGAGTTTTCAATATCCATATCTTCATCCTGCAGCTCAAGCGACTCACCTTTGTAGATGTAGTGTTCGCCGTCGATGATATAGTGCGTTGTTGTCACATCATTGCTGTTGATGGCAACTTTAAGTTCATTCTGGTCACTGTGGGTAGTGATTGTCCTTATCGGATTTGAGTCCTCTCCGTTTGACATGTTATATATCTGATTGAGTTCATAACTCTCGGTATCCGACCAATTCTCCACCGCCCCGTCAATCAGCTCATCGGCAGAAAGGGAAGATGCTTCGCCGGATGTTTCTTCCCCTCCCTCTTCAGATTCCTCTCCTGTTTCCTGAGTTTCTCCTTCAGAGCTTTCTTCTCCATTAGATTCAGATTCATTTTCCCCATTACCATTACATGCTGAAAGTAATAATAGCAATCCAAAAATCGCAGTCATTAATAAATTTCTCTTCATAGTCAACACCTCAAAATCATTATACCAGTGAAAAAATTAGAGTGAAACAAATATTTAATGTATACCATGTAAAAACACCCCATCAGCCGTCTATTACGGTAATGGGGTGTAAAATGAGTATTAAAGTACGTTTGCATGTCCGCTGTAAATGGAGTTCTGTGCGCAATCGATAGTGACAAGGTCACCGTCTTTCAATATTTCAAACGCGTCTTTTGCACCGACGATTGTCGCAAGCTCAAGGTTCAGGCCGACGATTGCACCGTGGGAGGTCAATCCGCCTTCCACAGTGACGAGCCCTGCCGCCTCTTCCAGCAATTCCGTCATCTCGGACTGAACCGAAGTGAGGACGACAATTTTATCTTTGATATCTTTCGATTTCAATTCTGAAAGGTTGTCCGCCGTCACAACTTCGGCCACTGTGCTTCTTCTGCCGATACCTTGTGCTTTGATCAATACATCGCCGACAACATGAAGTTTCATCAAGTTCGTCGTTCCTGCCTGACCGGTCGGTACACCCGCAGTGATGATCAGAAGGTCACCGTAGCTCGCATAGCCTTTTTCAAGCGTGACGGATACAGAAGTATTTAAAAGTGTATCCGTATCTTTCGTGGCGTCTTCAACAATCGGCTGCACGCCCCATATCAATTCAAGCTGTCTTGCCACATATCCGTAAGGCGTCACTGCAACGATATCCGCCTGCGGTCTGTATTTCGCAATAATCTGCGCTGTATGTCCGGATTCTGTTGCAGCGACAATTGCCTTGGAATTTAAATTGAGTGCAGTGTGCGCAACAGAAACACCAATCGCGGTCACAAGATTCGTCTGCTGGACTTTTGTTCTGTCTGACAGAAGCTTTTTATAATCCTGGGCTTCCTCTGCAGAAACTGCGATTGAAGCCATTGTTCTGACCGCTTCCACCGGATAATCCCCTGCTGCTGTTTCACCGCTCAGCATCACGGCATCGGAACCGTCATATATTGCGTTTGCCACGTCACTCGCCTCAGCACGTGTACAACGCGGATTTACCTGCATGGAATCCAGCATCTGTGTCGCTGTAATTACCGGCTTGCCGATCAGATTACATTTTTTAATCAGCTCTTTCTGTACCATAGGCACTGATTCCGGTGGAATTTCGACACCCAGGTCCCCTCTTGCCACCATCAGGCCGTCTGACACTTCAAGAATGGAATCAATATTGTCGATGCCTTCCTGGTTTTCAATTTTAGGAATGATATTAATATAGTTTCCATCATTGTTTTCCAACAGTTCACGTATTTCAAGCACATCTTTATTTCTTCTTATGAAGCTTGCCGCTATGAAATCGACTTTCTGTTCAATCCCGAAAAGGATATCACTCTCGTCTTTTTCAGTGATGCCCGGCAGGTTTACCGAGACACCCGGAACGTTCACACCCTTTTTGTTTTTAAGCAGCCCGTCATTTAAAACTTCACAGTGGATTTCTCCTGCTTCCTTGTCGATCTCTTTTATTCTCAGTTCGACCAGGCCGTCATCCAGCAAAATTCTGTCTTCTGTGTCAACGTCGTTGATCAGACCTTCGTATGATATGGAAAATTTCTCTGATGTTCCCGTCACTTCCTGCATGGAAACAGTGATAGCCTGTCCTTTTTTCAGTTCAACCGCACCGTTTTCCATTGAGTGTGTTCTCATTTCAGGACCTTTCGTGTCCAGTAGAATACCAACTGTTTTATCCAATTTTCGAGCGACATCTCTGATATTTTTAATACGTGCTGAATGTTCTTCATGATCACCGTGTGAAAAGTTCAATCTCGCAACGTTCATACCTTCGGTCATTAGTTTTTCCAGCATTTCCGGTGATTCTGATGCAGGTCCAATTGTACAAACAATTTTTGTTTTTCTCATTAATGATATCCTCCTAAATTGATAACTCCTGTGAAAGCTTATATAGTGCTCTGTCAATCTGATGTCTCTCTTCGAATATCTTATCAAACTTTGTTTCAACAAGCTTGTTATTCTCTATACCCACAGCACATCCCGAAATACCATCTTTCAGTAAATCCACGGCAAGTGCACCGAGTCTTGAAGCCAGCACCCTGTCATTGCCAGTCGGCTTGCCGCCGCGCTGCATATGGCCGAGCACACTTTCCCTCGTATCCACGTTGATGTATTTTCTCAGTTCCACCCCGCACTCCTGTGCGGACATGACACCTTCTGCAACGATGATGATGGAATGTTTTTTACCACGGTTCATCCCGGTTTCGATTCTTTCGGCCACAGCTTTTATATCCGCCGCCGCTTCAGGAATCAAAATCGTTTCGGCACCGCCGGCAAGGCCGGCCCAAAGCGCAAGGTCGCCGGCGTCTCTGCCCATCACTTCTATGATGAATGTTCTTTCGTGGCTCGTTGCAGTATCCCTGATTCTGTCGACTGCGTCAACAACCGTATTCAATGCCGTATCAAAACCGATGGTGAAGTCCGTGCCGTTGATGTCATTATCAATCGTTCCGGGCACACCGATTGTTTTGATCCCTTCTTCATTCAATCTCTGTGCGCCTCTGTAGCTGCCGTCACCCCCGATGACGACCAGCGAATCGATGCCGTATTTCTGAAGGTTGTCGAGACCTTTTTGACGCACCCCTGCATCGATGAATTCCGGACATCTTGCACTGAACAGTTTCGTTCCCCCTCTTTGGATGATGTCACCGACATCACCAAGTTCCAGCTTTTCTATATTATCATTGATCAGTCCCTGGAAACCCTGATATACACCATATACTTCATATCCTTCAAATATACTTTTTCTCACTACAGATCTTATGGCGGCATTCATTCCTGGGGAATCTCCACCGCTTGTCAATACTGCAATTTTCTTCATAAATAGCCCCCATCTCTGTTTCTTACTTTTAAAATAGCATATACAATTTAATCTATCCATCATATTGTAACAGGAAAATAAAACGAATAAAAAAAGCAACCTTTTTTCAGGTTGCTCAAGTAAGTTCTTTATACTCTCCGATGGACATATACTTGTTGAAACGGTCGTCCACCAGTTCATCAGATGACAGTTTCGACAGCTCGGACAAGTAGTCATGGAGTGTCTCATCCAGACTTTTAAAAACATATTCCTTATCCTGGTGTGCACCGCCGTCCGGCTCTTTGATTACAGCGTCGGCGATGCCGAGTTCCTTAAGGTCGCCTGCTGTGATTTTCAATGATTCTGCTGCTATTTCTTTTAATGATGCATCTTTGAAAAGGATGCTCGCAGCACCTTCCGGTGATATGACGGAGTAAGTCGCGTTTTCAAGCATTAACAGACGGTTGCATACACCGAGTGCCAGTGCGCCGCCTGAGCCGCCTTCCCCGATGACAATGCTGATGACAGGCACTTTAAGCCCTGCCATTTCAACCAGGTTGCGCGCGATGGATTCACTCTGCCCGCGCTCTTCGGCTGCTTTTCCGGGATATGCGCCTTTTGTGTCTATAAAACAGATAATCGGCCGGTTGAATTTATCCGCCTGCTTCATCAGTCTTAACGCTTTTCTGTAGCCATCCGGATGTGCCATGCCGAAATTCCGTTTGATGTTCCCTTTCGTATCACGGCCGCGCTGATGGCCGATGACAGTGACAGGAATATCCTTATATGTGGCGATGCCGCCGACAATCGCATGATCATCGCTGTATACCCGGTCACCGTAAAACTCGATGAAATCATCAAATAATGTTTCGATGTATTCAAGTGTTGTCGGGCGATGGATATAACGGGCGATTTCAACTCTCTGCCACGGCGTCAGATTCGCATAGATCTCTTTCTTTTTATCTTCCAGTTTATTTTCAAGAAAACTGATTTCCTTGGCAAGGTCCAGTTTGTTTTTGGATGCATACTTTTCAAGTTCCTTGATCTTATCCTGTAACTCCTGCAATGGTTTTTCAAATTCAAAAGCCATTATTTCACCTCGCTGTGCATCATTAGAATTCGGCTTAAGTAGTCTCTCATATTCCGTCTGTCGACGACTTCATCAAGCTGGCCGTGTTTAAGCAGAAATTCAGCCGTCTGGAAATCATCAGGCAGTTTTTCCTTGATCGTCTCTTCGATTACCCTGCGTCCCGCAAAGCCGATCAGTGCCCCTTTTTCAGCCAGATTGATATCACCGACCGATGCAAAGCTTGCTGATACGCCGCCTGTCGTCGGATTGGTCATATATGCGATATACAAAAGTCCTGCGTTATTATGTTTCTCAACGGCTACGCTGACTTTTGCCATCTGCATGAGTGAAATGATGCCTTCCTGCATTCTCGCACCGCCACTTGCCGTAAATACTACGACAGGCATGCGCTTTTCAGTGGCATGGTTGAATGCCCTGGCCAGTTTTTCACCGACTGCAGAACCCATGCTTCCCATCCGGAATCTCGGGTCCATGATCGCGATGACAGCAGGAGATCCATCTATCGTACCTTCGTGTACGATGACCGCTTCATTCAATCCCGTCTTCTCCCTGTCTTTTTCCAGTTTTGACTCGTAGTTCGGGAATTCCAGCGGATTCAACGACGTGATCCCTTCAAAAAGTGCCGTTCCCGAGTCTTCGTCCAAAAGTGCATCCATCCGTTCGGTACTTGTGATCATCAGGTGATGGTCACAGTTGGAACAGACATTCAGACGTTTGTATAACTCCTTCGAGTAGAGAATCTTTTTACAATTCGGGCACTTTGTTATAATCGATTCATTCGATTCAAAGACACCCGGTTCTTTTTTATCATTCACTTTATTGTTCAACTTGAAAAACAAATCTTTTAACATAGTATAATTCCCCATTTTTACCGCTTATTGTCCTGTATATTTCTTTAAAATCACATATATTTTTCTCATGATTTTATTATCATATGACATCACAGTACTTTTTTCATCCGTTTTCTCTTCAACGTAGTCTTCTATCATCTTTTGAAATTCCATCAGCTCCCGGCGCTGTTTATCCGACCGCACCAGGTATTTGGCAATCAGCTCGAAAAGCTGATGGCTGTCTATGTCGGCAAGGTATGTTCCTTCTCCTCTTTTCACATAGATGATGCCCAGAAATTCAAGCGCCCTTAAGGCTTCTCTGACGCTCTGTCTGCTGACATTCAGATTTTCACTCAAGTATCTTTCACTCGGGAGTTTTTGTCCGACCTGCATCTGCTCTTGGTCGATGATCATATAGATTTCTTCAATGACAGACTCCAGTCCTTTTTTTTCAGTCATTTTCTACACCGTCTCAGTCAACTTCAGTGTTTTTTCATACACTGATTTTGAATCTATTTTTATTCTGCTGACACCTGACTCCATTGCAGCTTCTGCCACAGCCATTGCAACTTCAGGTGCGACATATTTATTGAATGGATCCGGGATGACATAATCACTGCTCAGCTCGTCCTCTTCGATGAGGTCCGCAATCGCTCGGACTGCAGCTTTCTTCATTTCTTCATTGATATGCGTGGCACGGACGTCCAACGCCCCTCTGAAAATACCCGGGAATGCGAGCACATTATTGATCTGGTTCGGGAAGTCACTTCTGCCCGTACCGACAACTTTCGCACCAGCCGAATGTGCAGCATCCGGCATGATTTCAGGGTTTGGGTTCGCCATGGCAAATATGATGGAATCATCCGCCATTGATTTGACCATATCCGCTGAGAGTGCATCCGCCACCGAAACACCGATGAAGACATCTGCACCTTTAATCACTTCTTTAAGCGGTCCCTGCTCATTATTCAAATTCGTATACTTGCTGATTTTTTCTTTAATCGGGTTCATGCCGTTTGGACGGCCTTCGTATATCGCACCTTTTGAATCACACATGATGAGGTCTTTGACGCCGAAACTGTTCAGAAGTTTGACTATGGCTACACCTGCGGCCCCTGCGCCGTTCAGCACGACTTTGATCTTATTGAAAGAACGGTCTGTCAGTTTCAGGGCGTTGAGCAGGCCGCTGACGGTGACGATGGCCGTACCATGCTGATCATCATGGAATACGGGAATATCCGTTTCCTTTTTCAGTCTTTCTTCAATTTCGAAGCATCGCGGTGCAGATATATCTTCCAGATTGATACCGCCGAAAACAGGTGTCATCAGTTTCACAGTATTGACGATTTCATCCACATCATTGGTTTCAAGTGCGATTGGAAAAGAGTCCACACCTGCAAATGATTTTAACAGTACACTTTTACCTTCCATCACCGGCAGACTTGCTTTCGCACCGATATTGCCCAGCCCGAGTACAGCTGAACCGTCTGTTACGACGCCGACAGTATTCCCTTTGATGGTGTAATTGAATATAGTATTCGGATCTTCGTATATCTCTTTGCAGGGTTCAGCAACCCCGGGTGAATATGCCAGACTTAAATCCGTCTTATCTTTCAACTCGACTTTCGAGTTTACGCTTAGTTTGCCCTGGTTAATTTTGTGCATATGCAGTGCATCATCTCTTAAAGACATTCAATCAACCTTTCTCCATGTGGTGGTCATACCACTGTAATATATCAAAATATTCATCGATACACAACAACTTAGGTCATAAATCTCAAATCACTTGGATTAATTTTTTCCTGCAGCTCCCTAAGCCGCTCAGTTTGTATATTGCCGAGACTCCCGCCGTCTTCGAATGAATAGATGACGATCCCTTTGTCACCGAGCAGATCACCAAAGTCATACCGGTCTTTATTTCTAATATAAATTTTTCTTATGCGCTGTAAATACTCTGCTTTAAACGTTTCCAGCTCATCCACCTTTTCGATGATCAGCTGCGGCTGTCCTTTCCGTTCATCCAGCCTGCCCCTCACGACAAGAGCCTGTGAAGTCAGCTTCGGGTGCTCGGTAAAATATACATTGGGGAAGATGACCGCATCCATATCAGTCACGCCGTCCGTTATTTTTGCAAAAGCCATGTTCTGACCCTTTTTCGTCTTGATGACTTTCAGTTCATCCAAAAAGACCAGGTATGTGCCGTAATTCCTCTGCTGGCTGAACATGTTGAACGGTATAGACTGGTTCTCTCTCTGGATGAGCCGGATCGGATGGCTTGATAAATAAAAACCGAGGGCCGCTTTTTCTCCCTCTATCATTTCCATCCGGGTCATCTCTTCGGCATACTGGTATTCTTTTTTGACATTGAAGCCAAGTGCGCTCAAAAAGGAGTTGTGCGAGAATTCTTCCGAATTGATGTCTCTCAAATTCGCCAGCGACTGGAGCATCGTTTTTCTGTTTTCTTCAAAGTCATCCAGAGCGCCGGACAGTACCAGATTGGTCAGCACTTTTTCCGACAGTTTGTTGTCCACTCTCGTCTTCAAATCGTAAATATCTTTGAAATCCCCGTCTTGCCGCGCTTCGATGATGGACTCCGCCACTTTATAAGTGACGCCTTCAATCATGCTCAAACCGAGCACCACACCGTCATTTACAATATTGCCGCTTCTTGACAAGTTGATGTTCGGAGGATGGATTTTCACTTTCAACATCTTCATCTCTTCTAAAAGTTCGATGATCTTGGCATGATTGCCGATATTCTGCATTAAGATGACAGCATAGAAAATGGCTGGATAACGCGTTTTGATGTATGCCATGATATAGGCGATCTTCGAATATGCGACCGCATGGCTTTTAGGGAAACCGTAATCGGCGAATTTCAGTATCAGTTCAAATATATGTTCTGCCAGACTGGCAGCGTAGCCTTTGTCTTTAGCTCCGCCTAGAAATTTCTCTTTCTCCTTCAGCAGCGTTTCACGGTCTTTCTTGCTCATCGCGCGTCTCAATATGTCCGCTTCTGCATATGAATATCCTGCAATACGGCTCGCAATGAGCATGATCTGTTCCTGATAGACGATGACACCGTTCGTCTCCCGCAAAATCTCTTTAATATCCTCATGCGGATACGTCACGGTTTCAGGCTGGTGCTTGCCGCGGACGAAGTTCGGTATTTCCTTCATAGGACCGGGCCTGTAAAGTGCCAGCACCGCCGCCAGGTCCATAAATTCAGTCGGGTTTACATCCCTCATCACTTTCCGTATGCCTGTCGATTCCAATTGGAAGACGCCGAGGCCGAGACCATGGCTCAGCAGTCTATACACCCTCGGATCCTCTTTTAGATTGTGAATATCGATGGACTCCCCTTTATAGGCGATCATATTGACCATTCTTCTGATCAATGTCAGATTCCGGAGGCCGAGAACATCGATTTTCAACAGCCCGACCGCTTCCACTTCGTTCATGGCCCACTGGCTGATCGTATGTCCTTCCGTGAACATGATCGGCACTTTCTCTGTCAGTTTGTCTGCGCTGACCAATACACCCGCTGCATGGGTGGACGGATGTCTCGGCAACCCTTCGATGGACAGGCAGATTTCCTTATATACTTTATACTTATCATCTGAAGCCTCGAGCTTTTTAAATGCCTGGCTGTTGAATGCCTCCGTCAGGCTGACGCTCTGATCGGTCCCTATCATATTCGATATATATTTAAGTGTTTCATCACTGAATTTCAATACACGCCCGACATCCCGTGCCGCCATCTTGGCGCTGAGTGTACCGTATGTAATAATATTCGACACGTTCATCTGTCCGTACTTGTCATTCAAGTAAGTGATCATCTGGTCCCTGTTCGTATCTTCGAAGTCGATATCGATATCCGGCATCGTTACACGGGCAGGGTTGAGAAAACGTTCAAACAGCAGATTATATTTGAGGGGGTCCACTTCAGTGATATTCAACAGGTACGACACGAGGCTCGCACTTGAAGACCCCCTCCCCGGTCCGACGTAGATGTCATTATTTTTGGCATAGTTCACAGCGTCGCTGACTATCAGGAAATAATCAGAGTATCCCATTTTGGTGATGACATCGAATTCATACTGCAGCCTGTCTTTATACTTTTCACTGCCGTCAGTTTTCTCACCGAGCCTTTTATTCAGCTGCTGCCATAAAAATTGATCTGAGTCATCATTATCGGGGTGTGGGAAATGCGGCAGGGTCGTACTAACTTTCGGCATGGTCACATTGCATTTTTCGACAATCTCTTCATTCACGTGAAGGAACGGTTTTATCTCTTCGGTGATATCTTCTTTTTTCAGCACATATTCATCACCCGAAATTGCGGTCAGATCGTGCGCTTCCAGCCTGTCGTTGTCCCTGATCGCATTCAGCACTTTGAGCGCTTTCCTGTCTTCTTTCTTCATATACCGTGCGCTGTGCATGAACACTCTCTTGTATGAAGCTGCCCCGGTGTCCATGGATATGTATTTGTCTCCGTCACTCACTTTTGTAAGCTCGCCGAGCAGTTCCGCCCCTTCATCGGTCACCGCGATGACCAGCAGGTCATTGGCATTATTCTGTAAAAATTCCAAAGGTGTTCTGGTTATATCTTTATATGACAGCATCGCGGATATCCTGATCAAAGACTGATATCCCTTATTATTTTTGGCAAGCAAAATTAAAGGGATACCGCTCAGTCCGTTGTCGGCAAGCACTTCCATGCCGACAACGGGTTTAATATTATATTCCGGCGCTTTTTTCAGCAGCTGATAAATGCCGTGCATATGATTCAGGTCTGTAATCGCAACCGCACTCTGATTATCTTCTTTCAGGAGTTTTAAAAGAGGATCAATTTGTATATTGCTGGCTAAAAATTCATAACTCGAATGGACATTTAAATTGATCATTTACAGATGCCTCCCAATCAATCATTTTCGATTTTGTCTTCCAGTGCCTTTACCAGAGTTTCGATTTCATCTTTATGATCAAGTCTGATGCCTGAAGCGAGCGGGTGTCCGCCGCCGCCGAACTGGTGGGCGACATCATTGATGATGACCGATTTCGATCGCAGTCTGACTCTGATTTCATCTTCTTCCTCGATCGCCATGAACCATACTTTCACTTCATCAATGTCTCTGTATAGATTGACGGAAAGGCTCGCTTCATTGCCGCTCACACCGAATTCCTTCAGGTCCTCCTGGCTGACGAAAGTGTACAGCACGCCGCTTGGCCGCAGGTTGAAATTGCTGATCAGGTGGCCTTTGAACCTGAACGATTCTATCGACGTCTTATTCATCTCTTCGATCAGAGAAGTCGGATCAAAGTCATATTTTTTCAGTTCCGATGCTACATGGTGCGTCATGCCTGTCGTATTATTGAATAAAAATCTTCCCGTGTCGCCGACGATGCCCATATATAACAACTTCGCCGCTTCATCGTTGATGAAGTCATTGTCATAGCCCCACAGGTTCGCAATCAGAAAAAGCAGTTCGGAAGTCGAAGATACACTGGTTTCAACAAGGTTGATATCACCGAACGGATCGTGGTCCGGGTGGTGGTCGATCTTCACCACTTTGGCGCCATCCGGTATATCACCGTCAATTCTGTCACGGTTTGCGGTATCGACTACGATGTATAAGGCATCTTCCCTGATCTCCGCGATATCCATCGTCCCGAGGAAATCGAGGGACGGTTCACCTTCTCCGAGCGCACTGACTGTTTTATTCGGAAAAATCTTTTTGATGATTTCCTTCAGTCCGAGCTGGGCGCCGTACGCATCCGGGTCCGGTCTGACATGCCTGTATATGATGATGTGGTCATACTGGTTGATCAAGTTCAAAATGTCTTTGTAGTTCTCTTTTATGGATGTGTAATCTTTTATATAATTTGTGAACAATGTGAATTCTCCCTTTAAAATGATTTACTAAGTAATTATAAAATATTATACTACATGAGGAATGGAGTTGTAACCGATGGAACTAGCGTATCAAATAATCGTTTCAGCACTTGTCACACTTTTGTTAGTCTCACTCTTCATGTTCATACTGTACAAAATCAGGCAGTTCCGTACCAACCGTGAAGTGCGTACTGTTTACTACAACAGTATTTCAAGAATCTGGCTGGGTATCATGATGCTCAGTTTCGGACTCAATTCAATCATTCAGTTCGGTACGGCAGTTTCCTACATTGTCGGTATTATCTTTATCCTCATTGGTGCTTATAATATCTGGTATTTCAACAAAGCACGTAAAAAGTTTAAAGGAAACCTGCCGATTGAAGAAAAAGCCTGGGAAGAATTTGAGAAAAACAAAGGCAGGAACAAGTAGAAAAGGACCGGCAGATTTTATGATCTGCCGGTTTTTTATTTGAAATACTGCACCATGATGCCGACTTTGTTATAGACGGTGCCGTCTGTGACCGTCCTGATTTCGAGTTTGATATACTGGCCGCCGAGATCGAGGATTTCGCCTTTCAGCTGGATATGCTGGTTGATTTGCACAAGTTTCAAGTTTGTCATGTTCATGGAGTCGATATGGTAGTTCATGATGTCGTAATCGTTCAGCAGTGTCATGAGCATCCGCTCGACAAGACGCATGAACCCCGTCTGGGTGAGCGTGCCGAATTCATCCGTCATAAAGGGCAGCACTTTCATATGGATGGAATCTTCCTTGATTGTTATTTCACGGTCAATGATCTCTTCTGTCGACATGCCCGTCTTCAGCTTGTGCGGCGTGATGTCTTTAAACACGTCTCTCCGGTGGACGACGCCGACAAACCGCTGGGATTCACTGACTACGGGCATGATGTTCAGCTGGTGCCATGTCATCAGCTGCCTGAGGCTCTGAATCGTCGTATTCGGCAGAACATGGATATCATGATGCAAATAATTTTTATAGTTATCCCTATTGATGGAGTGGATATCCTGCGATCTTAAAGTGCCAAGAAATCTGTCACCATCGACTAAAAAAGTGATTTTATCATTGGAGACGAAACGGGAGTAATCACCGTTCAGATCGATGGAATAATCGCTCTGCTTGATCATCAGATCATTCGCGGTAATGACCTCGCTGATCAGTGACAGACTGTACAGTTCCCGGTGAATGATGGACGCGATGCTGAAAGTATCGTGTTCTGTGGAAATTACCGGGACCCCGCTCGCTTCAGCCTTTTTCAAAATTTCCCTCGAAGCGCCGAAACCGCCGGTAATTAAAATACCGGCCCCATTATTGATTGCTCTCAGCTGGGCGTCCTCACGATTGCCGACAATGAGAAATGCACTGTCTTCCAAATATTTCTCGATTTCCTCGGTCCTCATCGCCCCGATGATAAACCGGCTGATTTCACGGTTCAAATAAGCTGCGCCAGTGAGCACCGTCCCCTGGATCACACGGTTCACCTGTTCAAAAGTCAGGTTGCCGACGATATGGTCCTCTTGTTTGATGATCCGTATCGTGCCGACACGCTCGATGGTCTTGACCAGACCCTCTTTTTCCGCCTGTTTAATCGCCCGGTAACTCGTCCCTTCCGACACACCCAGGTAGCTCGACACCTGCCTCACCGAAATTTTCGTGCCTTCCGGCAGACCTTTGATATATTCTATAATTATTTCCAATTTTGATTTAGCCATTTCATCACCTTAAGACCATTATACTGAATTTAAGACCTTTTTTATAATAAAGACCCATAAAAAAAAGACCTGCAGTACTGCAGGTCATCAATAATACCATTCATTAAAATTTAACGGATTCCCCGGGTTTGAGCACCTGGCAGTCCGCGTTCACTTTTTCTTTGAATTTGCCGGTATCTGCTTTGATCGGTGGGAACGTGTCATAGTGTACCGGAACGACGATGCCCGGTTTGATGAGCTCATTCGATGCATAAGAAGCATCATCTATGCCCATTGTGAAGTGATCACCGACCGGCACAAACAGCAGGTCGATCGGCCCGTTGACTTCACTGATCAGTTTCATGTCGCCGAACAGACCCGTATCTCCGGCATGGTAGATTTTCTTGCCGTCAACATTCAGTATGAGGCCGGTCGGCATGCCTGTATACTGGATTGTTCCATCATCATGCGTAAAGCTGGATGAATGGAATGCATGGACCATTTTGACGGTCCCTGCTTCAAAGTCGACAGTGCCGCCGATATTCATACCGACCGCTTCAACACCATTCTGGTCCATCAGATCTGCAAGCTCGACAGGTGCGATGACAGTCGCATTATTATTTTTGGCAATCTCAATCGTATCGCCCACATGGTCGTTATGACCATGCGTCAAAATAATATAATCGACTTTAACATCATCCACTTTTAAATCCGTCAATTCATTACCGTTGATAAACGGATCAATAATCGCTTTTTTACCGTTATTTTCAATTAAGACAATAGAATGACCATGAAAACTAATATTCATGAATTTTTCCCTCCAAAGAGATTGTTTTTAAACTCTTCCCTAAAGATGGGTTATTTAATCATTTTTTCTTTATTATATACGGTGCTGAACAGCCAATCTTTAATCGATAAAAACCGGTCGTCAGTCAATTGGTCGGGGTATGTCATCAAAACCAGCGGCACACCTTTAATATCCGCATTGATCGTCGGCTGGACATAGCTGTACTCCGTCAAATGATAGTCGTTTCTCTTATAAAACCTGATGCGCTTCTTTTGGATATCATTTTCAGGCGGTTCGACCTCCAGCACAACGGGCTTGCCGCTCAAGCCATTATAGTCATCTAGCAGCTTCGAGCCGGTCCCATTGCCCCGGTATGCTTCATCCACTGCAAAATGTTCGACAAAACGATACTCCGGCCCTTCCCATTCCGCCACAATACCGATCAGATCGCCGCTTTCCTTCAAGCCGAATACTGTATACTCTTCCAACTCCATGAGTTTTCTCTGATCCGATTTTGTACGGCGTTCACTTGGCGGGAACGCCTCTTCCAATATTTTAAATATTTCATCAAAATCTGTTTCGTCCAGCTTTTCCAGCATTTAAAACTCTCCTTAAAGCGAATCTTTAAAATAAAAACCGTACTATTCGATCAGTCCCATGCTCAAGTATCTCTCACCGGAGTCCGGTGCGATACACAGCACCCTTTTGCCTTTGCCGAGCTTTTTGCCGACCATGATTGCTGCATGTACAGCCGCTGCCGCCGACGGTCCGACAAAGAGCCCCTCTTCTTTGGCCAGCCTCCTGAACATATTCACCGCATCATCATCATCAATCTGGATGATCTCATCATATACATCCTCGTTCAGAATGATCGGTACAAAGCCAGGGGAAGTACCGACAAGTTTGTGCTTGCCCGGCTGTCCTCCGGACAATACCGGTGAGCCGCTGGGCTCGACGACAGCGACATGCAGGACCGGCAGTTTTTTCTTCAGCGTTTCACCTGTACCTGTTATTGTGCCGCCGGTGCCTGAAGTTGCCACAAACCCATCCAGATCATTGTCCATCTGCGCCATTATTTCAAGCGCCGTCGTCGTTCTGTGAATATCCGGGTTCGCATAGTTTTCAAACTGCTGCGGTATGAAGGCATTCGGAATTTCTTCCTTCAGTTCCTTTGCCTTTTTGATTGCACCCGGCATTTTCTCATCGCTCGGAGTGAGAACCACTTCCGCACCGTATGCTTTCAGCAGGTTGATTCGTTCTTCAGTCATATTATCGGGCAGTACAAAAATTGCTCTGTATCCTTTTGCAGCAGCATTCATCGCAAGGCCGATCCCCGTATTGCCGCTTGTCGGCTCTATCAGAGTGTCTCCCGGCTTGATGATGCCGTCTTCTTCAGCCTTCCTGATCATATTATAGGCTGCACGGTCCTTCACACTTCTGCTCGGGTTGAAGAATTCCAATTTCACAAAAATATCTGCACAGTCTTCCGGCACGACGCTGTTCAGTTTCACTGCCGGTGTGTTCCCAATCAATTCAGTCATATCATTATATCGTGTCATTTTTTATCACCTTTATATCAGAGTCATTAAAATTATATATGAAATCATTTTGCATATCAAATAACTAGGAATTATAATCATCTGATTCCAACCGAGTATATGTTAATATATTCTCGAGGTGAATAAAATGAAAACACTGTTTCACATTCACAGTCTAAATACGGAACATCCATCTGTGGTGATGTCCCAGCACAATTTCAATGCTCCCAACCCGGCCCTTCCTGATATGCTGAGGGCCCTGAACCCTGATGTTGAAATTTTCACAAGTGTCGATCATCTGGAGGAAAATGATGTTTTTATGCATAAGAACATCATTTTCGAAACGATAAAACACTTCAAAAATGTCGACGGTTATATAACAGATCAGATATTCACAGACAACCACCATCATATCGATTCGATGTTCGTCAATGAATTATCCAAACTGATCGGCGACAGGCACTTCATTATCGGGCCTTCATTTTCAAAAATCCCGTATTTCAGGCAGAGCCAGATTCTGGATGAACTCATCGAATACGACGTCTCCGGCGTAATGTTCGACATCAGACATATCGATTTTAATAATTACAGTGAACTGCAGCCGCTGGCCAAATTAAAAATCCATGCCAAAAAAAGGATTGAAATCATTCCGGTGGTATCTTCAGAAGAGAAACGCGATGAACTGACCAAAAGCATTCCTTTCGATATGGTCTACATTCATCCTTAAAAGCCATTTTTCTGTGATCATTTAAAAACCGGGCAGTCATTATTTCAGGTGACTGCCCGGTTTTTGTTTACAGTAATTCTGTTACGTCTGTGTATTCAAGATTTTGCGCTTCAGCGACTGCTTTGTATGTTACGTGGCCGTCCAGCGTGTTGAAACCGCCAAGCAGCATCGGATTGTCTTCTGCAGCTTTTTTGTAGCCCTTGCCCGCAATCTGGACACCCAGGTTCATCGTTGCATTTGTCAATGCGATGGTTGATGTACGCGGCACTGCACCTGGCATATTCGCCACTGCGTAGTGAACCACTTCATGTTTTATATAAGTCGGGTCATCATGCGTCGTGACTTTATCCGTCGTTTCAAAAATACCGCCTTGGTCAATCGCGATATCAATGACTACAGATCCCGGGTTCATCGTTTTCACCATTTCTTCAGTGACAAGTTTTGGCGCTTTTGCACCCGGGATGAGTACCGCCCCGATGACAAGGTCACTTTCTTTAACTGCGTTGGAAATGTTGAGCGGTGATGACATCATCGTCTGGATGCCTGAACCGAACAAGTCGTCAAGCTCTCTCAGACGTTGTGGATTGAGATCAATTACATTGACTCTTGCACCAAGTCCGATTGCCATTTTAGCAGCGTTTGTACCGGCCATGCCGCCACCGATGATCGTCACCGTTGCACGTTCCACCCCTGGGACACCTGCAAGCAGTATACCTTTACCGCCTTTCGTCTTCTGTAAGAATTCGCTTCCAATTTGTGTTGCCATTCTTCCGGCAACTTCACTCATCGGAGCAAGGAGAGGTAACGAGCCGTTCGGTGCCTGGATTGTTTCATATGCGATTGAAACGACTTTCTTTTCCAGTAAAGCTTTAGTCAATTCAACTTCCGGAGCAAGGTGAAGGAATGTATAGAGTATCATGCCCTCTTTGAAAAAATCGTATTCTTCCTTCAAAGGTTCCTTGACCTTGACGATCATTTCAGCATCCCATGCCTCGCCTGCAGAACCTGCTATTTCAGCTCCCGCATCTATGTAATCCTGATCTTCGAAATAAGAAGCAGACCCTGCACCGGACTCCACCTTTACAGTATGCCCCCCAGTCACAAATGCATGCACCCCGCCAGGTGTCAAACCTACTCTGCTTTCATTATTCTTAATCTCCTTAGGTACACCTATTATCAATCTAAAACATCTCCCTTCTATAATTGAATCAATTGTATCACGAGTTCTTAAATTCGTCATGATTGAGAGTTAGAGATTATTGTCAATATTCACAATACAAGTTATAATATAGATAAGGAAGATATATTCAATCAACGTACATGAAAGGGGTTTCACATTATGGTAGAATACAAAAACATTTTAATCGCAGTTGACGGGTCCAGAGAAGCAGAGTGGGCATTCCACAAAGCATTGGGAGCAGCCAAGCGTAATAATGCAAAACTCAGTATCATCAACATTATTGATACCCGCTCATTTGCATCAGTTGAAGCCTACGACCGTTCAATTTCAGATCGGGCGAATGAATTCGCCAAAAAGTTATTAGACGGTTATGAAGCGTTGGCTCTTGAAAAAGGGATCACTGAAGTGGATAAAATCATTGATTACGGTTCACCAAAAGCGATCATTCCTAAAAAAGCAGTTGAAAAAACAGGCGCCGACGTCATCATATGTGGTTCCTCCGGTCTGAACGCAGTAGAGCGTTTCATCGTTGGTTCAGTATCGGAAGCAATTGTAAGACATGCTCATATTGATGTATTAGTCGTCAGAACTGAAAACATTCCAGAAGACTTTGAAACGACTGTCGCTACAGAAGAACTTGTTTCTGAAAGCGAAGAGAACGTCGAGTAAAAACAAAAAAGCCCTAAGGGGCTTTTTTTAATGTCTTCTTTAACCTGTGGTTATTATTCTTCTTCACCCAGAAGTTTCAGCATGACCATATCGATGAATTCACCGTAAGACATGCTGTTGATTTCCTGAGTGTCCTCCACTACATAAATCTCATCGTCAGACGCCTTATCCACCGGTAAAATATAAGCCGTATCACGGACTTTCAGTTCAAATTCAACCATATTCTTTCTGAATAAAATTTCTATTTTTTTCTTTAATTCCCTCTACATTGATTACAGTATCGAGGCCATAATCCGTCGCCTGCAGATTCTTTTCACTTCGGTTCACGTGTAATTCTATACCTTTTGCTTCCAGGCTTTTCTTATAATCTTCAACTTCCAAAAGGATTCTATCAAGCACCTTACTGCATTCGGAATAATTCTGCTCGGCATCAGCACTGTCCACATCTATACTTTTCTCAAACATATTAACGATCTCTTCTCTATTCATATCCATACCCTCTCTTAAAATATTTTGAAAACGTTTTTCCAATAATATCAAGGCCCATGTTACATATTCTCGTAGATGACTGATCGTTAATTGTATACTCGCTCAATTTCTCCATAAACTAAAAAACGTCTGCCAAAACAAGTTTGACAGACGTGATAATTTTATTCCATCCCTGTAATTCTCATGACATCTCTTGCAATCATCAGCTCTTCGTTCGTCGGGATGATTATAATTTTAACCGGTGAATATGGGTGGTTGATGAATTTCTCCTGTCCTTTGACATCATTCATCGTTTCATCAAAATAAACACCCATGAACTCAAGGCCGTTAACAACTTTGGCTCTGACGACATCGGAGTTCTCTCCCACACCTGCTGTGAAGATAATCGCATCAAGTCCGCCCATTCTGGTTGCGTATGATCCCATATACTTATGGATTCTTTCTCCAAAAACATCCAGTGCAAGCTCTGCACGTGAATTCCCGTTTTTAGCCTCTTCTTCTATATCTCTTAAATCGCTGGAAAAACCACTGACTCCGAGCAGTCCGGATTCTTTATTCAGTACATTCAGCACTTCTGTTGCCGTTTTTCCGGTCTTCTTCATAATATAAGGGATCAATGCAGGGTCGAGGTTGCCTGAACGCGTGCCCATCGTCACTCCCGCAAGCGGTGTAAACCCCATGGAAGTATCGATGGACTTGCCGCCCTTCACTGCTGCGATGCTTGCGCCATTCCCAAGGTGGCAGCTGATCAGTCTCAGCTCTTCAAGCGGCCTGCCTAGCATTTCACTCGCTCTGCCGGTCACATATTTATGGCTTGTACCATGAAAGCCGTATTTTCTGATGCCGTACTCTTTATAATAACTGTAAGGTAAACTGTATAGGTATGAACTTTCAGGCATCGACTGATGAAATGATGTGTCGAATACTGCAACGTGCGGAACATCCGGCAGCTGCTCTCTGAATGCGTTTATTCCCATCAGGTTTGCAGGGTTGTGTAATGGGGCAAGCTCACTCAGTTCATCAATTTTTTCCACAACTTCATCAGTGATCAATACTGAATCTTCAAATGTTTCACCGCCATGGACCACTCTGTGGCCGGACCCGATGATGTCATTAATATCATTAATCACTTCTAATCTCAGCAGTTCATCAAGCATGGCATTGACGGCATCTTCATGGTTATCAAAATCGCGCTCCTGGACTTTCTTTTCGCCGTCAACAGTTACGGAAAATATACCGCCTTCAAGTCCGATTCTTTCAACCAGACCTTTTGCAATCTCAACTTCTTCCGGCATTTCAAAAAGCTGAAATTTGAATGAGGAGCTCCCTGCATTCATCGCTATAATTTTCGTCACAATCCCACCTACTTTTTCTTACTAGTATAAGTTTCGTACCATGTGTTCGTTCTATCCAGGAACAATTTCATCTGTTCTGCATTTTTGAAATCCGGCACATCACCGACCAGCACTTCAATATCTTCTATCGGTTTATACCCTTTTTTCAATACAATAATGGATTTGTGCATATTTTCTGTTTTGAATAAAGTGTCCGGTAAATTTAAAAACATCAGCAATGTCGCTTCTGTTGATATAAACTCTTTGATTGTTTCATTATTTTCTTCAAGAATATTAGAAGGTACTACAAAGATACCGATGCCGTCATCCTCGACATGACCCATCGCCGCTTCCAGCATCAGCAGATGCGCAAAACTTTTTCCCTCTTTGAATGCCGTTGTAAAACCTTCAGCCGGCAGAGGATAATAGCCGATCGGCAGATCACCGATTGCAATATCCGCTTTTGTGAGCTTTGCAGGCTCAATGATATTGTGTGGGTATATATCCATCGGCACTTTCAGAAAATCACACAATGCGACATTGAAGCGTGACAGTACAGGGTCCACTTCGACACCGTGAAAATCAACCTGATCCACATGTTCCTTGACCGTCATGGACAGATGACCTGTCCCGCTGCCGGCATCCAGCAGGTTGATATGATCTTTCTCTTTGAACAGACCGACCAGATGCGCTATCAGATATCCGATGGAATCCGGCGTCAGCTGATGGTTCGCCTGAACACTCTCTTCATTCAGCTGATACAGATAAGCAAATTGAACCGCTTTCCTCAAATCTGCATACTCATATTTACCGTCATCGATCTGAAGTGTCAGCAAAGCTTCCATCAATGCTTCAATTCTGGAAATCTCACTGTTGTCTTTCAGGACAGCTTCTGTTTCGTCTACAATCAACTGATAGATTTCTTCCAAATTACTCTTTGCCATTTTATCCCCACTCACATAAAAATATGGACTGCCCGAGGTCGAACAGTCCCTTTTCAAACATTATAAAATATCTTATAAAGATTTTAAAGCGTCCACCGCTGCATCATAGTCCGGCGGATTCGTACCTTCGGAAACGTATTCGACATGAACGACTTTATCATTTTCATCAATGACGAACACACTTCTTGCCTGAAGTCTCAGCTCATCCATCACTGTACCGTAGTTTTTGCCGAATGACAGATCTTTGTGATCGCTGAGAGTAATTGCATTATCAATGCCTTCATTTGCACACCATTTTGCCTGTGCAAACGGTAAGTCGTTTGAAATGGTGATGACGACCGCGTTGTCCACCGAGCCGGCATCCTCGTTGAATTTTTTAGTCTGTGTGCTGCAAAGACCCGTATCCAGTGAAGGCACCACACTGATCAATTTTTTCTTCCCTTTATAATCGGAAAGGCTCACTTCTTCCAGACTGTTGTTTAATACCGTAAAATCAGGTGCAGTATCTCCTACTTTGACTTCGTTACCACTGACTGTGACCGGATTACCTTGAAACGTGACTTCTACCATTGTACAAATCATCCTCCTGATATTTAATTTCTTCATCTTTCATTATACGCTCTTTAATTTCATTTTTATACTGATAGTAACTATTCTTCACCACATACGTATCCGCAAAGTAATCATGCAGTCCGATACGGCGTTCGGGGAACAGCACCATCAGATAAGGCAGATACCATAAAAAGTTGTTGATATAGCGTCCTACAAGTTCGCGGAATATCACCTGGGGCCAAGACAGCTTTTCGGAATTCACGCTGACCACCGTAATGCCTGTAATCATCTTACCAAGCGTCGCCTGTGCGAAATACGTCATCAGTATAAAGTACAGGAAATAAAGTGCGCCTGAAGCGATGTTTGCGATGCTCAGCATCGGTGTCAGAAAATAGATATCCCCTATACCTATGACCTGTACGAGCGGATAAATGATAATCTGGCTCAGTCCCCAGATGGCCAGGCCATCAATTATAAATGCCACTGCACGGCTCATGAAAGATGCGCTGGACATGTAATCCAATTTATCTTCCAGAGTACTTTTTGCCGGCTGGTATCTTAAATTATTTTTTTGTGCACTTTCCATATTATCCCTCCTTATCTGTCATACAGGTACATAGGCTGGAGTCCCTGACGGTTGTTGATCAGCTGTTCAACACGCGCGATATCATTCTGACCCGTCAGCTCTCCGAAGATGCTTTTTGCACCGTAACTTAAATTCAAACCTGCAAAATTGTTGGCATAGCCATATTCGATTATTTGCGGATTGCCGCCGACTTCTTCTTTCAATGCGGCTGTCGCATCCTCAATATGGCCGAGCTGGTCCACAAGTCCGTTGTCGACTGCTTCTTCACCGAGATAGATACGTCCATCCGCTATATTCCTCACTTCATCTTCACTCATGCCGCGCCCGTCTGCAACCACTTGTACAAAGTCATCAAACATGGAATCCACCATGCCCTGAACATATCTTTCCTCTTCTTCGGTCGGGTCTTTAGTCGAACTCAGCATCTCTTTCATATCACCACTGGTATAACTGTTGAACTCGATCCCGAGATCTTCAGCCAGCTGCTGGAAGTTTATCGACTGCATGATGACACCGATGGAACCCGTCATCGTTTCTTCAGATGCGAAAATCTGGTCGGCAGGTGCGGACACATAATAACCGCCTGAAGCAGCCATACCGCCCATCGAGCTGTAAATGACCTTGCCGGCTTCCTTGGCCTGTACAAGATATTTATGTATTTCCGCTGATTCATATACACCGCCGCCCGGTGAATCCACATTCAGCAGGACGCCTTTAATGGTGTCGTCTTCAATCACCTGTTTCAAAGACTCGATGATCAGCTGGTGATTGTATTCCTGGGCCGCAAACATGCTCTGCTGATTGCCAGTATCCACCATCGTGCCTTCAATATTGATCATGGCAATTTTGCTGTTCGGGTCACCCTGCTCCACTACCTGGGTCGGCGGAAACTCCCCTCCTGCAAACTGATCGACCGTTTCCTGAAAATCACTTGCCCATAAATTGGTGAAAATTGAAAAGAACACACCGAAAACCAACAGCGTGGCAGCAATTACTGCCGCTATTATACGCTTCATAAAAACACTCCCTAATATTTAATCCTATGCCAATATTATGATAACATATAGATGGTACAGTCAAATAGGATTAAGGGGCGGTAAGCATGAATAAGTTTGAAAATGTCTATTTCTTTGACCCTTTTGGAAAAGATACAGAGAGAATCAGAAAAGACCTGATGGAAGTATTTAATAATATGGGCATCCATACAGTGAAGACGAGCGAAGAGGCGGATCTGATCGCTTCTATCGGAGGGGACGGCACGTTTTTGCAGGCCGTCAGAAAAACCGGATTCAGGGACGACTGCGTGTATATAGGAATCGCAATTCAGGAAGATGATTACATGTACGTCGATTTCGATTATAAAAACAGCCACCTGATTTCAGAAGCACTTACTTCCGAAGACACGGAAGTACGCAATTATCCTGCGATTGAAGTGAAGATCAACGATAACAAGCCGAGCTTCTGTCTAAATGAGTTCACACTCCGTTCCAGCATCGTCAAAACCATCATGATGGATGTTTATATAGATGACTTTTTATTTGAACAATTCCACGGCGACGGTGTCCTTGTCTGTACACCGACCGGCTCCACAGGATATAACAAATCCCTTGGCGGTGCGGTAGTCGACCCCCTGGTGAAAGCCATCCAGGTCACAGAGCTCGCCAGTGTCAACAACAATAAATACCGTACGCTCGGTACAAGCTTTCTGCTGAATAAAGACCGTCCGTTGACATTGATGATTGATAAGAGCAAAGATTACTACCCGATCATGTCTTTGGATAATGAGGCACTCAGCCTGCAGAATACGGAACAGGTACAGATCCGTGTGGCGGACAGGATCATCAAAACATTAAGACTGCCGAACAATACTTTCTGGCATAAGACACAAAGAAACTTCCTGTAAAAAACAGGAAGTTTCTTTTTTGTCCATTATAATAATTCCTCAAATTCCGCAGCTGCCTCTTTATTCGCAGATGGTGTATATGTTTCAATACCGGCGACCGCTCTATCTATCAACGGTTCAAAATCCACCCGCTCTTCAAAATGCTTCACTTTTTCAAGTGACGGTTTCGTCTTCGGCGACTTCGGCTTGAATATCGTGCAGCAGTCTTCAAACGGCAGAATCGATGTTTCATATGTGCCGAACCGCTTTGACATATTGACGATGTCATTCTTCTCGAGTGTAAGCAGTGGTCTTAGCACCGGCAGGTTCGTCACTTCATTGATTGCATACATGCTTGTCAGCGTCTGTGAAGCGACCTGCCCGAGGTTTTCCCCGTTGATGACCGCTTCCGCATCAATTTTTGCAGCCAGTTTTTCTGCGATCCTCAGCATCACCCGTCTTGTAGAAGTCATAGACAGATTGTCCGGTATGCGGTCATATAAAGTCGTCTGGAGCTCTGTAAACGGCACGATGTGCAGTTTAATATCGAACCCTGTCCGCCCGCTCATGATATCGACGAGCTGTTTGACCTTATCCGTCGCCTGTGGACTCGTGTAAGGCGGAGAATGGAAATGCACCGCTTCGATTTCCACACCTTTTCTCATTATATCGAGACCGGCCACCGGCGAATCGATGCCGCCTGAAAGCATCAGGAGGCTTTTGCCGCCGGTTCCAAGCGGAAGTCCGCCGAGACATTTTACTGAATCGTGATACATATAGATCGCATCCAGACGCACTTCAACCGTAATCTGGTGATCGGGCTGCCTGACATTGACGGTCAGATGGTCTGTATTTTCCAGTATATGTCCTCCGAGCAGATGTTGTATATCATGCGTCTGTAAATGAAACGTCTTATCTCCCCTTTTGACTTCTATTTTAAATGTCTTATCTGCATCAAAATCATTTGCAAAAAGGAGTGCAGTTTCCTGCATCGCTTCTTCCGTCTTATCTATTCTGACTACAGGCGACACGCTTAAAATGCCGCTGATGAGTTTCAATTTATCAATGACCTCGTATGCATCCTCATCATTGATGACAATGTAGGCACGGTCCCTGTTCGATTTTATATGCACATCCATGCCTCTTAGCGCTCTGTTCATCCTTTTTCTCAGAGCACTGACGAACATTTTTCTGTTTCTGCTTTTTAAAGTCATTTCACCGTAGCGGATCAATATGTGATCGTATTTCATATTAAAACATCTCCTATTTCTTCATATACCTCTTTTAATCCCTTTATCAGCATATCGACATCTTTCTCTTCGGTATCTTTCGACATGGAAATCCGGATGCTGCCGTTGATGACATCCACACTCTGTCCCATCGCTGTCAGTGTTTCATTCAACGTTGCAAGCTTTGATGCACATGCGCTCGTCGTCGATACCATAATACCCTTTTCAGACAGTGCATTCACTGCGACTTCACCCTTCGCACCCACATATGACAAATTTAATATGTGCGGAACATCACCCGGCTGTATGACGATTGATCGATGCTCTGCCAGAGCATTTCTGATCGACTGGTTGTATTCTTCGATTTTACCGGAGATATTATCGGTATTTTCATGACTCAGCCTCAAAGCTTTGGCCATCGCCGCAACCGCGGGCAGATTGACCGTACCGCTTCTCAAATTATATTCGTGCCCGCCTCCGAAGAAAATCGGCGGCATCGTCTTCAATTCCCTGGTGATCAAAGCACCGGAACCTTTTACGCCGTGAAATTTATGTCCTGAAATACTCAGCGTATCGACATTTTCATAATTGATTTCCACCTTGCCGACCGCCTGGGTGGCATCAACATGAAAGTGTGCTTTGGGAAATCCTTTCAGAATCTCTGCAATCTCCTGAATCGGCTGAACCGCACCGACGATATTATTGACAGCCATTACAGTGACAAAAATGACGTCTTCATCCATCAGTTTTCTTAAATGATCCACATCGACTCTGCCCTGTTCAGTCGTTTTTATAAATTTCACGTTGAACCCTTCTGATCTGTAATGATCGACGACGTTGATCACACTCGGATGTTCAAGCTGGCTGATGAGAATCGTGCTGCCGAATCTCTTCTTTCTGTTGAGCGTGCTCTGGATTGCGATATTATTGCTCTCTGTCGCACCTGAAGTGAAAACGCAATGATGATTCGGCAGTCCGAATATATCCAGAACCTGCTTCCTTGATGCTTCCAGAAGCTTTTCACTGTCCCGCCCTGCACTGTGTATGCTTGCCGTGTTGAAATAATAGTTCTGATTCACTTTATTGAATGTATTCAGTGCTTGTTCATCCGGTTTCGTCGTGGCAGCATTATCAAAATAATGCATCAAATTTCTCCTTTCATGTAAAAGGACTTAGAATATTATATTCTAAGTCGCTTCAATAACTACTTGTCGTCATATTCATTTTCGATTTTGTCTGCTGCGCCGGGCTCCACTTTTTCAAGTGCCGACTTGATGATTTCCAGCGAGCGTTTATATCTGCTTTCCTGGAACATCCTTTCCGCTTCACGCGCCTCGGCATCAAAATCGTGATCATCTCTTCTGAATCTGTTGCCGTACTGGATCATCACTTCTGTGAGTTCTGCATCACGCAGAAGTTCAAATGATTCCTGCTCGAACTTGTTCAGTTCAATCATGGTCTGGTTCACTTTGTCTTTGATGTACTGTACATTCAAAGGTCTTTTACTGAAGTATTGTTCGATGTTTCTTAAATCGATATCAAGATCATTTTTCAATATGACGAACCTTTCGGGTACATCAGGCAGATTTGAGCCGACCAGCCTGCGGTATATATTCTCTTTTTTATCCTGGATATAATAAGCATTTTCACGAGCCTCTTCAGCATCATCCCTCAAGTCGACCAGATGCTCCTGAATCTGCTCCTGCTCATCATTTATCCCGATGATCTGTTCCTTGATATGGGAAATCCTGTTTTCAACTTCACTGTATCTGGCATTTGCCCTGGACATCTCGGTGACAATCTCATCATATATGTCCACCAGGCTTTCTATCTCATGCTCAAATTTTTGAATGGAGTGGATATCTGTATCATTTATATAATACTGGTCTTTCAAATAATGGATTTCGGTTCTGAGTGTATAGTTCGAATTTCTTGCATGGAACAATTCATCTGTGACGAGCGGCTGGTCCTCATCCACTTTGATTTTCGCCTTCACTTCAAGTTCGATGAGTTCCAGAATATCATCCACATTATTGTTGATGTCATCCAGTATTTTACGCGCTTCATCAAGATCAAGTCTTGAAATCAGCGGTTCAACCAGGTTCAACTTCCCTTTTAATGTAGATAATTTGTTTTCAACTCTGACATGTTCCAGATCATAGCCGTCCGCTTTCAGATCACGGCAGCCGAATCTGATTTCCTGGAACTGTGCAGGAAGATCCTTTTGGACTTCCCTGATCAGCACAGGGATATCGTCCATATTTTCCTTCAATGTTACAAGATCGCTGTGCACTTCTTCTATGTGTTTGTTCGCACTGACATAATTACCGGCGTTCTTCATCTGGTCATACTCGTTTATTTCCGGTTCAAAACTGTCAATGAGTTCTTCAAGCGGGCCCTTGGCCTCACCAAACTGATATGCACTCGCAAGTACATCCCTTTTCGCTTCCCGGTGAATCTTCTCAGCATCCGCCCGGGCGATCATCGCTTTTTCATTGGCCTCAAGCAATTCATCAATTTCACCGCTCAACTGCTCATACTTGGTTTCAACTGAATCCATAGTATTGTCAGCCTGCTTCACTTTCTCATTACTGTCACTGAACTTGAACTTTGTTAAATCCAATTTTGCGTCTTCAAGCAATGATTTCGACTCATCCACCGATTCATTGTAGGAAGACTGCCATTCTTTCTGCCACCCGGAATAAAGTTCTTTTGCCTCACCATGTAAATTCAAATCTTTGACTTTAAATAACTCATCCTGAAAAGGCAGTGCTTTAACTTCTTCCAGACGATGATATTTATTATTCAAGTCCTCTAATTTTGTGTTTCTGATATAAAATACAATAGCCACCGCTATCGCTATCAAAACTATTATTCCGATAAGAATATAGACCCACATATACTTACCTCCTAAACATATAGTTAATTATAGCCTAAAAGCTTGAAACAAAAAACAGATAATTATATAATTTATAATTAAATTGATGAATAAAGGTGATTATACATGTTCACAGCCACAAATATTACAGATTACGAACAATTAAACAAGACTTTGAAAAGCCTGCTCGAAGATGAAACAGACAGAATAGCAAATTTATCAAATGCTGCGAGTCTGCTCAATTTCTATTTGAAAGATATAAATTGGGTCGGCTTTTATTTATTTGAAGAGAAATCCAACCAGCTTGTGCTGGGACCATTCCAGGGACTGCCGGCATGTGTAAGAATTGATAACGGGAAAGGCGTTTGCGGCACAGCATTCAGAGGCAATGACGTTTTCGTCGTTGATAACGTGAATGAATTCCCGGGCCACATCGCGTGTGATGCCAACAGTAAATCTGAAATTGTCGTGCCTATTTATAAAGACGGAGAACCGATCGGCGTTCTTGATATCGATTCACCTTTCTATGAGAGGTTCAGTGAGGAAGACCGCACAGGATTGATCGCCTTTGTGGATGTGTTGAAAAAATACATTTAACGCCTTGACTTTTACATAGGAATTATGTAGAATAAGCTATTGTGTAAATGAACGGATTAAGTAGCTTACAATCATTATATGCCAGTATATGGTTCCCGATAGTTGGTATGTGTTGCGTAACCAATGCTATGAGGCGAAGGCACTTTAAATCATATACCCATATGGGCGGTTGTTACCTTATGATGTTTATTGCATAAATAAAACACAATAAGGAGGAGTCATTATGGCTCGTTTTACAGGTTCAGTCTGGAAAAAATCCCGTCGTCTCGGTATCTCCCTGACAGGTACGGGCAAAGAGTTGGAGCGTCGTCCGTATGCACCAGGTGACCACGGTCCGACACAAAGAAAGAAAATTTCAGAATACGGTCTTCAGCTTCAGGAGAAGCAGAAGCTTCGTTACATGTACGGAATCAATGAGCGTCAGTTCCGCACAATTTTCGAACGCGCTGGTAAACTAAAAGGTGTTCACGGTGAAAACTTCATGATTCTGCTTGCATCACGTTTGGATGCAGTGGTATATCAGCTGGGTCTGGCACGCACACGCCGTCAGGCACGTCAGCTGGTTAACCACGGCCACGTAACAGTGGACGGCGGTCGTGTGGATATCCCTTCATACCACCTGAAACCAGGTCAGAAAATCGGTCTTCGTGAAAAATCACGTAACCTTGACATCGTTAAAGAAGCAGTTGAAGTCAACAACTTCATCCCTGACTATTTAACTTTCGATGACGAAAAAATGGAAGGTTCTTTCGTACGCTTCCCTGAACGTTCAGAACTTCCGGCTGAAATCAACGAACAGCTTATCGTTGAGTACTACTCAAGATAATAAGCATTTACCATTACAAAGACCGGCAGACATTGATTTTTCAATGCTGCCGGTCTTTTATTATGCCTTTTTTAATCCCCTATTATCTTTATATAACTTTTGCGACTGATAAAAATAGTCAGACAGTAATTGTAGACAAAACCCCTTCTGCTAACAGAAGGGGTTTGTTATGAGCCGGATCGATACCCCTGCTCAATAGATTTAATTTTTCAGTGCTTTTCTAATACTGTTTTCGGCGTAGAAGAATAATCGGCCGAAAATGATACAGATTATTAAACTTAATAATATATAAATAATCAGCGGCAAATTACTGATGCTGTCTGCAATCAGCCAGAAATAGAACATCTGAACCAAAAATATATGATAGGAAGCTTTCCCCATTTTAACGATTAATCCGGTGACAGGATTATCCGCTTTGAATTGATAGGCATTCAATCCAATCACAATCAGTAATAACGTCCAAAAATAAGACGGTGCATGCTGGCTTTGCCAATATCTTTCAATGAAAAAGTTCCATTCCTGATAATACACACCCGCTATATAAACTGCACTTACAGTTGCTATAGGAATCAGCCATTTATAGTTTATCTTTTTAGGATTCAGAGCTAACCAGACCCCTAAAACCAAAGCAAATAAATAACGGACGACTATTACTCTGTAAACACTGCCCGGCACATCAATTAACATACAGAATGCATCTATCAATATACTGATAAAGAATAAAACAATCGTTCCGACAGTCAGATTCTTTTTAACCAGCATGTATATTAAAGGTAAGATCAAGGTCGCCTGTATAATTATAAGGATGAAGTAGCTGCCGGGCCCCCATCCGCCGGTAAACAAAGATGTAATCAGATGTGTAAAACTCAATCCATCCAGAAATAAAAAATGGGCTATGACTTGTATAATCCATATAAAAAGAAAAGGATAAAGCAGTCTTTCAACCTTACTGTAAAGAAATGAAAAATTATAAAACTGATTCAGACTTACATAACCTCTCCGTTGAAAAGATGCAGCGGTGTTATACCCTGCAAGCAACATAAATACCGGTACAGCCTGCCAGATGTAAAAGGGAGATAAAATGGCAAGCAGCATTTCCTCAGTTAAACTATGAATTAATATGACAGCAAGGATTGCCAATCCCTTTATGATGTCAATATTATGATTACGCTTCTTCATGTTCGGCTCCTTGAGATTAATGTGTATCGTAATCATATATTAATTTCTATACTGTGACAATAAATCCTATCATAGCCTTTTTTTCAGTTATTATTCAGCCTTCGGACCGAAGAGCAGCCATATGTAAATGGTACATTCGCCACAGTCCATTAAAAAAGCCCAGACAAAAAATAGGAACAAGGTCTTATTTGTTAATATTTTACTTTGTGATATATTTAACTTGTAATGCACTTTCTATCCGGGGAGGTGAAATTATGGATATCAAAAAGTATTTGATGGCAGGCGGTCTCTCTCTAGTGCTGGTTCTTGGTGCATGCGGCGGTGATACTGAAGAGACTGATGATGTTGGAACAGAGGAAGAATCAGCAGAAGAAGGCACTGATGAAAGTGCTTCAACAAGCGATGTCGATGCAGAAGGTGTTGCTCAGAGTTCATGCGCTTCCTGTCACGGTGAAGACTTCTCGGGCGGCATGGGACCAGCTTTGGACGGCACTTCTTTAAGTGAAGAGGAATTTACAGACATCGTCAGAAACGGTCAAAACTCCATGCCTGCATTCAGCGAGGATCAGGTGAGTGATGAAGAGTTGACCGCGATGTATGACATGTGGTCTGAATAGGCCGTATTTACTTACCGAAAAAGAGAGACAGCCTGATTTTTGGCCGGGCCGCCTCTCTTTTAATCATTTTACTGCACTTACTTCTTTTACCAGATTGGGAAAAAGTGAAAAACCATCCACTTCCATATACGATTTCTTGTGGGCATATGCAAATTCCAGTTCCTGTTGCAGAGTCTTTGCAGTATATTTCTCCGTCTCGAAAATCTCTTTTTTACCCGACGTGTAAACAATCTCTATCTTATTCATAATCCAACCTCTTATCTTCAAAATATCATTTTTAATACTATCATAAAATTGACAGCTGCGGTTACTTAATCGACTTGTTTTCTTTCAGCCTGGTCAAAGTATCGATTGCGCCCTGGCTCATTACGTCGATACCGTATTTGAACGCATCCTCATTTACTTTGAAAGACGGGTTGTGAAGTGGTTTCTGACCTTCTCCGACCGAAGTGCCGAGCCAGTAGTATACGCCCGGGTATTTCAGCAGAAATCTGCCGAAGTCTTCTCCAGCAAGGCTCGGCCGGTAATCGGGCACCGCTTCTTCACCGTACAGATTTACTGCAGTCTGCCGCATCTGGTGGGCCCACTCTTTTGAACTGATCGTCGCTGGATAGCCGTCCAAATATTCTATTTCAACAGAAGCCCCCATCGCTTCGACAACATTTTCAACTATGTTGTGAAATCTTTCTTTAATCATAGTTTTCATACCATTGGACTGCGTCCGTATGGTCCCCACTATTTCAGCTGTTTCAGCAATGACATTATGCTGTGTACCTGCCTGAAACTTGCCCACAGTAACAACGGATGGTTCATACGGATCTGAATTTCTACTGACGATTGTCTGCAGGGCATTGATTACCTGTGTACCGACTATAATGGCATCCACTGTATCGTGAGGCATGGAAGCATGTCCGCCCGAACCTTTGATTATCAGTTTGAAACGGTCGGAGTTCCCCATGATCGGCCCGGACATGATTCCGAATTTGCCAACAGGAATCGACGGCCAGACGTGCTGGGCAATCAGGACATCCGGTTCTCTGCCATCAAATACACCTTCATCCATCATCCGCTGCGAACCGCCGGTCGGTGACTTTTCCTCGGCCGGCTGAAAAATCAACAGTACTGTGCCATGCATCTCTTCACGTCGATTAAGCAGTACTTTTGCTGTCGCAATCAGCATGGATGTATGCACATCGTGTCCACACGCATGCATCACACCGTCGACTTCCGAGCTGTATCCGACACCTGAAGTTTCATGGATCGGCAAAGCGTCAATGTCGGCACGGAGTCCGACGATGCCGCCGTCATGCGCGCCTTCGATAATACCGAGTACCCCCGTTCCTGCAAAACCGGTTTCAAAAGGGATGTCCAGTTCGGCCAGTTGTTCCTGTATCCTTTTTGAGGTATTGAATTCTTCATCACTCAGTTCCGGGAATCTGTGAAGTTCTCTTCTGAATTGAATGGCATCTTCTACAATCTTATTAAAATCCATTATGATCCTCCCCTTTTATCATCACTGGCATTTCATTTTAAATAATAATCGATATTTTCACCGTCAAAATCAAAACCGATATAATCTTTGCCGTGGTCGAGCATCCACTCGATGTTTTTATAATCCACTGTCTTCTTTTCACCCGCTGCTTCAAGCGGTTCGTTCAAATTCAACTGCATGACATGGCGATATTTTCCGCCGTACATGATTCTTGTATTCACTATTTTAAAGCCCAGTCTGAACTTATCCTTCAGGCTCGGAATATTCGTCGGCAGCACAGTCGTTAAAATATGTTTGAACCGGCCGTCCGCCTGTACACGCTCGACCAGCTGCCTCCCCAGTTTCGTCTGGAGCCCCTGTCCTCTGCAGTCCGGATGGATAAAGGAAATCTCAGAGTAGATGACTTCTTCTCTGTCCTTGATTCCGCCGTCTTCAGCCAGATGTTCCGGATCGTCGATTGGCGGGATATACATCGCACGGATGGCTTTCAAATCTTCCTCTTCGAACACACCTATGATGAAACCCTGTTCTATCATCTCTGTAAATTCAGGTTCATCTATCGTTTCCAGTATCATCTTATTTTGCAGATCTTCATATACGAGTGTCTGCAATGTCATAATGTCATTCAGATCATCAACAGTCAGTTTTCTTACTTTCACCGGTTCACCCCATTTTTGAATAAGTTACAACTTTAATACAATTTAATAAAATCTTTACGAAATACGTTTACATTTATGCACAAGGGTTATAGTAATTACGAGGAGTTGGTGTATCATGACAATCATAGTCAAGTATAGTGACACCAAGAATAACAAGACCCGTTATCACCTGGTTTCAAATCAGCGTGATACTGAATATATTAAACAGCACTATATTAAAAAAGAAAGCCATTCAAAACATACCGGGCAGAAAATGATTGAGTTCATCTATCCGCATCATACAGAAAGATTTCGGATATATGAATTGAATTAAAGAAGACACTGAAAGTGTCTTCTTTTTTTATACATTCACCTTCAGCCAGCTGAACATGAGATCCAGCCACCGGCTCGCCCTGTCGTCTATTTTCCCTGTGAGTTCCGTGCCGAGACTGAGACCGTGTTCACCATGCTGGAATGTGTGAAGTTCCCAGGGGACCCGGTGGTTATCCAGCGCCTTGGCAAAATCCAGGGAGTTCTGTATGAATACAAGTTCATCTTCCATCGTGTGCCATATGAATGTCGGCGGTGTGTCTTTGGACACATAATCTTTCAAACGGCTCAGACGGACAATCTCTTCATCCGGTTCTGCACCATAGATCATTCTGGATGCCATTTCCATAAACCGCGGGTCACCCATACCCCGTTCCTCCGCAATTTCTTTATTCAGCATATAGTCCAGTATAGGATAGCTGAGCACCTGGAAATTCGGACGGAACCATCTGTTCTCTGTTCCAACGGCTTCTTTCAGCCATTCACTCGACCAATGCACGCCGAGGCTTGCAGTCAGATGGCCGCCTGCTGAAAATCCGGCCACACCTATACGGTCCGGATCAATATTAAACTCGTGGCAATTTTCCCGTATGAACGTCATCGTCGCTGCAAGTTCTGTCAGCGGTGTCGGAAACTCAGAACCGAGTTCCTTATCATCTTCGACCATACTTGCAAGCTGATAAAGTTCATCACGCGATGGCGTTCTGCCCTCTTTTTCAATCGCACTGCCGATCGTCGAATAATTCAATATGAACACATGGTAGCCCTGTGCGAGAAACTGGTAGGCAATCGGCTCCGCCTCCCTTTTCGATACGTACATATAACTCCCGCCGGGACAGATTACTACTGCAGGATGCCCTTTTGATGTTTTTTCCCTTGCTCCGAGCATCATCGTCACTTCAGCATGATGATCGCCTATATAAAAACTTTGTAAATTCATCAATTTTCCCCTCTCATCAATTAAAAACCAACTCTATTTATCAACTACAATATTATCATATAGTATTATGAAGGCACAAAAGACAAACCTTGTTCTCATGGGCATTTAAATAACCGACATGATAACATTGTGAATAAGGAAAAGAATTGATGAAGGAGCCATGAACAATGAGAACAATGAGAAAAATAACCAGATTTGCAAAAGATAACGGATTTAAAGCGCTGCCGGGCACCTCTATCGCCACATTGTCCAAAGACAATATAAAATTCAGGATCATGAGACAGGCAGAAAATAAATACAAATTGACCATTTCAAAACGCGGTGACATTTTAACAGAACCGTCCTATCATACCGCTGAAGAAGAAGTCATCGATAAAATCATTCATTTCCTGAATCAGTAAACGATAAAAGGATTTGAAATTCAAATGATAGTGTTATCATGTAGTTATACAATATTAATTTGGGGTGACGTAGATGGGAAAGGTTTTTTTGATTCGTCATGGATTGACTGAATATAACAAATCATTGCGTTTACAGGGGGCGAGTGATATTCCGCTCAATGAAGCGGGACTATTACAGGCAAAAAATGCATCTGAATTTTTTAAAGATGAAAAGTTTGATGTGATACTTTCAAGTCCGTTGTCGCGTGCTTATGCCACTGCTGAAATCATCAATGAACACCACGATTTAAAAATTCATAAAATGGATGAGTTGAAGGAGCAGTATTTCGGCCCTTTTGAAGGGGAACATATTGAAAATATCCGCTTGAAATACCCGGAAGGCGACATTCCCGGTGTCGAAACATTCGATTCACTGGCTCAAAGAGCAGCAGCAGTGATGCAGTATATTGAGGACAACCACAAGGATGAAAATGTGTTGGTTACAGCACATTCCCGAACAATAAAGTCCATCCTCTCGTTGTATACGGACGAGGTACATATGGTTTTCACCAAACTCGACAACTGTTCTTTAAGTGTCCTCGAACCGGAGAACAATAAGTGGAAAGTGCTGGACTACAATGTGAGTACACTGGTATAGATAAGTTTAAAACGGCTGTATGGAATTGTTCGATTCCATACAGCCGTTTTTATGTCTAATAATATAGTCTAACGTCTTTTTATCGAAAGTACTTTCAAATATGTGACTGTCCGCCATATCCATTCAAGGGGACCGAACTTAAATACTTTCATCCAGAAATAACTGTATATAACCTGAACTGCGAATACCGCCAGCACTATCGGTATGAAGTAGACCGCATCCACCCGGTTGAACAGGTTGAAGCCGTAAAAGATGATCAGCATGATGACGGTCTGCATGATGTAGTTGGTCAGCGCCATCTGGCCGACGGGCTGCAGCACTTTGACGATTGCAGGAAGTTTTCTCGCGATAATCAGAAATAATGCGATATAGCCGAGTGACATCAGCGGTCCGCCCATCGTCGAACTGAGCGTGGAAAGCATAGCCCATGCCGGATCGAGCGATTGATAAGTCACAGCGTATCCCGTCAATATTTTAACCGGCAGTCCGACACCAAGGCCGACCGCAGCCACTTTGTTGATGAGACCTTTATTTTTTTCAAGATTATTAAAGATGCCTCTTTGTGCCGCATATAATCCAATCAGAAAGACTGCCAGCACTGTCGGTACAAGGAAGATGATATTCATCAGACTGATGCAGAGAAATGTCGAGTTCAAAGCAATAAGTTCTGAATAGCTGCCTCCATGAATCGTCTCCGTCATATCAAACGGAAGCGGGAATTCGCCTTCTACAGGTAAATTCACTGCGAACAGCAGAATTGACATCAGCAGCAGAAACACGGTGAAAACACCCAGTATGGATACGCCGATGATCAGATTGATTTTCGGACGCAGCTTATAGAAAAATAATAACAGAATGCCTGTCACCGCATATGTCCATAAAATATCCCCGTACCATAACAGTACACCGTGCAGTATACCGAATATCAGGAGCATGCCCATGCGGCGCATGAACAATACATTGACCGACTGGACTTTATTCTCTGCCCTGGTTAAAAATATGTAAAATCCGAGGCCGAATAAGAATGAAAACATCGTATAAAAATTCGTTGTGACAAAAGTATTGATGAAGAATATCGTCCATTCGTTATACTGTCCTGTAAATCTCTCCGTCACCCTCTGCTCCATGCCGTCCTGCACAACCGGTGTCGCAAAGGACATAATATTCATCATTAATATGCCGAGCAGCGCAAAACCTCTGATGCCGTCGATTTCATGAATTCTTTCCGAATATGAAATCGGCTGATAGTTACTCTTCAAAAAACTCACCTCTGTTTAATTGTGTAATCATTGAATCGGTTCCTTCCCAATGTGAAATAAAAAACTGAACAGTCGATTAAACTGTTCAGTTCTTTTTACCACACTGCCAAAGATGCCAGATCCACCGACTGTCCTGTAAAGTATGCATATACGTAGTAGACGATCAGACCGATTACCGGAAGAAATACGAATGCAAAGACCAGCACTCTTAGAAAGCGTGTGAATATCGAATACAGGATATTAAGTGCTATGAGCGATCCGACTGCAATCAGCACATTGATTATCGTGAACTCGATATTGGCAAGCTCAAAGTAATTTAATAAAAATATAGATAGGAATGCAAATCCTATATACATAATAATTCTGAGTATCATAAAACATCCCTCGCTTCTCGTTCAACTTAATTATACAGTGTTTTATCCTCTTTTACTAATATAGCGAATGTCAGTCCAAACAATATAATGAAGAAACTGAGCCAAGGCGCAAAGCTGATATCAAAACGGCTGATGAAAATACCGCCGATGACGGCACCGATGCCGATACCGAGGTTCAAGCCCGACATATTCCAGCTGAAGACGCTCGCAGCCGAACCTTCGACATTGTCCACAAGACCTGCCTGGACAGCAGGACTTGTGCTCCACTGGAAAAGACTCCATATGAACAGATTGACATAGAACAGAATCGGCGTGCTGTATAACAGCGGCATCGCAAGCATCGTCAGTGAAAATAAAATCATCATCGTGATGATTGTCCTTCTGGAACCGAACCTGTCAACGAGATTTCCGCCGAGCACTGTACCTGCCATTCCGCCTGCCCCGGCGATAAACAGAGCAATGGAGACATTTTCTATTGTAAATCCGTTTGAAGTCATCAGCGGAGAAATATATCCAAGTACTATGTAGTTACCGATCAGCACCGACATCGTTACACCAATATACAGCACCACATTTCTCATGTTCATGATCTTCGTTTTCGTTGGACTTTCCTTACTCTCAGATTCCTTATCCGGCACCAGCAAAATCAGGCCGAAACCTACAAGTATCGAAAGCACGATGACCAGCAGGAATATGATTCTCCAGCCAAACAGCGTACCGACCAAAGTACCTATCGGTATCCCGAAAACATTGGCTGCAGAGAAACCCATATATACAAGCGCAATCATTTTCCCTCTGATACTCGGCTCAGACAATACGACGGTCATATCCAAAATCTTGACGATAAAAATGGCTGCCGCCATTGCCGTCATCACTCTGCCGAGTGCCAGCATCAGGAATGTTTCGGATAATCCGAAAATGACATTACCGAATATAAAGACAATCAAAGAAATTAAAATGACAGGCTTCGGCTTATATTTCTCTGTCAGTTTAACGAGCACCGGGCCGAATATTGCAAAACTTACTGCATAAACAGTGATCAGTTGGCCGGTAACAGCAACACTGATTCCCAAGTCATCACTCATCAATTCCAATATACCGGAAATGATCAACTCCATCATTCCGAGTAAAAACACCCCAACTGTAAAAGTGACCAATAATTTTTTATTCACATTATCACCTTAAACCTTTAAAAATAACCAACTCGAGTATTATACAATATTTATGAGGCAAATAAAACTTAATCTAATATTCAATCATGTTAAAATAGAATAAAGGAAGGTGTTCCATGAAAAAATTAATATTTCTGATGGCGGCAGTCAGTTTCATATTGATCGGCTGCGGCGACAATGAAAGTGATGATCTGGAAAGTCTGTATGAAGCATTCAGCAGAAACCATGAAGAGCTGAGAAATGACATGGAACGTGAACTGGAGGATATCAGAAATTCGGATGACCGTGAAAGCCAGGTGGACATTTATTATAATAACCTGGTGCCAAAATTCGATGACTTCAAATCGGTAATCAATAATTATGAGTTCGGCAGTACCGAACATCTGGAACTTCAGGAGTCCATGCTTGACTACATCAATACTCTGGAAACATTGACGAAACGCTACGGAGAATTCAACTTGAACTTCTATGTATCCAACCCTATGGATGATGACAGTTTTTCAGAATCATTCGAAGAAGATCTTGAAGAAATCCAGTTGCTCGAGGACAATATCGACACCAAATACGATGAAATAGAAGAACAGTACGAACGTATCAGAGATGAATAAAAGACCGGAGGCGGCCTTTTATTCACAGAAGATATCAATGAAATTACGGTGGGTCATCTTTTCAGTGAACTCTGTACCATATCGTTCCTGAAGTCTGTTGACCAGGTTCTGGAATTCGCCTGCGTGCCGCAGGCCGTTTACATATGTGTTAATGCCGTCAAAGTCCGAACCTATGCCGATATGGTCCGCGCCGCCGAGTTTTATGATGCGGTCGATATGGGGAAACAGATCGTCGATTTCAAGCGCGCCTTCATTGATGAACATCGGACAGAAAACGATATTGACCATGCCGTTTCTGTCGATGATTTTCTTAATCTGTTCATCTGTCAGATTGCGCGGGTGATCAAAAATGCCCCGTGCGTTGGAGTGGCTTGCAAATACTCTGGCCGCTTTATCTATAATATCGTTGAAGCCCGGAATATTTAAATGGCTTACATCGATGAGTACGTCATTGTCATTGCATACTTCAATCACCTCGGCGCCGAAATTCGACAGACCGGCGCCTCTTGTTTCACCTGCCCCGTCTGCCACCAGATTGGCGTTGTTCCATACAAGGCCGACAGACAGCACACCCAGACGGATCAGTGTCCGCAGTTTCATCAGGTCATTGCCGAAAGCATCCGACCCTTCAAGTGTCAAAACCGCTCCGGTTTCGTGCGGCTTCAGCTGTTTTACTTCTTTCAGATTTTTAATGTGCACCATATTTTCCTGGGTGAGCACTTCATTATAGAAAGCATCCACCTGTTCAAGCGCATGCTGCCACTTTTCATTATCGGGCACTTTTGGGGAAATGAAAATCGCAAAAAATTGAACCTGCACGTCCCCTTCTCTCAAGCGCCTGTAATTCGTATCAATCTCTTTTGCATCCAAAAAATTCAGCGGTGAATGTTCATCCATAAATCCTCTTGAATACCGGCTGTCACTCTGCAGTTTCAACAGCGCATCGCAATGTGTATCAATAATCTTCATTAATTACTCCCCCTTCACCAGATATTATACAGACAACGGGAATTCTCGCAAAATTTAAACATATTTATACATTATAAAATAATGATTGAATTAATATTAGAAGAGTATAAACTGTAAATGAGAAATGAAAACGTTTTCTTATATTTTCACTGTTTACTTTACAATTATGAATTGTATAATTTAATTAAAGGTAGGGATATTTATGAACAAAACTGCAACTTTATTAAAATTTTTAATACCATCTTTAATTGGTGTATTCATGTTTTTATATCCTCTGACAGATGCTGACGGCGGTACGACAATACCGATCGCATACTTGGCGGGGTTATTACTGTATGTACTCGGGCATGAATCAGCTTTACTCATTATTACTATTATAATCACATTGGCTGCCATCCTGACTGTCATATTCAGCTGGATACATAAACCGAATTCAATAATGCTGGCTGATATGTTTTCAGTCACACCGGTATGGGTCGTAACAAGACTCCTTGGTGCGGTGTTCGTATTGCTGACTTATTTTGAAATCGGTCCTGAAGTCGTCACTTCCATGGGCACGGGCGGCATGATTCTTAACGATCTGATGCCAACATTATTATCGGTGTTTTTATTTGCCGGCATACTGCTTCCCCTATTATTAAATTACGGTCTGCTTGAATTTATAGGTGCGATTTTCACAAAAGTGATGAGACCTTTATTCACACTGCCCGGTCGTTCCACAGTCGATAACCTGGCTTCATGGGTCGGTGACGGAACAGTCGGTGTACTTCTAAGTAGTAAACAATATGAAGATGGATATTATACAAGAAGAGAAGCAACAGTCATCGCGACAACTTTCTCTGTCGTTTCCATCACATTTACAGTCGTCATTTTGGATTTGATCGGTCTGATGAATTATTTCGGAGTATTCTACCTGACAGTATTGATCGCCGGCCTTGCTGCGGCTTTCATCATGCCGAGAATACCGCCGCTGTCCAGAATAGAAAACACTTATCACCGTGATGACAGAGATCTGAATGAAGAAATACCCGAAGGATACAATCCTTTTACATGGGGGTACCGCCAGGCTATGGAAAAAGCTGAAAAAGCTGATGGCTTTACAGATTATCTGAAAGACGGATTGAAGACAGTCGGGGATATGTGGTTTGCGGTGCTGCCGATCGTAATGGCAATCGGCACACTCGGTACGATCGTCGCTGAATATACACCTGTATTTACATGGATCGGTGCACCCTTTGTACCACTGCTGGAACTTGTAGGAATTGAAGAAGCGCAGGCGGCATCTGAGACACTGTTCATCGGTTTCACAGATATGTTCCTGCCAGCCATCTTAATTGAGACCGTCGCTTCCGACATGACACGTTTTGTCGTCGGCGCACTGAGTATCACTCAGCTGATTTACTTATCAGAAGTCGGCGGAGTTATCCTGGGTTCCAAAATACCAATCGGACTTGGCAAACTGTTCATTATTTTCTTACTGAGAACAGCCATTACATTACCAATCATCATTGCGATTGCACATATCGTTTTTTAATATGAAATTTTAAGAGAGGACAAGAATTTTATTATCTTGTCCTCTCTTTTTGTGACGGTTATTTTATTTGACTCTGATGATTTCAGCAGATGGAACTGGCAGGTCCATCATATATTCGGCATACTCGTCTACATTTCATGAAATTCATCCACAGCACCTCATAATGCCAATCTTTATTTATTATATGTCACCATATGGTATTTCTTTTTACCGCGGCGGATGACTGTGAATTCTCCATCCAGCTTGTCGTCTGCTGTGATCACGTGGTTTACATCCTGCTGACGCTCACCGTTAATGTAGATGGCACCATTATTGATATCTTCTCTTGCCTGTCTGCGTGATGATGAGATTTTAGTTTCAACAAGGACATTGACAAGGTTCTCGTCTTCGCCGTCGAAGTTTTCAGTCGGCACATCTTTAAATGCATCTTTGATTTCATTAGAAGTCAGAGACTTTATTTCTCCGTTGAAAAGTGCATCTGTAATCCTTTTTGCATCTTCGAGTGCTTCTTCACCATGCAGGAATCTCGTGATCTCTTCTGCAAGACTTTTCTGGGCTTTACGAAGATGCGGTTCTTCAGCCACTGATTTTTCAAGTGCTTCAATAGCCTCTTTATCAAGGAAAGTAAACAGCTTCAGGAATTTAATGACGTCAGCATCACTCTGGTTCAGCCAGAACTGGTAAAATTCATAGGGCGAAGTTCTTGCCGGATCGAGCCAGATGTTGCCTGATTCTGTCTTACCGAACTTCTTCCCGTCAGCTTTTGTAATCAAAGGTATCGTCAGACCTTCAGACTCATTTTCACCGTACATTCTTCTCATCAGATCCAGTCCGCTTGTGATGTTGCCCCACTGGTCGGAACCGCCGATCTGCATTTTAACATTATAATTTTTGTTCAGGTGGCCGAAGTCGATTGCCTGAAGTATTGTATACGTAAATTCTGTATAGGAAATACCGGTTTCAAGACGGGATTGGATTGCATCCTTTCCAAGCAGGTAGTTCAGTCCGACATGCTTTCCGTAATCTCTCAGGAAGCTGATCAATGAGATTTCTTTAAGCCAATCTTTGTTATTTACAAGAACTGCACCGTTCTCATCGTTGAAATCAAAAACTCTGCCCATTTGAGCTTTGATTCCATCAACGTTCTGGTCAATCTGTTCTTCTGTCAGAAGCTTTCTTTCTTCAGCCTTAAATGACGGGTCGCCGATCATGCCAGTCCCCCCGCCGATTAATACGACCGGACGGTGTCCATATTCCTGGAAACGCCTTAAAGTCAGAAACGGTACGAGGTGTCCGATATGCAGACTGTCAGCTGTCGGGTCTGCTCCACAGTATATTGAGACCTGCTCGGTATCCAACAATTCAGTGATTTTCTCTTCATCAGTCATCTGGTAAATAATACCACGGTATTTCAAATCTTCTAATAATGCACTCACAATGATTCCTCCTGATTTTTAAAATAAAAAAACACCCCACTAAATATAGTATGGGTGCAGAGCACGGTACCACCAAACGGTTTCACTTTCAGATAAATATCATCCTGATTCCTGAATGTTTCGTATGGGTGTATTCACAAATTATCCGTCACTGGTTTTCACCGCCCACCAGCTCTCTGGATCAGGATAAATCCGCTACTTCTCCCACTATTCAGAGGGTATTAAATTAATCTAATAGTAACATCTTCATTATAAAAGTCAACCGCCTTACTCCGCCCCGGCATTGAAAATGATGTGATAAATTTATCACTATTTAATCTTGCAAGGGTTGATATCACTATCTATAATGATTTTATATATGGTATAATGTCCGTTGATAGGAGGTCCACATGAAGAAGAATATTAAAGAGTTTTTTGATAATATTAAGAAGATTTTTACGAAGGGGGAACCGAAGGGCGACAAGGATTCGGTTACCGGCAATACCTTCAAGGAAAAATTTTCAAATATAAACAACCGAATCAGAAATGCTGGTTCTCCAGTCAGAGTTGCTTTTTTTACTACATATGAAACTGCTTGGAATATTGTATTATTTATCATATTGGCATTTTCATTATTAGGCCTTCTTGCTTTCAGTGTCGGCCTGGGCTATTTCGCAGCTCTTGTCAACGATGAAGAGGTCCAGACCAACGATGAACTGGTTGTAGCACTGACAGAAATGACGGAAAGTTCGACCGTTGCATTCGGCACCGGTGAATCGCTCGGTACACTCCGTGCAGATCTCATCAGGGAAAGAGTGGATTATGATGATGTCAGTCCATATGTCGTCGATGCAGTGGTTGCGACTGAAGATGAGCACTTCTACGAACATAACGGAGTTGTACCAAAAGCATTCATGCGTGCAGCGCTCCAGGTCTTCGCCGGCGGCGATGATGGTACGGGCGGCAGTACATTGACACAGCAGCTCGTCAAAAACCAATTGCTTACCAATGAAACAACTTTCGACAGAAAAGCTGTCGAACTGCTCCTCGCTTTCCGGGTGGAAAAACTGCTCGATAAAGATGAAATCATCGAAGCATATCTGAACGCTGTTTCATTTGGACGTAACGCCAATGGACAGAACGTTGCCGGTATACAGGCTGCTGCCGAAGGTGTTTTTGGAAAAGATGCAAGTGAGCTCAACCTTGCTGAAAGTGCATTTTTAGCAGGAATGCCGCAAAACCCATATGCATACACTCCGTTTATGCAGGGCGGCGATGTCAAAGACGAAGATTATTTGCAGTATGGGAAGAACAGGCAGACATTCGTCCTCGACCGTATGTTATTGGAAGATAAGATTACTCAGGAAGAATATGACGAAGCTGTCGAATATGATTTATACTCTAATTTAACAGACAGTGTCGTTGTTCCGAACCAGAACTATCCTTTCTTAACAGATGAACTGGAACGACGCAGTGTACAGATTTTAAAATATGTCCTGGCAGAAGAGGACGGTCTGACGCGTGAAGAAGTGGATTCTACACCACTTATCAATCAGGATTACACAGAACAGGCAAACCAGGCACTCCGCTATGAGGGCTATCACATTACTTCAACCATTGATAAAGAAATCTATGACACTATGCAGGATGTCAAAGATGATAACTTCTACTATTATGGTGACAGAAGTTCTGAAGATGCGATTGATATAGACGAGGAGTCAGATCAGGAAGAAGAAATGATGCACCACGAAGTCGGTGCAATATTGAAAGAAAACAGCACTGGTAAAATATTAGGATTCATCGGCGGTCGTGACCACGAGGCATCATCTGTCAACCACGCCACACAGACAGATCGCCAAATCGGTTCGACTATGAAGCCGTTGATAACATTCGGCCCTGCGGTCGATAAAGGCATTATTGCTCCTGACACTGTATTACTCGATGAGAAGTTCAGTTATAACGGTTACGAGCCTGCCAACTACGACTACGAGGAAGAATTCGGCCTTGTTTCTGCAAAACATGCACTCAGTAACTCATATAACTTAAGTACCTTAAGATTATGGGCAGATGTCCGTGAAGAAAATCCACAGGAATATTTTGAACGTATGAATATGCCACTGCCTGATACATTGTTCGACTATGAAGGCCGAGGATTCGCTTCTCTGCCGCTTGGTACGAATAACCTTACTGTACAAGAGAACGTCGATGCATTTTCAAGCTTTGCACAGGACGGCAGCTTTACAGAAGGCTATATGATTGAAAGTATTACAAGCCCTGACGGCGAGGTCGTTTACGAACACGAACCTGTCAAAAACGAAGTGTTCAAAGATTCAACTGCATATCTGATGTCTGACATGCTGCAGGAATCCTTTATCTCAGGTTCTGCATATCATATCGAAGACTTCTATCGAGACATTGAAAATGAATACGATTTTGCAGCTAAAACGGGTACGTCCAACTCATTCGTCGACTCATGGTTCATGGGATACAATCCCGATGTCACTTTAGGTTTATGGATGGGATATGACGAGAACATACCTCAGGTTTCCGGCTATGAAGGTGAACAATATCTCCATATATACAACTGGCGTAACCTGACTCAGGAACTGCTCGCCCTCGCACCGGATCAGATGGGACGCGGCGCATCATTCCAACAGCCAGATTCAGTCAGACAAATGGAATATTGTGGACTTACAATGGAAACAGAAAGTGACTGTGAAAAAGATTTAGATACACCGGTTACCGGTCCTGTTGCAGAAGATACAAGACTCAATGACAAGAGCAGTTTAAATGACCCGGCAATACAGTCAAGAATGGGTGCTGCTTTTGATGATGAAGGACTTTCCAATTCTTCTTTGAGAGGCACAGTGACCAACACGTATGATAACCGTTATTCTGTCGGCGGCTCATCTGATGATGACGATGATGACGATGACGACGATGATTAACTTCAATTAAACCAGAGCAAAAAAAGAGATCGGCCATTCGGCCGATCTCTTTTTAATGGTTTTTATTAGAATAAACCTTTTGAAGTACCGTCAGCAGCAACATCCATGTTAACTGCAGATGGCTGTTTTGGAAGACCAGGCATAGTCATGATGTCACCTGTAAGGGCAACAACGAAACCAGCACCGGCTTTAACATCCAATTCTCTAACAGTTACAGTAAATCCTTCAGGACGGCCGAGTTTTTTCGGATCGTCACTTAGTGAATACTGTGATTTAGCCATACAAACCGGTAAGTTTCCAAAGCCGTTTGCTTCAATTTCAGCAAGCTGTTTTTGAGCTTTGGCTGTCAGAACAACACCTTCACCGCCGTATACTTCCTTGACGATTTTATCGATTTTCTGATCGATTGGAGTTTCAAGATCATAAAGGTGTTTGAATTCCTGTGGCTGATCAAGGACTTCAAGAACCTGGTTTGCAAGGTCCACGCCGCCTTCGCCGCCTTTTTCCCAAACTTGGGTAAGAGACACGCGTACGTTCTGCTCTTTACACCAGTCTAATACAAAGTCTCTTTCTTCATCAGTGTCTGTGACGAAGTCGTTCAAAGCAACAACAGGCTCGACACCGAATTTACGAGCGTTCTCAATGTGCTTACCTAAGTTTACAATACCTTCTTTAAGAGCGTCTACGTTGGCTTCACCCAGATCATCCTTAGCAACGCCGCCGTTCATCTTAAGTGCACGGATAGTCGCTACAAGAACGATGACATCCGGCTTGAAGTCGCCTTTACGTGCTTTGATGTTCATGAACTTCTCTCCGCCAAGGTCAGAACCGAAACCACTTTCTGTTACTACGATGTCAGCAAGTTTACGTGCTGTGTTTGTAGCAATAAGTGAGTTACAGCCATGCGCAATGTTTGCGAATGGTCCACCGTGGATCAGAGCAGGCGTACCTTCCATAGTCTGTACAAGGTTAGGTTTGATTGCTTCTTTAAGAAGTAATGCAAGTGCACCTTCCACTTCAAGCTCTTTAGCAGTAACAGGTTTTCTGTCATAAGTGTAACCGATGACCATTTCACCCAATTTTGCTTTAAGGTCCATGATGTCTGTAGCTAAACAAAGTACAGCCATGATTTCACTTGCCACCGTGATGTTAAAACCATCTTCACGAGGTACACCGCGGCTTGGCCCGCCAAGACCAACAACTACCTGACGCAATGCACGGTCGTTCATGTCAAGAACTCTCTTCCAAGAAACGCGACGCGGATCAAGGTTCAGTTTGTTGCCATGGTGGATGTGGTTGTCAATGAACGCGGATAGAGCGTTGTTCGCAGTAGTAATTGCGTGCAGGTCACCGTTGAAATGAAGGTTGATTTCCTCCATCGGCAATACCTGCGCCTGGCCGCCGCCTGTAGCTCCACCTTTAACACCCATAACAGGACCTAATGATGGCTCACGCAATGCAACCATTACGTTCTTTTCCAACTTGTTGAATGCATCTGATAAACCGACAGTTACAGTGGATTTACCTTCTCCGGCCGGAGTCGGGTTCATCGCGGAAACTAAAACAACTTTTGATTTGTTCTCGTCCCCTTCAAGTTGATGAATGTCCACTTTCGCTTTATGTTTACCATGAAGTTCCAAGGCCTCATTAGGAATATTCGCTTTAGCTGCGATATCTTCTATCGGTTGAATATCAGCTTTAGCAGCAATTTCCTGATCTGTTAAATGTGCCATTATCTCATCTCCTAAATGAAAAATATTGAGTTATGCAAAGGCATAACACTTACATGTTTTATTATGCCATATTCAAGTGAATTATTCCACAAACAAAGTTTTTAAAAATAATTCTGATAATATCTGCGGATGTTTCCACTTTCAAAGCATCTCTCATATTCTTCTTCCCTGATAACATCATTTCAATCATTTAAAAATCCCCTCAATTTTGAGGGGATTTTTAAATTTAGTCATCATCCATGCTGGAAAGATCTCCGGCATCCAGATTCAATTCCCATGCTTTCAATACGCGGCGCATGATTTTACCACTGCGTGTTTTCGGCAGTTTATCCTTGAATTCAATTTCTCTCGGTGCAGCATGTGCAGCGAGTCCTTCTTTAACAAATACTCTGATCTCTTCTTTCAGCTCACCAGATTCGTCATACTCTTCTCTTAGAGCGATGAATGCTTTGACGATTTCACCTCTGACCGGGTCAGGCTTACCGATGACACCGGCTTCCTGTACTGCAGGGTGTTCAACAAGTTTCGACTCTATTTCAAACGGTCCGACTCTTTCACCGGCAGTCATGATTACATCGTCCACTCTGCCCTGGAACCAGTAATAACCATCTTCATCTTTGTAGGCGGAGTCACCGGATACATACCATTCACCTACGAAATAAGAATCATATTTAGGCTTGTTCTTCCATACTTCCCTCATCATCGCAGGCCAGCCTGATTTGAGTGCCAGGTTGCCCATTCTGTTTGCCGGCAGTTCATTACCGGAATCATCTATGATCGCCGCTTCAACACCCGGTACCGGTTTACCCATGGAACCGGCTTTAATATCCATAGCCGGGAAGTTAGTGATCATATGAGCGCCCGTCTCAGTCATCCACCAAGTATCATGGATTCTCAAATTGAAAACATCCATGCCCCACTTGACTACTTCAGGATTCAATGGCTCCCCAACTGATAATATGTGACGCAGAGAACTCAGATCATACTGTTTGAGTACTTCATCACCGGCACCCATCAGCATACGGAGTGCTGTCGGCGCACTGTACCAGATTGTTATATTGAGTTCGTCAATCGCACCGTACCAGGATTCCGGAGAAAATCTCCCCCCGACGACGACGTTGGTAGCACGGTTCAGCCACGGGGCGAATATGCCATAAGATGTTCCGGTCACCCAGCCCGGGTCAGCAGTACACCAGTACACATCATCTTCTTTCAGATCCAGTACATATTTACCCGTAATATACTGTTGAACCATAGCATACTGGACATGGAGGACACCTTTCGGCTGTCCTGTGGAACCGCTTGTATAGTGAAGAATCATTCCATCTTCCTTATCCAGCCACTCTATATCGAAATCTTCTGATGCTTTATCAAAAGCTGCATTGAAATCCACCTGATCATTATTGTCAGTTTCACCGACGACGACAACCTTTTCAAGGTTCGGCAGGTCGTCTACAGGTATACGCCCGACCAGTTCAGGAGTAGTGATGATCACTTTGGCATCACTGTTTTCCATTCTGTCTTTAACAGCTTTTTCCATGAATGCTTCGAATAAAGGTCCGACAATCGCACCCAGCTTCAAAGTACCCAGTAAACTGAAATATAACTCGGGTGAACGCGCCATGAAGATAAATACACGATCCCCTTTTTCCACTCCCGCTTCATTCTTCAGTACATTCGCAGCTTTGTTGGATGCGATCTGCATATCTTTGAATGTATATGTGGATTTTTCATCATCATTTTTGTAAATAAAGGCTGTCTTATCTCCATAACCATCCTCAACATGCTTATCGATACACTCATAAGCCATATTGAATTTATTTGTTTCAGACCATGAAAAATTCTTTTCAATCTCATCCCAGTTGAAATTTTCATAAACCTTATCGTAATCATTTAAATTCGGATTTTGATCCGTTGCTTTGTAATGCTGTACTTTCATCTTAAATCCCCCTATAAGTTTTCTCATTTCTAATGATAGTATATAATAATATTAACGTACTTTTCAAAATTTTTAAATCTTATTAACCAGGAGGTGTGATTTGTGCAGCACCAAAAAACTTATCATCAGGAACTTCTCACTCTAAATGACCGGAAAATAGTTATCGAGGGACCTGTTTCCAGCGATACTTTAAAGACATACAGCTTTGATGATGGTTTGGATGCTTTCAGAAGACCAAAGGATCAGTTTGAAGCGATTTTGGAAATCGCCGATCTCGATGAAGGCAGAATCATAATAGCACGTGATGGCGAACATATTATTGGATATGTCACCTACCACTACCCTGACGAACTTGAAAGATGGTCTGACGGCAATCTGCCCTACCTCATTGAACTTGGCGCGGTAGAGATATCTTTAGGCTACCGCAGCGGCGGCATCGGTAAAAAATTGATTCAGCTGACAATGGAAGATTCGTTTGTAGAAAACTATATTATAATCACCACTGAATACTATTGGCACTGGGACTTGAAAAATAACAGTCTCAGTGTCTACGAATATAAAGATATTATGATCAATTTGATGGCAAGCGCCGGATTTGAAGTATTTCAGACCAATGACCCTGAAATCACGGCCCACCCCGCCAATACGCTTATGGCACGAATAGGCAACAATATTAAAAGGGAGCAAATGATGGAATTCGATAAAATCCGTTTTAAAGACCGCTTCTTTTTCTAATGCTGAGGAGGATATTAAATGTTAGTAGAAAGAATTATGACATCGCCTGTCCGGACGTTGTCCCCGGAAAATACAATTGAAGAAGCGCTCAATATGATGAGCCGGTATTCATTCAGGCATGTGCCCATCACCAATGAGGAAGATAAATTAGTCGGTATCGTTTCAGACAGAGATGTTAAAATGACACTGCCGTCCGTACTGTCTGATGAAGATCCCGTTATGAATCTGGAACAGCCGCTGTCCAGAATAATGAGGACGAACGTGACCTATTGCCATCCCATGGACTTCGTTGAGGAAATTGCCCTTGATTTCTATCATTTTGCGATTGGTGCGATTCCTGTGGTCAGAGAAGGTAAAATCGTCGGTATCGTTACACAAAAGGATATGCTTAACACTTTCCTGGAGCTGACCGGTATAAAAGAACCCGGATCGATCATTGAGATAGATATCGAAGACAAGACAGGCGTCATCTATGAAGTAGGAAAAGTATTCAAAGATTTGAACATTAGAATAATCAGTGTGTCAGTTTATAAGAATAAGGAAACCAAGGGGAATAAAATCATTGTATTACGCGTTCAGGCGATGAATCCGAAATTTGCAATACGAAGACTACAGGAACAGGGGTTCAATGTGCTGACTCCTGACAAAATGGGTTTGAGATGAAACCATTATATGTATATGATAAATCATTGCTTGAATACAGATTCAATGATCAGCACCCCTTTAATCAAATGAGAGTAAAAATGACAACTGATTTACTGACAGCATCAGGTTTTTTAAAAGAAGAAGACATCATTAAACCGAGAAAAGCGACTGATGAGGAGCTGCTGCTCACCCACCAGCCTGATTATGTAGAAGCAGTCAAAAAAGCCGGTGAAGGCTCACTTCCTGGGTCCCAGATGGAAAGTTACGGTCTCGCGGGTGAGGATACGCCAACTTTTGATGATATGCATGAAAAAAGTAAAATGCTGGTCGGCGCCACACTGACCGCTGTAGATGAAGTGGTGAAAGGCAATGCAAATAAGGTTCTGAGCCTTGCCGGCGGACTACATCACGGTTTTACCGGTCGTGCCAGCGGATTTTGCATTTATAATGATTCGGCGGTAGCCATTGAATATATGAGGAAGCATTACGGTCTGAAAGTCCTTTATATTGATACGGATGCTCACCACGGAGACGGTGTACAGTTTACTTTCTATAATACTAATGAAGTGATGACCTACTCCATTCATGAGACGGGAAGATACTTATTTCCGGGCACCGGTTCCACAACGGAAAGAGGCGGCGATGCAGGTTTCGGATTTTCAGTCAATTTACCTGTCGATGCTTTTACAGAAGATGAATCATTTTTAAGTATTTTTGAAGACAGTCTGGAAAATGCAATCATCAAATTCAAGCCGGATATCCTGATAAGTCAAAACGGAGTGGATGCACATTACAGAGACCCGATGACCCATCTCGCTTTGACTTCGAAATCATATGAAGAAATTCCGCGTATCGTCAACCGCCTCAGCGATGAATATACAGACGGCAAATGGATTGCTGTCGGTGGCGGCGGTTATAATATATGGCAGGTCGTGCCGAGGATGTGGGCACAGATATGGCTGGCGATGCACAATGAAAAACCACCCCGCGGCAAGCTGCCCGATGCTTTTCTAAAAAAGTATCAGGCTAAAAGCAAGGTCGAATTTCCGACATTGTGGGAAGATGATCTAAGTGACTTCCAGGAAATACCCCGGAAGAACGATATCACTGAAAAAAATGAAGGTATGCTGCAGAGAATTCTGATGTATCTGGAACAAATATAAAAAACCTCTGACTGGAGTTGTATATCGACTCCGACAAGAGGTTTTCATTATTTTGTTGAAGATCTGTACTCGATGATATAAGGCAGAATCACATTCGGTTCATCCACCGGTTCGTCTTTCATATACTTCGTCAACAATCTCATCCCCACCGCACCGATATCATACAGAGGTATCGCAATACTCGTCACAGGCGGACGCATCATGTGTACGAGATGCGTGTTGCTGCAGCTGACGAGCTGTAATTTATTCGGGAAACTGATACCGCGGTCCATTGCGCCGTGCAGCATACCGACAGCCGCTTCATCACTCATCGTGATAAGCACATCTATATTTTCCTCGTCAATGAGACGGTCGAATACATCCCTGCCTGCCTGATAATGAGTGGCCACTTCCTGGATGTACTCTTCTTTGAACGGCAGATTATTTTCCTTGTAAGCTTCTTTCAGCCCGTCTTCAATGTGACGTTCAAGCTGCTGGGAATAAAGCGCCTTGATGAAGAATATGTTCTTCGCGCCACTTTCAAATAAATGATTGGAGATTTCTTTGATCGCCTTGAAATAATCGATGTTTACCGACGGCAGATTTGCATCTTTCTCGCTCGTACCGCAAATGACGACAGGGACATTCGACCCCTTGATGTCTTCAATCGTCTCATCATTGAGAGTACCGCCGAGAAATACGATTCCGTCCACCTGTTTGCTGATCAAGTTTAAAAATGAATTTCTTTCCTTTACAGGGTCATTATCCGTATTTGCTATAATTGTCTGATAGTTATACATTTCTGCGATATCATCCAGCCCTCTTGCCAAAGATGAATAATACAGATTGGATATATCCGGTATGATCACGCCCACTGTCGTCGTTTTTTTGCTCGCCAAACCCCGAGCAACAGCGTTGGGCCTGTAATTTAATCTTTTAATGACTTCTTTAACTTTTTTCCTCGTCTCCGGCTTAACGTTAGGGTTGCCGTTAAGCACCCGGGACACTGTAGCCATGGATACTTTTGCTTCACGTGCTACATCGTAAATAGTTACTGTCATATGTACACCTCCTGAATAAATATGTAAACGTTTGTTTTTAATAATAACATGAATATGACGATGATTGCATCTTAATTACACTGATTGTTGTAATAATCACATAAAAAAATTAACCACATGTAAAACATGTGGTTAATCGGTGTTACTTATTATCTTTATCTTCTTCTGCATACTTGGACATGTCCACCGTTCTCGGATCTTGTGCACCTTCGTCGGCTACATCATCCTGTATCGCTCTCTTTTGAGCCTGAATCTCTTCTTCATCCATATTCTTTATGCGTTGTTTTTCTTCCAATTCGCTTTTCTTGGCAACTGCCTGATCTTTTTTATCTTCCACTTTGGAACGAAGTTCTTCAGTTTTCTGTTCTGCCTTGGCTTTCAGTGATTCAGTATCAGCACCGCCATCATCTTTTGAATTGAAAGTCTGGGTGAATCTGTTCGTTGTATCAGAGATGTCATCCCTTAACGCATCACCAGATTTCGGTGCCAGGAACAAACCGCCTATCGTGCCCACGGCGAGCCCTATTGCAAGACCGATCGTGAAGTCACGGCCTGTGGTGCTGTGGACCTGTTGTTCATATTCCTCTACACCATGTAAATGGCGATCTCTATTATAAGTTTCCATAATTTATAAAGACCTCCTTTTCAGTTTTATACAGTGGCTGTTAACGATTTTCGCCGGAATTGTCATTTCCCGTTGAAGGGGAATTCACCGCCACCGGCAGGTTTTCACCGTCTTCAGCTGACTGTGTATTCGTGTTATAAGCCTTGTTGCGTCGCTGTCTCATCTGCCATTTATCTGCAACTTCCATTGCAACGTTGGACCACTGGACAACTTGTGAAATCTTGTCTTCATTTTGTGAAATATTATGAGTGATAGAGTTTGTCACTCTATCCACTGAGCTGTTCAGGTTGCTGACTGAATCGCCCATGCCCTGAATTGCATCTACAACTGAATTCAGTTTCTGTGATTTACCCTGAACATCTTCAGTCAAGCGGTTCGCTTTATGAAGTAAATCTGTAGATTCTCTAGTGATACCTTGAATTTGACCTTCCACACCATCCAGTGTTTTCGCAATATGATCTAAATTCTTTTTAACAGGTAGTAAAACATAAGCTACTGCAATTGCAACAATCAATAAAGCAATCGCCGCTACTCCCGCAGCAATGGCTAATATAAGCTGCCAATCCATAATCAAACGCCTCCATCTTCTTTTTACAATTTTTTATTCATTATTTAAAATAGCCTAATTCGGCTGTGAGTAAACATATTTATTGCAAATTATGATAATAATTCTGTAAATCTTTTTTCATATTTTTGAATATCTCCTGCACCCATGAATATAATGACTGCATTTTGGTGATTATTCAATAATTCCAAATCGTCATCGTTCAAGACGGTGGCGCCGGGTATCAGTTCACTTAAATCCGCACTGGACAAATTTCCAGCCGCTTCCCTTGCAGAACCGAAAATATCGACAATATATGTTTTATCCGATTCGTTCAGTGCTTCGGCAAATTCATTCAGAAATTTTTCCGTCCTGGAAAAAGTATGCGGCTGGAAAACTGATACGATTTCTCTCCCTGGATATTTTTTACGTGCTGTCTCAAGCGTCGCCCTGATCTCTTTCGGATGGTGCGCATAGTCATCGACAAGAACCATATCATTGATATATGTCTCGCTGAAACGGCGTTTCACACCTCCGAATGTGAGAAATGCTTCTTTAATATTTTTCATATTCAGCGATTCGAAGTAGCACACAGCAATCACAGACAGTGAGTTCAATACATGGTGGTCCCCGTACATCGGGATGACGACTGTGTCCTTGTAGTCCTCACCGATGGTCACATCGAACACTGTACCTTTTTCAGTCGTTCTGATATTGGATGCGGTGACATCATAGTCGCCTTCTATGCCGTAAGTGTAAAGAGGCACATCGACACTGATCTTATTGATATTTTCATCACCACCGAAAGTGATGACCGCCTTTTTGACCTGCGATGCCATATCATTGAAAGCATCGACAACATCATCCAGGTCTTTAAAGTAGTCAGGATGGTCAAAATCGATATTTGTTATGATGGCGTAGTCAGGATAATAGCTCAGGAAATGTCTTTTGTACTCACATGATTCAAATGTGAAATAATCACTGCGTTTCAAACCGAAACCTGTACCGTCTCCGATTAAAAAGGTGGTTTCAACATCGCCGTTCATCACATGGCTCAAGAGGCCGGTCGTCGAAGTCTTTCCATGTGCGCCGGTGACCGCAATAGAAGTGAATCCTCTCATGAATTCAGCCAGGAACTCATGATATCTGATGACTTTGAAGTTACTGTCCATCGCCTTCTTGATCTCAACATGATCATCTTTAAATGCATTTCCTGCAATATAAGTATAGCCCTCTTCAACATTGTTCTCATCAAAAGACAGGATTTCTATCCCTTTATCTCTCAACTGGAATTCCGTAAAAACTTCCTTATCAATGTCAGAGCCTCGTACTGCATGACCCAGGTCATGCAGTACTTGAGCAAGGGCGCTCATGCCTGCACCCTTTATACCAATAAAATGAAATTTTTCCACAGGGACACCAAACTTTCTCAATATATTAAGGTTGTTGCTCGCGTATGAACGCTAAAATTTTATCCTTGGTTTCTTTTTCGATTTCGCCTCTGTTGACTCTGAGAGGTTTATTGGAAGTCGGAATCTGAATCAGCATATCATTGCCTTCCACCAGATGCTCTGCACCTTTGATCACTTGATTCCTGTCATCTTTGAAGGACACTTTTGTCTGCAGAAGCTGCAGAAGTTCATATCCCACTTTTGCAGCCGGATCGCCGTGCCTGATCAGAAGATGGATGCCAAGCGGCTTTCCTTTTTTAAGGATCTGCACCACAGCGTTTACCGCTTCATGGTTGTTGCTCTGGATAAGTTCGCTGAAATCGTCGATAACAATCACTATAACACTTTTTTTATTCGCATGACTGACACGCTTATTGAAACTGGATATATTTCTTACATGGGCGCGTCTGAATTGGTTTGACCTGGAATTTACTTCCTGCAAAATATCATCCAATGCATTCGGCGACCTGATTGAATCATGTTCACTGAACAGATAGTTCAGCTGTTTATAATCATCGTACATATCGTTGCTTGTGACGAATTTAAACTTCAGATCATGGGCAGTATGGTTCATGAGCATCGAAATGATGAAATTGTCAATCAGATGGGCTGCCTCATCATTATTTCCGCTGTATACCAGCAGATGACCGGCTTTTGGCAGTTCATAGCTGAAAATCTGGTCATCGACAATTTTGCCCAGCACGAATTTATAATCATTTTTTCTCAGCTTCAAACTGCTTTTTTGAAATAATGTGCTGAAGTATATCGGCATCGGTTCCTTCAAGGGAATCTCCACACCGATATGGCTTGTACCGATGATCGGTGCAACGACCCGCATTTCTTCAACAGGCAGGTAAGGCAGTATGTGCGCTTTGAGTTTTGAAATATTGCTGATTCTGAAATTCCGGTTTAATTTTAATTCATGTGTTCCGATGATGCCGTTTGATTTATATTGATTGATACTTGCCGGCACACCGTTTGCATTGAAAGCCTGGACAATCGCCTCGCTGAGTTCTTTTTCCTCAACGGCATAGTTCTTTGCCTGCATCCTGCCCAGCATATTCATTGACGGCAGGCTGACGGTCGGCCCCTGGCGTTTTTCGGATGATGCCTTCAATTTTACAGGGGTGCCCATCGTGTGGGTCGGAATTTTTTCTTCCTTCAATGACTTTTTATTTTTTGTCAGAGGTTTGATGGCTGATTTTAAATTTTGAGAATTTCTGGATTCGGCTTCCTCTTTCCTTCTCTTCACCGCAGCTTCTCTTTTGACATTATCACGGTGTTTTTTACGATTCCTTTCTTTTACAATATCGCGGATGATGACTGACTGGATATCATCATAGTTCGTGTCATCCGGATGTTCAGGAGTTTCCGGTACCGGTTCATTATTTTTATCAACATCATCTTTTTTCAGACCATGAACAGGCGACGGGATCTCCCTCGCCTTTTTCAATATGAAGCTTGATTTATTTTTATCCGGTAAATTCGTCGATTGATGAGGCTGACGTCTTCTGTCCCTTCTGACGAACCCCTCGGCATCATGACTCTCCGGTTTTTCAACCGGCTGATTTTTAATATCATCGTCTAGGTCAAGCGGAAATCTGAAGCGCTCTTCTGTCAGCTTTTCTTCTGCATCCACAGGTTTAAATTCTCTTCTTTTCCTTGATCTCGCCATAATCTCACCCTTAATTCACTGCAAATGATTGACCGACTTCATAGTCATCACTTAACACATAGATTCCGTCAATCCCATCATCTTCAAGATTTAATTCTTTTTTTGAACAAATCATGCCGTTCGATTCAACACCTCTGAGTTTGGAAGGTTTGATGTACATACCGTCCGGCATCCATGCCCCGACTTTCGCCACGACCACTTTCTGGCCGGCATCGACATTCGGTGCCCCGCAGACGATTTTCAAATTGTCATCCCCGACGTCCACCTGGCACACATTGAGCTTGTCGGCATCAGGGTGCTGTGATTTTTCAGAGACATAACCGACAACAAACTTAGGACTCAGATCCGCTTCAATCTTTTCTTCGCCTGCCCCTGTTAAAATTTCATTGATTTTTTCAAGATGTGCTTTTGTCGGAGTGATATTTACAACATCTTCCTCAAGCTCAAATTTACCTGAAGCGTTGAAAATGTTCAAACCGATGATCTCATCATTTTCCTTGATGACTGTAACTCCGTCGTGATGTGTATAGGACGGTGTTTTCGGACTTCTTAAGGATACTAGCAGTACGTCACCAACATAAGCATTATTATAAGTCAGTTTCATTTAATTCCCTCTTTTTGAATTCTTTTGTTTACCGAGTATGAATACCGGCTGCAATCTTTTGTCCTTGTACGAGAATGACAGTGATGTGATCGGCGTCAGTCCTTCTGCAAAGTACTGCATCATCATCTGGGCCATGATATCGTAACCCACTTCATTTTTGACATCGGCGATTATGAGCACGTCCTGGTGCGGAAGACCCACCATCATCTCCCCTTCACATATTTCATGCATATCATTCAAAAACTGTTCATTGAGAATTCTTGATGCATCGTAGCCGTCATTATGATTCACAAAATAAAAGTCATTTTCCTGTACAGTCTGTTTTTTATAATCTATTTTCATATTGCTCAGATTATTGTAGGCAAGGACTCTGATATCTTCGTGGCTCATGCCGAATGATTCTGCAAGTTTCTCATCAATCAGACGGTAGCTGTTTTTAAAGTCCATTGCATAATATACCCTGGTCTCATTCGTGTGATCATCCATGATGAATTTCAGTCCGCTTTTTGTCTCGTCATAAAAGCTTGTCGATCTGACGACCGGATAGATCATGGACTGGTCCAGATCGACAGACTCATCTTCCATGCGGCTTAATGTCTCATCGATATAGTAGATGATTTCATCCACAAACTTATCATCATTTTTGGCTTTTTGAGCCGCTTTTGCAAGTTCTATATCGACACCTTTTTTATTATCCTTACGCTCGATTCTGAGTTCTTCATCTTTCCTGTTGAATTTGAAATCAAAATCAGCGCGTTTTGCATTCAGTTTTTCCAATATTAAATCTTTCAGTTTAAAAACATTCATCAGAATGCCTCCATTACATTTCTACTTAGTTTTAATGCTGTAAAATCTGGTCTCCGTCTTTGATCATTCCGAGCTGTCTCATCAGAACATAGATCAGATAGGTGACCACTGCCGGCAGAATGATGTGGAATACAAGAATCAGTACAATCACTTCCACTGACATTCCCATTGTTTCTATCGCCATTATCTGTCCGACAAAACCGCTCGTCCCCATTCCTGCACCTGCAGCATTGTTTTCCATCGGGAAGAACACGGTCATTATTGGTGCAATGATTGCGCTTGCGAGTGTCGGTGGGACGACGATAAACGGATTTAAAAATATATTCGGCACCTGCAGCATTGAAGTGCCGACCCCGATTGAAATCAGGCCGGAAACTCCGTTATCCCTGTAGCCCTGGACGGCAAAGCCGACCATATGGCAACAGCAGCCGATTACTGCGGCACCTGCAGCCAGACCGCTGATTTCAAGCATCAGGGCAAGCGCAGCACTGGATAACGGTGCCGTCAGCATCAATCCGAAGACCACCGCAACCAGCGTGCCCATTACAAACGGCTGCTGGTTGGTGGCAAATACGATGAAGTCTCCGACACTCGTCATGAAATCACCGATCCACGGGCCGACAAACTGCGCCACCGAGTATGCAGCAGTTATAGTCAGGAGCGGTGTGACTATTATATCTATTTTAGTTTTCCCGCTGTACAGGCGGCTGATTTCAACCGCTGCGATACTTGCGATGAAACTGCCTGCCGCACCGCCAAATTCATATGCGGCGTAACTGACGACCACAGTTGAAAACACAACGAGCGGCGGCGCCTTCAGACCATAGCTGATGGCGGCGCCTATCGCCGCCCCGGTCAATGCCATGGCCACCGCTCCGATTTCCGTCATGAATGACAAAAACGGGATATAAGTCCCTATCGTATCCATGATCAGCCCGATGATCAGAGAAGAAAACAATCCTAAGGCCATAAAGCTCATTCCATCAATAAACCAGCGTCTTAATAATTTTCTCATATGATTACCCCGTCCGCTCAGTGGCCGTTTAAAGTATCAACGACTTCAGAATCTACGCCCTTCACCAGCTCCGACAGGAACTTGTGTGCTTCTTTATAATCATTATAGTCGATGATCGAGTGTGAAGTGTGGATATAGCGGGCGCAGATACCGACAACTCCAGAAATGACACCTTCATTGGAAACATGTATACTGCCGGCATCCGTACCGCCGGGTGAAGTATAATACTGATATTTTATATTATTTTCCTCTGCAGTATCAATCATATACTCTCGCATCGGCTTGGATAATATCATTGAACGGTCCATTATGCGCAGTAAAGTGCCCTCGCCGATTTTACCGGTATCATCCTTTTTACCCATCATGTCGTTTGCCGGAGAGCAGTCCACGACAAACGCAACATCAGGCTTGACCATATTGCTGCTCACTTTGGCGCCTCTTAGGCCCACTTCTTCCTGGACGTTTGCACCGACGTACAGATCACAGTCCAGGTCCACATTTTTAAGAGATTCCAGAACTTCTACCGCAATGAGACAGCCGTATCTGTTATCCCATGCCTTGGCCAAAAGCCTGTTGTCATTTTCCATCACTTCAAACTGGACATCAGGGACGATCGAGTCACCGACTTCGATGCCCATTTCCCTCAGGTCGTCCTCGCTGTCGGCACCGACATCGAAAAGCATATCTTTGATCTCAGTCTTTTTATCCTTTCCGCCTTTACGGAAATGGATCGGCACACTGCCGACGATGCCTGTGATTTCTTTATCATCACGTGTACGTAATTTCAATTTCTGGCTTAATAGCACATCGCTCGACCATCCGCCGAGCGGTACAAATTTTATAAGGCCGTTCTTTTTGAGTTCTGTCACCATGAAACCAACTTCATCCATATGTGCTGCAATCATCACTTTTGGTGCATTTTCCCTCCCACTCCTCTTGACGGCAAAGATTCCGCCCAGGCCGTCGGTGATGATTTCATCGGAAAGCGGCTCAAGCTCTTTTCTCAAATATTCTCTTACAAGATTTTCAAAGCCCGGCGCCCCGTGCAGCTCAGTCAAAGTTTTCATTCTGTCCAAAGTTTTTTGTGATAAATTCATGATAATTCCCCTTTATGATGATATTCATTTATTTCATATGGTAAACTACATTTAAGGAGGTAGTTTTATGTCAAAACGTAGAATATTTTTATTATTTACAGTCATCGCTTCTGTACCGGCATTAATCTGGTTTTTTCTTTACAGGACAGTTGATGCCCAAAAAGTAATTGACGGTTTACATTTACAATTCGATGATGTTTCATTCATCTCTCTGGATTACCAGACGGACGAGAGAAACTTCCTTGGAATGAAATCCAAAGTGATCAACGGCGTCGTCCATGTTGGTGAAGGTGAAGATGTTTCAAAATACCAGTTTACGGCTGATGCTTATACAGGTGAAATCATGGAGATTACTAATCAGTAATCTCCTGTTTTTTTTTTGCCTTTTTATATTCTGCCGTCTTCCTTCAGCTTTTCAATGGTCTTATGAATACGCTCCATGCCGGATTCAATGCGCATTCTGCTGGACGCAACGTTCATACGGAAACGTCCGTTGTCGGCAATATCGTATATATGGCCCGGTGACACTGCGATACCACCCAGATCTACAAGCGCCTTATGCATCTCGGCATCTTCAATTCCGCACTTCTCAAAGCTGATCCATGCTAAATATGTGGACTCCGGTTTTTTGAATGACAGATACTCGGACAGATGTTCATTGATATATTCCTCGATATAGTCAAAGTTCCCTTCCAGATGATCGTTCAGTTCATCCACCCATTCACCGCAGTCCGTATATGCAGCGTCAATCGCCGCCAGCACAAGACTGTTGGCCGTGCCCACATTGTAGCGGTGGTCATATTCATAGACGATCTTATTTCTAAGCTCTTTATTTTTAGTGATGAAATATGAATGCGGTATGCTTGCCAGGTTGAAAGTTTTCCCGAGGCCGGTCGTCACAATGATCGGATCGCCCTCGTCCATCAGTTCGGCCATGGAGACAAATTTCTCTTTCGGTCTTACGAAATCCATATGAATCTCGTCACTGATGAAAAAGACGTCATTGCGAAGACAGATATCCTTCATCTTCTGCAGGTCTTCTCTTGACCAGACTTTCCCTGTCGGGTTATGCGGATTACAATGGACGAAGACTTTGTTTTCAGGTGCACGGCACAGTTCTTCAAAATGTTCGAAATCGAAGGCGTACTCATTGTCCTCTTCGATCAGAGAACACGGCACCACCTTACGGTCATTGCCCTTCAACACTTTCAAAAACGCATTGTATGTCGGCATGTTCAAAATGACACCGTCACCCTTGTCGGAGTGGAGGCGCACCGCCTCGCTCACCGTGTACAGGACAGACGGCGCATATGTGATCATGTCATCCGTCAGATCTACATCGTAGCGGGATTTCCACCACTGTTTGACAGGTCCGTAAAACTTGGAGTTCTTCCAGATCGTATAACCGAAAATGCCGTTATCCAGCCTTTTTTTCATTGCTTCTGTAATGGCTTCAGGTGTTTCAATATCCATATCAGCTATCCAGAATGGTGCGAGCCCCGTACGTCCGAATAACGGCTCCGTTCCTTCATACTGAATACTGTAAGTGCCTTCTCTGGTCGTTTCTTTATCGAAATTGAACTTGCTCAAAAGCTTCCCCTCCACGTATAATTTCTTCACACTATATTTTATCATTCTTTACCGATAATTACATTGCAAAGAAAAAAAGCATCTTAAAAAGATGCTTTCAATAAATATATTCTGCTGCCGTTCCTTGAGAATTTCTCTTCATACTCGGTACGTATATTGTCTTCCGGCTCATCATCGTGCAGGTCAAGCCGGATGTCCTCGAACTTCATACCGTATTCGTTCATGCTTTGTAAGCTGTACTCGAATAAACCCCGATTGTCTGTTTTAAACTGCAGGCTGCCGTCTTCATCCAGAAGATGATGATACTGCTTTAAGAATGTATGGTAGGTAAGACGTCTTCTGGCATGCCTCGTTTTCGGCCATGGGTCTGAAAAATTCAAATAAATCCTGGAGACTTCACCGTCATTCAGGTAGTCACTGATGAAGTTCGCATCCAGCAGTGCCAATCTGATATTTTTCAAATCCAGTTCAATGATCTTTTCGACCACCCTGATGATGACGTTTTTATCCAGTTCGATGCCGAGATAGTTGATATTGGGATTGTCTGCGGCAAGTTTAGTAATGAATGTCCCCATGCCCGTCCCGACTTCAATGTGCAGAGGCTGGTCGGTGTCAAAAAAGTTTTTGACTTTATTTTTATAAGTCATTTCTGTATCCACAATATGGCCATTGTCCTTCAAATAATCCATGGCCCATGGTTTGTTACGAATTCTCATCCTGCTGCTCCATTCACTTTTCCACTAGATGAACCGATCTCTTTTAATCACGTGATTCAAGAACAGTATCCAGTCGTTCATATCTTTAAAACGCTTATGGTCTTCATACCATTGCACCATCGTAATTGCCTGGACCAATGTGTACCATTTCATGCGTTTTCTTAAATCTCTATCATATTTTATGCCGTATGATTCCAGCCATTCATCCCATTTATCCGCCGGAACATAAGTGTAAAGGATGATACCGATATCTATTGCAGGGTCTGCAATCATCGCGCCTTCCCAATCTACTAAGAATAATTCATCCTGATCGGACAGCAGCCAATTGTTATGATTTACATCACCGTGGCAAACTGTACTCAATGATTGATCCAGTTTTGGAATTTCATTTTCTAAATATTGAATGGCACTTCTTACAGTGTGGTGTGCATTCACTTTAGGGGATAATGAAGATTGAATCTTATTCAATAATAAGTCGGGTAACATCGGTTTCATGCCTATTTTCTTAAGCATAGTCAACAACGGTCCTGATGAATGAATTTTCTTCATCAACGCTGCCACCCTGTTTGAAGACATCTCTTCATGGGTCAGCTCACGGCCATTCTTCCAATGCTGTGCTGTTACGACCTCTCCCGTTTCTATGCGTTTCGTCCAAACCAACTTCGGCACTATACCTTCTGCTGATAGTGCTGCTATAAAGGGGCTGGCATTGCGTTTCAGAAAGAGCTTCCGGCCATCCTGTTCGGCTTTATAAGCCTCACCTGATGCACCGCCTGCGGGGTCCAGTGTCCAGCCGAGCTGATAGAAATGCTCCAAATTCCACACCTCTCTTCGTCCTTAAAAGACGCTAAAATAATTATATATTATAGCGCCCTTTTTTTGTTTCGTGATTAAAATAATATAGTGTTTGCGGTGTGATTTCAAGACTCATATTTTTTAATTTATATGACAACAGCAATAGAACAGCCGTCAAAGTCACATATTATAAGGCTTCATCATACTTTAAAAATATAAGTGTAATATCACTCGTTAACTTTATTTAACTGAATTTAATAGTGTGATTTTTTTATTAAAGTATTCCTGCAGCTGCTGCGTGACCCGCCCTGGCTTACCGTCACCCACAGATCTGCCGTCCACTTTGACGACCGGAATGATTTCCTGGGTTGTGCTGGTATAAAATACTTCATCCGCTTCACTCATATCCGATACTGTAAACCCTTCTTCCCTGACAGCGATATCGTACTCTTCTGCCAGTCCGAGGACCACTCTCCGGGTAATGCCATTCAAAATCAGATTGTTGGCAGGGTGTGTGAACAGCACTTCATTTTTCACCATGAAGATATTTGTCGAAGACCCTTCTGTCACCACACCGTCACGGTGCAGTATCGTCTCTTTGGCCCCCTGTTCCACGGCATGCTGTTTTTCCATGACGTTCGCAAGCAGGTTGAGGCTTTTGACATGACACTTCAGCCATCTGTAGTCTTCTGCGGTCACAGCTTCCACGCCCGAGTTCATCAGTGACAGCGGACGTTTTGCCTCTCTGATGCTTGCGTAGATGACCGGTTTCGTCAAATGCGGGAAACCGTGGTCACGCGGCGCAATCCCTCTCGATACCTGGATGTAGAGTGCACCGTTAAGAATAACGTTGCGATCTTTTATTTCGTGAAGTATTTCCACTACTTCAGCGCGGTTGACATCTCTGATCAGAATCTCTTCAGCACTTTGAAGCAGTCTGTCGACGTGCTCGTCAAAAGTGAAAAAATTGCCATCATAAATCCGGATGACTTCATAGACACCGTCGCCAAAATAAAACGCACGGTCTCCGCTTTTTATGCTCATTTCTTCATGGTTCATATATTGTCCGTTATAATAACTAATTCTCATCGGCTTCACCTTCTACACATATTCTAAAAATCGCCTCTAAGTAAATTGCAGTGGCTTTCAGCAGTTCATCAATTTTCATCGTTTCATTTTTCTGATGCATCGTATCTTTCGTGTCATTGAACATTGCACCGAATGCGACCCCTCTTTCGAGCGTCCTTGCATAAGTTCCGCCGCCGATCGTAAATGGTTCGGTATCATCTTCCACATGGTTCCTGTAGCTGTCCAGGAGTACTTTAACGAGCGGATCATCTGGATTTACGTAATGCGGCGGTTCATCGGAAAGATCTTCAATCGTGAACCCTTCACCCAGGATTCTGCTCTTAAGTGCATGGATGCCACTGTTGAAATCCAGTCCCTCCGGGTAACGCAGGTTGACTCCGAAACTTGCGCCGTCCACTTCCGTATAATTGATCATGCCCGTATTGACGCTGACTTCACCCATATCCTCATGAGTATGGGCCATATCAAATTGCTCGCCTTTATAATTGCCGACGATATATTTATTCGCAAAATCCAGAAAATTCATCGCGTTATCATCAAGTTCCATGGTACTAAGAAATTCAATCAGAATAAAACCCGCATTCACTCCTCTTTCAGGAGTCGAACCGTGTGCACTCTGTCCTTTGATTCTTATATTCAAAAAACCGTTATCGACTTCATAGCTGCCTTCAGCACCTGTACTTCTTAAAAAGCCTTCGAATGACTGGATGACTTCCGTCATATTCTGAATCACCTTAAGCTTTGCTTCCGCTTCTTCAGGCACCATATTATACCTTTCGCCGGAAATTAAAACTTTCAATTCAATATTGGGCTCTTCTTCATCCAGCATCGTATGTTTCTGCACTATATTGAAAGATGTAATGCCCTTTTCACCGTATATGAGAGGAAATGCAGCATCCGGCGCAAAGCCCGCAGCCGGCATCTCTTCGCTGGCAAAGTATGCTTTTGTACACTCCCAGTCTGACTCTTCATCCGTCCCGATAATCAGACGCGTCTTCAATTTGAAATCCACATTCTGTTCTTTAAGTATCTTCATTGCATAGTAGGCCGCCATAGTCGGCCCCTTATCATCCTGAATGCCACGTGCAGTGATGGAGTCCCCGGTGACTACAGGTTCAAACGGTTTATGATCCCATCCGCTCCCCGGGGGCACAACATCAACATGCCCCAGTACACCGAATATTTCACCGCCTTCGCCTGCTTCGATGTGACCCGCCAGATGATCGACTTCTTTCGTTATGAAACCATCCCTTTTACCGAGTTCGAGCATATAATCGAGAGCGGCTTTCGGTCCTTCTCCGACCGGTGCGTTTTCGCTCCTGTCCCCTTTTACACTTTCTATTTCCAATAACCCGACCAAATCTTTGATCAGTAAATCTTTATGCTGATTGACAAGTGCCTGAAAGTCCATGTCCGTTCATCCTTACCTATCGTTGTTTATTTTCAATGATAAATATATTTTAATATAAAAACAAGCAATCATAACCTTATATCAGAAAATTTCACAATAAAAAAACCGATTCATAAGAATCGGTTTTTGTATAAGATGATTATTTCTTATCATCTTCATCAAGATCTTCGTCATAAACGACATGGATATTGTGGTTATCATCAATTTCACCTTTGCCGCTGACAACTTCAGCATCCGTGTTTTCTTCAGGATGGACGAAGCCGCCTTCAGAATCGAAGTTGCCTTCTTCCTGATCGGTTGTCAGGTGGCCGTCTCCGTCTTCGGCATCAGGTTTTACACCATGCTTGTCCTTGTCGTCCTTTTTCACTTTGGACTGGACATTTTCTGCATATCCTTTCGGATCTTCTTTAGCTTTGTTGAACTCTGTTTTTGCTTTTTCCTGATACTGTTTGGCCTGTTCAGACATCTTATTCTGATAGTCCTTGGCCTGCTCTGTCGCTTTGGACTGCACGTTCTGTGCATATTGCTTCGGATCCTCTTTCGCTTTTGAGTACTCTTCCTTCGCTTTATCCTGAACTTCATGAGCTTTTTCAGTTACTTTATTCTGTACATTTTGGGCGTATTCTTTCGGATTCTCCTTCGCCTTGTTGTACTCGTTCACTACTGCATCCCTGTTGTCCTTTTCAGAGAGTTTTTTTACTGCTGCCGCCACACCGACGAGTGCAGCCAGTTTGACTAATCCATTAATTAATCTTCCCATTTAGATACACCTCTATTTAAATTTAGTTTTGAAGTGAATGAATTTCATAATTCTAACCCCATGTCTCCCAACAGTTTTGAGAGTTAAAAAAAGAAGCACCTCCCCAAATCTTGTATAATGGTAGTTGACGAACAAACCATAAAAAGACTGAAGGAGTGCTTCTTATGACCATTATACGACAACCAAGCTTATTTGGCATCCAGGAATTATATGACATGGCACCTCCCCAAAAATATGATGCCATTATTTCTACGATAAATTTGGATAAAATTTATCATGCAGTAACGAAAAAGTCCCGACTTGGTGCACCTGAAGAGTTGAACTATGCCGCCATGATTATTTCTATCTTTGTTAGATATGTTGAACGTATCCCGATGATAAAAGACCTTATCCAACG
>NZ_FNFY01000032.1 GCF_900101075.1 Lacicoccus qingdaonensis | reverse complement strand
TTATTTCGGACAGGGGTTCATCAAAGGTTTCATAGAAGATATTGAACCCTGGCTGCGCCGCCGTATCAGGCAACTCATTCTCAAACGGTGGAAACAACCGAAAACGAAAATCAGAATGCTCGAACGGTATGGCTTGGACGCTGACGGTGCCAGACGCATTGCGTATTCGCGCAAAAAGTACTGGCTCCTATCCAAAACAGAAGAAGTCCATCATGTGTTGACAACAAAGAGACTCCGCCAATGGGGTTTAGCGCCGCTAAACCAATTGGCAGAGTCTGCTTACGCAAGGTATTGAACCGCCCAGTACGGAGCCGTACGCTGGGTGGTGTGAGAGGACGGGAGTCACTCACTCCCTCCTACTCGATTTTATATGGATTGTATGTGATGTGTTTCCCGTCACATATTCGGTTTGTTTTCATTTTATGATAAAATGATTCATTGACAACAAATTGTAAAGGAAAGGTCAGACATGAGCCAGTTAAAAGATAAAGGTTATGCAATTTACGATTATATGGATTCACTCTATTATGATGGCATTGAAAAGGATTATGAGGAAATTCTTAACTATTTTGAGAACCTGCCGATCGATGACTATGCGCCGGAACTCAACCGTTACAGAAGATATTCGCGCGCGCTTGTACTGCCGACGTCAGGAGATATTGAATGGCTGCCGGATGTGAAGAGGGATGGCGCAGAGTATGCCGCCTATTTCCAGGGTAAATTCAACCCCGAACATCCGGGTTCGTACCGTGAGTTCCATTCGATCGATTCCCATATCCGTGACAATAAACTTCTGAAGAAAATCATCATGGCCAATTATGAAGAGACTTTCTGGGGAGAAGAAGACAAAATCATGCCGATCCATGTCGGAGTGCATTTTGTGAAATTGATGGTCGATAATGACGAGGATAAAGCAGTGTCCTCTCCGGACTGTCTGCATCAGGACGGTGAACCGTTCACATTCGCCCATCTGATCGAGCGTAAAAATGTGAAAGGGGGTACGAATGCAATTGGCATACCTGGAGTCAGAGGCAGTCAGCCTGATGAGGTAGATCAGAAAGACTTGCATGAGATTTTCGAGATTTCCAAACCGCTCGAATCCTACGGCGTGGATGATTCAGCAGTCAGCCACTATGTCGGACCGGTAATGAAAGGCTCTGAAGAAGGCGCGGCAGTGAGATCCGTCATTCTGATTGATTATCAATTGACTGTTGTTGCCGATATGGATGAGTAAAATAAAAAGCTGCCGACGACTTATTAAAAGTTGCCGGCAGCATTTTTGTTGATCTAAAAGAGTCTATGGGAACCGAGCATATGCCGATATTTGAGTGACATAATTGGAATCGGCTCTGGAATCCGAGCATATGCCGATATTTGAGTGACATAATCGGAATCGGCTCTGGAATCCGAGCATATGCCGATATTTGAGTGACATAATCGGAATCGGCTCTGGAATCCGAGCATATGGTGGTATTGGCATGACTTAATTGGATTCAGCTCTGGAATCCAAGCATATGCCGATTACAAATTGACTTGCTCGTTACCCGTTTACTGATCAAGACTGGACCCATGAATTATTCCGCATTATATTCCCTGACCAGTTCTTCGAACAGGTCATATGACTTCTTCAGGTCGTCCATGTCATAGATGTAGGACACAGCCATGATTTCATCGACGTTGAACTGGCTCTGGAATAATCTCAGTTCTTCCATGGCTTTTTCCTTACTGCCGGAAAATGCGATCGGGAACTGTGATTTGACGGCCTGCTCCTCTCTCGGCGACCATCTCTGTTCCATGTCTTCAACAGGTTTCGGCAGCTGGCCGCGTGTGTTGCGGATCAGATTCAGGATATTCTGATAGTGGGTAGTTTTAATAAAGTCCGCTTCTTCATTCGTATCCGCCATGATGACGTTGAGGCTCGCCATTTTGTAAGGCTTATCCAGCTGATCGGACGGTTTGAAGTTGTCTTCATATATTTTAAAAGCATTTTCCATCTGAGCGGGTGCGAAGTGTGCGGCAAATGCGTAAGGCAGGCCGAGGTCTGCGGCGATATGTGCTGAATCCGTTGAAGATCCGAGTACATATAACGGCACTTCCGTCCCCTGTCCGGGATAGGCGACAACATGTGTCGGCACGGCAGATAAATATCTTTTCAACTCTTCAATTTCACTTTTAAAGGAGAATACGCCGTCATGGTTGCTTCTCCGGATGGCGTTCGCCGTTGCCATGTCCGTCCCGGGCGCGCGTCCGAGGCCGAGGTCGAGCCGGTCTCCGTATATGGCATGCATGGTGCCGAATTCTTCAGCCACGACGAGGGGTGCATGGTTCGGCAGCATGACACCGCCGCTTCCGACCCTGATATTTTTTGTGTGCTCAAGAATATGTTTGATTAAGATTCTTGTGGCAGATGAAGCGATTGAAGTCATATTATGGTGTTCAGAAATCCAGTATCTCTGATAGCTCGAACCGTCGATATGTTCTGCAAGATCGACCATGTCTTCAATTGCCTGTGAAGCATTGGTTCCTGCTCTGACAGGGACCAGATTGAGTGCTGAAATATTTAACTGTTTAGACATTCTTTCATCTCCTGTTTTTATCGTCTACTTAAAAGTGTACAAATATATGTCACTTTTAGCTAATAATTGATTTCAAACATTATAATTTTACATTGAAACATGTTAAAATATATTAGTTAATAATTTAATTGTTGATAAGGGTGAATAAAATGTCAGTTTATGTCGATTACGCAGCCACTACGCCGTTTGATAAGAAGATACTCGAAGAAGTCGTGGACAATGCTGAAAACTTCGGAAATCCTTCAAGCATCCACCGTATAGGCAAAAATGCCAAGGCGGATCTGCAGAACTACCGCAGAAAGATTGCAGAGTGCATCAATGCGAAGCCAAATGAAATCATTTTGACCAGCGGTGCGACAGAGGCAAACAATCTTGCGATCAAAGGGATTGCGAAAGGACATGCCAATCCGCATTTTATTACAACTGACATTGAACATGCTTCCGTAAGGAATACTTATCAGGATTTAAGTGAAGAATACGATGTGACATTTCTGTCCGCGAAGGAAAATGGACAGATTGATGCCGAAGAGTTGAAAAACAGCCTGAAAGATAATACAGTATTGGTCTCTGTCATGATGGTCAATAATGAAACGGGCAGCATGCAGCCGGTATTTGAAATAGCCGAAGTGTTAAAGGCGCACGGTGCTCTGTTTCATGTGGACGCAGTGCAGGGCTTCGGGCATATGGATGTCGACGTCGAAAATCTCGGTGCAGACCTGCTGACGCTGAGCGGCCATAAGATATACGGACCGAAAGGCATCGGGCTTCTTTATTTGAAAGAAGGCATTAAGCTGTCCGCACAGATTACCGGCGGCTCACACGAACTATCAAGACGGGCCGGCACGGAAAACATCATGTGGATACAGGCATTCAGCCTGGCGATGGAGAAGGCGAAAGCGCACCGTTCAAAAAGAACCATCAAAGAGATGCAGATGAAAGAACGTTTTATAAACGAGCTGATCGAGAAAAAGATTCCGTTTGAAGTGAACGGCGACGTCAATAACCAGACGAGCCACATTGTAAATGTATACTTCGACTGGACCGAGGCGGAATTTCTGCTGACGGCACTCGATATGGCGGGGATCTTCGTATCTGCAGGTTCTGCATGCAACGCCGGCACGGTTCAGCCTTCACATGTGATACGGTCGATGTATGATGATGAAGAACGGGCACTCAAGTCCATCCGCTTCAGTTTTTCACACTTGATGGCGGAAGAAGATATAACGGAAATTGCTGCACAGTTAGAGATAATTTATAACAGACTAAATAAAAGAGAAATGATTTAAATTCAGAAAGGAATGTATGATATGGATCCGTCAAAAACAACTGTTGTCATTGGTATGAGTGGGGGTGTAGACTCCTCCGTCACGGCACAATTATTAAAAGATCAGGGCTATAATACAATTGGCATTTTTATGAAGAACTGGGATGATACAGACGAATTTGGAGTATGTACAGCAACTGAGGACTATGAAGATGTGAGACTGGTTGCCGAACAGATCGGCATCCCTTATTACTCGGTCAATTTTGAAAAGGAATATTACGACCGGGTATTCAAATACTTTTTGGAAGAATATGAAAAAGGCCGCACACCGAACCCGGATGTCATGTGCAACAAGGAGATAAAGTTCAAGGCATTTTTAGACCATGCCATGAAACTCGGTGCAGACTATGTTGCAACTGGCCACTATGCAAGAGTCAACCACGATGGCGGTTCTGTCACGATGCTGAGAGGTGTCGACAATAACAAAGACCAGACTTACTTTTTGAATCAGCTGTCGAAAGATCAGCTGTCCCGAGTGATGTTCCCGCTCGGCCATATGGAAAAGTCCGAAGTGAGAGAGCTTGCACATAAATACAATCTGGCAACGAAGGATAAAAAGGATTCCACAGGCATCTGCTTTATCGGCGAGCGCGACTTCAAAGAGTTTCTGAGCGGTTATCTGCCTGCCAATCCAGGCCGCATGATCAACCTGGATACGAATGAGGATATGGGGCAGCATGACGGTCTGATGTACTACACGATCGGCCAGCGCCAGGGCCTCGGCATCGGCGGAGAAGGCGGACCGTATTTCGTTGCAGGGAAAAACCTGGAAACGAATGAACTGTATGTTGTATCACAGTATGAGAATGATTCACTGTACTCGACGAAACTGATTGCTTCAGACGTCAATTTCATCAATGAACCAGGGGAATCATTCAGCTGTACCGCAAAATTCAGGTACCGCCAGGATGATGTGCCTGTCACTGTCAATAAGGTCGGTGAAGACAAGCTGGAAGTCATATTCGATGAACCGGCGCGTGCGGTGACACCGGGACAGGCTGTCGTCCTTTATGACGGAGACACCTGTCTTGGCGGCGCGACGATCGATACTGTCTACAATGAAGAAAGAGTATTGGAGTATCTGGGATGAGCCTGCCATACGAAGACGCATTGAAAAACGGCAGGCAGGAAGAAGCGCTTAAACAGATTTTTAACAGTATAGAAGAAGAGCCGGAAGTTGAAGTGCATTATATCAACGGCGGCAATCTGCTCCACACCCTCGGACGGGATGAAGAAGCGGAACAGTTTCTGCAAAAGGCGATTGATCTGAACTCACAGAGTACGAGTGCATTTTACAGTCTCGCCAATATCTACTACAACCATGAACGGTATGAAGAGGCGATCAGACTTTATCTGATTGCCTACACCAGAAATGAAAAAGATGCGGACCTTAACTTCATGCTGGCGATGAGCCACATCAATACCCAGCAGCCGAAAGCGGCACTGCAGTTTTTCGAAGTGGCGCACCAGGAGAAGCCGGATGATCTTGATATCTGCTTCCAGTACGGTCTGCTGTGCTGTCAGCTCAGCCTGTTCGACCCGGCTGAAAAACTGCTCACCAAAGTGGTGGACAGAACCCCGCATGCTGATGCACAATATAATTTAGGGTTGTTAAAACTTGTACGTGATGATGATAAAGTACAGGCGTCTGAACATTTCAAGCAGGCAATCGATGTACAAAAGGACCATCATCTTGCACATCATGCATTAAAAAAGATTTCAGAGTAGTATATTTTCCCGGCGGTGAAGAAAATGGAACAGTCGTCAATTTATGATGAGAAATATATTATCGGTGAAGTCGAGCGTGTTATTTTTCAAAGCGAAAAAACACGCTTTTTTGTATTGAAAGTAATCATCGATGAAACCAATACACACTTCGCCTTTGATACCATCGTCACTGGATATTTCCATGACATTACAGAAGGAGATACATACAGATTCAGCGGGGACATCAAATCCCACCCGAGGTTTGGCGAACAGTTCAATGCGACACAGTTCAAGCAGGAACTGCCGAAGACGAACCAGGGTGTCATCCAGTACCTTTCAAGCGATACTTTCAAAGGCATCGGCCTGAAAACAGCAGAGAAGATAGTGGATAAGCTGGGGTATAACGCACTGGAAATTATCTCCGATGATAAAAATGCACTTAAAAAAGTGAGCGGCCTGTCCAGGGCGAAAATTGATATGATCCACCAGACCATCCTGGAGAATAAAAAGACGGAGGAGATCATCATCCGCCTGAACGAACTCGGCTTCGGTGCCAGGATGAGCGCTAAAATATTGAGGTATTACGGGGATCACACGTTAAAAATACTTGAAAATTCACCATACAGAATGGTTGCAGACATTGACGGCATCGGTTTCAATACTGCGGATAAAATAGCACTTGCGCAGGGCATCGAGCCATCGGATATCGGCAGACTGAAAGCAGGACTATTGTATATCGTGGAAGACATGACACTTTCAACCGGTCACACATTCATTGGTAAAGATATGCTCGGTGCGGAAGTGAAGAAACTGCTGATGTACAACAATCAGGATCAGTTCAATGATGAAGAAATCGATGAAGTCGTCAGAGAACTTCATGAAGATGAGAAACTGGTCATGTTCGATGAAAAAATTTACCTTCCGACCATTTTTTACGCCGAACATAAATCTGCGGATGAAATTTACCGCATCCTGAAAAATTCAGACGACGATAAATTCACTGATGAGGAAGTCACCGAACAGATCAGTGCCATTGAAAAAAATGAAAACATCAAATACAACTCTGAACAGATGAAGGCGATAGACCTTTCAATGAATGAAAAGATATCCATCATCACCGGAGGACCCGGCACTGGAAAGACAACGATAGTGAAGGGCATCATCGGCTGTTACCATGAGCTCAATGCACTCGAAGATATCGAAGATTATGAAGAAGGCGAGTATCCGATCAAACTTGTCGCGCCGACAGGCCGTGCTGCAAAAAGGCTGAACGATTCGACCGGTGTTGAAGCTTCTACGATACACAGACTGATCGGCTGGGGCCAGGATACGGAAAAGGATGACTTTATCGATGCAGAACTGAATGCGAAACTGATCATCATCGATGAGATGTCCATGGTGGATACATGGCTCTTCTATCAGCTGCTCAGAAATGTGCCGAGCGATACAAAACTGGTATTTGTCGGAGACAGGGACCAGCTGCCGTCCGTCGGACCGGGTAAAATTTTCAACGACCTGATCGAATCGGATGTCATGAAAGTGACGGAACTGACGAAAATCTACCGGCAGGGTGAAGGATCATCCATCATCAAGCTCGCCCACGAAATAAAAGAAGAAAAACCGATAGATATCCAGGAAAAATTCAAGGACCGGGTTTTTATTCAGGCGAATATCAGCCAGATTTCAGGACTGGTTGACAATATCGTGACGAAAGCGGTGGATAAGGGCTATGATATGCGCGATATACAGGTGCTTGCGCCGATATACCGGGGGAACGCCGGTATCAATAAGCTGAATCAGGTGCTTCAGGAAATCTTGAATCCGCTGGATGAAGACAAGCGGGAAATACAGTTCGGGGATATCGTTTTCCGTACCGGGGATAAAGTACTGCAGCTGATCAACCGGCGTGAAGATAATATATTCAACGGTGACTCGGGCATCATCGATGAAATCATTCTCAAAGAAGATGACGACAGCACCGATAAAGATATCATCGTGGTGGATTACGACGGCAAGCACATTTCATATGAACGGAGAGACCTCAGTGAGCTGGCCCACGCATACTGTACAAGTATCCATAAGGCACAGGGCAGTGAGTACCCGATCGTCATCATGCCGCTCGTGAAAAGCTACCGCCATATGCTGATAAAAAATATCATTTATACCGGCATAACGAGAGCCAAAGAATCACTGATCCTGTGCGGCGATCAGAATGCATTTTATGATGCCCTCGGCAACGAAGGCATCACCAGGAATACGACGATGATCCAGTCGCTGCATGACAAGTTCAATATCGCCCGGCAGAAGAAAGAGGTAAGTGCCGATAGTGCTGCGGCGGCAAGTGAAGAGACGCCGGCTGAAGACGGTCCCCCGGAATATTTGACAGAAGAGAATCTGTTCAGAATACCAGCGATGATCAATGTTGAGAAAACGCCTTATGATTTCATTTGACAGCAGTGTGATAAAATTTTATAATCAGTTACAATTATACTTAAAGTGATTGAATGTATATACTGTGCTGGACAGAGACATTGTGGCAGGTGAGAACAATGACAGGTATATATATGTGCTGCACTTTATTTCAAATGAATAATTAGAGTGATGGCTATGCCATAACCTGGGTGGTACCGCGGAAACTTCCGTCCCTATTTTTTAGGGGCGTTTTTTTTATTTTAATTTTAGGAGTGATTCTTATGAAGCAACTGACAGGAAATGAGATTAGAGATTTATTTATAAAGTTTTTTAAAGAGAAAAATCATATGGTGGAGCCGAGTGCACCGCTTGTTCCGATCGATGACGATTCTCTGCTTTGGATCAACTCGGGTGTTGCGACGCTCAAGAAATACTTTGACGGCCGTGTCATTCCTGACAACCCAAGAATTGTGAATGCACAGAAGTCCATCAGAACGAATGATATTGAGAATGTCGGATTCACGGCAAGACATCATACATTTTTCGAAATGCTCGGAAACTTTTCCATCGGCGATTATTTTAAGAAAGAATCGATTGAGCTTGCCTGGGAATTTTTGACGTCTGAAGAGTGGATGGATTTCGATGAATCGCTGCTTTATATAACCGTCCACCCTGAAGATACGGATGCATATGATATATGGCGCGAAGACATCGGTCTGAGTGAGGAGCGGATCATCAGAATAGAAGGCAACTTCTGGGATATCGGTGAAGGTCCTTGCGGTCCGAACAGTGAAATCTTTTACGACCGCGGTGAAAGCTACGGCGCGGATGACCCGGCGGATGAAATGTATCCTGGCGGTGAAAATGAAAGATATCTGGAAGTCTGGAACCTGGTATTCAGTGAATTCAACCATAACAGTGATGGAACGTACACACCGCTGCCGAAGAAAAACATTGATACTGGCATGGGGCTCGAGAGAATGGCGAGCATCGTCCAGAACGTACCGACAAACTTCGATACGGATCTGTTTACTCCACTCCTTGAAAGGATTGAAGAAGTATCCAATAAGTCATATGGTGTAAGCGACAGCCAGGATGTCGCATTCAAAGTGATCAGCGACCATGTAAGAACGGTCAGCTTTGCGATTGCCGACGGAGCACTGCCGTCAAACGAAGGCCGCGGCTATGTGCTGCGCCGTCTTTTGCGCCGCGCAGTCAGATTTGCAAAAGAGCTCGGCATCAATGAAGCGTTCATGTATTCACTCGTGGATACGGTCGGAGATATCATGAAAGGCTTCTATCCGAACGTCCGAGAGAAAAGCGACTTCATCAAGGAAGTCGTGAAAAAAGAGGAAGAACGATTCCTTGCGACTTTGGATGAGGGCATTCGTATTTATGAATCATTCAAAGCTTCAGTCAAGGACACGACCGGCGTAATATCAGGCGAGGATGCATTCAAGCTTTATGATACGTACGGCTTCCCTTATGAATTGACCAGGGAATATGCTGAAAATGACGGTCTGGAAGTCGATGAACAGGGCTTCATGGATGAGATGGCCAAGCAGAGGGAACGTGCAAGAAATGCGCGTAAATCCAGTGAGTCGATGCAGGTGCAGTCGAAAGTCCTGTCCGATTTCACAACACCTAGTCTCTTTACAGGGTACGAGTCTCTTAATGAGGAGGCACAACTGCTTCTGATGGTCAAAGATGATGAATCACTGCAGTCCTACGACGGCGGAGAAATGGTTGAACTGATATTTGACAAGACGCCTTTCTATGCAGTGAGCGGCGGCCAGATTGCTGACTACGGTACAATAAAAAGCGATACTGCCGAGCTTGAAGTTGAAGCGGTCTACAAAGGGCCGAATAAACAGAATGTCCACCTTGCAAAAGTTGTGAGCGGTACGGTGGAGACCGGTGTCACATACAAACTGAGCGTGGATGCAGAAAAACGCAGCTTCATCGTCAAAAACCATTCGGCGACCCATCTGATGCACCAGGCGCTGAAAGATACGATCGGCGAGCACGCGAACCAGGCCGGATCTTTGGTCGAAGCTGAAAAGCTGCGCTTTGATTTCTCACATTTGAATCCATTGACGGCAGAAGAGATAAAATCGATCGAAGACTCTGTGAATGAAAAAATCTATGAAGGTCTGAATGTTGAGATTTCCGAAATGCCGATAGCAGAAGCTAAGGAAAAAGGGGCAATGGCACTCTTCGGAGAAAAATACGGCGATATTGTACGCGTCGTCGATATGGATGATTATTCGGTAGAGCTCTGCGGCGGTATCCATGTTGTGAATACGTCGGACATAGGATTATTCAAAATCGTTTCCGAAACGGGTATCGGTGCCGGTATCAGAAGGCTGGAAGCTGTCACAAGCAAGTACGCTGTTGAATACTACAAAGAGAAAGAAAGACGGCTGCAGAAAATTACAGATCTGCTCAAAGTCAAAGAGGATAATGTCATTCGCAAAATAACCCAGCTGAATGATGAAAAAACTGAACTTAAGCAGGAGATCAAAGAACTGAAATCTGCATCTTCCAAAGATAAACTGGCCAATATTGAAAACATCAAACAGACAGTCGACGGAATCGATTTGATAGCGACAGAAGTCGATGCAAAAAATGCCAAAGAGCTGAGAGCGATAATGGATGACATCAAATCTGCCAATCAGGATGCCATCATCGCACTTGGGAGTGTCAATGAGGACAAAGTGTCACTTGTTGTCACTGTACCGAAAGATCTGACAGACAGATTCAAGGCGGGCGAGATAATGAAAGGCATGGCCGGTCGCGTGGACGGTAAAGGCGGCGGCCGTCCCGATATGGCTCAGGGCGGCGGCACAAACCCGGACAATTTAACAATTGCATTACAATTCGTTAACGAGTATATTACTATATAACTTATATGGCCTAAAAATGATATAATGGTGTCAAATCAATAGGGAGTTAGGAGTGCTTTTGTGGGACAATTTGATGAGACTGTTAAATTTAATGTAGATGAATCCCGTGCCAAACATGTTAATGAGATTCTGACCAATGTCTATAAAACTCTTGAGGAAAGAGATTATAATCCAATTAACCAGCTGGTCGGCTATCTTCAAAGTGGCGACCCTGCGTACATTCCCCGTCAGAACGAAGCAAGAAACCAGATCAGGCATGTGGACCGTGACGAGATTATCGAAGTGCTGGTAAGAACTTATATTGACCGTGAAATAAATGAGTAAAACTTTAGGTCTGGATGTCGGTACCAAAACGATAGGTGTGGCCATCAGCGATGCTTTCGGCTGGACTGCACAGGGTCTGACAACCTTGAAAATCGACTATCATGATGAGAAGTACGGACTTGAAGAGCTGAGTAAAATAGTGGATGATAACAATGTGTCCAAAATTGTGGTCGGCCTGCCTAAAAATATGAATAATTCGATCGGCGAGAGCGGTGAACGTTCATTAAATTTCAGTGAAATACTTGCGAATCACATACCAAGTGTTAAAATAATCATGTGGGATGAACGTTTGAGTACTGTCGGTGCAGAACGGACATTGCTCGAGGCGGATGTGTCACGCAAAAAACGCAAGGCTGTGATAGATAAAATGGCAGCAGTCTTTATTTTACAGGGTTATTTAGATCAGCCCATCAAAGGAGAGCTATAAACTATGTCTCATGAAATGAGTTTTAATCACGAGGAAGAACTTTTAACTTTATTCGATGAAGAAGAGAACGAAGTATTATACCGTAAGATGCTGGAATTCCATCATCCCGGTTTCAATAAGGATTATATAATTCTTGCCGAAGAAGGCAACTTTAATGATGACGATGAAGAAATCGAGCTGATCCCAATGATAAACGTACCGGATGAAAACGGTGACGGCGGGAAGTTCCTTCCTGTGGAAACAGATGAAGAGTGGGACATGATTGAAGAAATTGTAAATACTCAAATGGATGTACCGGAAGAGTAAAAATACAGATGATTCAAAATAGCTTCCAATACACATTGGGAGCTATTTTTAAAGATTGGAGTCTTTTATGAGTAGATATGATGACATCAGATTTTCAAAAAATGTATCTTCTTATCTGTCATTAATTATTATTGGTGTTTTAGCAATCGGTGTTATCGTCATTTCGATAATTGCGTATTTTTATATAACATCGATAGGTGACCCGCTGGATGCCAATTCTGAAGAAACTGAAGAAGTTGTAATCGATTCAGGCACTTCGGCAGGGATGATTGGTGAACAGCTGGAAGAAGAGGGCATTATAGATAACGGCAGAATGTTTGAAGTATACTTAAGATTGAACAGCATTACGAACTATCAGGCCGGAGAATATGAACTCTCGCCTGCGATGGACTTTGAGCAGATTGCCCGTACGCTTGAAACAGGAACCATCTATCAGGAAGTGCTGCACAGGGTGGCAATACCTGAAGGCTATTCTGTCGAGCAGATTGCAGAACAGTTCAGCCAGAACCTCCCCGTATCTGAAGAGAGGTTTCTTGAGCTGATGACGGACAGGGAATTCATAGAGTCCCTGATGGAAGAGTATCCGGAAATGCTGTCCGAGGAAATTTTGGATGAAGATGTGAAATATCCACTTGAAGGGTATTTATTCCCGGCGACATATGATATCACAGAAGAGGAACCGTCAATTGAAAGTCTGGTCAGACAGATGCTGGATGCGACTGAGGTGAACAGTTTCCCTATTTATAATTCAGTAGATGAATATACGATCACTTACGAGGGAGAACCCCAGGAGCTGTCATTTCATGAGTTTTTGACTTTCTCATCATTGATCGAGATGGAGGCGACATCACTTGCCGACCGTTCCATGATTGCGAGTGTATTTATAAACAGGATGGCTGAGCAGCCGGCGATGCCGCTGCAGACGGACCCGACAGTGTTATATGCACTCGGCGAACACCAGGAACGTACACTGTTTGAAGATCTGGAAGTGGAAGATCCGTATAACACCTATATAAATTCAGGGCTGCCTCCGGGTCCCATTGCTTCTCCGGGTATCGAATCCCTGCAGAGCACTCTGAACCCGAGCAACACTAATTATTACTATTTCCTTGCGGACAGTGAAGGTAATAATCACTTTGCCGAAACTTTTGAAGGGCATATTGAAAACAGGGAGGAATATATTAACAATCAATAAATTAATCTTTTTAAATTAATCTTTTCAAGTAAAGATTAATATGTTAATATATTTATTAATGAATACACAACTGATAACTTTTGTTATCAGTTGTATTTTTTGTATGTGGTGATAGAAATGAATATTGAGCAGTATGTAAAAGATTTGAATGCCGTACACGAACTGTATCCGGAAATTTACAGCTATGCTATGGAACATCATGTGCCCATCATTGACGGTGATGCTTTGTCAGTACTTAAGCATCTCATTAAGATGTCAGGTGCCAGGAAGTATTTGGAGATTGGAACTGCAATCGGTTACAGCGGTCTTCATCTTCTTTCAGTCTTTGATGATTCACATCTGATAACCATTGAAAAACAAAGTGAAATGTTCGATATCGCCAGACAAAATTTTGAAAAATATAAAGTGGAAGACAGAGTCGAAGCTTATCTGGATGATGCGAAGACTTTGGATCTGTCCATCGATGAACAGTCGCTGGATCTGTTGTTCATCGATGCTTCAAAAGGCAACAATCAGCATTTCTTCGATAAATACAGCCCTTACGTTAAAGAAAACGGATTAATCATCGTTGACAATATACTTTTGCGCGGGCTGATCGCAGATGACAACATTGAAAACAGAAATAAAAGAAAAATGAAAGAGAAGGTAGCTTCTTTTAACCAAAATATGAGTAACAGCAGCTATGCCACATCCTTTCTACCGATAGGTGACGGGCTATTAGTTATTTCAAAAAGTTAGGTGTAGAAAATGAACAAGCCGACAATTATTGGCATTGCAGGAGGTACCGGTTCCGGTAAAACTTCTGTCACCAAGAAAATTATATCCTCACTGGAAGAACATGATATCACACTGATTGAACAGGATTTTTATTATAAAGATCAAAGTCATAAGACGATGGAAGAGCGTCTCGAGACGAACTACGACCATCCGTTTGCATTTGATAATGACCTTCTGATCCAGCATGTAAAATCGCTGATCAACAGAGAAAGTGTCGAACTGCCGACATATGATTACGTGAATCACACAAGAAGCGACAAGACGATCAAGGTGGAACCTAAAGATGTAATCATCGTAGAAGGCATTTTTGCATTGGAAAATGAACAGCTGAGAGATCTCATGGATGTAAAAATCTATGTGGATACCGACTCGGATATCCGCATTCTCAGGCGCATGTCGAGAGACATCAAAGAGCGCGGACGGTCAATGGAGTCTGTCATCAATCAGTACCTTACAGTCGTAAGGCCAATGCATCTGCAATTTATCGAACCGACAAAACGCTTCAGTGACATCATCATACCTGAAGGCGGAGAAAATATTGTGGCAATAGATATCATAACCACAAAAATAAGAAGTCTTATCAAAAAAATTTAAGTGAAAGGTTTACGGAGGTTTTATTAATGACAACACAAAAAGAATACCCTATGACAGAAAGTGGATATAAGCAGTTACAGGAAGATCTTGAATATCTGATTACTACAAAGAGACCTGAAGTTGTAGAGAAAATCAAAGTTGCAAGAAGTTTCGGCGACCTTTCGGAGAACTCAGAATACGATGCCGCAAAAGATGAGCAGGGTTTCGTCGAACAGGATATTACGAGAATTGAAGAGATGATCCGCCATGCGAAAATCATCGAAGACACTAATGACAACAACTCGGTACAGCTTGGTAAAACCGTAACATTTACGGAACTGCCGGATGGCGACGAAGAAAAGTACCAGATTGTCGGCAGTGCAGAGGCAGACCCGTTCGAAGGCAAAATTTCCAATGAGTCACCGATTGCACAGGCGCTGCTTGGTGCCAAGCTCAAAGAAGAGATCAATGTACCGCTGCCGAACGGCTCCAGCATGAAAGTGAAGATCGTTTCAATTGACTGATAAAAACACAAAACATGTTACCGGTGTCATCGGAGCAATGAAAGAAGAAGTTGAAATACTGAAACAGTGGATGGATATATCGAGAACGGATACCATCGCCCATGCAAAAGTGTACATCGGGACTCTCGGCTCACATCCGATTGTTCTTGTGGAAAGCGGTATCGGCAAAGTGAATGCGACGCTGATCACATCGCTGCTGATCGACAGATATGATGTCAGGATGATTGTGAACACCGGTGTCGCCGGTGCTTTGTCGAATGAACTGGATGTAACGGATATGGTCGTTTCAACGTCTGTCGTCCATCATGATGTGGATGCCATGGAATTCGGTTATGTCTTCGGTCAGGTGCCGGGCATGCCAGCTCTATATGATGCAGATGACAAATTGGTCGACACGGCTGTGAAAGTGCTCGAAAAGAATAAAACCGTTCAAGGCTTCAAAGGCCTCGTGGCAAGCGGGGATTCCTTCATCGCAGACAGCACACAGAAATCATCCATCATCGGCAGCTTCCCTGAAGCGCTTGCGGTCGATATGGAATCCGCGAGCATTGCACAGACGTGCCACCAGTTTAATGTACCCTTTATCATCCTCCGCTCGATATCGGATAAAGCTGATCAGGCTGCAGATATGACTTATGAGGAATTTTTAAAGAAAGCTTGTATAAATTCTTCTGAAGCTGTAAAATTATTGTTAAATGAACTGTAATGTGGAGGGACCTTAATGACTATACTGATGGTATTATCAATTATAATCACTGTTATAATTGGATATCTTGTTTACCGGGATACTGAAACTGAAGATAATGATATTATTGAATAAATAAAAGCACCTTAAATATTAAGGTGCTTTTATTAATGTGATAAACTATAATAAATCAGTTAAGAGAGGATAACATTGAAAGTGATAAAAAAATTGTTCCTGCCAACTTCCTATGTTGATAATTTTACAAATATTACGCCGGCCAGGTTGAATCAGCTGGGTGTCAGAGCGGTGATTATCGATCTGGATAATACATTGGTCGGCTATGATGAAATGGATGCGAATGAGAAAGTTATAGACTGGTTCAAACTGATGAATGACAATGATTTTAAAGTGACGATAGTATCAAACGGCAAGAAAAAGAGAGTCAGTAACTTTGCCGATCCTCATGATATCGATTATATATTCAATGCGCAAAAACCTTTATCAAGAAATTATAAAAAAGCAATTCGGCTGATGGGCGTGCCTAAAAATGAAACCATCATGGTCGGTGATCAGCTGATGACCGATATTTTTGGTGCAAACCTGATCGGCCTGAAAAGTGTTCTGGTGATTCCTGTAAAGAGCAGGGACGGTTATGCGACGCTCCTAAACAGAAGGATGGAAGCGATAATCATGAGATACTTTAGAAAAAAAGGATTGCTTGTAAAGGAGGACTAATTATTGACTGAAGTAAAATGTATAGGCTGCGGAGCCGTATTACAATCTGAAGATAAAGATAAAAAAGGGTATATACCCGCCAGCGGAATGGACAGGGAAGAGGCGATATGCAAAAGGTGCTACCGCCTGAAGCATTATAATGAAATCATGGATATAGATATGGATTCAGGAGAGTTTCTGACGATGCTGAATTCTCTCTATGAGACGGATGGCCTGATCATCAAGGTGATCGACGCATTTGATTTCAATGCAAGTCTGATTCCGTCGTTCAACCGTATCGTTGGTGATAAAAAGGTCATTGCCGTCATCAATAAAATCGACCTTCTGCCCAAATCAACCAATACTGGACGGTTGATTCACAGAGCAAAGCATATGCTGAAGGAAAACGGCATTACAGCAGTGGACACAATCGCTGTCAGTGCACTGAAGAATGACGGCCTGGACAAACTGATTTCCATGATGAAAAAGCATTCGAAGAAAGAGGATGTTTATGTCGTCGGCACGACGAATGTCGGCAAATCCACACTTATCAACCAATTGATCAAGATGACCAGCGGCGAGAGCGACGTCATCACGACGAGCAGATTCCCCGGAACGACACTTGATCTTATAGATATCCCGATGGATGATGACACATTCATTTATGACACACCAGGAGTGATTGTACCAAGTCAGATGGCGCATTTTGTCCATGCCGGGGATTTGAAGTACATCACGCCTTCAAAAGAAATAAAACCGAAGACTTTTCAACTTGAGCACGGTCAGACATTATTCCTGTCCAATCTGGCAAGAATTGATTTTGTGAATGGTGATAAGAGCAGCTTCACCATCTATTCTTCAAACAAGCTTACGATCCACAGAACAAAATTATCCAATGCCGATGAATTTTACGGAAAGCATTATAACGGACTGCTGACACCGCCGGAAATCAGTGAACCGGTTCTGATTAATGATAAGAAAGAATATTCATTCAAAGTGACAGAAGACAGTGACATTGAAATCAGCGGCTATGCTTTCATCAGTGTACAGGCGGGAACCGAAGTGGCGGTTCATGTACCAAAAGGCGTGGAAGTAAATATCAGACCGACAATATTCAAAGGTGGCTTATAAAATGAATTTTGCTGTAATTGGTTCTCCAATTGAGCATACGTTGTCTCCGGCAATACACTATGCCAATTTCAATTCATTGAATTTAGACGACACTTACCGGGCACTTCATATTACACCGGAAGACCTGAATCACATAAAGGACGTTATCAAACACTATGACTTGAACGGCTTCAATGTGACCATACCGCATAAGGAAGCGATTATGGACAGTCTTGACTTTATTGACCAGAGGGCAGTCGAAGTGAACGCGGTCAATACCGTCCTGATCAAAGACGATGAGCTCTACGGCTTCAACACCGATGTCACGGGATACAAACAGGCCTATATGGACCGCTTTGGCAGCATGAGAAGAAATATATTGATCCTGGGTGCAGGCGGGGCTTCAAAGGCTGTATACCGGGCCCACAGCGAACTTGGAGACAACATCACCATATACGCAAGACGTGAAGCAAGTTTTGAGACGTTTAAAGATCAGAATTTTGATAAACTGTCATCACTTCATGATCTGAAAAGTTTTGATGTCATCATCAACACGACACCGGTCGGACTGAAAAATGAAGATTTATATGACGTGATGAATCTGCCGAAAGAAATTATTACTGAGGACACAATAGGTATAGATTTAATTTATAACCCCGAAAAAACGCCGTTTCTGCATGGATTCGAAGAGAATAATGCCATGAACGGACTGTCCATGCTCGTGAACCAGGCAATCCATGCCTTTGAAATATGGTATGACAATGAGTATGAAGGGGATTATGACGCTGTATATGCAGCTTTAAATAAAAAGTTTGGAGGTGGCGTGAAATGACGGCCTTATCATCAAAAAATATAAAGCAGTTAAAAAAAGAGTCCCATCATCTTAATCCTATTTTCCAAGTGGGAAAAAATGGAGTGACAGATAATTTTATAGAACAGATTGACGATGTTCTGGAAAAAAGGGAACTGATCAAAATCTCTGTGCTGCAGAACTGTCTCGAAGATAAAGATGACATTGCAGAAGAAATCATCAAAAATACCGACAGCAATATTGTGAGCATCATCGGCAGTACAATTATAATCTACCGGGAATCCAAAAATAATAAACAGATTGAGTTATCATGAAAATAGGCGTTTTCGGCGGAACTTTCGATCCCATTCATATAGGTCATATCATTTCCGTATTGGAAGTTAAAATTGCTTTCGGTCTGGACAGGGTGATATTCATCCCGGCAAGACAGTCACCGCACAAGGAGACCATGCCGACCGGCAACGAAGAGCGGACTGCCATGATACAGAAAGCGATTGCCGGATATGAAGGTTTTAGTATGGATACTTTTGAGCTGGACAGATATGGAAAAAGTTTCACATACGATACGGCAAAATATTTGAAGGATGAATATCCGGATGATGAACTTTATTTTCTGATGGGAACAGATCAGTATGAAAGCTTTGACAAATGGTATAGAAATGAAGAATTGATCGACATGATGAATTTTATCGTAATGATGAGACACAGTGATGATATGGAAATATCAGCACCTTTTATACGGGCAGATCAGCTTGTTGTGGAAGTTTCTGCGTCACTTGTCCGCAGACGCGCCAAGGAAGGACTGCCTTATAAACATTTCCTGAATGAGGCTGTGTATGAGTATATTAAGGAGAATGCATTATATGAAGCATAAAAAAGCACTTAACCTGATCAAAGATAAACTGCCTGAAAAAAGATATGCCCATTCTGTAAGAGTGGCTGAAACGGCAGTCAAAATGGCTGAATTATTCGAAGCCGATGGTGATAAATGTTATCTTGCGGGTATACTTCACGATTTTTCGAAATATGATGATCTCGGTGACATGTATCAGTATGTCACCAGGTATAATCTGGATCCGACACTGCTCGCATTCAATTCCGAGCTGCTGCACGGTCCGGTCGCAGCTACAAAGATGAGGTTTGAATACGGCGTGAAAGATGAAGATATATTTTACGCGATTTCCAGCCATACTTCCGGCCGGGCACAGATGCTTTTAATAGAGAAAATCATTTATGTGGCGGATTTCATCGAACCGGACCGCACCCAAAAAGGAGTGGACAGGATCAGGGAGATAATATTCGAAGAAAAGAAACTGGATCTGGCCATATATGAGATTACAAGACTGACTTTAAAGCAGTTGTTGAAGAAAAACCGGCCGATTTATAATAGAACGATTGAATGTTACAACTATTATAATATGGTTAAGGAGTGAAGGAATGAATAGTGAAGCACTACTTGAAAAAATGGTCGAAGCATGTGATGACAAGCGTGCTGAAGATATTATGACCTTTGATGTAAAAGAAACAAGCACGGTTACAGATTACTATATCATCTGCCACGGTAACTCCGGACGTCAGGTCCAGACGATTGCCGACGAAATAAAAGATCAGGCAAAAGATCTGGATATAGATCCCGTTGTTGAAGGATACCAGGAGGGTAAGTGGATACTGTGTGATTTGAATCATGTCATCGTCCATGTGTTCCACGGGCCAGAAAGAGAATATTATAACCTGGAAAGGTTATTTAAAAATGGTGAGCATATTGACAGAAGACAGTAACGGAAAGAAAGAGATTCTTGGTCACTTCTATAATGAATTGACATATGATATCCCTTATAATCTCTGGCGGGATATAATCAACCATTTTAAAAATAAAGACCATTCTGTTCTGGATATCGGATGCGGCACAGGAACATTGACAAGACAGCTGGATTTTAAAACAAGGTATGGCATTGATATTTCAGAAACGATGCTTGAAATCGCCCGTAAAGAAGATGAAAATACCAGCTATTTTCAGGCGGACATGAAGGACTTCTCACTTGATCAGAAATTCGACATGATCGTTGCCACCGTCGATGTATTGAATTATTTGAAGGATGAAGATGAATTCATACGTACGCTGAAGAATGCCAATGAACATCTGAATGATGACGGTGTCTTCATATTTGATATACACAGCAAATATAAAATGAAAAATGATTTCAGAGACATGCTTTATACTGATGACACGGAACATGTTACCTACATCTGGCATGCCGTGGAAGGGGAAGCGCCGCTCTCCGTTGTACATGAGATGACTTATTTTGTGAAAAATGATGATGGCATGTACCACAGACAGGACGAACTTTATTCTCAAAGGACTTATGAACATAAAGATGTAATTAAAATGATAGAGAAAGCGGGTCTGTATGTGGATACAGCTTTCAGTGATTTCGATATTAATCATTCTGTAACGACCGTTTGTGACAGAATTTTCTATATCGTCAAAAAGGCTTTGTAACTCATAGTTGCAAAGTTTTTTTGAATTAATTAATTTATTTGAAAATAAAATAAATCAAAAACGGCATTTTCCTCCTAATAATAGTAAAGGGGTATTTTAAAGGAGAGATGAAATGCTGAAACATTACTTTGAGAAATACAAACAGTTTATCCCACTTATCTGCATAGCCTTTGCGATTTTGATCATTGCAATATTCGCCATCAACATGGTGACAGCTGATCATTCAATGACCATCAACGAACCTCCGGTGAATGCTTTGGAGGTGGATGATGAAGCTGAAGAAGATACTGCACCGGAGCCTGTCATTCCTGATCATGTATTTGTGGAAGTGAAGGGCGCCGTAAAAAATCCGGGTGTATTTGAAGTGCCGGCGGATGCCAGGGTCACCAACGTTTTAAGTATGGCAGTCGTTTTGGACAGTGCGGACCTGTTGACGGTGAACCAGTCTGAGAAGGTCAGGGATGAAATGGTAATCTATGTCCCAGCAGCAGGGGAGATTGAAGAAACTGCTCTGGTGAATCCAGTGGAAACAGCCGAAGAGGAAGTGCAGGTCAATATAAACACTGCATCAATCGATGAATTGACACAGCTGAACGGCATTGGTGAAAAGAAGGCACAGCTCATTTTGGACTACCGTGACGAGAATGGATTGTTTATGACCAAAGAGGATTTAATGAACATATCAGGCATCGGTGAAAAAACTTTTGACAGTTTGGAACCTTATATTACAATAGACTAGAAGGTGGGATAAATGATGAGAATTGACTGGCATGAGTATTTTTTAGCACAAAGCCACTTATTGAGATTGAGATCTACATGTGAACGCTTGAAGGTCGGTGCCCTGATCGTCAAGGATAACAGGGTGATTGCAGGCGGCTATAACGGCTCAGTTTCAGGTGAAGAACACTGCATCGACGTCGGATGCTATGTTGAAGACGGACACTGTATACGGACCATCCATGCAGAGACGAATGCACTGCTGCAATGCTCCAAATTTGGTGTTTCAACAGAAGGTGCAAGTGTTTATGTGACCCACTTCCCGTGCATTCACTGCACCAAATCGATGATTCAGGCAGGGGTCAAAAACATCTTTTATGCCGAAGATTATAAAAATCATCCATATGCGATGGAGCTGCTGGGTAAAACGAAAGTCAACTATACTAAAATCGAACTTGACTTACATAAAGTAGCCAGTTATTTTGAAGATTTCAAATGATTATGTTCTTTATCTTTTTGTCCATCATAATAGGATATATTTTAGTTATAAGCCCAAAATTGGGCTTATTTTTTTTGCTTTTATTATGTTTTATATGTAATGTAAATGGCAGTATTAAAATGTAGGAAATCGGCAATTTAAAATTGTTGGTTTACCTACATTTTTTTGTATGCTTTTCTTATGACATCTAAGGAGGATATTCATGAGGAAAGACGTACGTGAAGGAGTCAAAAAATTTATGATCGATGGTATCAAGCCCAACTTTGCCGCATTAGCCCGTCAGTATGGGTGTGACTATCGCACGGTGAAAGCAGCTTATGCGGCAGAAAGCCAAAACACAGAGGAGCAGAAAAGAATGAGCAGACCGAGTAAATTGGATGAATTTAAACCGATCATCCATGACAAACTGGAGATTCAATGCAGTGCGTATAGTATAT
>NZ_FNFY01000011.1 GCF_900101075.1 Lacicoccus qingdaonensis | reverse complement strand
CCTTGTATTGTTTTTGTTTGCTTCTATCCGGTTTTGAATGTATATCGATGACGTTCTTGGCATCTATGATGCGTAGAACGACACAGATAGACATTCGTTCTAACTTCAGTTAGAACATTCCTTGTTTTATCATTCGTTCTGATACAATCAGAACATTCCAAAGCCTGTGATTACATCGAATGTAGTCGACAGCAACATTGTCTGGTAGTGATGGCGGAGAGGCCACACCTGTTCCCATGCCGAACACAGTCGTTAAGCTCTCCAGCGCCGATGGTAGTTGGACTGACGTCCCGTCAGAGTAGGACGCTGCCAGGCAAACTTTTAGAGACCCTTTGCGGTCTCTTTTTTTGTATAATGAGATTAAAATATTTTTATTTCAAACAGGTGATCATATGATAAAGATAAAAGCAGATAATATAGAAGAAACAAGGAAGATAGCGAAAGTGTTTGCCGATAATATTAAAAATAATGATGTTTTACTGCTGCGGGGTGACCTGGGTGCAGGAAAGACGACTTTTACCCAGGCTCTGGGTGAATTTCTCGGTGTGAAGCGCAGGATGACGTCTCCGACATTCAACATCATTAAAAGTTATGAGATGGATTCAACCAAAGTTCATCATATGGATTGCTACCGTCTTGAATTCAGTGACGAGGATCTGGGCTTTGATGAATATTTCGGCAACGGTATCGTCATTGTGGAGTGGCCGGATTTTATAGAAGAATATTTACCGGAGAATATCATTAATATATCAATCACTCACGATGGTGATGGTCGTCTGTTTGAAATAGAAAATATGAATTTGAATGATGAAATTATGGAGGCATTGGATGAAATCTCTTTTGATTGATACATCGAACAAAGTAATATCACTGGCGATTAATGATGATGGTATTAACATAGCAGAGATTAATGCCAACGTGGCCCGGCCGCATTCAGAGACACTGATGGTGTACATCAATCATCTGTTTGACTACGCCGGGCTGGATAAAAGCGAGATTGACCGGATTATCGTTGCGCGCGGTCCTGGGTCGTATACCGGTGTCAGAATCGGTGTGACTGTGGCGAAGACTCTTGCATTCAGTCTGAAGACCGAACTGTATTCTGTGTCTTCATTATTTGTTCTTGCAGCTTCATCGGACCGAAGGGATGTTGTGGTCCCTCTTTTTGATGCAAGAAGAGGCAATGTCTTTACGGCAGCCTATAAGTTTGACGGAGACCGATTTGAAGAAGTCGAGCCTCCTGGACATATGTCATTTGATGATCTAAAAGGAAAATTGAAAGATGAATATGCGTGTTTCTATGGAAATTCGACCGAACAATTTAAAAACGTGGATGGGTTTAATCATCTGACACCGAGAATAGCAGATGTCGAGCGTTTTGCTGAAGCGCTAAAACAGGAAAGTGTTCATGAGTTTGTACCTGAATACTTGAGAGTATCGGAGGCTGAAAGAAATTGGATGGACAAGAATCAGTAAATATAAGAGAAATGACAATTGAAGATATTGATGCTGTACATCTGATAGAAACAGCTTCTTTTACAAAGACTTCATGGACTAAAGAGGCTTTTTTAAGGGAGCTTGGTGTGAACAGGTTTGCACATTATTTCGTTATGGAAAAAGACTCCGAAATCATCGGTTACTGCGGTCTGTGGATGATTCTCGACCAGAGCCAGATCACGACAATCGCAATAAGGGATGATCAGCGGGGCCTCGGCCTGGGTCATACTTTACTCAAGTATGTCAAAGACTATTCTGCAGAATCGACGAAGACTTTATCTCTTGAAGTCAATATCGATAACGAAGCAGCAAAAAGTCTGTATGAAAAAGAAGGGTTTTCCTATGGAGGAATACGTAAAGATTACTATGGACCCGGAGAGGATGCACATGTGATGTGGGTGAAACTGGATGAATAAAGACATTACAATATTAAGTATAGAAACAAGTTGTGACGAAACAGCATGCAGTATAGTGAGAAATGGTCATGAACTGCTGTCGAATATCGTCGTCAGCCAGATTGAAAGCCATAAGCGCTTTGGCGGTGTTGTGCCTGAAGTGGCTTCGAGGCACCATGTGGAGTCCATTACAATGGTTATAGAGGAAGCACTTCATGAGACGGGACTGACAGCACAAGATCTGGATGCTGTCGCAGTGACTGAAGGACCTGGATTGATCGGGGCGCTTTTAGTCGGTATCAATGCTGCAAAAGCATTCAGTTTTGCACATGATCTGCCATTGATACCCGTGCATCATATCGCAGGACATATTTATGCCAACCAGCTGGAAGAAGAGCTGACGTTCCCTTTGATGGCGTTGATTGTGTCAGGAGGCCATACAGAGCTGATCTACATGAAAGATCATCTGAGCTTCGAAGTGATCGGTGAAACACGTGATGATGCTGTTGGAGAAGCATATGACAAAGTCGCCCGTGTCATCGGCCTGCCTTATCCGGGGGGACCGCACATAGACCGTCTGAGTAAAAAAGGAAAGGATACATTCAATTTCCCAAGAGCATATCTGGAAGCAGGCAGTTATGACTTCAGTTTCAGCGGGTTAAAATCTGCAGTGATCAATTCACTTCACAACCATAAACAGAAAGGTCTTGAAGTGAATGAAAAAGATGTTGCAGCTTCATTCCAGTACAGTGTCGTGGATGTATTGACAAATAAAACAATGCAGGCCGTTGAAGAGTACGAAGTAAAAGAATTGATCATCGCAGGAGGTGTCGCTGCAAACAGTGGACTCAGGGCGAGATTTGAACAGCTGACAAGAATGCAGCATATCAATCTGCACATCCCTGAACTGAAATTCTGTACTGATAATGCGGCAATGATCGGCGCTGCTGCATATCAATTGTATTTAAAAGAACATTTTACAGGACTTGACCTGAATGGACGGAATTTCATTGATATTGAAGAGTATGTCAAATAATATATTATCCCCAGTCTACATTGTAGACTGGGGCTTTTAAATTTCATTCTTCAGAAATAATAAACTTTTCTAAAAATTATGTTTGACATAATATTCATACCCTGATAGTATGATATTTAACTTAAAACAGAATAAAATCCTTATCCAGAGCAGGGGAGGAAATTGGTCCTGAGATCCTGCGGCAACCTCACTTTTTAAAAAGTGGAAGGTGCCCATTCCAACAAGCGATATGCTTGAAAGATGAGGAGGAGCGTTTATCATATAAGCCTCTTCCTCAGGAAGAGGCTTTTTCTATTCCTACTGTCTTAGTAAGATTTAAGTTGATTAATGCTAAAGGGAGAGATTACTTATGAAAAAACAAATTCGTCTGAATGGATTTACTTTAAACTCTGTCGCACCGCACTCACCGGGACTGTGGCGTCATCCAAAAAATCAGGGAAGCCGTCATCCGTCATAGTGACCTGGATTACTGGACTGATATCGCCAAACTTCTGGAAAAAGGGAAATTTGATGCGGTATTTTTAGCGGATGTATTAGGTATATATGATGTATATGGAGACAGCCCGGAAGCTGCGATTAAAAATGCAGTGCAGGTGCCGCTGCACAACCCTCTGTTTCCAATTTCAGCAATGGCGGCTGTTACAGATCATATCGGTTTTGCACCGACTTATTCTGCAACTTATACGGAACCTTATAAACTGGCGCGTGAATTTTCAACTTTGGACCACTTGACAAAGGGCCGAGTGGCCTGGAATATCGTCACATCCTATTTGAACAGTGAGGCGGTCAATCTCGGCATGGAAGGTCAGATCAAACATGATACAAGATATGACCGGGCGGACGAATATATGGATGTCGTCTATAAATTGTGGGAGCACAGCTGGGAAGAAGATGCTGTAGAAGCGGATAAAGAAACAGGCGTCTACGTGAATCCGGATAAAGTCCACCCGATCAACCACAAAGGTGAATTTTTCAGCGTACCGGGTGAACACCTGGTAGAACCGTCACCTCAGCGTACCCCGGTATTATTCCAGGCAGGGGCTTCTGAAAAGGGTAAGGCATTCGCGGCCAAACATGCAGAAGCTTTGTTTACGACACTGGCAAGTGATCTGGAAGAATTGAAGGCATTCGCTTCAGACATCAGAGAACGTGCGGTGGAAAATGGCAGAAATGCTGAAGATATAAAAATCTTCCCTGGTATCGTACCGATTGTCGGACGTACGGAGGAAGAAGCACAGGAGAAATATGAAGAGCTTCTGTCCTATGTCAGCTACGAGGGGACGGCGGCAATGCTTTCAGGACATACCGGCATCGATTTCTCCCAATATGAGCCGGATCAATATGTGGAAGATGCAGAGACGGAAGCATCGCATGGTTTCCTCAAAAAAATATTCGGCAAGCACGACCAGAAAATGGACAGTCAGAGAAGCTGTGCTTCATCACGGACTCGGCATAGGAGCAACCAAGGTGGTCGGTACACCTGAACAGATTGCAGATGAACTTGAAGCCATGGCGAATATCGGTGATGCCGACGGCTTTAACATCATCCAGGCAGCAAGTCCTGCGACTTTCGAAGACTTCATAGAACATGTAATTCCGGTGCTCCAGGAACGCGGCAGCTATAGAAAGGAATATGAAGCATCGACTTTACGGGAGAATCTGTTTGGCAAGAATAAAGTGAGAATTACCGAAAGACATCATGCGAAGAAAGTTGAAATCGCCCCAAAAATGAATGTTTAAATAAACAACAGCCCTGAAAAATTTATTCAGGGCTGTTGTTTTGGTATTCCGATTTTAAAATGGAGTAGTAGACATCATTGAAATATTCGCCTTTCTTCCACTTATGTACATGCCTGAGTACACCTTCTTTTTTCATACCCAACCGTTCAAGCACTTTACCAGAAGCAGTGTTCCGTTCATCGTACATGGCTGCAATACAGTCGAGTCCAAGAACATCGAAACCCAATTTGAGGATGGCTCGCCCGGTCTCGGTCATATAACCATTGCCTTGATATTTTTTATTCAACGTATACCCTATGATGCCTCTTGAATCTTCAGTTTTTCTTCTCAGTTCAATAGTGCCTATCATTTTACCGGACTGCTTCAGTTCAATGCCGTACTTGCCAAGCGGCTGTTCTAAAAAGTGTGTCACTATGGCAGTTTCCGTGTCGGACGGTGACTGGTGACGGTCGAAAACGTAATAGGTTGTTTCTTCATCAGAAGCATATTCGTACATATCTTCAGTGTCTTTTAATGTGACCGGTCTTAAGATCAATCGTTCAGTTTCCAGCTGGCGGTGCTTTGCCAGCAATACTTTATAACTGTCCAAATAAACCCCTCATTTCTTCAGTATGATCAATTTCTTTCAATTATAACAAAAAGGACGACTGGGAATTACAGATGAAGGACTATTAAAATATTTATTGATACTATTGTAAAAATATCAGAAAATGGTTATAATATACACAACTGCATAGTCAAGTAAAAGAGTAGTCTGTGAAAGTTTTCAGCGAGCCGGAGAAGGTGGGAGCCCGGTAATGGAAATGGATGAAACGCATTACATTAAACCGGTGGCGACACCGTTATCAATTGAGAGTATATTTGGAGTGGTACCGTGAGCAATTCACCTCTATGGAGAGGTGAGTTTTTTTATTTTATAGGAGGGATTTAATGTTAAAAAAATGGGTTGCTGAAGATATGCATAAAATTTTAAAAGAATATTTAAAGTATGAAGAAATCTTGGAGATTATTGAGATTCCTGCCAATGATAATTTTGGAGATTTTTCATTCCCAACTTTTACACTGTCAAAATTATTCCGCAAATCACCAGAGGATATTGCCGAAAATATCAAAGAGGGGTTTCAGAGTGAGCTTGTGGTAAAAACAGAAGTGATTAACGGTTTCGTGAATTTTCATATTGACAGACAAAAAGGTGGCAGTCTGATCATGAATGAAATTGGGAGAGAAAGTTATGGAAAGACAAAACATTTACAGGGACAGAAATTGGTGATGGACTTTTCCAGTCCGAATATTGCAAAACCCTTTTCCATGGGGCACCTGCGTGCAACCATACTAGGAGATTCACTGTCGAAAATCCTTGAGCAGAATAGTGCAAAAGTGACAGGTATCAATCACTTGGGAGACTGGGGAACACAGTTTGGAAAACTTATCGTTGCCTATACGAAGTGGGGAGAGAAAAAGGCCGTTGAAGCAGATCCGATAAAAGAACTTTTCCAACTTTACACACATTTTCATATAGAAGCTGAAAAGAATCCCTCTCTTGATGATGAAGCCCGGGAAGCATTCAGTAAACTTGAGCTTGGACATAAGGAATACACAGAACTGTGGCAATGGTTCAGGGACGTTTCGATGGTTGCGTTCGAATTGCTGTATAATCAGTTGAATGTGTCATTCGATCATATTCAGGGAGAATCATTCTATAATAAACATCTTTCTCAGACTGTAGAACTGCTGGAGGAGAAGAACCTATTGGAATATGACGACGGCGCGTACATAATCAGACTGAACGGGATTCCGCCTGCATTGATCAAAAAGAGAGACGGTGCCTCATTATATATCACACGTGATGTGGCGGCGATGCTTTACAGAGTGGAAAAATATGAAGCAGATAAAATACTTTATGTTGTCGGACAGGAACAATCAATTCATTTTGAGCAGCTGTCACAGGTTGCAGAAATGCTGGATGTCAAAACCGAAATTGAACATATACCATTCGGCATGATATTGAAAAACGGCAAGAAAATGTCGACAAGAAAAGGTGAAGTCGTTTTATTGGAAGACATTATAAAGGATGTGGCAGAAAGGGCTCTCCAGGTAATCAGTGATAAGAACCCGAAACTAAAAGATAAGGAGTTGGCAGCCGGTAAAATTGCGATTGGTGCAATAAAATTCCATGATTTGAAAAATGACCGGATGAACAGTTATGACTTCAATATTGAAGATATGCTAAAATTTGACGGAGAAACGGCAACTTATGTGAATTATACCAATTCTCGAATTCAGTCGATATTAAGAAAGAATATGACTGGTACTGAAAGTGGATTCGTATCAGAAGACAGCATGTGGCCGATATTAAAGCATATGTCCTCCTATGAGGAGGTACTGGTAGAAGCGGCCAATCGATATTCACCGTCAGTCATCTGTAAGTATGTGATGCAGCTGTGCAGACTTTTCAATACGTATTATGGACAGGGAAGAATAATAGGCAGCAGTAACGAAAAATCCAAACTGATGCTGCTTCAGATGATTTCCCGTAATATTAAAGAAGCGATGAAGCTGCTCGGGATAGAGACGATGGACAGTATGTAACATGAAAATTTGAAAAGCGAAGGTGGAATTTCCGCCTTCGCTTTTATATGATAATTATGATTTATCTATATTGGTTGAACTGATTGTTACCTTTTTCCTTGTTTACCTGCTCTACGGCATCATCGACCTTGCCCTGGGTCTCTTCCTGCTTTGACCCGGCCTTGGATTTCTCATCTTTAAAATCACTTTTCTTGGCCTGAGCTTTTTCCTTCATTTGAGCTTTTTGTTCCTGACCTTCTTCAGCCTGCTTTTTTGCTTCCTCTCTCATCTGTTCCTGCTGATTTTTATGATTCTCAGTCATCATTACACGCTCCTTAAAATCGATGTGTAATTACTTTTACCTTTTATTAGAGGATTTAAACAATATTTGACGGCACACTTATAATAATACATCACTGATGCAGCACTTAAAAAAAGAATTATGTTAAACTGAAAAATGTATTTATATCATAATCAACTAAAAGGAGAATTATATGTCTGAAGCTGCGATGAAAATTATTGACTTACATAAGAATATCGGACGCAGTCACATCATCAAAAATCTCAATTTTGACATCAGATCGGGAGAGGTGTTCGGTTTCATCGGACCGAACGGTGCCGGAAAAACAACGACAATCCGGATGATGGTGGGGCTTCTCAGCATGACGAAAGGCGATGTGGTCATTCAGGGCCACAGTATAAAAAGCGAATATACTAAAGCGATCAGTGAAGTGGGGGCGATAGTGGAAAACCCTGAGATGTACCCATTCATGACGGGTCTTCAGAATCTGAAGCATTTCGCAAGGATGTCTGAAGGAGTGACGAATGAACGTATTAAAGAAGTGATTGATCTGGTCGGTCTCGAGAAAGCAATCAAGACGAAGGTCAATAAATACTCGCTCGGCATGCGTCAAAGGCTGGGCATTGCACAGGCGCTTCTGCACAGTCCTTCAGTACTGATTCTGGATGAACCGACGAACGGTCTAGATCCGACAGGCATACGTGAAATACGAAGGTACATAAGGCGACTCGCAGTTGAAGATAATGTATCAGTCATCGTTTCCAGCCATCTGCTCAGCGAAATTGAATTGATGTGCGACCGTATCGGCATCATCCAGAATGGTGAACTGATTGCGACTAAGGATTTACATGAAAAAGCTGAAACAAATGAATATATAGTCAATCTTGATGTGTATCCGGTAGAGGAGTCCATCGATATCCTCCGTAAAATGAACGGGATAGAGATTTTGGACACAAGCCGGGGGATACAGATCAAGACATATAAAGATAACATTCCGTTTCTTGTGACGACACTCGTCCGGAATGATATAGAGATTTACGGGGTCAATGTACTCCAGTCGACACTTGAAGATCAATTCATAGAGATGATTGGAGAGAATATCATTGAGTAAATTATTCAGCTTAATTAAAAATGAACTGGGAAAAATCTTTGTGCTCAAATCAACATGGATAATGTATGTAATCCTCGCCGGAATTATTATAGCGAGTGCTGTCATTACAAGCACTTCCAATTTCGTGGATACTGATAAGACTTATTCCGATGATTGGAAGACAGAGCTGCAGGAAGAAAATGAAGCACTGATGGCTGAAATTGAAGAAGATGAAGACAATCCATTCATAGAATCGACAAATATGGGAATTATTGAAGAAAATGAATACCATATTGAGAATGATGTCCGTCCATACGGCTACCATGCAGGAGATTTCACCATGGATAATCTATTCCTCACTTCACTGATCAGCCTGTTCACCATTATCGTCGGCGGAGGCATAGTGGCAAACGAGTTCAGATGGGGGACCATCAAACAGCTTCTGATCCGCCCGATTTCAAGAAGTGCGGTACTTCTTTCTAAATATATTGCGCTTCTGATATTCACATTGTTTACTGTCCTGTTTCTTATTCTGGTCAGTGCGGCAGTTGGCGCATTATTTTACGGCCTTCCCGCTGTTAATCCTGAAATAGTGGTGACACGTCAGGACGGCATGGCGACTTCAGCATTGGTACCGGAGGCACTTATGATGTATGGATTCAGAACACTGAATATTATTATACTGGCCACATTCGCCTTTATGATTTCCAGTATTTTCAGAAGCAGTGCACTTGCCATCGGTCTGGCGATGTTCCTCATGTTTGCAGGTTCGACAGCCGCCCAGGCACTTGCGAGGTATGAGTGGTCCAAATTCATTTTATTTGCCAATACGGATCTATCTGTATACTTCAATGTCGTCGGACCGATCCGTGACGAGATGACCATCGGATTTTCAACAGGTGTTATTATAGTTTATGTGATTATATTCATCATAGCGGCTTGGATGGTATTCACTAAACGTGATGTTGCTTGATAAAATTGAATCAACTATAAGAAAACGAAGATCATTTCTGATCTTCGTTTTTATTATGTGTAAATTGATAAAGCGAACATACATTCAACTCTATCGAACGAAACATACACTCAACGTTGTCAACAGGGAACATTTGTTTTATCCACAGACTGTGGATAACCTGTGGATTAAACTGTGTTTCATTTTGGATAACTCATTAACAGCTGTGGACTTAAATGTGTATAACTGTGCAAAACTTTGTGGATAATGTGGATAAGTTGTTGAAATACTGATTTAATCACACCATGGCTGTGCGTAACTTTGTGATGAAGTATAATTCTGACAAATTACGTTATACACCGAACATATGGCTAAAAAAGAAACGTCCAGTACATTGACCGAACGCTTCTATGTTTCCGATAATTGTTCTTCGCTGTCTGCCCATTGTTCCATAACAGTTTCCAATCTGTCATTTCTGGCTGTGAGCTGGTCATTGAGTTCTGCGGATTTTGTATAGTCATTGTAAACTTCCGGCTCCAGCAGCTGATTTTCTATACTCTCTATATCTTGTTCAAGAACGGTTATTTCCTGCTCAAGAGTTTTAACTTGTTTTTTCAATTTGCCTATTTCATTACGCTGTCGTTTCTGTTCTTCGTAGCTGAGATTGCCTTTATTTTCAGATTCTGTTTCTTTTACTTCAGTTTCCCGTATTAATTTCAATTCCTCTTTTTTATGAAGGAAGTAGTCATAATCTCCATTAACTAAAAACAAGTTCTCTTTTTCCATTTCCAAAATGCGGTTTGCTATTCTGTTGACGAAATATCTGTCATGAGAGACGAATATGATGGTGCCTTCAAAATCATCGAGTGCATTTTCAAGGACTTCCTTACTGTCGATGTCCAGATGGTTCGTCGGTTCATCGAGTATAAGGACATTATTTTTTTCAAGCATCAGCTTTGCCAGCTGAATTCTTGCTTTTTCACCGCCGCTCAAATCATTGACGCTTTTCAGCACTTCATCCTGTGTAAATAAAAACCGGCCTAATATTTTTCGGACATCGCTTTCCTTCATCTCAGGGTACTCGGACCACAACTCCTCAAGGACATTTTTGCTGGAAGTGAATTCGGCCTGTTTCTGATCGTAATATCCGATTGAAACATTGGTGCCGTAAACGATGTCACCGGCTTTTTCCTGTATTTTCTTTGCGATGGTTTTGACGAGAGTGGATTTGCCGATGCCGTTGGGACCGAGTATCGCGAGTCTGTCGCCTTTTTCCACGCTGAAGTTGATATTGCTGTTCAGCACTTCATCGTAGCCGATGGACAGGTCATTGATCCTGAAAACATCATTGCCGCTTTCGCGTTTGATGCTGAAGCTGAAATCGGCATTCTTATGATCCTGCCTCGGTGCGTTGATGCGTTCCATCATTTCGAGTTTTTTACGCCTGTCTTTTGCCATGCCGCTGGTGGAAGCACGTGCAATGTTTTTTTCGACAAATGTTTCGAGACGGGATATTTCCTTTTGCTGGCGTTCATACTGCTTCATGGTCAACTGGTAACGTTTCTCTTTTTCAACAACATATTTGGAGTAGTTGGTGTGATAGAGTGTACCGGTCCCAAGTTCAACCTCATATATTTTATCGACGGTTTTATCGAGGAAGTATCTGTCGTGACTGATGATGACGACGGCCCCCTGGAAACCGTTTAAATACTGTTCCAGCCATTCGACAGTGTCCATGTCCAGGTGGTTCGTCGGTTCATCAAGAAGCAGCAGGTCGGGCTTTGAAAGGAGCATCTGGGCGAGTGACAGACGTGTCTTCTGGCCGCCTGAGAATTTATCAACAGGGCGGTCCAGGTCTTTCACATCGAAATTGAGTCCGGTCAGCACCATTTTGATATTGGAATCGATGTGGTAGCCGTCCTGATTTTCAAATAAGTTCTGCAGTCTCTCGAGCTTATTCACATAGTCCTGGTAGTTCTCATGGGTATATTCATTATTTTCAAGCCATTGGATGACTTCGTCCATTTCATCTTTCAGTGCCAGCAACTTTGCGAATGGCCGTCTCATCTCTTCCAAAACGGTCAGACTGGATTCCAAAGTCATCTGCTGGGTCAGGTATCCGACGGACGTCCCTTTCGGCATCGTGAGATTCCCGCTGTCATAACTCATTTCACCGGCCATAATTTTCATCAGAGTCGTCTTGCCTGCGCCATTCTTGCCGACTATGCCTATATTTTCTCCTGATTTGATTTCCAAAGTGACTTTTTCAAAAACCAGATCAGTGACAAAAGATTTTTTTAAATTGGATAATTGCATTACGATCATAAATTTCCCTCACTTTCCTTATAGTTTACATGAGAATACACAAAAAAACGATGGTAATTCATTTGCAATAGTAGGAAGGAATGCACTATTTATGCTATAATAATGTCATTAGTCAATGGGTAGGTGTAAATGATTGTGAATATAAAAAAGAAAATTCCAAACGCAACAATGAAGCGGCTACCTCTTTATTACAGATATTTTAAACAAGCAGAAGAAGCAGCTACTGACAGAGTATCATCAAAAGAGATAAGTGAAGCTCTGGATATTGATTCAGCCACTATCCGAAGAGATTTTTCTTATTTTGGAGAACTTGGCCGCAAGGGGTATGGCTATAACGTAAAAAGTCTATTGAATTTCTTTATGGAGCATATCCAGGGTAATGACAAGAAAAACATTGTGCTGGTGGGAGTAGGGAATTTAGGCAGTGCGTTACTGAACTATAAATTTAATAATTTAAGTGATAAAATGAATGTAGTCGCAGGTCTGGACAACAATGATGATCTGGTCGGCACAAAGATCAATGATGTAACAATCCATCATTCAGATGATCTTGAATCCATCATTGAAAACGGGAACGTTGAAGTTGCCATCTTAACTCTGCCGGTTTCTGCGAGTCAGGAAATGGCTGAAAGACTTGTTGATGCAGGCATAAAGGGCATTTTGAATTTCACGCCGACAAGATTGGATCTGGATAAAAAGATCTACGTACATAACATTGATTTAGGTGTTGAATTACAAGCATTATTCTTTTATATGAAGAACTTATAGAAAGGGGAAATAACCATGTTTACATTCTTATTACCATCAACTTTGATGATGGCTGTCGGTCCTGTCAGCCTGATTGTAATCGCTGTAGTCGCACTGATCATTTTCGGACCTAAGAAATTGCCTCAGTTCGGGAGAGCTGTCGGTTCAACGTTGAAGGAATTTAAAGATGCAACTAAAGGTTTGGCAGATGACGATGATGACGAAGAAGAAGAGAAAAAGAAAGAAACTAAGAAAATTGAATCAGAGTCATAATAATAGTGGTGGCGAAAGCCACCTTTTTTTAAGAGGTGAATAACTTATGCAAGATGAAGAAAAAAAGGATATAATGGAGCATTTGGATGAGCTGAGAAAACGGCTGCTCACCACAATGTACTTTTTTCTTGCTGCATTAATTGTGGGCTTTTTTTTATCCCAACCTTTAATCTATCAGATGCAGAATGCACCTTGGACAGCAAACATTCAGATGCATGCGTTTCAGGTGGCAGATCCGATTAAAATATACATAATGGTGATCATAATCATCGCATTTGTCATTATTTTGCCGGTAATCCTGTATCAGTTATGGGCTTTTATTTCCCCGGGACTTTACAGTAATGAGCAGAAACTGACTTTGAGCTATATTCCGATAGTGATGATTCTGATGCTGATCGGAATGGCATTCAGCTACTTCATCGTTGTGCCATACATCGTGCAGTTTACATTTGACCTGTCAGCAGAAATGGGAATCGAAACGACGATCGGCATCAATCAGTATTTCGGTTTTCTGTTCCGTACGGTGCTGCCATTCGGTGCCATATTCCAAATGCCGATAATGGTCCTCTTTTTGACTCAGCTGGGTATGATTACACCCATGTTTCTTAAGAAGAACCGGAAATATGCCTATTTTATATTATTCATCATAGCGGCGGTCATTGCGCCGCCGGACTTCATGACACACATACTGCTAACGATTCCGATGATATTGCTGTATGAAGTCAGCATCGTCATTTCTAAATACGGTTATAAGAGATATTTGAAAGCGGAACAGAAAGCACTTGAAGAATCTTTGGATGAAGACTAGGGGGTAAAGTGTTGGAGAGACATGAAAATATCCAATTAAAGGCGTTAGAAACGATGAGTCATAACGATTTAATTTCGTATATTGAGCATGTTAACAGCTGCCCGTGGCGTCAGAAATATCATGTACAGAGTGTCATTGGCTCAATCAATGCGCCGGCCGCGGTGTTTTATGACGGCATCAATGAAAAATATCACCTGTTTTATACCTGGCTGCCGGTACTGGGTGAGGAAGAACAGCACTGGTACCATGTAACATCAAAAGATCTGGCGACATTTACCAATGAAGGCGTGAAATTAAAACCCGACACCCTGTTTGATGACAAAGGTCTTTCTGCAGGTTCATCAGTAAGCATCGATGGCCGGGAACACATTTTTTATATCGGCCGTTCTTTATCACAGCAGTCATTTAAATATAAACAACTGATTGCACATATGGATGAACGGTTTAAATTGATCAAGCATACTGTGCCTCTGATTGAAGGTTATGAAGACCGGTTCAGACAGTTCAAAGATTCTGAAGTAATATTTAAAAACGGCAGATATATTATATTGATCGGTGCAGAGTCCCGCAGTGAAAACGGATGCCTTGCAGTGTTTGAAGCGGATAATGAGTCCGATTTTGAATATAAGGGTATTATGGAAACCGGTCTGGAAGAATTCGGCTGGCTGTGGGAGTATCCCGACTACTTTTCTGTGGACGGAAGGGACATTCTGGTGTTCTGTCCTCAGGGCGTCGACAGATACGGCAATTATTTCAGAAATAACTTCCAGGCAGGCTACCTCGTCGGGGACATCGACTTCGATGATTATTCCATGAAGCATGGTGAATTCAAAGAATTTGATGCGGGTTTTGATTTTTATGCACCGAAAGTGTTTACAGATCAGCATGACAGGCAGGTCGTCATCGGAAATCTGAGCATGCCGACGACAACATATCCGACAGAAAAATTTCATTATGACAACTGTCTGAGCATCCCGAGAGTTTTAAATGCCGAAGGACAAAAGCTTATACAGACACCCCATCCAAATCTGGTCAATTTAAGGGAGAATGAAGTGACCGCCCTCGGTTATTTTAAACAGTACAATAAACGCATGAGAGATTTTTATGGCGACGCGTATGAGCTCATTGTGGAATTCAATGATTACGATGCGAGCGAAATCTATTTGAATCTGCGCGTGGGCAAAAGAAATGAAACACGGCTGATCTATAATGCCGAAGAGCGCATGTTCAAACTTGATACTTCTTTCAGCGGTGAGCACCCTGAAGGTGCAGAGGAATGCGAACGGCACGTTTACCTTGATACGCCGCTGTATAAACTTCAAATATTCATGGACGTTTCAAGCCTGGAGATCTTTATTAACGACGGTGAGGCAGTCATGTCTGCAAGGATTTTTCCAGAACAGGATGCCAGGGGAGTCGAATTGTCAACCGAGACCGGGCAGTGTTATGTAAACCTTGTTCGCTATGACTTGAAACCTTTTGAAAATGAAGAAATTATATATCAGAACTAATATGATAAATTTGTAAATTTTAGTAATTTTTTGCTGAATTTATCTTCAAAATCATGAAACCATGTTATAATTGACTAAATATTTCTAGTATTTGAGCGGAATCAATAAGTTTGGGGGAAATTATATGTTCTCGGTACTGAGCCAGATAAGTAAAAGGCAGGAATACATGACACCAGTTGAACAACGTATAGCAACATTCATTCTTGAAAACCCTAGGAAAGTCATCAATATGCCTGTCAAAGACATTGCCATCAACAGCAACACCAGCGATGCCGCCATCGTCAGATTCGCAAAAAGAGTCGGGCTCGCAGGTATTAAAGAATTGAAAGTGGAATTGGCAAAAGAACTTCACACACTTGAGAAGGAAAACATATCAAGAGTGATCGATCTGGAAACGGATAATCATAAGGATATTTTTGATAAAGTGTTCAAAAATACGATACAGGCACTTTATAACACTGAAAAAATTGTCAGCCGTGACGTGATGAAAGAGGCCGCCCATCTGATATTGGAGGCAAATAACACGTTCATCTACGGTGTCGGCGATTCTGCGAATGTAGGACAGGATATGGAGCAGAAACTGCATCGTGTAAATGTGAACGCATTTTTCACTGCAGATAAATACCTATGCCTGACCAGATTGTCCAATGCAGCAGAAAATGATGTTTTATTCGTCATTACACTTTCAGGCAAGACCGCAGAAGTGATAGAGGTGGTCAAGAAAGCGAAGGCGCTTGGCGTCAAAACCGTCATTCTGACACAGAACCATGCTTCAATTGCCAAAAGACATTCCGACCTTGCAATTGAAATTACAGAGGAAGAGACCAACATCCAGTATATGAATATGACCAGCCGTATCGCCCAGCTGGTGATATGCGATGTTTTATTCTTCTATGTATGCAGAGAACTCGGAACCTCGGCTTACGATAATATTATAAAAACATATGATGCCACCCATTAAATGTCCAGCAATAACCTGAAGAACCTGTCAAAAAGACAGGTTTTTTTTACGTATGAATATTACATAATCATATTGCTTGAAACAATATTGAAATAATTGATGACTAGTATTAAGGCTGTGTTACATATTTCAAAAATTGTAGATACAGATTGGAAATTTTTATATACTTATCATATCAGTTTAGATTGTCGTTTAGATATTTCAGTATGGAGGAATAGATATGAATAGAAAATCAATGAAAATCACACTAATATCCATACTCATTTCATCAACTCTTTTTAATATGACAAACAATACCCTTGCTAATACAGAAGATGATATAGAAGAAAGCAACTCCGAAGAATATATAGAAGAACAATCTGAGGAAGATGAGTTTGAGGAGAGCACTTACGAATCCGAAAATGATACTTATGAATCAGAATCCGCAGAAGAAACATATGAGACATACAATGAGCGAGCAACTATAGAAGAAGATGGTGGAGAAGCGTCAGAAACCGAACAGGGCAGTGAAAATGAAGAGGACTCGTCAGTGCCTGAGCAGGAAACATACCAGATCGGTAATCAGGAAGATGAGACCGAAGAAGGCATAGAAGAAGAAGGTACTGAACAGAACAGTGGAAATGAAGAAGACTCATCAGTGCCTGAACAGGAAACCCACGAGACAGGCAATCAGGAAGATGAGACAGAAGAAGTCATCGAAGAAGAAGAGGCTGCCGAACAGGAGCAGTCAGATGACACAGATGCAGAATCCGGTACTGATGAAGAGCTGTTAGTGCCTGAAGAATACTACGACGGAAACAGTTCCGAAGGTACCGGTCAGAATGGTAATGCTGATACTGGCGGTAATGGAGACTCAGAAGTGAATCCGGACGCCGGAGATCAACCGGAAAATGATAATGATGGCAATGAACAAATAGAGCCTGAAGATCAGGAAGACAATGTTGGCAATTATATTCCTCCGGAAACTGCAGACCCAGAAAATCAGGAGCCTGAGATGGACGGTTCAGAAGACGAAGAGCCGACACCTGAAACCGGTGAAGATACAGAAGGCGGAAATCATGAAGATGATTATAATGTAGAAGAACCAGATACCGATGAAAGGGATAATGGTGAATCTGACTCAAATACAGGCGATGGTACTTCAGGAAACAATGATTATTCAGACGAACGTCAAAACTATGACTTTCCTCATGGCAGTGAAAGTACTGAAGAATCAGAGGCAGGAGAGATTTCTGATGAAACTCCAGAAGCAGCGGACGAACATCAGACGGAAAATGTAATAGAGGGCGGACAGGAAGACTCTGAATCCAGAGAAGCATCATCAGAATCCGGAGAAAGACAAAAGTCCGGTGTGGCCGGTAAGAAACTGTATAGATATGACTATGGCGATATTTTAAATGGTATTGACCTGAAACCTGGAACGTCAGAAGAAAATTACTCGACGCTGGATAAGAGAGTCAACCGCATCATGACTTCTAAAATAGTTGAAGAAGATGATATGACCGAAGAGCAAATCATGGAACTGGAAGAAGAAATAAAGAATGAATCCGGTGTGGTGTCTTCAGACAGAGATGCTTTACCTGATACTGGCGAAACAAATCAATATAATTTACTCTACAGTTTTATGTTGATTTCATCTGGAATAATATTATTTTTCCTGACAAAAAGACCAGGAAAAGAATAACGAATAACTTGAATACGAAAGCGAGTGTTGATCCGTCAGGACAGCGCTCGCTTTTTTAATGTAGTGACATGCCATGGCGGCCAAACGACGGCACGAGGTGGTGCTTCCCGTGCCATGGCGGTAAAACGACGGCACGAGGTTTAGGTTCTCGTGCCATGGCAGATAAACGACGGCACGAGGTGGTGCTTCCCGTGCCATGGCAGATAAAACGATGACACGGGCCAAAATAAAAAACAGGATAAAACCCTGTTAAAAGGTTTTATCCTGTCCTTCAAATCAATATTACAGTTTGGTATCGTCGATTGAGTCCAGGTAATCGCTGACTTCTTCGACGACTTCTTTCAGGCTGCCTTCTTCAAAAGGTGACCTTAATTTTGCTGCTTCAACAAGTGAATTGAAAGGCAGTGATCCGCCGAGTTTACATAATGCAAGGTAGTCTTCCCATGCTGCATCAAAGTCTTCTTTGGCACGTTTCCAGAACTGGATTGCACAGATTTGTGCGAGTGTGTAGTCGATGTAGTAGAACGGGGCACCGAACACATGGCCCTGGTAATGCCAGAACGAACCGCTTTCGAGTGGTTCAATACCATCATAGTCTCTGTGTGGTAAATATTTTTGCTCAAGTTTCTTCCATTCATCACGGCGTTCTTTCGGTGTGAGTTCTGGGTTCTCATAAACGATGTGCTGGAATTCATCAATTGCAACACCATATGGCAGGAATGAAATATCACTTGCCAGATGTGAGAACTTGAATTTATCTGTATCTTCTTCAAAGAACAGGTCCATCCATGGATAAGTGAAATACTCCATGCTCATTGAATGGATTTCAGCAGATTCGAGTGTCGGGAACTGATACTCCGGTACCTCGAAACCGCGTGACATATATGATTGGAAAGCATGGCCGGCTTCATGAGTCAGCACAGTGACGTCTCCGAGTGTCCCATTAAAGTTTGAGAATATGAATGGTGAATCATACTCCGGGATGAAAGTGCAGTAGCCACCGCCTTCTTTACCTTTCTTGGCTTCGACATCAAACAGTTCACGTTCTGTCATAAATGTATAGAACTCATCTGTTTCAGGTGAAAGTTCCTTGTACATTTTCGCACCGTTCTTCATGATATCTTTCGTTTTGCCTTTTGGCGCCGCGTTGCCTGTCAGGAAATCAAATGATTCATCGTATGATTTCAGATCGGACAACCCGATACGTCTGCCCTGGCGTTGTTTCAGTCTGGTTACCACCGGTACAACATACTCTGCAACCTGGTTTCTGAATGTTTCGACCATATCACGGTCATAGTCGATTCTGTTCATTCTTACGTAGCCGAGTTCCACAAAATCCTGATAGCCAAGTTCTTTGGCAATTTTATCTCTTGTTTTTACAAGTCTGTCATAAATGTCATCTATCGTTTCAAGGTTGTCTCCCATAAAGCCCTGCACAGCTTCGGTGGCTTCTTTACGGACATTGCGGTCAGGGTCTTCCATATATGGGCTGAACTCTGAGAGGTTTAAAGTTTTGCCGTCAAATTCAATTTCTGCACCTGCCAGCAGTTTGGAATATTGGGTGGACAGTCTGTTTTCTTCCTGGATCAATTCCTTTACTGCTGGGTCATAACTTTTCAGCTGGTTTTCGGCAAGAGCGAAAAGCTGTCTGCCATATAGATCCTCGAGGTCAAATCGAAAATCACTGTTTACGATTGCATCATAATATTTATTGTTGATTTCTGTGATGACTGGATCATACTCATCGAAAAAGTTTCTTTCCGCATCATAAAATTCATCTTTCGTATCAATGGAGGCACGGATGTGTGCGAGTGTCGCCATTGTATCCACGTGATTGAAAATCTTGTTCAATTCGTCTATGACTGTGCTTTGTTCATTCGCATCTTTTGCTTTCTCAAATTTTTCAATCAGTTCAGATACTTCTTTTGAAATCTTTTGCAAATCGGGTCTTTCGTATTTATAGTCCTGAAACTTCGTGACCATTTAGTTTCCCCCTTATTGTTATTCATAAATATTCTATCATAACCACGGGGTGACAATCTAAAATTTGATAGTCGCAAATTTTTGGAAGAGGCTATTTTTATTATAATAAAGGGTATATATACTTAACGTTAAGGAGGAATAAAATGATTGAAATAGATGATGAACTGGAATTCAGACTTGGAGAGATGACACGGAAGACGCACGATATGAACATTCCTGTGATGATTATAATAGAAGGGCCGCCGGCATCGGGGAAGTCACGGCTGTCCAATGCGCTCTATATGGCACTTGATGCCAAATATACGGATTTTGTGGCAACGAGGCCGCCGAGGGACATCGATCTGCGCTATCCGTTCATGCAGCGGTTTTGGAATCATCTGCCGAAAGCAGGGGATGTGAACATCCATTTCAGAAGCTGGTATGCACAATATATCGAATATAAAGAAGCTGGTATCACCGATAACATTGATGTGGATATTAAAGAGATATCTGCTGATATGGAAAACTTTGAAAGGACACTCGACCAGAACGGTTATGAGATTATCAAGTTTTATGTGAATACATCTGAAGAGGTGAGACAGAAACACCTGGATAAATTAAAAGAAAATCCGACATTGAAATGGAAAGCTGAGGAATTTGAAGAACACCTTGAATTATTTGATTATGAAAAAGAAATGCAGGGTTTCATCAATCAGAAGCAACAGATTCCATGGACGGAAATTGATTTTGAAAATAAAAACGAAGCGATCAATACGATGTTCAAAACCATAATCGACACCCTTGAAGCAAGGGTTGAAAAAGAGCGGACGACTGCTGTGGAAAGGATCGTCAGTGATTTCACCAAATATTTCGAGTCGGAACTTTTCACGTTTGATTTTGACAAAGAGAAAATATCCAAAAAGGATTATAAGGATATTCTTCCTGAACTGCAGTTGAAAATGCGTGATATCCAGTTTCAACTGTATCAGCATAAAATTCCGCTGATTCTCGTATACGAAGGCATGGATGCCGCTGGTAAAGGCGGCAATATAAAACGGACACGCCAGCGGCTGGACCCGACAGGTTATACGATCAACGCAGTCAGTGCACCTTCTGATATAGAACTTGCCCATCACTATTTATGGCGGTTTGCAACAGATATTCCACGCAGCGGGCATATCGGTTTTTTTGACCGCAGCTGGTACGGAAGAGTGCTGGTGGAGAGGGTGGAAGGCTTTGCGAGCCAGAAAGAATGGACCCAGGCCTATGATGAAATCAAGGATTTTGAGAAATCTCTGTATAATTCAGGCGCGGTCATTCTGAAGTTTTTCCTTTCACTGGATAAGGATGAACAGCTGGAACGCTTTGAAGAAAGGGAAAAGAACATTGAAAAACAATGGAAGATTACAAAAGAAGACTGGAGAAACAGGGCAAAGTGGGATGAATATCTTGAAGCCTCTGAAGATATGATCAAAGAGACGGATACCGGGTATGCACCCTGGCATATCATACCTGGAAATAATAAAAAGTATGCGCGGATAGAAGTTTTAAAGAAAATAATAGCTGCGTGCGAGAAAGTATTAAATGATGAGCGGAATTAATTTTTCATGTATAATTTTAAGTAAAGTTCATTGAATGGAAAGAGGAAGCCAACATGAAGAAATATTTAATTCCAATCGGAGTTTTCATCGGTCTCATTATTTTTGTCATGATTTTAATTGTTCCGAGATATAACTCATTGATTAATCTGGACGAAGATGTGAATAATGCAGAATCCAATATTGATACCCAGCTGCAGAGACGTGCCGATCTGATTCCGAATCTGGTCAATACGGTTCAGGAATATGCAGATCATGAAGAGGAAATCTTCACGGATATTGCAGAGGCAAGAAGCAACATAACAAATGCCGACAATATGGAAGAAGTGTCTGAAGCTGATTCCGATATGAGATCAGCCTTATCCAGACTGATTGCAGTGGCTGAGAATTATCCTGAACTCCAGGCGAGTGATCAGTTCACAGGACTGCGTGATGAACTTGCAGGTGCTGAAAACAGAATCGCTGTTTCCAGACAGGATTATAATACCACCGTTCAGGAATATAACAGAAACACAAGAACATTTCCTGGCAACTTGATTGCAGGAATTTTTGGCTTTGAAGAGAAACCGTATTTCGAAGCGGATGAATCTGCGGATGAGGTGCCTGAAGTTGATTTTGATTCAGGTGGAAACGACTCCGGTGATGAGTGATGAAACGCTGGTTGCTGATCATTACAGCAGTGTTCTTTTCCTTTTCTTTTGGTCCGGAAGCTTCTGCGAGAACCGATCTGCCTGAAATTGACACGAATCACTATTTCGTGCAGGACCATGCAGATGTTTTGAGTCCGGAAGCGGCAGAGTCATTAAATGACCTGGGAGAGCATCTCGAAGAAGGGACAGGCGCTGAACTACTATTGATGACGATGCCCACCGTCGGCCAGGAGCATCGCCAGGATTATGCGCTCAGAATCCTCAGGGAATACGGTGTCGGTAAAGAAGAGCATGATAACGGCATCGTCATATTCCTGAACCTGGACAACGGCAATGAATTTAATAATCGCGGTGTGGATATACAGGTCGGTTATGGCGTCGAGGGTTACTTGAACGATGCTAAAATCGGCAGAATCATTGATGACACAGCAATGGACAGTTTTCAGAGTGCAGCAGATGCAGATGATGACAGTGCTGCAGATGCCCATTATGAAGAAGGGCTGGTGAATTTATATAATGCGATTTATCAGGAATCGCTGGATGCCTACGGTTATACAGACGGCGAATTCACCCGGGAAGAACCGGCTGATGAAGAGCTCAGCCTCTTCAATATCATTGCCAGAATCATTTTCGTGATGGCAGCGATATATGTTCTCTACAAACTGTTTTCAAATAATTCAGGAGGTCCCGGCGGACCACGCGGCAGAAGCAGACGTACACGGAGAAGACGCGGCGGACCTGTAGTGCTGTTTCCGCCTTCCGGAGGCGGCGGCTTTGGTTCAGGCGGCGGTTCTGGAGGATTCGGCGGTTTCGGCGGAGGATCCGGAGGCGGTGGCGGTGCCGGCCGAGGTTTCTAGCAATATAAAAAAGACTGGAGAAAAAAATCCAGTCTTTTTTATATGCCTGTGTTAATTAGAATAAAATATTTTTTGCAACGGAAAATGCAATGCCGAGTGTTTCTTCATACTGCTGCAGTTCTTCTAACTGATCTCCGAGAAAGATCTGCAGGCTGACAACCAGCCCATTCATTATTATGTGAATGACTACCGGGACAAGCAGCCGCCCCGTCATCACATATAAGAAGCTGAATGCATAACTCATGGCCAGGTATATGATGATGTGGGTGAAGTCAAAGTGTGCAACGGCGAATATTAAACCGCTCACTAAGCCGGCAACCAGGAAGGCCAGCACTTTATACCATACATTTTTCATTGGAAATAAAGTGTAGACTTCAGCAAATATTGCACGTCTGAATACATATTCCTCTATGATCGGACCGAGCAGCACCACGATCAGAATCATCAGGGGCATCGATTCGATCATATTCATGATTTCATTTGTATTCTGGCTCTCCAATGGATTTCCAAATACATATACGTTGATCATTCCTGCAATGACCTGTGAGGCATACGCAAGGATTACACCGCCGACGATCCAGACGAGAGTGACGGGTATATCAGTCTGCGGTCCTCTTTCAATCGCATTTTTATTTTGATGAAGACCGCCGATAATGACGACGAGAATGGTACCGATTAAAAATGCAATGAACTGATAAGGAATGATCGCAGTGACCAGTTCATCAGGACTTATGTCCGGGGTTGTGAAGCCCATTATAATACCGACAGGTATGACGGCGAGCTGGACGCCGATGAATATCAGTAAAATTAAAGCACTGTTAATTTGACGGTTTCTAAAAAGTTTCTTCAAACGATTCCCTCCAATGGCAATAAAATTATTTTACATGAAATCGAAGCTGACTTAAAGCAATATAAAACACTTGCATTTTTGACCTTCTTTGATTATTATATTAATTGTTAGCACTTAAGTATCCAGAGTGCTAAAATGATAATTGCAATGATAAAATAAGAGGAGGACATTAAAGTGTTAAAACCTTTAGGTAATCGTGTAGTGATTGATTTGACTCAAAAAGAGGAAACAACCAAAAGCGGTATCGTTTTAACAGATTCAGCGAAAGAGAAACCTCAGGAAGGTACTGTTGCTGCAGTAGGTTCAGGTAGAGTCCTGGACAATGGTACTCGTATAGAAGTAGAGGTAAAACCAGGAGATAGAGTCGTCTACTCCAAATTTGCCGGTACTGAAATAAAACATGAAGACAAAGACTATTTAGTTTTAGCTGATAATGAAATTCTAGCAATCGTTGAGTAAAAGATAAAATAAAACCACTCAAATTTTTAGGAGGCAGAAGTAATGGCAAAGGAAATTAAATTTTCAGAAGATGCACGCCAGTCCATGCTGGACGGTGTGGATAAGCTTGCTAATGCAGTAAAAGTGACATTGGGGCCAAAAGGCCGTAACGTTGTTTTGGATAAACAGTTCACATCACCATTGATTACAAATGACGGTGTGACGATTGCAAAAGAAATTGAACTTGAAGATGCATATGAAAACATGGGTGCAAAACTGGTTGCTGAAGTTGCGAACCAGACAAACGAAATTGCCGGTGACGGTACGACAACCGCAACAGTTCTTGCTCAGGCAATGATTCAGGAAGGTCTTAAAAACGTAACAAGTGGTGCAAATCCTGTAGGTATCCGTACCGGTATCAATAAAGCGGTTGAGGCTGCAGTTGAAGAGCTTCAGAATATTTCCCGCCCGGTTCAGGACAAAGAATCCATCTCACAGGTCGGTGCGATTTCAGCAGATGATCCTGTTGTCGGTGAGTACATCTCCGAAGCTATGGAAAAAGTAGGGAAAGACGGTGTAATAACCATCGAAGAGTCACGTGGATTCAAAACTGAACTTGAAGTAGTGGAAGGTATGCAGTTTGACCGCGGTTACACTTCACCTTACATGGTGACAGATTCCGAGAAGATGATCGCTGATCTTGAGAATCCTTATATTCTGATCACTGATAAAAAGATTTCAAACTTCCAGGATGTTCTTCCGCTGCTGGAGCAGGTTGTTCAGCAGTCACGTCCGATTCTTATCATCGCAGACGATGTGGAAGGCGACGCAATGGCGAATATCGTGCTTAACAAACTGCGCGGTACTTTCACGGCAATTGCAGTCAAAGCACCTGGATTCGGTGACCGCCGTAAGGCGATGCTTGAAGATATTGCGATATTGACAGGCGGACAGGTCGTCACTGAAGATCTGGGGCTTGAACTGAAAGATACGACTATCGACATGCTGGGTAACGCTTCAAGAGTGAACGTATCCAAAGATGATACGACAATCGTTGAAGGTGCAGGCGAGACGAACAATATCGAAGCACGTATCGGCCAGATCAGATCACAAATTGAAGAAACGACTTCAAGCTTCGACAAAGAGAAGCTTCAGGAGAGACTTGCGAAACTTTCAGGCGGCGTGGCAGTGATTAAAGTAGGTGCTGCGACCGAAACTGAAATGAAAGAGCGTAAACTCCGTATAGAAGACGCATTGAACTCGACACGTGCTGCGGTTGAAGAAGGTATTGTTTCCGGCGGCGGTACAGCATTGGTGGCGGTTCATGAAAGAGTTGCGGGACTTCAGGAATCCGGCGATGTGCAGACAGGTATCAACATTGTCCTTAAAGCACTCGAAGCACCGTTGCGCCAGATCGTTGAAAACGCTGGTCTGGAAGGTTCTGTAATTGTTGAAAAACTTAAATCCCAGGACGTGGGCTACGGCTTTAACGCCGCAACTGACGAATGGGTGAACATGGTTGACGCAGGAATCGTCGACCCGACAAAAGTGACACGTTCAGCACTTCAGAACGCTGGTTCTGTTGCTGCGATGTTCCTGACGACTGAAGCAGTCGTTGCAGACATTCCGGAAGAAAATGGCGGCGGTGCCCCTGATATGGGCGGCGGAATGCCGGGCATGATGTAATCAGCCATTTATAAGCAGTAATAAAAAGCTTTCCAGAATTGATTTTCTGGAAAGCTTTTTTGCTATCTTCTTTTAATCTATATGGTAATAATGAACTATAATTTAATATTTATAAAATTAAATACTTTTAGATACGGTGTTCTAAGTCAGTTTGATTAAATCCGGGTTTAATGATATAGTTTGCGATGCAGTCGTAATAAGTATGTGAATACTTACACATATTAATGGTTTATTTTTAAATTATTATTATGAGGGAGTAGATATACATCAGTACACATGAACTCACAGAAGAAACGGGACAAAGTGATGATTATTCACTGGAGAGGGTCCCGAGAAACAAGAGAAACATGGGTTGGTTAAGCATTACCAACATTACATTCGGAATCGCTACTGCGATTTTTTATTTCCAGCTGGGAAGTGTCATGGCACTGCAGTTTGGCGCCATCAACGCAATTATTTCATCAGTTTATGCAATTATCGTAGCAGGAATCTTAAGTACATATATTTCATACTTGTCTGCTAAAAGTGGTTTGAACGTCAATTTAATGTCGAGAGGCGGCGGCTTCGGTTATATCGGGGCTTCGCTCACTTCGTTGATTTACGCATCGAACTTTATCATGTATTGTGCTTTGGAAGGTATGATACTGGTCTATGCGCTGAATGAATTTTTCCCTGCAATACCAATGTGGGTATATATTTTAGTTTTTGGTACGGTGGTCATACCGCTTAACTGGTTTGGTATCAAACAGTTGGACAAACTTCAAAAGTGGTCGCTGCCAATATTTTTTGTCTTTTTAGCTGCAGCTATTATTATGGCGTTTTTTGTGACGTCTGAATATACCGGTAATGTCTTTACTTATATGCCTGAAGGTGTTCAGGTCGGAGGTACCGCTTTATTATTATGTATTGGTATGCACCACGGTATCATGGGACTGACGGCATTGATACCTTCAGACTATGCAAGGTTTCTTAAACCGAAAGATATGAAAGCGACTGCGGCAATCGGTTTTATTCCACAGATATTCTGTTACGGAATCATGGGCGGACTCGGCATCTGGTTTGGTGTTCTGCTGTCAGAACCCAACCCGGGTGTCTATATCGTTCACCTGCTGGGTATCGGCGGGGCTCTGTTTACACTGATCACTCAGTTGAGAATTAATGTAACGAACATTTACAGCAGTTCGTTGTCATTATCAAACTTCTTTGAAAACATAGCGAACTTCAGACCTGGGCGCCGTTTTTGGGTCGTTGTGAGCGGGGTGGTCGCTATTATTTTGATGCTTGGCGGTATTACGGAGAACCTGGATACAGCATTGACATTCCAGGGAGTCTTCCTGCTGTCATGGGCATCGGTGCTGGTCGCAGATGCAGTGATAGTCAAAAGACTGCTGAAAATTGGCCCTGCATATTATGAAGCGAGACAGGACAACCTGTTCAAGTGGAATCCGGTCGGTGTAACGGCATTAATTGTTGCGAGTGGTCTCGGGACCATCGCAGCTTTAGGTTTCATGGGAACTTTCCTTGCGAGTACAGCAGCCTTTTTCGCTGCCCTGCTGGCGGCAGTACTAACGGTTGTGATCGCCATTCTCACCAAGGGTGCCTACTATATCAGACAGGAAAACAATGATATTCCCAAAGAAGACCATATAGCCTAAACAATCATGTTTCTTTTTATTTGATCTAAGAGCTCGTATAGAGAACATCAGCTGCCATAGAGATGAAAATGACTGTTATATGTGAATCACTGTTCTTATTACGGCACTTAATCAATTTTGTTCATATCCTGAAATGGAAAGTGAATTCTATGATGGTAGTTCAATAAGATGAAGAAAGCTCGGACAACGTATGTTCAATTGAAGAACATACTATTGTGAACCATGAAAAGCCGCTCATCCAAAGAGAAGGGTGGCCGGCTGTTTTTTCATGTTCATGTGTCGTTCTGCCCGATAATTTTATAAAGTCTTTCCACGGCTTCGCCGATATCTTCACTGTTGATGTTGGCAAAGCCGAGTATGAGATCTGCATGTCTTTTCGGTTCACTTTCATTCTCCAGTGAGAAGCGTTTCAGCGTATAGATCTCCAGTTTGTACTCTTTTGACTTTTCTTCAATGTAGTCATAACTTTTATCTGTCTTGAAACGGGCCATGAAATGCAGACCGGCAGGAATATCTTTAATATTCACCTTTCCGGCAAACTCTTTTTTCAGATGATCGATCAATAAAGTGCGCTTCATCTCATAGTTCTGGTTCATTCTTTTAATATGACGTTCGTACGCACCGGAATGAATGAAGTAGTGGAGGGTAAATAAAGACAGCGTATTATTGTAATTGATGACATGTGAAAATTTTTCTCTGTATATTTCCAGTATTTTAGGCGGCAGAACCATATAGCTGATTCTGAGCGTCGGCAGCAATGACTTGGAAAAAGTGCCCATATAGATGGTGCTCTGATGCTGGTCAAGACTTTGCAGAGACGGTATATTATTGGTTTTATATTTGAACTCACTGTCATAATCATCTTCGATTATAAACCTGCTCTCTTTTTTGGAAGCCCAGTTCAGCAGTTCAATCCGTCTTGAAATCGGCATGATTCTGCCCGTTGGAAAGTGATGGGACGGCGTGACGAATAAGAAATCGGCATTGGACTGCTCGACTTGTCTGATATCAATTCCCATATCATCTACAGTCATTAATTTCACTTCCAACTCGAGAGTATTGACGAGTAATGAATGAATTCTGGAATAACCCGGGGACTCCATTGCGACAGTCGTATTTTTAGCCTGCATCTGCATCAGTGAATGAATCAGGGGCTGTGCGCCGGCACTGATTACAATCTGTTCCGGTTCACAGTGTACGCCTCTGTTCAGGGATACTAGTTTCGCAATGCTTTCCCTCACGAGGTAAGGCCCCTGGGGATGGCCGATGACAGCCAGTTCATCTGCGTGATTGGTGATGGCTTCACGTTCAGCTTTCAGCCATTCCTTGAAAGGGAAGTTTTCCACATCGGCCGTCATATGTGACAGGGACAGCCATCCTTCCCTGCCCATCGGCTGTTCTTTTAAGTTTTCAGGGAACTGGTATGGTTTCGTTTTTGGAGATTTGAATTGGGTGATCTCTTCGACGTAGTATCCGCTGCGTTCAATCGTATATATGTATCCTTCAGCCAGAAGTTGTTCATAAGCATTGGTGACTGTATTGATGCTGATATCCAGCTGTTCAGCCAATGTTCTTTTCGCCGGCAGCTTTTCATGTGTTTTAAATTTTCTGTCTAGGATATCCTCTTTCAGCTGCTTATAAATCTTTTGATATAAATAGCCGGCATCCCCTTTTTTATCGATATTTAACAAATAAATGTCCATCATCCCCTTTGTGATACTAATGATTTTACGAATATATTCCTTTTAAACATATCAAAATAATGGAAGAATAATCAATGAATTGTAATATTTTATCCAGCCGGTTGTCAGTAATGTCGGTAACCAAAAGTGTTATTTGGTATAATTGCACAAATAGTTACTGAATGACGGCACAGGAAATCATCTGAAATATTGAAGGAGAGTTTATCATTGATGGTGAATTTTAAATATTTAAAAGGGTTTGGGATGCTTACTCGTATTCTGGCAGTCGTTTTTTCGAGCTTTGTCACAATATTGTCCACTTCGATTCCGCTGGTTTTATATTATCCGGAATTGAACAATGGAACTGTAATGCTGTTGATCGGTGTGCTTCTGCTGGGTTCCTTTTTGCCCCATGGTCTATTGACGCATATCGTCAATGATCTTGCTGATTTTAAATCAGGTACAGATGAACATAGTCCGGGTGTGCTTTCAGGAGGCAGCCGGGTCATCCAGACCAGGCAGTTTACATACAGACAGCTGAAATTATTCGGTATCGTCCTAAGTGCTGTCATGATGTCTGCAGCCATATTGTTTTTCATATCCGGTCATATCGAACTTGGCATACTGACGGTCATCGGCATATGGGGTGCACTGTCCTATTCAATAAAATCCTTCATCTTTGCTTACAGGCCCTTTGCAGGAGAGTGGCTCAGCCTTTTTCCGTCCATGCTGTTTCTGGGGCTGGCTGCACCGTGGATTATGCTGGATGCGAGTCCTTTATGGGCGTGGTTCAACGCTGCCGTCAATGCCGTATGGTGTATGGCATGGGTGATGGTGCACCATATGCCGGATATTGATGCCGATCAGCGTGCACGTCCTGTATGCGGCAAACAAATGGGGCAGGCGGGCGGCGCATATGCCTGCAGTCACTTACCTGACAGTGGTTGCTGTACTTGCAGTAATAATGACATCAACCCGTGAACTTGCCGGTCTGGTGACGCTGATTCTGTCAATCGTCACCATTCTCATGCTTTTTGATATGAAGAACAGCGATGTTGGAGCGGTGACGTCCGTTGAAAAAAAGATGCTGATCATGGCGGCTGTCACAGCCATATTTTTAGGAGTAACAATATAGGTCGCAGACAATCGTTTCAATAGTGTACAATGAAACCAAAAGGATATGAGGATGTGCTTCATGCGAAAATCATATTTGAAAAAACGTTTTCTGGCACTGTTGATCGACTATATCGTTATCTGGATCTACCTTATACTTCTGTTTTTACTCTTTGCCGCGATTTATATTTTATTTTTCGACAGCATTCCGGCCTTCGATGAAACGACTTCGCATCTGATGTCTTTATTTACAACAGTCCTCCCTGCAACCCTCGTCTTCTCATATATGGAATACAGATATCCTTATCAGACCTTCGGCAAAAGGCGGATGGGGCTGGAAGTGACATATGAAAGCCCTTCATATTGGTACAGTCTGCTGCGCAATGCGATGAAGTTTCTGCCGTGGCACATCGGTCATACCGGTGTGATCAGGGCAATGTACAATGATTATTCGGTCTTGTGGTTCATGGTTGGGAATATCGGTTTTTTGTTGGCCGTCATCTATATTCTGATGGTTTTATTCGGTAAACACTTTAAACATATTCCGGATATGATTGCCGGGAAAAGTGTCAGAGAAAGGGGCATAAAAATTAATGAAACGTAAAAAGAAAGTATGGTTATCAATCGGTGTACTGGTTTTAGTCTTTTTAATCATCATTCCTCTGACGGTGGGGCTGTTCAATTATTTTAAGCCCACGCCTGAAAATATTACATATGAAAGTGACGTTTATTCCACGGATTCTGTGGAGTTCCTTTATGATTTGACGTATGCGGACAATGAGGGCGGTGAAACGCATGAGCAGGAGATTTTTGATGAAGTGTACCGCATGATTGAAGAAGCGGAAGAGTTTTTGCTGATTGATATGTTTTTGTTCAATGATGATTATGATCACGGCGATCCGGAGCTGGATTTTCCTCCTTTGTCGGAGGAGGTATCCGATGCACTTGTTCAGAAAAAATCGGAGAATCCTGATTTGGAGATCATTTTCATTACAGACCCGATCAATACTTTTTATAAAACGTATGAACCGCCTCATATAAAAGAGATGAAGGCAGCCGGCATATCGGTCCATCAGACAGATCTGGCGCCGCTCCGTGACTCCAATCCGCTATACTCGAGCTATTACAGAGCGTATTTGCAGTGGTTTGGTTCGTCGTCCGCTGAATGGCTGCCGAATGCTTTGAGACCGGAAGGTCCTGACGTGAACTTGCGTTCCTATTTCAGCATGCTGAATTTCAAGGCGAATCACAGAAAGACGATCATGCATGAAGATTCGGCACTCGTTATGTCCGCAAATCCGCATGATGCGAGCTTCTACCATTCCAATATCGCATTTAAGGTTCAGGGCGGGGTGTTGGAAGAACTGATGCACTCAGAAAGGGCCGTCCTTGATATGGCGGGCATGGATACTTCTGTTTTTGATGAATTTGAAGTGAATACCGGTGATACTGAAGCGGGCGAATATGAAGTGCGTCTTGTGACGGAAGGGAAAGTGAAAAAGCAGGTTCTTGATATGGTTGAAGGTACGGCGGCCGGTGATACGATTCAGATGGGGATGTTCTATATTTCCGACAGGGAGGTCATCAATGCGCTTAAAGACGCTTTGAACAGGGATGTTCATGTACAGATGATTCTCGATGTGAACCAGGATGCTTTCGGCAATGAAAAAATAGGGATTCCGAACAGGCCGGTGGCGTCAGAATTGATGGACAATGAAAAGACGCCTGAAATCCGCTGGTATGAATCCCATGGTGAACAGTATCATGCGAAGTTTTTGATGGTGCAGTCAGATGATGAAGTGACGATTACAGGCGGCTCTTCAAACTTTACGAGAAGAAATATAGAAGATTACAATCTTGAAACAAACCTTACGGTGACCGGTTCTGCTGATTCCGAACTTATGACTGAAGTGACCGGGTATTACGACCGGATATGGAATAATGAGGACGGGACATATACTGCCGACTATGACACTTACAAAGAAGATGTATGGTGGAAAAATATATTATACAGAATTCAGGAAGACACCGGACTGTCCACATTTTAGGAAAATATGTTTATGACATGTATACGCAGGGAATTGAACTTATGAAAGATGAATCTGATCTTCATAGGAGGCGTAAAAATGAGAAGTATTATTTATATTATTGGTCTCATAGTAGTCATCGCAGCGGTATTATCGTTAATCGGTTTAATATAATTGATAAAAATGACATTTGTGAATATGAAATGAGGACCACGCATAAGTTCAGCATTATGAGCTTTTATTATGCGTGGTCTTTAATATGTTCAATTTTCGATTTTAAACTCGAATCTTTCTTCGCCGGTCTGCTCACCGTCTGAATAGGTGCGTTCCACAAAAGTGACGTTATCGGCGTAATCGATCAAAATGACGGTGGAGCACCGCGTGCCGTATTTGTCCATGTTGATGAACAGCGGAGATAAATTTTTCTCAATCTCTTTTGACAGGCCGGTGTCGGGGAGGTCTTCATTTTCAGCGGTATCATTATCTCTGAGCAGGCGGAACAGCGCATCGATATCGCCGTCATCATTTTCCATGATGTTTTTCAAGCCTTCTCTGCCTTTGACGACCTTCGGCCATGGCGTATCCAGATGATGATTGGACAGGCCGTGCAGCCCGATGTCGACTTTGATGACTTCATTATCATAGTTGTTCAAATAAAACATCTCATCCTGATCGCCGACGAGCAGGTTGAATCCTGCATAGTCGCTGCCGGTATTTGAAATGTCATTTAAATAATCAGCCGGATTCTGATCGCCCGTCAAATAGCCGCTTACAAGATGACCGCGGGATTTCTGGTGTGTGGACAGAAGCTCTTTTGTATTGCGGATGTTTGTCAGGGCGGATATTCTGCCGCTCTTCGTTATGCCGAGCCATGTTCCCATACCACGGAGATCCCTGCCGCCCAGAATGTCAGGGTTCTCTTCCCAGAAGTGTGCCGCTTTCGTCGGACGGCTGTACTCTTCATCACGGTTCGCAGCCATAACGAGTTTATATTTGCTGTGGTCATTCAGCTGAAAGTTGATTAGACACATGGAATCATTCCTATCGGTTTCAAGTTACATAATATTATACTTAAAATCGGCAGTGTGCTCCAATATGTTGATTTTAAGGCGGTGAATGCCGGCACAGCCCGCGATATGGGTACCGGCTCAGAACATAAAAAAAAACGGATGGAAAGTATCCATCCGTCTGTTTAAACTGATTATTTCAATGTTTTATGGACAGAAGCATCGAAGATGTCTTCTACCGCTTCATCCAATGTCGTATTGAACTCGTCATCCGACAATTCTTCTTTCAGGTCGGAAGCAAGGGCTCTTGAGAAGCTCGCGATCAGTCCTTCATTCTCTTTCAGCTTGTCATTTGCCTGACGGCGCGTGTATCCGCCGGAAAGTGCAACGACTCTTACGACCTGAGGGTGGTCGATAAGCTCTTTATAGAGGTTTGCTTTTGTCGGAATTGTAAGTTTCAGCATGACATATTCATCATCGTTCAATTGATTTAAGTGATCCATGATTTCATTTTTAAGAATTTCTTCAATCTGTTCTTTTTCCTCGGCGTGGATGCTCACTTCAGGTTCGATGATTGGTACAAGACCGGAAGCGACCGTGCGCTTACCAATTTCAAACTGCTGTTCCACAACGGATTTGATGCCTGATTCATTGGCTTCCAAAATGTTGGAACGCATTTTCGTACCGAAGATATTGCGTTCTACTGCACGTGACAGCAGATCATCCAGGTCCGGCATAGGTTTCATAAGCTGAACACCGTGCTCTTCGTCAGCAAGGCCTTTGTCCACTTTTAAGAATGGCACAATGCCTTTATCCGCTAAATAATCACCAGTATATTTTCCGTCGATTGTGCGGTCCATGGTCTGTTCGAATAAAATTGCTGCAAGAACTCTTTCTTTGTTGAAAGAAGGTGAAGTAATGATACGTGAGCGCATTTTATGCACCAGATCAAACATTTCCTCTTCGTTTGAGTACTGATCTTCATCAATTCCATAAGCTTTCAAAGCTTTTGGAGTACTGCCGCCGCTCTGGTCGAGTGCAGCGATAAACCCATCATCATTCTTCATTCTGTTAAATTGTTCCTGATTCACTCAAATCACTCCTAAATAATTTACTCTTCAATTATCATTATGCTAAATAAAGGCATTTCATGCAATGATTTAATCAGTATCAGTCCTTATAAAGGATAAGCACTGCAAATACACTGGCCGCAGAGAATTTAATATCAATGATTTCGGCATATGCATTTTCATACATGAACTCATCGATTTTCTTGTCCAGCCCCTTTTCGGTCATTGCACTCAATGTTTTTGTTTTCATAATTATCCACCCCTGATTACTATTTTACCCGAAATATTATAGATTAAATGAACTTTTTCTTTTATTTTCAAAGATTATTCCAATGATCAGCATCACTATGATGAAAAGAAGCAGGATCGTCACGTGGGTGAAGCTGTCGGACCATGTGATGCCGGGTTCTGCGTAGATCTGGGTGAAGTGGTACAACGGCAGGAATCTCGCGATATTCTGCACCGTCTCCCCAAGTACCTCTTCAGGAATGAATATCCCGGAAAGAAATGCCATACCGATGGAGATGAAATTTGCGATGCCATTGATTAGAAATTTATTCGTCGTGAGTGAAGAGATGACAAACTGCAATGACAGGGTGAAAAGACTGATCAGCAGGAGTGCGACGAAAATTTTATCCAGCGGCACACCGTCGAGACTGTCCCACCTGATGAATATCCCGCCGAAAAACAGGATGAGTACGGAAAAGATGCCCATGATGCTTTGTGCACTGATGATCTGCGCTGTATATGAAACGGTCTTCAGAGGCGACACTCTGACCCTGTCTCTCAGTTCCGGCTGATTGAATTCTGTCATGATGTTCCCTATGAACATAAGAAGCAGCAGCATGATGATATAGCCTGCAAAGTTTGTGTAAAACTTCATTCCTTCAAAGTCGGATGCTTCCGCAGTATTTTCAGGATCGGCAATATTTACCGTGATGCCGTGTTCAAGTGTCGATAATGTATTTTCCGTATCGACTGTGCCTGTGTAATTGTAATCTGCATCCAGAAACCGGAAGTATTTTGACACTTCATTATTCAAATGGATGCTTCCGGTGCCTCTCGGGTCGGTGAACAACTCAACCGCTGAAGCACCGTTTACGAATTTTGACTCGATATTTTCATCGATCACCACAGCGCCGTCAATTTCCATCAGATAAATTTCTTCAACCACCTGATCTCTGTCGTAATCATTGACGACATCCACATCGTTATTCGTACTCAAATGGTCGATCAGACCATCGGCAATTTCAGAATCTGCCTCATTGACGATTTTTATATCCATTGAACTGGTTTCAAAAGCCTCCCCGGACTGGTTCTGCGCGAACAGCACCGCGATGCCGAAGAACAGAAAAGTGACGATGATGACCATTATCTTATATCTCCAGAAGTGGAGGAGCATCCCTTTAAAGACTGTCATATTGTTTCCTCCTCAAGGCGAATAAAGTGAATATGAACATGACGACCGCAATTCCGATTAAAATGCCGAGTGTCATCATGTAATCATCAAAGTTGTCCATCAGATTGATTCTGAACAGTGTATCTGTCACCCGCGCCACCGGATTGAGGCTGTTTAGCAGCGGCAGATGTTCATTCACCAGCATCCTCACGCCGGGACCGATCATCCCCGCACTGAATGTCAGTGCAAGTAAAACGATGAGGCCGACGAATGTTTTGAAGTTTGCATTGATTTTCGGAAAGAGACCGATGGCAAAGCCGATACCTATACCGGAGATATTACCGAAAATCAGAAGGATTACGGTCGGCAGCAGTGTACTGAATAATGTGCCCTGATAAAATATCATCAAATAGGTAATGATGATGAAATTGGTCAGAAGTCCGAGGCTGAGGGCACCGACGGCACTTGCCATCAGCAGTTTCACTTTGCTGTATGGACTCGATTGGAACCTCGCACCCATCGTGCTCAAATTCGGCTGCACCGTTGTGATGAACTCGATACTCGAAAACATAGTATAGAACACCATCATGGCGATAAGAGAGTAGAACATGACCACCTGCGGTTCACGGTCGGCATGCGTTTCCACAATGAAATCATTATCAAAGGAAAAATTTTCCGGTGGAATGCCGCTTTCAAACATCTGGGTGATTTCATTCAAAACAGATTCTAGTATCGTCTGATCCAGACCGCTGTCAGTCACAAGCAGTTCATTATTTTCAGTAATGAATCCAGACAGTTCGTTATCCTCCATCAAAGTCAGCGCTTTTGATTCTGTTGTTTCCGTCACTTCGAGAAATTCAACATCCTCCAATATGACCGTCAGCTGATGGTCTTCTGTAATGCCGACCGGAATATCTTCCATGCCGTCACCGGTAATATTGGATGTTGTCAGTATGAAAAGTGTGGACAAAAGAAGCGGATAGAGCAGCGTCCAGAACCAGTAGCCGAAATCTTTGAAATTGATCAGCATCATCTGGTACGTCATTTTGAAAATACCCATCAGTCTCTCAACTCCTTGCCTGTCAGCTCCAGGAAGATGTTGCTCAGTGATGGTTTTTCGCTTGAAATCTGCGTGTAGGTCAACTGGTTCTCCTCAATGAATTTTATGAGATTAGGCAAATTGTTCTGGTGTTTTTCAAACTGGATGGTGTAAATCTCACCACTCTTTTCGACATTGACGACATTGGGCAGTGATTTGAGTTTTTTACGCAGATCTTCATCATCTAAAAAACTGACCGTAATGCTTTCCTGTGTGGAGATGGATCTCTGCAGTTCATTCAATGTGCCCTGTGCGATATTGCGGCCGTTGTCCATGATGACAAGGCGGTCACAAAGATCTTCAGCCTCTTCCAGGTAATGGGTCGTATAGACAACGGTCGTTCCGTTATCCTTCATCTTCTTGACGCCTTCAAGTATAAAGTTGCGGCTCTGTGCATCCACTGCGACGGTCGGCTCGTCAAGAAACAGAAGGTCCGGTTTATGTGCGATGCCGCAGGCGATATTCAGACGTCTTTTCATACCGCCGCTCAGCTGTCGCGGGCTGAATTTCCGGTATTTTTCAAGACCGACGAACTCGATCGCTTCATCCACCAGCTTTTTACGGGTTTTGCTGTCTTTAACATAAAGCCCGCAGAAAAAACTGATGTTTTCGACGACATTCAGATTATTGAATATCGCGATTTCCTGTGGCACCACGCCTATGCGCTGTTTTATATCATTATTGTTCGGATCGACTTTTTCTCCAAAAATTTCAATTTCGCCCTTATCGAATTTCAATATGGAGAGCATGCAGTTTATGGCCGTCGTTTTACCGCAGCCATTCGGACCGAGCAGACCGATGATTTCATTTTCACCGGCTGAAAATGAAAAATGGTCCAGTGCGATGACTTCTTTATATCGTTTGATCACATCTTTCATCAGTATCATTTTTTAAGACCCTCCTATTACATTTGTTAATTTAAGTTTATAATATAATTTGAGATGAGGTCAGTGCCTCCTGTAATGAAGTGATATGACATTTGTCATGAAACGGGGTGGATAAGATGCGTGATATATTGGAAAAAATGACGGTGTTCATGATGCTGACGGTGATCTATGTACTGTTCAGCGATGAGGCGAGCGTATTCATAGTGCTGACGGCATTTATCATTCTGTTTCTTCCTGAAGTACTGAAGGTGAAATATCTGCTGGAAATCGTCACGGTTCTGTTTACGGTACTTGTATTCATGAATACGGAGTGGATTTATTATTTTCCGCTGCTGACGCTGCGTGTACATAACAAATACGGTATATGGTCATACCTGCTGTTACTGATGTTTGTAATATATGAAGAGTGGCTGCTGCTTTTGTTTTCATTGGCCGGTTTTTATTTGTCGGCACTGAACTTGAAACTCATGTCGCTGGAGTCGGATAATCGGAAGATCAGGGACCGGCTGACCCATGATAATATGCAGTTGAAGGAAAAGCACAACGAACTGATGAAAAGTCATGAAAAAGAAGTGTTCAGCGCCAGTCTGAATGAACGTAACAGAATCGCGCGCGATATGCATGATGCGCTGGGGCATTCACTGTCTGGCAGCATTTTATTGATAGAATCGCTGCAGTATGTGGATGATGAAGAGAAAATAAAATCCTCTTTGAAGACGCTTCAGGAACGGTTGAAGTCCGGGATGGACGATATCAGGAACAGCATCCACCATCTGTATGATACATCAATCGATTTCAGAAGCAGGGTGGAAAGTTATGTCGATGATATGCGTCCGGATTATGATGTCGATTTTCAGTATAATGTCGAGATGACGATGTCCCATGAATTGAAACTGGATCTCTTATCCATCGTCATGGAATCTTTGACGAACATCCGCAAACATTCAGATGCGGCGGCGGTAAGCATCATCATCAGGGAGCATCCGGAATATATCATCGTTGCAATCAATGATGACGGCAGCGGCAGCAAGAAGAGGGAACACGGCATGGGGCTCCAGTCGATGAAGGAGACCGTGAGAAAGTATAACGGCGTTTTCAATACGATGGATGATGATGGCTTTAAAGTCCATGTTTTCCTGTATAAGGAGGAAATATAAAATGAACGTAATCATAGTGGATGATGACGCACTGGTGGTTTCAGCACTGACAACGATTGTGGAAAGTGCAGGTCATACGGTTGTGGCATCGGGCTCAAGCGGCAGGGAGGCTGTCCGGCTGTTTGAAACCCATCAGCCGGATCTTCTGATGACGGATATCCGTATGGAAGATATGACGGGACTCGATGCGAGCAAGATGATTCTGGACAGATATGAAGATGCGAATATACTGCTGATCACAACGTTCAAAGACGATGAATATATAGCCGAAGCATTGCGGGTGGGGTGCAAAGGGTATCTGCTCAAAGATAACTTTACCGGCATCATCCCCGCCGTACAGGCGATAGAAGCGGGCAATATGGTGTTCGACAGCAATATCGTCAAAAGCATGTCAGGAACGTCCAGGCGTAAAAAACTGGATGAACTGTCAGAGCGTGAACGGGATATTCTCGAATTGGTCGCAGACGGTCTGAACAATAAAGAAATCTCCGAACGGTTATATTTGAGTGAAGGCACCGTCCGAAACTATATATCCCAGATGCTCGGCAAACTGGAGCTGAGAGACCGGACACAGCTTGCGGTATATTATTATAAAAACTAGGGGGTCATATGGAAGTGAAAATCAGAAAAGTACGCGTGGAAGATTCAGAAAGAGTCGCTGAAATCTGCCGGAACGGTTGGCTGGATACTGTCGATGACCGGTTGTCTGATACTTATAAACTTAAAAATGTGAAGTTCTGGTATTCGCTGGATAAAGTGGCACAGGATATCAAAAAGGGGCAGTACAGCTTTGTGGCTGAAGTGGATGACACCGTCGCCGGCGTCATCGGCGGCGGAATGATCAGCGGCAGTGAAAATGAAGTGTTTGTCTTTTACATGGACCGGGACTATCGCTACATGGGGATCGGTAAACAGCTGCTCCACGTATTTACCGGACATTTCAAGAAAAAAGGCGCGTCTGTCCAGTGGGCGTCTGTGCAGGAGGGAAATTCGCTCGGCCTGCCGTTTTACGAGTCCAACGGTTTTTATTTTCAAAGTGTGAAAGAGATGGATACGGGTACAGGAGAAGTTCAGAGATCATTAAGGATGAAGAGGGAGCTTGAATAATATGAAGAGATTACTGGATTGCAGTGCATCGGATTTTTTTAATATGACGGGCCGGGAGCTGAAGCAGTCGATCAGGGCGAGTGAGGGCCGGGTGATCATGACTGAAACGATGACCACGCCGGAACCGCTGTATCCGGATATTACGAATGCGGAACTCGCAGCGTCGTTCGGGTCGGATATCGTTCTTTTGAATCTGTTTGATGTGTCTGATCCTGCGGTCAGGGGACTGGACGTTGAGAACGGCGATGAAGTCGTCTATGAATTGAAGCGGCTGCTCGGACGGCCGGTCGGGATCAATCTGGAGCCGGTGGATGCCGGTGCAGATGCGCATGAAACTTTGGATGAAGTGCCGGACGGGAGACTCGCTTCGGCTGAGAGTCTGGAGCGTGCCCGTGAGCTGGGGTTTGATTTCGTGTGTATGACAGGCAACCCGAAAACAGGTGTGACAAATGAAATGACGATTGAGGCAATCAGGAACGCGCGGAAAATTTTCGGAGACGACGGTCTGATTATTTCAGGCAAGATGCACGGTGCAGGTGTTTCTGGTGAATCGGGCGGAGACATCATTTCTGAACATGTGATTGAGCAGTTTACCGCTGCAGGTGCAGATATCATACTGATGCCGGCGCCGGGAACTGTACCCGGGATGACTGTGGATAAAGCGCAGAAATATGTGGACTGTGCGCATGAAAATGGGGCACTTGCATTGCTTACGATCGGAACCTCGCAGGAAGGTGCGGATGAACATACAATCAGACAGATTGCGCTCAATTCCAAGATGGCAGGTGCGGATATGTATCATTTGGGGGACACAGGGTATTACGGTATTGCAGTGCCGGAAAATATCATGACGTACTCCATAGCCGTACGCGGCCGCCGTCACACATACGTCCGGATGGGCCGGTCGGTTAACCGGTAGATTGTGCATTCGTACCATCGGTCAAGGGAGAGTGGTTTGGCGGATGAAACGATTAAGTCGGCGTGAAATCCGGGTATGCTCGGATTTTGCATCGGAAAACGATTAAGTCGATGTGAAGTCCGGATATGCTCGGATTTGTCACTGGAAAACGATTAAGTCGATGTGAAGTCCGGATATGCTCGGATTGTGCATCGGAAAACGATTAAGTCGATGTGAAGTCCGGATATGCTCGGATTTGTCACTGGAAAACGATTAAGTCGGTGTGAAATCCGGATATGCTCGGATCCGCACCCGCACCGATTACTTTGAGATGATTCCAGCAGCCAAGATGTCCCTGATTAAATAAAATCCATCAAAACTAACTACTTGGTATTGCCGAGTAGTATTTTATTATGTTACTATATGGTTATACAAAGTAGGTGGATGAATCATGTCAAGAACTCAATTGCTTAAAGGAATTCTGGATGCATGTATTATGACGGTCATCAGGGAACAGCCTGTCTATGGTTATGAACTGGCACTGAAGCTCCAGGATGCGGGTCTGCCTGAAATTACTCAGGGTACGATATATCCGGTGCTGCTGCGTCTTCAAAAGAAGGGTTACATCACTAGTGAGCAGAGGGAGTCGCCGGCGGGGCCGAAGCGGAAATATTATTTTTTAACCTCTGAAGGAGAAATCGAACTTGAAAATATTGCTGACGAATGGGAAAACATAGTAATCCCGGTCAATAAACTTCTTGGAAAAGGGGATGTGAATAATGGAGATGACTAAAACGCTGATTCAGGAGAACAATGACAAGCGTGAACAGCTTACAGAAGATAATAAAAAAGTGTATGAAGATTTTTTAGTATATTTGAGAACAGATCTAAGGATCGATGAACATCAGGGAGAGGAAATTTTGATGGAGATTTTGAATCACCTGCTCGAAGCTCAGGCGGATGGTGTACCAGCCGACGAGATTTTCGGTAATGATCCGAAAAGCTTCGCAGATGAACTGATTGCTGAACTGCCTTCTGAAAAGAAAAGAGGACGCACTGGTTTTATTGCCGGACAGTTTTTAAGAATTGCCGCATTTTTACTGATTGTTCAAGGCGTCATGACTTTCATACTTCCTTATTTCACGGCAGTTGACACATCAGTCGGCGTCGGAAACATGATACTTCTGGGCATCCTGATTACTGTCATTGTTCTCGCAGCAATCAGAGTGGTATTCAGACTGCTCCGTCAATCATTGTTTAAAGATAATCCGAAAAAGGCGGAACGGATGGCCATGCTGAAGGCGGCTGTCTACGGAATGATCGGTTTTGGCACCATCATGGCAGCAGCTTTATTTGTTCCTGATTTCGGTCCTGTCATCAATATGGAGTGGTGGACGTATGTTGCAGCAGGTTTAGTTTTATACGGCCTCAGCAAATGGATAAATAAAAAAGCTCATCCAGAGAAGGAAGTCTCTGAACAAGCATAGCCTGTTTAACCGAATACTTTATCCCACTGGTCACGGCCGGCGAGCATTTTTTTGGCGATTTCTTTGGCGCCTTCAAGGCTGTGGCTTGCCGCCCAGCCGCACTGGACTTCGTTGCATGCCGGTACTTCATCGGCTTCTAAAACATCGTTCAATGTCTTTTCCATGACATTTTGGATGTTGTCGTAATTATCATCATTCAATACTGATAAATAAAAGCCTGTCTGACATCCCATCGGACTCAGGTCGACTACTTTATCATGATGGTTGCGGACGTTTTCCGCCATGAGGTGTTCGATGGAATGAAGTCCCGGCATCTCCATATGCTCTTTATTCGGCTGGCAGAATCGGATGTCATATTTATAAATGACATCACCATGTTCGCCCTCACTTGTTCCGGCAAGTCTGATATATGGTGCAGCGACTTTCGTGTGATCGAGGTTAAAACTTTCGACATTCATCTTTGTCATAGTACTCTCTCCTTAAAAGTTTTGTTAAAATAATGATATATGATTAAACTGGATAATACAAAGGACAGGAAACAGCGTTGAAAGTGTTTTTTTAATATATTATATCTTATAATGACTATAAATGGATTTGTGTATGCAAATGAAATTGGAGGATATGAATAATGCCAACGACTAAAATATTCGGCCATCGCGGAGCTATGGGACATTACCCGGAAAATACGATGCTCGGCTTCAATAAAGCCCAGGAAATGGGTGCAGATGGCATTGAAATTGATGTTCATTTGACGAAAGATAAACAAGTCGTGGTGATGCACGATGAAAACGTGGACCGTACAACGACGGGTAAGGGTCTGATCAAAGATTGGAAAATTTTTGAGCTGAAGAAAGTTTCAACGGGCATGAAGTTTAAAAAACTGCCAAAATATAATGATACATGGCACAAAGAAAGAGTGCCCGAATTGTTCGAAGTGCTTGCTCTCGTTGCCAATAATGATATGGTCATCAACATCGAACTGAAAACAGATGTCCATGATTACCCTGGAATTGAAAGGGAAGTGCACCATGTTGTCGCTTCTCATGGCATGAAGGAAAGAGTGGTGTTCTCATCATTCAACCTGGAGACGTTGAAACGTTTGAAAAAGCACGATTCGAATGTGAGAGTTGCTTACCTCACCAACGAACTGCCTGAAAATTATGAAGAGATGATAGATAAATATGATTTGGAAGCCATTCACCTGAATGTCAAATCCGCTCTTGAAAATATTGAACTCATGAAAGAGAAAGGCATATTCTTCAGAATATGGACAGTGAATGACAGAGAACAGATGCAGCAGCTGATCAATGCAGGCGTCCGGGGCATCATCACCGATTACCCGGATACTGCACTCGATATAAAAGAACAATGAATGATAAAAGCCTTCATTATGGAATGAAGGCTTTTATTCATGCAGTTATTAAAGGCTCCAGTAGAGATATCCTTTGGATTCAAATTCATTTTTATCCAGTATGCTCTTTACATCTATGAGCACTTTACGGTCATCTTTGAATAATTTATCCAGGGTGTCGAAATTGATTTTCTCAAGATACTCAGCGTGTGGTACAGCAAGGACAACGCAGTCGAGATCGGTCAGATCTTCGTCGGATACAAGCTGGATGCCAAGGTCTCTGTCCACAGCTTCAGGCACCGCAACCGGATCGTGGACCAGCACATTGGCGCCGTAATCCTCAAGTTCATCAATGATGTCGGTCACTTTGGTATTGCGGACGTCTGCCACATTCTCCTTGAAAGTCAACCCTAAAACTGCAACTCTCGCTCCGTCTATCAACTGCTTGGCTTTAATCATCTTTTTGATGATATTGCTCGAGATATGTTTACCCATATCATCATTGATCTTTCTGCCCGCGAGGATGATCTGTGAATGGTAGCCGAGCTGTTCAGCCTTGTAAGTGAAGTAGTACGGATCAACGCCGATGCAGTGTCCGCCGACAAGGCCGGGCGTGAACTTCAGGAAGTTCCATTTGGTGCCGGCAGCTTCGAGCACCGCGTTCGTATCGATGTCCATCTTGTTGAACACCATCGACAGTTCATTCATGAAGGCGATATTTATATCTCTCTGAGAATTTTCAATCACCTTTGAAGCTTCCGCGACTTTAATGGATTCCGCTTCATGGACGCCGGCTTCGATGATGGAGCTGTAGATGTCAGAAATCTCTTTCAATGCCTCATCGTCCGAACCGGATACGACTTTGACAATCTGCGTCAGTGTATTTTTCTTATCTCCGGGATTGATACGTTCGGGCGAATAGCCGACTTTGAAATCTTTGCCATACTCGAGACCGGATTTCTCCTCCAGAATCGGAATGCAGATCTCTTCCGTCGTGCCGGGATAGACCGTAGACTCATAAACGACAATCGAACCTTCAGTGAGATTTATGCCGACAGTTTCACTCGCGCTGATCACAGGTGTCAGGTTCGGTGTCTTATCCGTATTGATCGGTGTCGGGACCGAAACGACAAAGAATTTTGATTTTTGAAGCTCAGACTCGTCACTCGTAAATGCCATTGTCGTATTTTCAAGTGCCGCATCTCCGACTTCTTCTGTCACATCATTGCCGTTTATATACTGGTCCAGTTTCTCCTGGTTCACATCGAAGCCGATGACATTGTATTTCTTTGCAAATTCTACTGCAAGTGGCAGGCCGACATAGCCGAGGCCGATGACCGCCAGGTTTTCTTCACGGGCTTCCAATTTTTCATATATATTCATAACATCTGTACCTTTCTGTTTTCAACTGTTCTCGCTTGTATTTCCATCTCCATTATTATACATTTTATCACGATGACATGCATCCAATCCATTCATAAAGTAGAATGTTCACAGGGCATATGATAAAATTAGTGAATGTGATTTATATAATAAAAAGATGAATGTTATAAAATACAGATGGAATTTTTGCCGGTATATTCAATGGTGAGGCAAAAACTGGGAGTGTAAAGATTTATGAAAATCGCAGTAATCGGCACAGGATATGTGGGACTTGTCACAGGCGCCTGTTTATCTGAAATCGGCAATCATGTGACATGTATAGATATTGATGAAGAAAAAATCGAAACTTTGAAACAGCGTGTCAGCCCGATATATGAAGAGGGATTGACAGAGCTTCTCAATAGAAACATAAACCAGTCCCGTCTGAAGTTTACAACGGACTATAGAGAGGGGCTGCAAGACAAAGACATCGTTTATATTGCTGTCGGCACACCCCAAAATGATGACGGTTCAGCTGACCTTACGTCGGTGAATGCGGTATGTAAATCTTTGGCATCCCACCTCACAAGAGATGTCATCATCGTAACGAAAAGTACGGTACCTGTCGGGACGAATGAATATATCAAAAAAGAGATCGAGGACAGGCTGGTTAATGATGTGACAATAAAAATCGCATCCAACCCGGAATTTTTAAGACAGGGCTCTGCCGTCTACGATACATTCAACGGAGACCGCATCGTCATCGGGGCCGAGGAAGAGACGGTGCTTGATGCGCTGGAAGAGGTCAATGCCGGATTCAATCTGCCGATTGTCCGGACGAACTTAAGGAGTGCAGAAATGATAAAGTATGCATCCAATGCGTTCCTTGCGACAAAGATCAGCTTCATCAATGAAATGGCAAACTTATCCGAAAAGATCGGTGCGAACATTGATGATGTTGCAGAAGGGATGGGCATGGACGGAAGAATCGGCGGTGCATTTTTAAATGCGGGCATCGGGTACGGCGGCTCATGCTTCCCTAAAGATACGAGAGCGATCATCTCAGTGGCGAAAGATGCTTCGTATGATATGCAGATCCTTGAAAATGTCGTGGATTCAAATGAACGCCAGAGAGGCATCATCGTTGATAAAGTCAAAGAGCGCTTCGATTCTCTCGAAGGAATGAAAGTGGCGGTGCTTGGACTTGCCTTCAAGCCGAATACGGACGATCTGCGCGAAGCCCCTTCAATTTCCGTGACGGCAAGACTTATCGAAGAGGGCGCTGAAGTCCATACCTATGATCCGGCTGCGATGGATAATGCTAAAAATATTTTGTCGGATCAAGTGAACTATGCAGTTGATATCAGAGAGGCTGTCGCACATGCGGATATCGCGATCATCTTGACGGAATGGCAGGAAATCAAGGAATTCCCGCTCGATGAATATAAAAATCTCATGAATGAAGCGGTGATATTTGACGGCAGAAACTGCTTCACTTTAAAAGAGGCTGAAAACAGCGGTGTGGAATATCACTCCATTGGCCGTCCTTCAGTCAGAAAATAAACACCAGTGAAAAGTCGACTTTACAGTCGGCTTTTTTGCATTACGGAGTGGTCACAGTATGTGTGATAACTTGTTTACTAATGTGTTTATGATATAATATTCGAGGTGAAATACCGGTTGTTGGAAAGGCTGAATATCGTGAAAAAGAAAAAAATATTGTTTTTCATTTACCAGATGGGCGGCGGCGGTGCAGCAAGAACACTGCTCAATATCATTAATAATATTGACCGGACAAAGTTCACGCCAGTCCTTGTGACACTCAATCACGACGGGAGCTACGAGAAGTCTATCAATGATGATGTGAAATTTATAAAGCTTGATATAAAAAGGCTCCGCAGTGCAATACTGCCTCTTTCAAAAGTCATCAGAAAAGAGCGTGCAGACCTCGTATTCAGCACGATTCCAAACTATAATATCATCGCACTCCTTGCGACTATGCTGTCATTTTCTCCGGCAAAAAATGTCGTCAGGGAAGCAGCCTACCTCGGGGGCAGTGTGAAGGAAAATATTAAACTGCGTTTTGCAGGCCGGCTTTACAGGCGTGCGTCCAAAGTGATCGCACTGTCGAGGGGTGTCAAAAAGAATATTATTAACAGATATAAAGTGAATTCTGATAAAATTGATATTATATACAATCCGGTTGATATTGAGGCAATCCGGGACATGATGGCAAAAGACGAGCTCTCCGACGAGCACAAAGTAATTTTCCAGAACAGCGGCAGGACGATTATCACGGCAGGACGGCTTCACCCTGACAAAGACCAGAAAACACTGTTGAAAGCATTTGAAATAGTTAAGGAAAATCATGATGACAGTCATCTTTTCATCCTTGGCGAAGGTCAGTTGGAAGCTGAACTGAAGCAGCTTGCAGACGATTTGAATATCGCGGACTCCGTCCATTTTGCCGGATTCAGATATAATCCATACGCCTACTTCAAACATGCAGATCTGTTCGTCCTGTCATCTGTAAGAGAAGGATTCGGGCATGTGCTGACAGAGGCGATGGCAACGGGTACACCGGTCGTATCGACGAAAGCGCATCCCGGAGCGGATGAAGTACTGGCGTCCGGAGAATTCGGCCATATGTGCGAACCGTCCGATGAAAAGGCGCTTGCAGCAGGCATCAATCATATATTTACACTCAGCGACGGTGAAAGAGCAGGCATCATTGAAAAAGGTCTGAAGCGTGCAGAAGAATTTCATGTAAATAAAATCATCAGGCAGTATGAACAGATGTTTACAGAAGTGCTGGATAAATAATTGGAAAACAGGAGATAAATTATGGAAACAAAAAAGCGTGTAGTACACATGACTACCGTCCATCACCCATACGATCCGAGAATCTACCATAAACAATGCAAGTCACTTGAGAAGGCAGGATTTGATGTCACACTGATTGCCAGGCGTGACCCTAAAGGGAACGATGGTGATAAAACAATCAATCATGTATTACTTAAAACATATAAAAGCCGTTTGAGACGCATGATTTTCGGGACGTATGATGCTTATAAGAAAGCTAGTGCGCTGAATGCGGATATCATAACTTTTCATGACCCGGAACTTCTGCCGGCTGCATGGCTGCTTAAAAAGCAGAACCATGTCGTCGTATATGATATTCATGAGGACTACATTACAAGTATCATGCAGAAAGAATATCTGAACGGACAAGTGAAAAAAATAGCGGTGTCCGGATATAAGCTGTTGGAGAAATTCTTTACGAAAGGCATGGGTCTGTCACTTGCCGAGAAGTATTATGAAGAAATGTATCCGGACGGTGTATGGATATTGAACTATCCAACCGTCAATGAAAAATTTATCGAGCATGACAGAACCGGTAAAGTTGAAAATAAAGTCCTGTATACAGGAAATGTTTCACACGTCCGTGGAGCGAGATACCATGCCAAGCTCCCTGTTATCGATTCGGAACTCAGTGTCCATTTTGTCGGTAAATGCCCGGGTGACTTGGCTCGCGAAATGTATGAAGTTGCAGGTGAACAAAAAAATAAACTTCATATAGAAGGTATCGACAGCTTCGTTGAAAAAGAAGTGATTGAAAAAAGATATCTTGAAAGAAACTGGCTTGCAGGTGTTGCATTGTTCCCGCCGACGGAACATTATAAGAAAAAAGAGCTGACAAAGTTCTTTGAATATATGAATGCAGGCATTCCCGTCATCTGTTCTGATTTTCCGGTGTGGAAAGCATTTGTAGAGCGATACGAATGCGGCATCGCTGTCGATCCGGAAGATGATGAAGCGATAAAAGAAGCGCTTGATTATCTTAAGAACAACCCTGAAGAAGCATCAAAGATGGGCAGAAACGGCAAAAAAGCTGTAAAAGAAGAATTAAACTGGCAGACTCAGGAATATAAATTGATTCGCTGGTATAACGGACTTTTAAATCAAGAATTATCTTCCGGTACGGGAGAGGAGGTCTGATACTATGACTCATGATAAAAAGCCGATGATTTCGGTCATCACTCCCGCATACAACTCGGAAGCGTTCATCACAGAAACGATCCAGACAGTTATAGATCAGACATATCCCTACTGGGAAATGATCATCGTTGATGACAGATCCAAAGATGACACGGTCCGCCTCATCAAGGAAATGCAGGACAAGGATGAGCGGATCAGACTGATAGAACTTGAAGAAAATTCAGGTTCAGCAGTTGCACGAAACACCGCAATCGAGCATTCAAGAGGGCGCTATATCGCATTCCTGGACAGCGATGACGGCTGGTACCCCGAAAAATTGGAACGTCAGCTCAAATTCATGCAGAATGAAGATATCGCTTTTTCCTTTACGGAATATGTCCGGACACTCGAAGACGGTACTGAAACGGACTATATTTCAAAAGCACCGGAGACGGTGGATTGGGATGCATTGATGAAACGCTGTGTCATCGGCTGTCTGACTGTGATGATAGATACTGAAAAGACCGGCGAAGTGAAAATGGTGGATATCCGTACCCGCCAGGATTATGCATTATGGCTCAGTCTGACAAGGCAGGGTTACACGGCATACGGACTTAAGGAAGTGCTTGCAAAGTACAGAGTGGTCGGAGACTCCATCTCAAGCAACAAATGGAAGGCTGCCAAAAGGAACTGGTATGTCTTCAGGCATATCGAGAAGCAGAGCCTGCCGAAAGCGCTGTGGTATTTTGGCCATTATGCAGTCATTGCCATAAAAGATCTGATTAAATATAAAGTGGTTGTAAACAAAAGGGCCGGGAAAAAGAATTCCGGCCGGGAGTAAACTAGGCGGTGTCATTAGTAATTATGAAAACTTATTTAAAGGAAATGTTGAGTCGTAAGGACTTGTTGTATTATTTGGTGCGGTCCGGATTGAAGGCGGAACACCGCAACAGCTATCTTGGTTATTTATGGTGGCTGCTTGATCCACTTCTTAACGTATTGGTTTTTTATTTTCTTATTGTAGTCATATTGGACCGCGGGGATACGGAGAACTTCCCGCTATTTCTCGTCATCGGGCTGATTGTATGGCGTTGTATCAGTACGACGCTTAACTCATCGTCAGGGTCGATCATGAGATACAGTTCGATCGTGAGCCAGGTCTACCTGCCGAAGTCGCTGTTCCCGATATCATTCACACTGACCCAGTTGTTCAACTTCTCGTTCGGGTTCATAGTGATTGCCGGGTTCCTGGCATGGTTCCGTGTGATGCCGGGGTGGGAAATTGTATTTCTGCCGCTGCTCATCATCATACAGACGACATTCCTGCTCGCAATCGGAATGATTCTCGCGTATGTGACTGTCTTTGTAAGGGATATTGAAAACGTGCTCCAATATGTGACGCGTGCATTCTTCTATGCTTCTCCCATCATTTGGGAAGGCGGGAGACTGCCGCCGGAATATGGCTGGGCTGTGACGTACAACCCGATTGCCGTCATCGTTACTGCCTACAGGGATATTTTGATGTATGCGAGCCTGCCGAATTTCTTGGGTCTCGGCATCATCTTTGTAATATCGGCAGCGGTCATCGTATTCATGATATGGTACTACAGCAAAAATGAATATAAAATCATCAAAGCGATGTAAAACAGCATTGGACAAACGAAATTTATATAAAGAGGGTTTTTGAATTGGCTGTACAGGAAGATTCAAAAATGAATGAAGAAACTGACAATAAAAAAACGGTCATTAAATCTGAAGGCGTGGGCATCTCCTTTTTCTCAGGGAATCATGCCGCAGATTTCAAATCCAGAATACTCGATTTTTTCCAGACATGGAAACTGCCGGAAAGAAACCTGATACACCCGCTTAAAGATATAACCTTTGAAGGCCGGGAAGGTGAGATACTCGGCATCATCGGTTCGAATGGTGCAGGGAAATCGACACTGTCGAGAATCATCGCGGGTATACTGAAAGAAGATTACGGTGTGATGGAAGTGAAAGGCAAAGTCACCGCACTCTTCTCATTCGGTATGGGATTCAATCAGGAACTGCCAGGCAGGGAAAATGTGTATTTGAACGGTCTGATGCTGGGTATAGATAAGAAGGAAATCGACAAGTATATCCAGGATATAAAGGACTTTTCAGATCTCGGCGAATTTTTCGAGCAGCCGATGAAGTATTATTCAAGCGGTATGAAATCGAGGCTCGGTTTCAGCGTGGCGGCAAATCTCCACCCTGAAATACTGGTCATCGATGAGGCGTTGAATACCGGTGACGCGAAGTTTTCACAAAAAGCTTCGGCCAAGATGAAGTCACTCGTCAAAGATGCAAAGATGGTCATCCTTGTCACACACAGTCTGAGATATGCACAGAGAAACTGCAACAGGATCATGTGGATCGACAATGGTGAAATCCGTGAAATCGGCGATCCGAAGACGGTCATTGCCAATTATCGTGCAACAGTGCCGAAAAGGAATGTCCAGAGAAAGCGCAGGAAGCTCGAGCTCAGAAAGACTGAGACTGAGATGACGGATAATGTCGTCATCCGGGCGAAAGACGTGAGTGTGAAATATAAACTGACCACCGGTGATTTCTGGGCGCTTAAAGACGTCAACTTTGAAGTGAGAGAAGGCGAAGTGGTCGGTATCATCGGCCATAACGGAGCCGGAAAAAGTACGCTTTGCAAGACGCTCACCAAAATTTTGCGGCCGGATGCGGGACATATGGAACTGTACGGTGAAACTTCGGCACTGCTCGGCTACGGTACGGGATTCAACCCACATCTGACAGGTGAAGATAACATTTATCTGAATGCATTACTGCTTGGGATCCCCAAAAGGCGTGTGGATGAAAAATATGATCAGATAATCGAATTCACCGGTCTCGGTGATAAAGTCAAGAAACCTGTAAAAGATTTTTCGAGCGGCCAGAAGGCGCGTCTCGGCTTCAGTATCGCAGCCAATCTGCAGCCGGACATATTTATCGTAGATGAAGCATTATCTACAGGCGACCTTGCATTCCAGCAGAAGGCGAGTGAACGTATACAGGAAATGATGAGCCGGGCGAAAGTGGTGATCATCGTGTCACACAGCCTGTCATTCATCGAAAAGATATGTACACGTGGCATATGGATGGACCAGGGCGGGGTGATGTTCGACGGCACTGTTGAAGAGGCGGTCTATAAATATAAAGAGTCGCAGGGTCTTTTGATGAAGCCTATACAGAAACGGCCGGTCAGACGTGGACAAGGCGCTGTCAAAGGCAATATCAACGGGTCAGGCAACAGACAGCAGAAGGTTGTGAACAAGAAGTCCGGCACCGGCAAAGTCAACACGAAACAGCCGCCAAAGAATCAGGATGTCAATCAGAAAACGACGTATAAATAGTATGAAGGTGGTGTTTTAATTGCTGAAAAAACTGATATCAAAACCTGTAGACTGGATGGTCTATTCAGTCATGGGTGAAAAACAGCGGAAACAGATCGGGGATATGCTCTCGAAAAAACAGAAAGAAAATATCACCCGGCTTCTTAATGGCAAGAAGTTTCGTGAAAGACGGAAACTGAAATCTTTGAAACATCACCTTTATAATCTGGGGTTTACCGATCAGGCATTAAAAGACATACAGAAATTCCAGATGGAAACTGAAAATAATGAAATTAAAAGACTCATCTCCTGGGAGATGAGTCTTTGGCACGCCAATAAAAATACTTTTGAAGGTGCCAAAGAAGCGATCAAGCATCTGCCCGAAGCAGCAGAAGGTGAACAGAACAGGGATCAGCAGAGAAGGATAGTCATCGTCACTGCAGAATGCTTCGGCCGTCTGGCACATAAGGAACACGCGGCCGAACTGTTAAAGAAACAGCTAGATAACGCTGAACATCCGGATTTGTATCTCGCGCTCGCAAACCTTGAAGACGATATCGAAGAACGTATGAAATACATCAACAAGGCATTTGGGATGTATGATTTAAAGCCGATCGGCTTTAAAACGGATTACAGTGCTGCGACTTACGATGATCTGGTTACATTATCACCGGATGAAAATGACAAAGTGTATGAGGGACCGAAAGTGTCGGTGATACTTCCGGCATTCAAGGCGGAGTCCGGCATCAGAATCGCCATTGAATCGATTCTGTCCCAATCATGGCAGAATCTGGAGCTCGTTGTTGTGGATGACTGCAGTCCGGACGGCACAGTTGAAACAATCATGGAATATGCGGAGAAAGATTCCAGGGTGAAACTGCTGTCCACCCCGAAAAACAGCGGACCGTACACAGCAAGAAACATCGCCATGAAAGAAGCTTCGGGTGAATTCATCACGATCAATGATGCGGACGACTGGTCACATGAGCAGAAGATTGAAACGCAGGTCAGACACTTGATGGAAAACGACAAGATCATCGCAAACACTTCCGAACATGCAAGGCTGACGGAGGAATTGACATTGTACAGGAGAGGGACGCCCGGCAAATATATCTTTCCGAATATGTCATCCATCATGTTCAGAAAAGATGAAGTGCTGGATAAGATCGGCTACTGGGACAGTGTGCGTTTTGCTGCAGACGGTGAATTCAAGCGCCGACTGATTAAAACATTCGGACAAAAAGCCTATGTTGACCTGAAATCAGGGCCGCTGTCATTGCCGAGACAGTCCGTTTCATCACTGACAGGCAGTTCGGCATTCGGCTATGACGGCTTCTTCATGGGTGTCAGAAAAGAGTATGTTGAAGCACTGGAACATCATCATAATGCTGCAACAAACCTGTATTACCACTTTCCGCAAGTGGCGCGGCCATTCCCGGTTCCCGAACCGATGTGGCCGGCACGTGAAGAAAAAACAGAAGGCTGGAGATACTTTGATGTGGTCCTGGCGGGGGATTTCAGGAAAAAGGGCACAGAGCACTTATACAAAATCAACCAGCTGAAAAAGGAATATGATCGTATCGGACTGGTGCAGCTGTATGAATATGACCTGGATTTCCAAAATGATATCGAACAGGATATCAGAAATGCGGTGGACGGCAGGAATGTACAGATGCTGGTCTATGGAGAAAAAATCAAAACGGACAGACTGATTTTGAAAGAACCTCAACTTCTGCTCACATGGCAGAAATACCGTCCGGAAATAATTGCCGAGAATGCAGATGTGGAGAACTTGGAACTCATCGATAGCAGATTCAGAGATAAGGTTCAAAACCGGCTGGAAGCGTATTTCGGTATAAGAGCGGAGGATATTTCGGATGCTTAAAAACGAACAGCTCGCGGCGGAGCTGCAGCAGCTTGAAGCTATACTCGCAAGAACTGAAGCGGAAAAAAAAGAATCCTTTGATGAACTGAAAAATGCGCAGACCGAGTTCAATAATGCGGAACGTTTCATCGATAATGCGAAACGTCTGCCGAAAAACCTGAAAGGCTTTGTCCGTGCCTCCGGTGCGTATGCGCTTGGCAGACGGAACCGCAAACAGTTGTACAGCGCTTCCTACAGAAGGAAGGACGCACAGAATAAACTGAAGGCGTATACTTATCATTTATATGATCTGGGGTTTACAACAAGAGCCTTGAAAGATCTGGAGCATCTTTATGACAGAACAAACAGTAATAACCTGAAAAGGGCCATCGCCTGGGAACTGACTTTGTGGCATGCCAATAAATATACGAATACAGGTGCCCGCCGGGCATTTGAATATTTACCGCAGGCGGTACGCGGCGTCAAAGATGAAGACTTTTTGAGAAAGGCGGCCGTCATTGCCGCAGAATGTGCAGACAGGCTGAAACTGAAAACTGCAGCTGAAAAGATACTGAAGACCGTCATGCATCAGGACCATCCGGATATTTATCTCGCCATGGCGAATCTGGAGGACGATCTTGATGAGCGGGCAGAGTGGATCAATAAAACCAACAAGTTTTACGGTCTCGCTCCCATTGAATTCGGCGGCAGCACATATGAAGAACTGACTGCATGCAGAAGCCGTGACACCGGCGGGCCGAAAATCACCGTCATCATGCCGGCCTACAATGCAGCGGACGGCATATCTGCAGGAATCGGCTCCATCCTCAATCAGACGTGGAACAATATCGAACTCTTAGTCGTTGACGATTGCAGTCCCGATAACACCCGTGAAATCGTTGAAAGATATGCAGAAAAAGACGGCAGGGTAAAACTCCTGTCGACACCTGAAAACAGCGGGCCCTATGTCGCAAGGAATATCGCACTGAAAGAGGCGTCCGGTGAATTTGTCACAATCAATGATGCCGACGACTGGTCCCGTCCTGAAAAGATTGAAATCCAGGCGAAACACCTGATGGACAATGAGGATATCATCGCGAACACATCCGCGCATGCGAGATTGACGGAAGAGCTGAAACTTCACAGAAGAGGTACCCCCGGAACTTATATTTTTTCAAATATGTCATCCCTGATGTTCAGAAGACGGCAAGTTTTAGAAAATATCGGTTACTGGGATACTGTTCGTTTTGCGGCAGACAGTGAATATAAAAAAAGGATGGCCGCCGTTTTCGGCAGCGATGCAGTGAAAGATCTCGATAGCGGTCCCCTGTCATTTCCAAGACAGTCCTCAGGTTCACTCACCGCGAGTTCAGCCTTCGGCTACAAAGGATTTCTGATGGGTGTGAGGAAAGAGTATGCAGAAGTGCACAGAAGATACCACAAACATTCAGACAGACTCGAACTGTACTACCCTTTCAACCGGAATGACCGCAAATATCCCGTACCTGAACCCATGTGGACGAAAAGGGAAATGAAGACAGACGGTTACAGACATTTTGATATCGTAATCATCGCTGACTTCAGATTGGATGGCAGCCGTCATCAGGATACCATCAAGGAAATCCAGCTCAATAAACGGCGCGGACTCCGTACGGGACTCGTTCAGATGGCTCATTACGACTTCAGCATCAAGAAAGAAATTGATGAAAGTATCAGACAGCTGATAGACGGTGAACATGTCCAGATGATTGTTTACGGAGAATATATCAATGCGGATGTAATGCTCATCAAACACCCCGGTGTATTTGAAGAACACCAGGAGTATGTGCCGGCAGTCAAGGCGGAAATAGTGAGGGGCCTCCTTGAAAGTGCCCCAAAGCGGCTGAGGCAGTATACTCGAAATGCTTCAGAATATGCGGGGAAAGAGGTAAAATGGTATCCAGCAAATGATTCAGTGCGCGAAGCCGTCAATAAACAGCACATCAGGCTAGCAGCTGAAAACTGGTCGGACTATGCACGGATGCTGGATGACTGGATTATATAACCTTTTAGAAAACAGGACGGTGACAATCATGGCTGATGATAATAAAACAAAAAGAACGGACAGCAGTCTGATCAAAGCTTTAATCCAGACAGAGGCGGAAATAGACAGGGCAGAACTTGAAAAATCGCAGGCAGATAAACGTACCCGTCAGATAAAAAGCAGCAAGACTTATAAATCGGCAGGACCGCTTAAAAATCTGGGCTCAAAAAATAGACATCAAGAAGAAATCCGCATGCTTGAAGCAGAACTGGCAGCGGTGAAAAATGAGCTCAGGGAAACGAAGGAAGCACTGCAGCAGGCAAGACTGGATGGTGTTTCAATGAACAGCATCAAAGTTCAAAAGTCTGTGAGAGAGATGAAAAATGATGCCAGTCTCATGAACTACATCGAAAAAGCGGTCGTCAGGAAGCAGCAGCACGACAAGAACTATAACGATGCACTCACATATGCCGGCAGACTATTCATGAATGAGCGTGACGCATACAGACGCACGGTCTATGAAACCCTGCTCCAAGGTCTGAAGATCGAAGATATTCCGGAATTCATGATGAGGGAAGCGTTTACGGATAACGTGCAGCTGTCACATGCCGCATCCTTCCGGGCGAGCCTGAACATGAGAATCAGACAGTCGCAGCTTTTTGGCACACTGCCGGAATATATTCTGGATGATAAAAAGGCTGCTTATGAATTTATGGATAAACTGAATATCAGAAGACCGTGGACATCAGAAAAGTCTTTTAAAGCGGATGAACTTGAAATCGACCCGTCGACGGTGGTCAAGCCCGCTGACGGTGCAGGTGCACGCGGCGTATACCTCATCCATGATTTTAGTGATATAATTGACCTCAAACGTGCAAGGAAACTGGACAGCAAGGAAGCACTCAGGAGCAGCATGAAAGAAGACCTCGATACAGGCCGGGTCTCTGAAGATGACTGGATGACCGAAGAACTGATTCTGGAAGACAAGGAAAATAAAACACCCGGCAGCGACATCAAATTCTACTGCTTTTACGGAAAGGTCGGCCTTGTGCTTGAAATCAACAGATACCCTGAACTGAAATACTGCTGGTGGACGGCAGACGGTGAACGTGTCCGTACAGGTAAATATGATAATGAACCCTTCTTAGGTGAAGGAGTGACACCGTCAGAGATTGAAATGGCATCGAAGATAAGCAAAGAGATTCCCGCACCGTTCATAAGAATAGACTTCCTGAAGTCTGAGGACGGGCTCGTGTTCGGCGAATTTACACCGAAACCGGGTAATTATGATGAATTCGATAAAGAGACCGATCAGTGGATGGGTGACTTTTTCCTTGAAGCAGAAGCGAGGCTGACTTACGATTTAATCAATCATGAAGCGTTCACTACATATATGGAGTCAAGACAAGGATAGACAAGTGTTGAGAGTTTAGGAGGCTATAGGAATGGAAGAGATTAAAACGGAATGGTTGCCACATTTATCAAATGAAATCGTTTCTGAAGTTGAAGGTAACTTTCTGGATGCATATGCCGTAGCTCTGGAGGGTTGGCGCAGAGGATTAAAATTGAGATGGCATGTAAAGGACTCTGAGAAATTCAAAAATATGGAGACATGGTTTGTTGACCGTCCCGGCCAGCTCTTTTCTTTGAGCTCAAAAGAAAAAACACATTATTTCTTCAGATCCAGAGGAGATAAAGTGACAAATGAAGCGGTTCAGATTGGTAAAAATAAAGAAAAAACGAACAGCGCACTCAAAGAAGCGGGGGTATTGATTCCTGAAGGCAGACGTTTCGCTGAAGGCGCACAGGACGAGGTGCTGGTCAGCTATGCGGAAGATCTGGGTTACCCTGTAGTCCTGAAGCCGACTGATGGCAGCTTTGGAAGAGGCGTTGTCTCCAACATTGCTAGTGCTGGTGAACTCGAAAATGCACTTGTTTATGTGCGGAGAGAACTCGGATATAAAGATGTCATCATAGAGCAGTATATTGGAGGCGAAGACTACAGGCTATACGTAGTCGGGGACCAGGCGATAGCTGCCATGCACCGTACTCCTCCAAATGTAACAGGAGACGGGCACCTCACTATCCAACAGCTGATTAAACAAAAAAATGAAATCAGAAATGATAATCCAAGACTGATAAGCTGTCCAATCATTGTCAATCAGGAAACGAAAGATTATCTTGCACGAAAAAATTATAATTTGAAGACTGTCCCACAAGCTGGTGAACATGTCTTTCTCAGTGATAAGGCGAATATTTCGATCGGCGGTGATCCTGTCGATGTCTTTGATGAAATATCACACGAAGTGAAAGACACGGCGGTAAATGCTTTGAGGGCAGTATCCGGACTGGAACATGGCGCAGTGGATATAATCATTGATGAAAACGCTGATGATGTAAAAGCATATGTCATCGAATTGAACCCGACATCACAGCTCGGTGGATTATTGTTTCCAATCAATGGGAAATCGAGAGATGTACCTTCTGCAATCATTGACTATTATTTTCCGGAGACAAAAAGCCATCATGTAGACAGAACACGCACATATTTTGATTTTTATGATGTGCTTGATCCCCTGCAGTCAAGAGATGCTATGACAACGACTGTCACACCATCTCCTTACGGAAAAATATTTGCCAAAAAGTATATTGTTACTGGAGATGTACAGAATATCGGCTATCACCGTGGACTGAGAAAGCAGGCTTTTGAGAGGGATCTCCATGGTTCAGTAATGAACCTTGAGAATGGTGGAATAGAAGTAGTAGTCGGCGGTATAGACGCTGATATGGTTGATGATGTTGAAAATGGATTTTGGGAAGATGAAGAAAGAGCCCAGGTCTTCGAAGTGCAAAAAGAGGATTATGACGGCCCGATCAAAGTAGGATTTGAAATAAAAACAGATTTGAAAACACAGTTAAGAGAATTGAAGGAATATAAAAGAGAATTGGATATTACTGAGTATGAAAGAAAGAAAGCAGAAGTTGAGAACAGAAAATTTCATCGCAGTACTTCCTGGAAAGTCACGCTGCCAGTGCGTTTAGCCGGCGGAGTAATCAAGAAGTTCAAAAAATAAGTATTTATAAAATTCCACAGGGAGGAATTAATAATGGACGGAAATGAAGGCATCAGTCTGCCTCAACTCACCGGAGATATTGTTAAAAATGCCAGAAAAACACGTCTGGATGCATTTGCTGTTGCATTGGAAGGCTGGCGCAGAGGACTTAAACTGACATGGTATACAAAAGACTCCAAACATTTTGATGATATGATTATTTTTGGTGTCAACCCGCCCGGGAGGCTCTTTTCTCTGTCAAATGAAGAAAAAACACACTATTTCTTCAGGACACGTGGGGATAAAGTTTCCAATGAAGCGGTGGAAGTCGGTTCTGAAAAAGATGAGACAAAAGAAGTATTAAAAGAAAAGGGAGTACCGGTTCCTCTTGGGAAAGGATTTCCAGCAGAGGCAACAGATGAAGAGATTATAGAGTATTCCAAAACGATTGATTATCCAATTGTCTTTAAGCCGACGAATGCCAGCCAGGGTGACGGAGTTGTTACAAATATACAAGATGACCAGGGCTTTCTGAAGGCACTGGAATATGTCCGACATGACCTCGGTTATGGGGAAGTAATAGTGGAGCAGCACGTTGAAGGTGAAGAGTACCGGGTTTACGTGGTGGATGACAAAGTCGTCGCCATCTATAACAGAAAACCGGCCAATATCATCGGTGACGGCAAGCACGACATTGAAGAACTGATTGGTCTGAAGAACAGAGAGAGAAGAAAGAATGCACGGCTGAACAGCTGTCTGATCGAAATGGATATAGAAATTCTGGAATTCATCCAGGAGGCGGGCTACGCTCTGACCAGCATTCCGGAAAAGGGCGAACGCATTTATCTCAGACAAAAAACGAATGTGTCGACAGGCGGTGACCCGCTGGATGCAACAGATGACCTGTCTGATGAAATCAAACAGATTGCAATCGATGCATTAAAAGCGATACCCGGGTTCACCCACGGTGGAGTGGACATCATCGTGAATGAAAACAGAGCGCAGAATGTACCGGCAGTAGTTATAGAATTGAACCCTACAGCCCAGATCGGCGGCGCGCTTTTTCCACTGAGAGGGACAGCACGTGATGTACCTGGTGCGATCATAGATTATTATTTTCCGGAAACGGCAGATATAGATACAAAAGAGTCCAAAGTCTACTTCGATTTCATCAATGTGCTTGAACCTCTTGAAAACAGGTCAGCTTTGGAAGTTGAAGTATCACCCGCACCGATGGGCAAACTTCATATCAAGCGTTTTGTCGTCACCGGACAAGTCCAGCGCCACAGTTTCCACCGCTGGCTGAAGCAGAATGCACTGGACAGAAATCTGCATGGTTATGTGAAAAATACCGTGTTTAACGAGATAGAAATCGTAATCGCTGGTACAGATACAGCACTAATCGACGACTTCAAAGAACAAATTTCTAATTATCCTCAGGCTTCAAAAGTAAAAAAGATTACTGGGGAGAAATGGGATGAACCGGTGACAGTCGGATTTGAAATCACGGAAAAATATAATACCAGAAGCGTAAAATCAGTCCAGCATGCACTGCGCAGGATGAATAAAGACCTGACTCACCTTAAAAAACAGAGAGACAGGGTAGTCAAGGATAACAAACATATTTTGAACAGCTCATCATGGAAATATACAGCACCATTAAGAACTCTGAGTGAAAAGATAAAAGACAGAAAGACAAAATAGGCCATATACGGAGGTAATCAAATGACAGAAACTTATCCTTTTTGGCTGGACAAGGAAATGCTGAAAGGTGTACGCAGATTCAATATAGATGCCTATCTTGTGGCACTTGAAGGCTGGCGCCGGGGGTTGTCCCTTACTTTCCATGAGCACAATACCCCCCGCACAGATTTGAAACTGATCGGTTTCGATCCAATCGGCAAATTGTTTTCACTGTCATCAGAATATAAAAGTCATTTCTTCTACCGGACAAGAGGAGATAAAATATCCAATGAAGCGGTGGATATCGGCACTGACAAGGAGCTGGCGAAAAAATACCTGAAAAAAGCAGGCGTTCCCATCCCTGAAGGTTTCAGTTTCACAAGCGAAACTCCTGTTGAAGAAGTGACGGAATCATTATTTGAGAATCAGGGTCCCTTCGTATTGAAACCTACATTCGGCAGTCTGGGGAAGGGTGTGACAACCAATATCCAGACTGAAGAATTTTTCAAAGAAAGTCTCGAGTATATTAAAGCAACATTTGACTATACCGACTTCATTGCAGAGCAGCATATTGAAGGTGAAGACATACGCGTTTATGTTGTTGGAGATGAAATCGCAGCCGCAACGAAACGTACTTCAGCCAATGTAACAGGTGATGGTACAAGTTCGATCGAAGAGCTGATATCCTTTAAAAATGAATCTAGGAAAAGCAACCCGCATACAGTGACCCGGCTTATTAAAATTGACGACAGAATGAAAAATTATTTGAAGAAGCAGAATCTGCAGCTGTCAGATGTGCCGGATAAAGATGAAATTGTATATCTGAAAGGTGAAAGCAATATTTCTGCTGGCGGAGATTCAGTTGATGTCACTGACACCATCAGGTCTGAAGTCAGAGAAGTCGCGATAGAAGCTGTAAAAGCTATACCGGGACTCAATCATGCCGGGGTAGACATGATTGTAAACGAAAAAGACGCTGTGGTTATTGAGATAAATTCTACAGGGAGTACCGCCCTCCACACATTTCCCTTGTATGGTGAATCACAGAACGTGGCCGAGAAAATCATAGATTATTATTTTCCGGAGACTAAAGACATTGATAAGAGCAATGTGCTGTATTTCGATTATCCATCCATTTTATCTCAACTGAGAAGTAATTCAATCAAGCGGATAGAAGTCACAGATGCGCCTGTTGGTGAAATATATGCCAAGCGCTATATCATATCCGGTAAAGTCCAAAAAGTAGGATACAGGATATGGTCGGAAAACAATGCCATTCGGGAAGGACTCCATGGTTATGCCCGTAATTTAAAAAACGGTGATGTTGTAGTAGTCGTGGCAGGACTGGACAAATATAGGGTGGATAATTTTAAACACCTATGTTATGAAGGTCCGAGACGGGCAAAAGTTAAAAATGTCAGGGAATATGTATGGACAAACAGAATTAAAATAGGGTTTGAAATTAAATGACTCATGTGGGCTTTTCATTTTTTATAAAGGATAAATATTAAAAGAGTTTAGTTTGTATTAATCAGAAAAAGATAAGATAATTTAAAATATCTCATTCAGGGTATGAGTGATTTCAAGTTATTTTATCGAAGGAGAAAATCTATGGAAAATTTTGATGAAAACTGGCTGCCTCATCTGAATAACAGACCACCTGGCATCAGTGCCTACCGTACAGATATATATGCTATGGCAAGTGAAGGCTGGAGAAGAGGTCTGACACTCAAGTTTATAAAAGCACCGGGATATAACATATCGCCCGCCTTAAAGTACTCACTTAGCGATGGAGAGAAAGAACATATATTTTCTGTCGCAAGAGGAGATGCTGTCACACCTGATGCGATAAGAATCTGTGAAGAGAAACCGTTAACCTATTATTATTTGAAAAAGAACAACGTACCTATTCCGGAAGGTGAAAGCTTCAACGATACAGTCGATAATCATGAAATCGTCGAGTATGGAAAAAAGCTTCGTTTTCCTCTTGTTGTCAAACCGACGGATGGTAAAAGCGGCGAAGGTGTCATTACAAACATCAAAACTGTAGAAGAACTTGAAAATGCAGTTAAACATGTCAGAGAAGAATTGAATTATAATAATCTGATAATTGAAAGATTCATAGTCGGCGTAGATTATCGTGTTTACGTCATAGATGGTTATGTGGCAGGTGCCTATAAGAGAATTACAGCAAATGTAATCGGTGATGGTAAGAGTTCGATATCAGAATTGATAAAAATTAAAAATATAAAAAGAAAGAATAACCCTTTCATAAAGAACAGAAGTATAAAAATTAATCAGGATTTGAAAGACTTTCTCAAGTCTAACAATTACTCCCTTACAAGTATTCCAGATGAAGGTGAAAGAGTGTATGTCAGGGCGCACGGAACATACTTTAAAGAAAGAGATCCGGTGGATGTTACTGATGATATGTCAGATCACTTAAAACAGATTGCTGTCGATGCCGTCGATGCAATACCGGGACTTCCTCATTGTAATGTTGATATGTTGATCAATGAAGAAGAAGGCACCGGGTATATAAATGAAATAAACTCAAGGCCACAAATCAGTAATCATCTCTTTCCAATGGAAGGTAAGGCAAGAGACATTCCTAAAGCAATAATTGATTATTATTTTCCCGAAACTGTTGATAATGAGAAAAGAAACAAATATTACTTTGATCTCCCTTTCATTTATGAAACCCTTTGGTCCGGAAATGCAAAAGAAGTGACAGTTCCGGATGTCAACCGCGGAAAAATAATATCCAAGCGCTTTCTTCTGAAAGGTGTAGACAGAACACGGTTATTTGACAGGAATGTCAGAAAACATGCGATTTTATTAAAATTGAATGGTTATATCAAAACTCTGGAGAGCGGTAATACTTCGATTGTTGTATCAGGCACTCCAAAAAGAGTGAGGCAGTTTAGAGACATCCTGAATAATCAACTAAAAAAACGATTTAAAATTCAGTCGATAACCGAGAAATTCTCTTCTAAAAATTTGAGAGTAGGATTCCATATAATTCAGAGTAAGACTGATAAAACTGGAGAAGTGGAAAATTTAAAGACTGAACTGAAAAAATATAAAACACAAATGAATAAAATCAATAAAGAGAAGAAGAAATTAGAAGATGAGCTTGAAAGTATTAAGAACAGCCGTTCACAAAAAATCACAAAACCTTTAAGAAAATTCAGGTCCAAATTTAAAAAGTAGAATAAACTCATCTGTTGTTGAATAGGAGGATGAAAATGATAAAAGAAGGTACTTTAAACGATTATACAGAGCATAATTCAATGCTTCCAAAAAGGGCTGCCGGACCTTCCCTGATTACCTACAATGTCGCTTTGGAGGCATGGAGAAGAGGCGTCGGTCTTCAATTCTATACTGTTACAGTTAAAAACAGGATGAGAATATTTTACTTGTTGGAGAATGAAGGTAAAGCTTATAAATTCCAATATTCGCTGGGTGGAAAAGTTGAATCGGAAGCCCGTAAGATTGTTAACGATAAGTCTCTAACGAAGCAGCATTTAAGTGCTGCCGGTGTCTCTGTCCCGGAGGGGAAATCAGTGGATATTGATAAGGGTATAGAAGAAACGCTTAAATATGCTGATGAACTGGGTTATCCGGTGGTTGCCAAACCAACAGACGGCAGGCTTGGAAAAGGTGTCATGACTGACCTGCGTGATGAAAATGAGCTGAGAGATGCACTCAATCATTTGAAAGACGAACTGGGCTCCACCGATATAATAATAGAGCAGTATATCAAGGGTGATGACACAAGGGTCTATGTGATTGACGATAAAGTTGTTGCAGCATATAAACGTGTACCACTTAATGTTTTTGGTGATGGTTACAGTACAATCAGTGAGCTGGTAGACGAAAAGAAACGTATAAGAAAAAACAATCCATATGCAAAAAAGCATGAAATTGACATTAATGAAGAAGTGCTGGCATATTTGACAGGACAAGGTTACACGATTGATTCCGTACCGGAAAAAGGTCAGAGAGTATTTCTGGCCGAAAAAACACTGTCCTCGGATGCCGGTGAAAAAATTGATATAACAGAAGAATTATCAGATAAGATGAAAGAGACCGCCATCAATGCAGTCAAGGCTGTCCCAGGCATGTTTATGAGTGGTCTTGACCTTATGATAGATCACGGCCGCAATCAGGGATATATTCTGGAATTGAACGCGAATCCCAACATTGCAGGACATCTTTACCCGATGGAAGGGAAGCCGAGGGGTGTACACAAGGCAATCATCGATCATTATTTCCCGGAAACAATAGATAAAAAACCTAAAAATAATGATCATTTTGTATATGACTTCGACGGAATCATCGATATATTAAAAAGTGGTGCCGTTAAATCTGTAACAGTGCCTCCACTGCCTAAAGGCCGGCTGAAAGCTGTCGAAATTGACATTACAGGCGGCTCTGAAAGACTGCTGGACTGGATTCACCAAAGAGCAGTCAACATGAGAATTGGTGGAGAAATTACAAGAATAGGTAATGATGAATTTAAGATTAAAATAGCGGGCAGAAATGCAAAAGTTAATAACTTTATGAGTGACCTGAAACAAAGAGTCACTTCCAGCACCCGCTTGAAAATTGTGGATGATGTCAAACTGAAAGGATTATATCCTTTTTATTTTAAAAAAGTTGGAAACAAGCCGGTTATAGAACCATCTGAAGTTCCCGATAGACCAACTGCAAAGAAAGAAAAAACGGCTAAAACCGATTTGCAAAAATTGAAGGCGGAAGAGAAGAAGAACCAGGTACTGTCAAAAGAACTTCAGGACATGAAGAACAGTAAATCCTGGCAGTTGACTGCACCACTAAGAAAATTAATGTCAAAAGTAAATAAAAACAAATAAAACTGAACTTGTAATAAGTCGTCTGTGATTATCTGTCTGTAACCGTTAAAATGGACATCCGGATAATTTTGCAGACGATTTTCATTTTTAAAAGTATTATTTCCTGATAAAATCTAATATATAACAGATGTAAAAAGCATATACTGAATTGATTTTACAGGATGGCAGAGTGTATACTGATAACAAAAAAGAGAATATGCAATCAATCAGTCAAATTTCTAATGTTCTAAGGAGAATCATTATGAGTAATATAAATGTTGAACTGCTTCCTAAACTCCCAAAAGAAGTTGTAGAAGGTATTGAAGGTTTTAAACTTGATGCTTATCTCATAGCCTTGGAGGGATGGAGAAGAGGACTTAAGCTGACATGGTATAAAGAATCGGTCGATCATTTAAAACTTGCCATGAAATCAGGAAATATGACACTTGGAAAACATTTTTCACTCAGCTCAAATACAACAACACATCATTTTTTCTGTTCACGCGGAGACAAGGTTGCCAATGAAGCTTACCGAATCTGTCAGGATAAAAAAGAAACGCAGAGAATCATCAGTGATAAAGGGGTGCCTGTCACAGGTGGAGAATTGTTTAAAATAGTTGATAAGAGCATTTATGATTACGCAGAAAAAATTGGTTTTCCTGTGGTGATTAAACCTGCAAACGGCACAATGGGCAGAGGTGTCTACACGAATATCAAAGATTCTGAAGCACTCAGTAATGCGATTGAAGACTTTAAAAAACGTTACAGTTATAAAGAAATACTTGTAGAGAAGCATTTCTTTGGAGATGAGTATAGAATATATGTAGTCGGGGATAAAGTGATAGGAGCAACGAACAGAGTCCCTGCAAATATTCAGGGTGACGGCAGTCATACAATTTCGGAATTGATAGAGTTAAAGAATAAGGAGAGGCTGGAAAATCCCTATTTAAAGTCCAAGCCTATAAAGGTTGATTATGAAATTGAGCTGACACTTAAAGAGCTTGGTTTGACGACGGACAGCATTCCAGGTAAAGGCGAAACAATCAGTATGAGAAAAGTCAGCAACCTTTCTGCCGGAGGAGACCCATTGGATTATACTGATGAACTAACCGATGAAGTGAAACAAATTGCAGTCGACGGTGTCAATGCTCTGCCATCAATCCCGCAGGCAGGAATCGATGTCATTGTTAACCCGGATGATAATAAGAAAGGCAACATATTAGAAGTAAATGGTACTGCAGAAATTGCATTTCATATGTTTCCGTGGAATGGAAAAGCAAGAGATGTCTCAGGTGCCATCGTTGATTACTATTTCCCGGAAACTATAGATGCAGAAAAATCAACATGGTACTTTGATTATCCAAGTGTACTTGAGCCGCTTAGAACAAGTGCTGCTGAAGAGGTGGCGATAGCACGGGCTCCTCTGAGCAGTCGTCTATATGCAAAGAGATTTGTAGTTAAAGGGAAAGTGATGAAAGTTGGATACATGTCATATATCAGAAGACAGGCATTAAAACGCAATCTGCATGGTTATGTGAGAAAGATAGGCAGAAATTCCATTGAAGTGATTGTATCCGGAGAAGATGAAGCGGTCTTGGAAAATTTCAATAAGGTATGTAATAGAGGATCTAAAAAATCCAAAGTTGAATCAGTGGAAGAAACTGATATCTCTGTAGATAGCAGAACGTTCAAGTTAGGATTCCAAATAGTATTAAGTAATAAAAATGAATAAGATTATTAAGTGTTTATAAAGGAGATAGTTGAAAAATGCTTGTTGGTGTAATGTCTACTTATATAAGACCGCCTAAACTTATAAGGATTACTGCTTTAATCAGTAAAGCTTATGGGATAGATATTATTTTTGTTCGGCCACCTGATGTAAATATAGAAAAAGAAACACTGACAGGGAAAATGCTGATAAATAATAAGTGGGTAACACAAGAAAGAGAGATCCCTGATTTTATAGATATTACTCCATATTGCTTTAAAAAGAAGTATAAACCCGTAACTGATTATTTGAAAGAAAAAACATTTTTATCAGATAATAGAGATAATATTTTGACTAAAGAAGCACTGCATGAATATTTGAGAGAAGATCCAAAGTACGCTCATTTAGTGTTACCGACACATAATGTGTCAACTTATGATGATATATTAAATTATCTGGATCAGTATTCAAAGGTGGTTTTAAAGCCATCTGATGGCATCCAGGGTAAGAGAATTTACATTGTAGAAAAAACAGAAGATAAATATAAAGTCGGTCATAATACACTGGAAAAAAACATGAGTGAAGACGAGTTTTTTAATTTATTTATAGAGAAAATTGAGAATCAAAGATACCTGGTGCAAAAATATATCGTTTCCAGAACACTTCAGGGAGATCCATTTGATTGTAGAATACACGTTGAAAAAAATGGAAGTGGTAAATGGCAGAGTGCCAAGAACTACATTAGAATAGGTATTGGTCAGAAAGTGATATCAAATGTTAATCAGGGCGGTGGAATAGCCGATCCGATTCCATTTTTAAAAGCTAATTATGGTGGCAAATGGAAAGAGATAGATGAAAAGCTCAAGAAATTAGCTGTTACACTGCCTTATAAAATCGAGGAACTAAGAGGGACTCATATAATGTCACTCGGGATAGATATAGGTATTGGACGAGATGGAGAGTTGTACTTATTCGAGGTTAATGACGGTCCTGCATTTAAATCCTTGATAGGCGAGATTGCATATTTAAGAAGCAATTATTACAAATATATTCAACGCAATATAATTGGAATCAATAATAGTCATGATGTTTCTATGAAAAACGATGCGGATAAAGCCCCCGGTGTCTTTAAAAAATCATTAAAACAAATAAAAAATATCATGATTACTTTTAAATCAAAATACAAAAGAAAGTAATGTAATACAGAAAAACTTTCACTTTGTGATTATATGAAATACAAAATTGATATTATAAATGATTGCAGGAACTAAAGTATCCCCAGTTGCATGTAAAATTTTGCAGCAGGGGATATTTTGGTTAGTCAGAATTTTGCCTGTCCTGAAGAATTAATTTTTCACCGGCTAAACGTGCGAATGCTGAGGCAATGCTGTTACTGCTTTCCACCAGCATCGTATTGAGTGCATCTCTTAAAAGTATGGTATCCCCAGCTTTGAATTTCGTACCGGAACCTCCTTTTATATCACTTTGTCCAAGTGTAAATGGCAGTATTAAAATGTAGGAAATCGGCAATTTAAAATTGTTGGTTTACCTACATTTTTTTGTATGCTTTTCTTATGACATCTAAGGAGGATATTCATGAGGAAAGACGTACGTGAAGGAGTCAAAAAATTTATGATCGATGGTATCAAGCCCAACTTTGCCGCATTAGCCCGTCAGTATGGGTGTGACTATCGCACGGTGAAAGCAGCTTATGCGGCAGAAAGCCAAAACACAGAGGAGCAGAAAAGAATGAGCAGACCGAGTAAATTGGATGAATTTAAACCGATCATCCATGACAAACTGGAGATTCAATG
>NZ_FNFY01000022.1:29910-31503 GCF_900101075.1 Lacicoccus qingdaonensis | reverse complement strand
TAATTGGTTTACCACCAGTATACTTGGATATCCATTGTCGTAAAACAGATGTGGAACTGATTTGATACTTTCGACATATTCCAACCTGACCGTCCACTTGATTTAAGTAGTCATTCACAGCGCTTATCTTGGTTGCTTCAGAGTAATGTTTCCAGCCTCTGGATGCTTTTAACCCATCCACACCAGCCGTTTCATAACGGTGGATCCGTTCTTTGAGTGTATGCTTACCCAATCGATAATAATTGGATACACTATGGATGGATTGATGATCTGATAACACTTGATGAATCATATCGACTTTCTCTTCTATTGTATACTTGGCTGTTCGTTTAGACATAAAAATCTCCCCTCGTCGTAGTTACAGAGTTTTATTATTTCTCTGTCTACTACGAGGGGAGCATATCAGAAGTGGGGATGGCTATTTGTATATCTACTTTATCTCTTGAACCATTTACCGACTGTATCAGAGAGTGCCGACATTATTGATGTGTCATCTGTTGATTTGACTGCTTCCAGATCGCTTTCGTAAAACTTTTTATCGCCTGATAGTTGGTTGACGATATCACCCTGGGCCGGTTCGCTGCCGTCTTTGAATTTTATTCGGAATGATTTGGCTCTGACGAGTCTTGCCTTGTCCATCACCTGGAAATGGATGTGCGGCTCTGAAGAATTGCCGGAGTTTCCGCATCTGCCCAGGACCTGTCCCTGCTGGACAATGTCTCCTTCATCAACAGTGATGGATTCCTTTTTAAAATGTGCCATGACACTGTATTCTTTCGGTGCATGCTGAATGATGACGTGATTTCCGGTCGGCCTTTTTTCATTCATCTCGCCGGGCACGTTATCACGGATTTTATTGACCACTTTGACGACTTTCCCGCCGGCGGGGGCAGTGATCTCTTTGTCGAATGCATAATAATTCTCATTCTTTTCCGGATTGCCTTCATGTGTTTTACCGTTTTTCATGACCAGCAGATCGTATGCATATCTCTGAGAACCATGAACATAGTGATAGTTGATGAACTCGTTATCGCCGCCCCAGAATACAAGCCATTCCCCGTTGATCGGCATGGAGTAGGAGATATCCGCTACACTTTTACCGTGATCGGGAAATTCGGTGAAAGGTTTGATGGTGAGCATATGTATCATATCATCCTGGCCGAAGTAGACGCTTAAAGCTTTCTTTCTCTTATCGTCCAGCCATAAATAATGTGTATGGTCGCCAAGATGTGAAATATGCTTTAAATGGAACTGATGGATATCCCGGTTGAAATTCTCGACCATCTTCTCGAACTTTTCAAGCGTGATGACCCCTTTCAGATCGTCGATGAACTGGTTGTATATTGTTTTTGGAGACTTCTTTAAAAAAGCCTTGCCAAAGTTATCCGGCTTTATCGTTTGATTTCCTTTCATAAAAATAAAATCCCCCTATATGTAATTTAACTTCCATTATACTGATAAACGTCCAACGCGTCATCCTGCGTCTCGGAACGGTCTAAAGTTTAACCGCTGAATTCAGTCACTCAGCACTCCCAGTGACTGATAAACCGCTTAATTCAGTCACTCAGCACTCCCAGTGACCGATAAACCGCT
>NZ_FNFY01000022.1:0-29705 GCF_900101075.1 Lacicoccus qingdaonensis | reverse complement strand
GCACTCCCAGTGACCGATAAACCGCTGAATTCAGTCACTCAGCATTCCCAGTGACCGATAAACTCCTCATTTCAATCACTCCCATATAAGTATGTTCTTAACTTCATTCTACACGCAGGCGAAAAATAAAAAAACGCACGACACCTTCGTTCGGGGAAGTGTCGTGCGTCCTTAAAAATTTTATTTGAACAGGTCTTCAATCGGTGTATCGCCTTCGAGCAATGTGTACACCTTATTCTCTGCTTTGTTCGTGTCTACTGCCTGGACGATGACCGAAGCGACGTCCTCACGCTGGACATTGCCGAAGTCCTGGTTGTCTTCAGACAGGCTGACTTTTCCGGTGCCGCCGTCATTTTGAAGCATGCCCGGACGGATGATTGTATAATCGAGGCCGGAGGCTTTCAGATGCTCATCAGCACGGTGTTTTGCATACATATAGTGCTTGATGTTATCGGCTTCCTTCGGTGCATCTGCACCCATGGAACTGACGATGACAAAATGTTTCACTCCGGCGTTTTTCGCATTGTCGACAGTTTCGATTGCACCTTCCTGGTCGATGACGATTGTCATATCTGGTCCCGTACTGCCGCCTGAACCTGCTGCGAATACGACGGTGTCGACGCCTTCGAACGCGTGTGAAAAATCTTTTTCAAGGTCGCCGAGAACTGTGTCGATTCCTTTGTCCTCGAACTGCTTTGTCTGTTCCTCTTTACGCACCATTGCGACAGGGTCATGCCCTTTATCTTTCAATTTTTCTACCACCTGATGGCCGATCTGTCCGTTTGCACCAACTACAAGTACTTTCATAAATTAAATACCCTCCTTGATTAATCCCTTATCTATACCTGAATACCCGGGGATGCTAAACATTCAAAACACGGCAATCATCATTCATGTATAAATTTACAATATAATTTTGAAATTGGTTTCTTAAAGTTTATAATGGAATTAATATCCGGAAGAGGAGGCAGTTATGGAAGCGAATGAGATTTTATCGATTTTGGACGGACTGGCCGAGCTTAACAGTTACGGTGTGGCGTTTCTGATGTCTTTTGGTGTGACGTGGCTGATATGCGGTGTCTTCTGGCAGAAGACTTCGGCAAATACGGCAGGGTATGCGACTTTGTTCCAGGGTCTGGCCGCTTTGCCTGTGGCACTATTAATCTCCTACTTTATGGGAGCTCTTACGGAACGTCCGGGCGGTGATATCTTTTCAAATCTCGTCATGACGATTGCGATGAGCCAGATGCTGATTCTGCCGCTGATCATCGTCATGCAGGCGAAAAAACACCATTCACTCATCCCTTTCGTATTCAGTGCGTCGCTGACGATCCATTTCGTCATGTATTTCTGGCTGTATCAGACGTGGATTTACATTGCGATGTCCGTCGCGATTGCGGCCGGTGTCGCTGTCATATACGGGATGGGTACAGGGCAGGATAAGACTATGCCGTCAAAAAATACTGCAGCCTACTGCTGCTTTTTCACAGGTGCGGTGCTGGCTGTGACAGGTGCCATATTTTTATTGATATAGGGAGTAGTTTATGGAACTTACGATGGGTCTGTTGGACACACATTTGAATACTATTAAAAGTGGAATAAAAACAATCGAAGTCAGACTGAACGACGAGAAACGCAGAAAAATCCGGGTCGGGGATACGATCCGATTCATACAAGTGCCGGATGAAGCAGAAGAGATCCGGGCAGTGGTAAAGGGACTGAAAGTCTTTCCAACATTCAGAGAGATGTATGAAAATGTTTCGGCCGAAGACATGGGTGCACAGGGCGGATCAGTGGAATCCATGGTTGAAAATACATATGAAATATATACGCCGGAACAGGAGAGGAAATACGGCACGCTTGCCATCACAATCAAATACGTGGTTTGAGTTAAACCGGCGGCAAATATAAAGGATCCATTCTGATGAAAGATTATCAAGATGGATTCTTTTTTTATTTCCATACTGGTAGCTCTGAATAATTACGGATTGAAATCTGGACTGTTTTGTATTACATTTAATACGAACGTATGTTCTGTTTTTAGATGGCAGGAGGTTTATTATGTCTAAAAAACACTTTTTCAGTTATGTAATCAGCTTTATGTTTGTGGTGATCGCATTGATCATTGTCGCCGGCAGTTCATCAAGAATTTTGGAACAGGCGAATTTAAATGCCGGCGTCAGTTATATTCATATCATCCTTGCCATCTGTTCTGCTGCCGGTCTGATTGCGCTCACAGTGGAGGTGGCGAAAGGGTTCAGATCTTCTGCGGAAAAAATATCGATATTCGGACTCAGGTTCCAGACCCCGGTATATGACCTTTATTTCGAAGATGTCGGTCTTGAAGAAATAAAAACCATCCGGTAGGAAAATTCCCGGCTGAAAGAGGATAATCGGAAGCTGGAAAGTTTTACGGACTCATTGCTGGATGAACTGGAAATGAAAGATGTCGAGCTTGAAGATGTACAGTATGTCAGCGAGACGTTCATCCGTCATCATAAAAACTGGAGCAGGCTGATCCGGACGCTGACGAGCCTGCTTGATGAAAATCATACCGGCTGGACGGCGGAATTTTATAATAATGTGCTGGATGAATGTATCACCGTGCTGCATCAGGACCGTTCGGACAAGTCTTCTACATTGTATATAGTCGAGGATGATGTGCTTAAGATGACAGCATATCACAGGGTCAATTTCACTTCGACACGGTCAAGGGAGTTTGAACACGGTGAAGGTTTTGCAGGCAATGTATGGAAGACCGGCGAAGTTGAACTGGTTTCAGATATATGTGCGAGCACTTACTTTAAAGGGGATTTTTCACCGAATCATAATTACGGCTCCATCATCGGGCTGCCCGTTAAAATCAATCACACTGTCGTCGGGGTGCTCTGCATCCAGAGCGAAAGCATCGACGGCTTCATAGAAGCTGACATTGATACTTTGAAATTTTATGCGGACGTTTGTGCGCTAGCATATTATTATGATAATATTAATGTAATCAGTGATATGGGGTGATTGTATGGTGAGTGCTTCATTCAAAGAATCCGAAAATGATATTGTGAACCGCCAGCGTGACATTTTAAAAGCCTCAAAAAAGCGTTCGGAAGCACTGTACAAAAAAGCAGAAGAGCTGGGTTTCAGCGAGAGGAAAAAGCCTTCGGACAATCAGAAGAAAAACGGTAAATAGATTTAAATGGAGCACTGCGCATCTCGGCGCGGTGTTTTTTTAATATCATTGTTATCTGGCATGACGGGCAGCTACCGTGGATTCAAAGATCTTTTCGTATACACAGCTGTAGAAATGAACGCACCGGCAACCAAAATCGTCAACAGGATCATGAACAGATGGACCAGGTGGATGTCGAAAATATTCAGCGCGGTGAGCGGCAGGGCGATTGCGATGGAAAACACCAGTGCCAGAAATCCTGTGACGATGCCTCTTCTGATGATTGAACGCTGTTTTTCTTTGTCATTTTTACGGAAGTTCACGGATATATAGGAGAATGAAAAGCTCATTACAGCAACGATGATCAGGCTGTAGAACGTGAGCGGCGGAGGCGGTGTGCGGTTGATGATGAAATTGACAAGATGAATCACCGGGAGTATCGAGAAAAATGCACCGTAGACGATAAAAGAAATTTTATTATCATTCATAAAATCACCCTTAATATCTGACCACTTCCATTGTAATATGTGAAAAACATATAAAAAATGAACCCGTCTTTGCCCCATATGAAAGAACACCGGGTATACTTTCGCGCCGGTGTTTCTGTTACTCAATCACTTCTGTATATGTGAATTTATAGCCCATAAAAACGAAGGCATCCTCATCTTCTGATTTCTTGACTTCCTCGGATACATCATAGGCATCATATTTTAAATAGTCATCAATCGAATACAATGTGTTCTTATCTTCATTTCTGATCAGGTAGTATGAATTTCTCCTGACCCTGTCTGCAAGTGCATTCTTGGAAGTGAACGGCAGATTCATAAAGCTGCTGATGGCGAGTCTGGCAAAAGACTGGTCTTTTTTAGGTTCCAGCACAATGACGACATCACCTTCTTCAGCAAGTGAATATATCTTTTCTTCCTGTCTGTTCATAATAACCTCCATGAAATGTGACTTATTTCATCATAAATATATGACAATGTAATGTAAATTTCAAATATTTTGACGTTTAAAGCGGTCCGAGATTAATGAATACTGCTATGGCGAGCAGCACCATGGAAGCCAGTGACAATATTAAAAATAATGGCAAAAACCATCTGGCCCATTTCAACCATGGCACTGCAGCGACTGCGAGGCTTGCCATCAAAGGGCCGGAGGTCGGATAAATCGAATTGGATAAGCCGTCACCGAACTGAAAAGCCAGTACTGAAATCTGCCTGTTGATGCCGATCATATCGGCCAGAGGGATCTGAATAGGCATCATGATTGCTGCCTGTCCGCTGCCTGACGGTATAAAGAAATTGAATATCGAGTTGATGATGAACATGCCGACAGCGGTCAGTACAGGCGGGAAGAGCTCTAATGGCGCCGACAGGGCATTGACGAGCGTATCGAGTATGCTTGCATTTTCCATCACCACGAGTACCGCACGCGCGAGGCCGATGATCAGTGCGCCGTAGACCAGCTTTTTACATCCTTCCAAAAATGTCAGGGTCAGTGTATTGTAATTCATGCCGCCGATAATTCCGGCAACGACACCGATGATGATGAAGAATGCAGCCATATGATCGGTGGTCCACTGGAATTGAACGACCGCAAAGACAAAGAAGAGCAGCGCCAGAGCCGTCCACATCAGAATGAACTTATGTCTCTTTGTGAAATCGGCCTCAAGTTCCGGGTCTTCTTCGACTGCTTCAAGTACGCCCATCATACTGCGGCCGGGGTCATTCATGATCAGTCTGCAGTACCTCCATGTGTACCAGATTGTGATGCTGACCAGTACGGCAAATGAGATGATTCTGAACAGCATTCCCGAAAATAAAGGAATCTCTGCAATATTATGGGCGATCCCGACAGTATATGGGTTCAGGAATCCTGCAGCAAATCCGATGAATGCCGCATTGAATGTGATCGCGACAGCAACTATCGCATCCAGTTTCAGTGCACGGGCAAGAACGACGCCGATTGCGACAAACGGAATGACCGAGTTGGCGAGTGCACCGACAGCACCGCCGATCGCAAAAAGCGTCGTAATAACCGCTATCAGTAGAAATTCTTTTCCGCGCATGTTAGAAATGGCCGACAGTATGCCCGCTTTAATCGCACCGGTTCTTTCAATGACTTCGAACATGCCGCCCGCAAATAAGACAAGAAAGATCAGGCCGGCGGAATCCACCATGCCGGTCTGTATCGCCAGAAACAGATCCATGATTCCCGCCGGATTGGACTCGGCGGCACTGAATGAACCGGAAATCACGCGTTCCACACCATCGACTTCTTCGCGGTCGAATAAACCCGCCGGCACGAAATATGTAGCAGTCGTTACGACAAGCAGCACTAAAAATACGATGACGTATGTATCCGGCATCTCCCATTTGTTCTTTTTGGGATATTGGTTTTTATTATCAATATCAGTCATGTGAAGCCTCCAGTCCGAACATATGATGAGAAAATGCTGTTAAAAAGACTTTGCCGATATTAATCATCGAACGTTCATCGGGATTGAATTTCGGATGATGGAGTGAGTACCTGGGCGCCGTTTCATCACTGTGTGCACCGACGAAGAAAAATGTGCCGGGAAATTCCTTTAAATAATCGGCAAAGTCTTCTGCGGTAAGCGCAGGTTCTTTATCTGCCGTGGTCAATTCAGGAAGATGTGTATCCACCAGAGCCTTCAAGTTCCTGGTTTCTGGAATATGGTTGTACACCGCATCGTACCCTTGAGCGAAAATGACTTCGGCTGTCGCCCCGAACTGTTCAGCAGTCGTCTTTGAAATATGGTCGATCCAGCCCCTGATCTGCTGTTTCGTCTTGGGATTGAAGCAACGGGAGGTGCCGGCAATATACGCTTTGGACGGAATGACATTATATGAGTCACCGGATTTTATCGTACCGATGGTGACGACGCCTGACTGCTGTGGATCGAGCCTGCGGCTGATGATATTCTGCAGATTTCCGACCAGCTGACAGCCGGCAACGAGTGTATCGACGGAATTCTGCGGCATCGCACCGTGGCCGCCGTCACCATATAAATTGATTTCAAAGTTATCGCCGGCACCCATGGCGTACCCCTCGGTGAAGCCGATTTCCCCAAGGGCGCCTTCGTCCCAGACATGTGCACCGTATATATAGTCCACGTCTTTCAAGAGGCCGGAGGCCACAATTTCAGAAGCACCGCCGGGCGGTTCTTCCTCTGCATGCTGATGTATAAAAATGATATCGCCGTTGATTTTATCCTTGTACTGTACCAGGACTTTTTCGACCATCATCAGGGCGGTTGTATGAATATCATGACCACAGGCATGCGTGACGCCGTCGACTGTGGACTTATAAGGTACATCCTTTTCGTCCTGCATCGGCAGGGCATCAAAATCTGCACGTAGCGCGATTACAGGGCCCGGGTTGTTGCCGCGGAGTATGCCGACGACACCGCTTGTACCGACATTTTCATAAGTTTCCAGACCCAGTGATTTTAAATGACCTGCAATGATTTCCGGTGTGCGGACTTCTTTGAAAGAGAGCTCGGGATGCATATGGAAATCCCTTCTCACATCAATCATGTCCGGATAGATCGACTCCATATTGTCAATCATTTCATTTAATATTTCTTTTGAATCACCGATATGCCTCATGGATAAGACCCCTTTTACAAATAAGATAACATTCATAATAATACATAAAAATGCGAAAGTAAACATCTTTATACACGTCTGTACTTTTTAGTTTCATCACTTTCAATAAGTATGCATATGAATAGAAGTATAATTACTTTATGAATATCATGGAAAACTTTAAAATGGTGGTAACTGTTATAGAAGGTTGTTGAGAAAATGAAACAGAAAATGAATATAAAGGTGTTGAGAAAGACGGGCGTGTTCGGTTTTTGGAAATCGGTCGATTTCAAGCTGGATGATGAAAAATTCGGTTCCATCAATAATGAAGAAGAACTGACTGTGGATCTTCACAGAGAGGGTGCGCTGTTCCGGATCAACTACAATGAGGCGTTCGATCTCAGCAACAGGGTGACTGTCAAAAATGGAGATGTAGTGTTGATCCGTCATACGGCAGCCAATTATTTGATGTACGGACTTCTGGTGTCGTTTCTGATACTGCCTGTGATGTTCCCTATTTATGAAAACTTTGGACTGTGGGCATTTATTCCTCTGCTGCTGGCGGTGCTGGTGACGGCAAAATATTCGAACACATTCAAAGTCGAAGTGATTGAAAATATGTTTGCCCGCGAAAAGAGCAGGGAAGCACTCGCGAGAGAAGCGGTTGAAGAAGAGTACGAAGGCGGCGTCATCAGCTACAGGAAGTCTTCAGATGTTCATGAGGAAAGATTAAGCAGGCAGGAAAGAGAAAATAATTAAGACGATTATGGCCCGACATGGCGGAGGTGCGATGACGGGCAGAGTGAGATTTGAAATGAAGGCTTGAAGAAATAGAAAAGAAAGTGACTCTTAAACAGTCACTTTCTTTTTTAATCTGTAACTGCACTTTCCAGAATCTCGAAAGTCAGTTTTTCGGTATCCACTTTTGCCTTCAGGCCGTATGGCAGGATGAACTTCGGTTCGTTGTGGCCGAAGCTGAGATTGTACAGGACCGGAAGGTCTTCCCTGCCGGCTTCCTTTAGAATCTTCTGCCACACTTCCTTATATTCTTCATAGTATATTCCTGATTCCGGTCGACCGATGATGATGCCGTGCACTCTGTCGAATATTCCTATCATCGACAGGGATCTTAAATTATCCTCAAGTGTTTCCGGCGTAATATTGGTCTCGGAATTCTCGAAAAATAAAATCCCACCGTCAAATTGATTCAAGTCCGGGAATAATTCAGTGCCTCTGATATTATCAATGACTTCAAAGCAGCCGCCGATCAGATGGCCTTCGGCGGCACCGGAACCGTTAATGCTTTCATAGCCGGCATTGTCTAATAAAGGGCGTCTTTTCTCTTTATTTTCAATATCCCACTGCAGGCCGTACTTCCGTAATTTCGCTGCAGGCTTTATGTCACCGATGGGTTCTGTGCTGAACCATGTCTTTCTGATCGATTCCACCGTATAATCATCCATTTCAATATTCTCTGCAAAGTCTGTAAGGAGCGCAGGGCCGTAACTCGTCGAGATGCCGTTATTGTAGAACATCAGATGATTGGAAGTGGTGTCGGAATAGCCCGAGAAAATTTTAGGGTTGTTTGTCAGTGCGTCAAAATCAACATAAGGCAGAAGGCGGATGCTTTCCTTGCCGCCGATTGCGCATATGATCGCCTTGACTTCAGGGTCTTTCAGCGCGCTGTTCAGATCTTCCGCCCGTTTTTCGGGGTGGTCATAGAGATAATCAATGCCCTTCAGTGCATTCGGCATCACTTTGACTTTCACGTTGAAAGTTTCTTCGATGTGTCTGATGCCCTGTTCTGCGCGCCAACGGATCCCGGGTTCGCCGGCAAGCCCGCTTGAAAGTGAAACGATGGCTACAGTATCGCCTTCATATAATCTTTGTGGTTTAATCATGAAACCCCCCCTTGATTGATTAGTATTCCTGCAAATATTTTAACTTAAATGCCTCCAAAAAATACATCGATAACCGGTTTATAATATATCGTCAAAGTCTCGGGTGAGAGAATCAGCACAATGATTGACGGTGCGAGCATAAGGGCAATTGATATCACTGCGTAGATTTGAGTATCTGGCTGCGTCCCGGCTGCTTCCTGACAGTGCTTCAGCTGGGAGACTGAACGGACGATATAAGTGATGATCGCCCCCCACATGATAAGGAGGCCGATCAGAGACAGGATGCCGATGATATAAGCGGTCATCATCGCGCCGACTGAATACAGCAGAAATGGAAAGATCAGCATTGAGCTGTTGTCGCTGAAAATCTTTTCAAACGGTTTGGCCTTATCACTGAATTTATAGATGATATAACTGTTCAGTATGAAAAAAGGGATATAAAGAATATAAAACAGCATGCTGAATATAGATGAGACCAGTCCAAGTCCCAGGTAAGGATTGGAAGTGACAGTACTGAAAAGTGACAGCAAAAGCGCATTGGCCGTCAGCATCAGTGGAAAAGTAAGCAAGTAGAGCACCAGCCATATTGCGATATTCTGCCCTGAAGATAAATGTTTATCGGATTTCAGGATTTTATAAGGGCTGGAGACCGATATCATGACAAATTGTTTTGCTGACATGCTGTGCTTATCATACGTCATTGTCTTTACCTCTTTACACCGGAATTTTATTCTACAATATAGAAAAAAGAAGTGGATTACAAATGTTATAAAAGAGTAAATATACAGCTTACGGGTATCGTCCATATAAGGAAGATTTATATCTGCACCAAAGCTTTGATATGCATATTATCAGGGAGGGGAGTCAGTAATGAACATTCAAGTGAAGCGGAAATACAGCAGACTGGATTCAGTTACGCCGACTGCCATTAAAATCAACGGCCGGAAAGTGGATGAGATTAAAAAAGGTGAAGAAAAGATAATCGGACTGCCGGATGAAAATGCTGAAATCAGCCTGTTGCCTGTATTTGAAAAAGTGAAGGCCGTGCCGGTAAAGGACGGAGACATTGTCATGATCAGCCGACGGACGATTCATTATATTTTACAGTTCGTTGCATTATTTCTGGCGATTGCTCCGGGTGTCATGATGGCAATCAATATTGAGTACTGGCCATACCTCATCTTCTTCATTATTGCGGTAGGTATCGTATTTATCATCGATTTTATTATCAAAACGTATAAAATAGAAGTCATAGGCAACAGTAAAAGCGATGAAGTAAGTAAAAAATAAACTGAAAAATTAAAGGGGGTTCAGTCATGTCGGTAAAAGTCATCAGGAAGAAAGAACGGCTGACGAGTCAGTGGACGGAATTGGAAGTGTTTATGAATGATGAAAAAAGGACGGCTATATACGGACATGGTTCAGCAGAGATTAGACTTGATGAAAAGACAGGTAATCTGAAAATCAAACAACCACTTTCAAAACCGGTAGAGAAACAGGTTAAGCATGGGGATATTGTAGAAGTTTCCAACTCGCCTTTGATTACTTATTCATTTTATCTGATGCCGTTTATGCTGATTTTTATATTTATAGTATTGTCCGCAGATTTATTGAATTACTGGTTTGCAGGAATTGTTGTCGCAGCTTATATCATTTTTATTTTATCAATCAAACCGCTTCAGATAAAAGATATAACAAATGAATCACAGGAACCGGAAGAAAATCTAAATCATAACGTCAGCTGAATAATGTTTAAAAATTAAAAATATAAGGTAAAAATACATTATAGATAATGAATTGAAAACAGAAATTTATAAAAAGGCATTCCGTTGTAGACGATCAGCCTGGTCTGTTTAGGCATAACATCGATACATTTTATCTGACTATTTTATATGACAGCCGGCAGGCGGGGTGATTTACACTCTGCTTCCGGCTGTTTTATTTATATATTTTTCAAGGGGTGTGATAATGATGAAATTTAAAGTGAAGCGGCCGCTCAGCATGTGGGATTCATGGCTGCCTCTGACTGTAAAATTAAATGATGAATCAGCGGGCGCAGTCAGAAACGGGCAGGAGACCGTCATAACAGCGTCTGGAGAAACTTCAGCAATGAGTGTTTCCTATCTGCATAACAGAAGTCACAAGGTGACGGTGGAAGACGGTGATGTCATCACCGTGAAAACTAACAGAACCAGCAGAATTTTAACAAGCATGATGATCCTATCTGTTCTGATACCGTTAATACCTCTCCTTTTGGGGTATGACATTGTACCGTTTGTCTGGACGATGCTTGTGATTCTTGCCATTATACTGGGTGCAAGTATGATGTTAAAAACATACGACATTGAACATTCCGGTAAAATGGATGAAGAGAGGCATATGGAAAATGAAACATCTGATGGAGTCCATGTGAGAAGGAAGCATCATTTATTTGAATCCGGGCAGCCGCTCAGTGTGAAGCTGAATGAAGAGGAACTGGCAAATGTAAAAGGCGGGGAACAGACGGTCATACCGATCCATTCGGATGATGCTGAAATGAGCGTCGATTTTCTATATGAAGCGGGAAACCGAGTCAGGGTGAAAACGGGTGATGTTGTCAGCATTAAAAGGAATTGGATTTTTTATATGAGGCTGATAATATTATTCTCTGCTCTGCTCGGGCCCGGCCTGATATCCCTTCTCGGCATGAATCCCGGCGTCGAACCTGCATTTTACGGCATTACAGTTCTGACTGCCATCGTACTTGCAGGCGCCATGACTATGATGAAGACTGTAAAAGTGGAAGTTGTCGATAAAGCACATAATTAAGAAGAGGCGGTTTTAGTACCATCTCTTCTTTTTTGATGGAATGTTTTAAAATAATGATTAAAAGGTAAATCATTATTAATAACGAATCACGGAAGGAAGTGCAAAAATTTATGAATGCACTTATAATTTTTGGCGGCGGGACCCTATTGATTGCCCTGATTATAGGAATGATTTTTAAAGGCATCGGAAAATCGAAAAAGTGATAGAAAAAGAACCGTCTGGCCGTTTTGAAGCGGCCGGGCGGTTTTTAGTTACTGAATAAAATGATCAGTACAAAAATAATCACGATGATCGTAGTGATGGATATGCCATATTTCATTTGAACTACCTCCTGATTTTATTATTTAGTATTGTTGTTATTCACCTCATACCCATATGGCATGTACATATAACAATTACTTGTGGCCGAATGGGTCGATTTGATTGATAAATCACCGGTCACTGCTAAAATCAGAATTAACGGGAGTAATTGGATGAGTATACGAAAGAATCAGCAGTCAGTTCGAAGTTTTGAAGTGAATCAAAAATGGAAGGGGTGTCTTCATGTCACTGCCTGAAATGAAAAGCTTGCAACTTGCAGAGGATATAGAAGATTACGTTATTGGTATCAGAAGGGATTTACATGAACATCCGGAAGTGAGCGGCGAGGAGGACCGGACGATCGGACAGATCACTGCCGAGCTCTGGAAGATGGGACTTTCTTCCGAGGTGATTAAAAATGGCGGCGTGCTGTCTGTTATAGAAGGCGCACGTCCCGGCAAAACGCTGGTTTTAAGAGGGGATATGGACGCGCTGCCGATGACTGAGAATAAAAACAATCTTAAAGGCGAAAAGGTGGTCGTCTCCAAATATGACGGTGCAGCGCATATGTGCGGGCATGACGGCCATACCGCCATGCTGCTCGGTGCAGCCAAAATCCTTTCTGAAAATAAAGACCGTCTGAAGGGAAGGGTGATACTCGCTTTTGAACAGGGCGAGGAAGACGGCCGGGGTATCGTCGGCATATTGAAGCGGATTTTGGAAATCGGTGCGGACGGCGTATGGGGCATTCATCTGAAATCGGATATTCCATCAGGGAAGATTTCCGTCGACCCGGGACCGAGGATGGCGGGTGCTTTCATGTTCGATGTCAGAATCGACGGCAACGGGGGACACGGGGCGAGGCCGGATCTAACAGACACGCCCGTGGATGTGTTCACCGATTTTTATAATCATCTGAAATCCAACCGGATGAATACACTCGATCCTTTTAAAGCCATTACGTTCTCGATCGGCAGTGTGAACGGCGGTTCGAATCATAATGTGATTCCGGACAGCCTGAATTTCAAGGGTACGTACCGGTTCCTCCATTATGGACAGGGTGTGAAGGCTGAGCGGGAATTTAAAGATAAGCTGGAAAGAATCTCAGCACTGCATGACTGTACATACGAATATATCATCCCGCCGAAAGCGATGAATTTATCCGTCTATAATCAGGAGGACTGTGCAGAGATTGCCTCGGATGCCGTCAAGGATTCAATCGGTGAAACGTGTCTTTACAATTACCCGGCATGGATGGCGTCGGAGCCGTTTGCACTGTATCAGAAGTATTTGCCGGGTGTGTTCGCATTTTTAGGCATCGAGAACGAGGACAAGGGCACCGGCGCGGATCACCATAACTCGAAATTTGATATCGATGAAGATGTATTGAAACTCGGTGTCGCATCCACCGTTCAATATGCTCTTTATTTTCTTGACACGGATAAGGAAATATCATTCAAGCCTGAAGAGACGGATGTGGAAACATTTGCGAAAGATGCCGGATTCCCTGTGGAATGGCCGTAAAAATCTGAAACATGACAAATGTCATATGGAAGTCCTGACAAATCAATCTGTCGGATCTTTAATCCATCACCCATAATAATATTTGATCAGATTACAGGGAGATGGAGCAAATGACAAAACAAAAACAGGCACAGCTCAGAAAAGCAGTCATGCCATATGCGAAATCAGAGACCAGAACAAGCATCATCCAGCTGCTCAATACCATACTGCCATTTTTCGCGTTATGGATTCTGGCATACCAGGCACTCAGCATTTCATTCTGGCTGAGTCTGCCATTCAGTATTTTGGCGGCAGGCTTTATGATCCGTACATTTATTATTTTCCATGACTGTGCTCATGGATCGTTTTTCAAAAATAAAAAGCTCAATGATTTCTTCGGTACGTTTACAGGCGTCATTACGCATTTTGCCTATGACAGATGGAAAACCGAGCATGCAATGCACCACGCTACAAGCGGAAACCTCGATAAACGCGGCATCGGTGACATCTGGGTGATGACGGTCAAAGAGTACGAGGAAGCGGGCAAATGGAAAAGGTTACAGTACCGTCTGTACAGAAACCCGTTCGTCATGTTCGGCCTCGGGCCTCTGCACCTATTCCTGAATGCGAACCGTTTCAACCGTCAAGAGGCGAAGAAGAAAGAGCGCAGGAACACGCATCTGATTACACTGATTCTGATCAGCGCGTACCTTTTGATCGGCTTCATATTGGGCTGGCACGTATTATTGATGGTCCAGCTGCCGATCGATATATCGCGGGCGTGGCCGGCATCTGGCTGTTCTACGTCCAGCATCAGTTTGAAGATTCCTATTTTGAAAACGAGTCTGAATGGGATTTCGTAAAAGCGGCAGTCGACGGCAGTTCCTATTACAAATTGCCAAAATGGCTCGAGTGGATGACCGGCAGCATCGGCTACCACCATGTCCATCACCTGGCGCCGAGAGTGCCGAACTATCATCTGGAAGAGGCGCATGCAAATACGCCGCCGCTCCATAAAGCGACGACAATCACGTTGAAGACAAGTCTCGAGTCTATCAAGTTCAGATTGTATGATGAAGACAACAAGGTATTCATCTCTTTCAAACAGATGAAGCGGCAGCTCGCAAACGGCAAAGTGTCACAACCGACCACACACTGATATGAATATTGGCAGGACCACTGAAAATCTCAGGATTTCAGTGGTCCTATTTTAATTGAAAGGACTGTGGGGGTGGAGTGGGCTGGTTAATTCGATTTGAGTGTCTGTTTTATGCGGTTCAAATCGGTTTTCGTCTGTGAATCCGATTTGTAATGAATTTTTGATGGGCTCAAATCGAATAAGTGACTGTTACACTGACCTGAGAGCACGACCGCAGTGGACATCGATGTTTATTACACGCCCAAACTGTTACAATTAAACAAATCAATGAAGGAAGGCATTCAGAATAAGAGAATGGTATCATATTTTCGCCAAAAACACGGGACTCAGCTTGTACATATGGATCATTTTCTGTATCCTGCCATTTTATTTCATATTCCGGTCCACGTCCACATTGGAGATCGCTTTCGGTGTAATCGCCACTTTGCTGTTTTTTGCGATTTTCTGGCTGACTTATAATGAAAAGGGACCGAGAATTTATATCGGCCTCAGCCTGGAATTCGCAATCAATATTGTCATGACTGTTTTATTCGGCTATGTCTACTTTGCCTTATTCATCGCATTTTATGTCGGCATCATCCGGAGTAAAGCAGGGTTCATCTCGATGTATGTCATACATCTTGTCACGACGATCGGTGCGATGGTGATTAGGTTCATCGATAATTATACATTGTTTCTGAATCATCTGCCGTTCATGATCATGACGGTGCTCGGTGTCATCCTGATTCCAATCGGCAAACGGAACCGGATTCAGACCGAAGCGCTGGAAGGCGAACTCAAAATTGCGCATCAGAGAATCGAGGAGCTTGCAATCGTCAATGAACGCCACAGAATTGCGCGAGATCTGCATGATACACTGGGGCAGAAATTATCGATGGTCGGCCTGAAGAGCGAGCTCGCATCGAAGCTTATTGATAAAGATCCGGACAAGGCGAGAAAAGAACTGGCGGACATTCAAAATACTTCAAGGCATGCTTTAAAAGAAGTGCGTGAAATGATCAGCAATATGAAGCATGTCAGTCTGGAGGAGGAACTGCAGATGGTCGAAAATATTTTGAACATGTCAGACATCAACAGTGAAATCAATATGAATGTGGATGTCAAGGACACGCCTGTACTGATCGATAATATTTTAAGCATGTGTCTCAGGGAATCTGTGAACAATGTGATCAAGCATTCGAAAGCTGTCAACTGCAGCATAGATTTAACGGAAACAAAGAGCGACATCATGCTCAAAGTGAGCGATGATGGAAAAACAGAGGACATGACCTTTATTTATGGAAATGGTCTGGCCGGCATGAAGGAACGTCTGTCCTTCATCAACGGCGAGTTCCAGGCGGTCAATGCATATGACGGCTTTGAAATAAACATCGCAGTGCCGAAAGTGTTGAAAGAGATTGAGGAGGGTTGAAATGATTAAAGTGGTACTGGCTGAAGACCAGAACATGCTGCTTGGCGCTTTAGGTTCACTGCTTGATATGGAAGATGATATCGAGGTGGCGGGTAAGGCGGCCGACGGTGAAGAGGCATTGAAACTGGTTGAAGAGCTGAACCCTGATATATGTCTGATGGATATAGAGATGCCGGTGATGACCGGATTGGAAGCGGCTGAACATCTAATGGATCATGACTGCAAAGTGATCATCCTGACAACCTTTTTACGGCCGGGATATTTTGAAAGGGCAAAAAAAGCGAACGTGAGCGGCTATCTTTTAAAAGACAGTCCAAGCGAAGCCCTCGCCCAGTCCATCCGCCAGATCATGAAGGGGAAAAGAATCTACTCGCCGGAACTGATAGAAGTCGCCTTTGAGCTTGATAATCCGCTGACGAAAAGGGAGCAGGAGATCGTCCAGCATCTGGCGGACGGTGAACCGACGAAAAAGATTGCCGAAAAACTCAACCTGTCCAATGGTACGGTAAGGAACTACGTTTCAATCGTACTCGATAAACTGGATGCCAAAAACAGAATTGAAGCCATTTCGAAAGCGATTGATAAAGGATGGCTGAAATAGGGTAGAGAAAGAGTAGATCTATAATAAGCTGGGAGGCTTGAAAATGACTGAAAGAATTGATGAAGCAAACTTGATGATCAGTGCACCGCAGGAGACATTATACCAGGCATTCTTAAAAGAAGAGGCGTTCAAAAGCTGGTTTACACCGAATGATATGACGAGTGAAATCGAATCGTTTGATCCGACGGAAGGCGGCACATTCGTGGTCAATCTATTTTATGACGATGAAGAAGCAACCGGGAAAACGGCAGGTAACACAGATCGTTTCACAGGAACATTCAAAGTGCTGAATCCGTATAACAGAGTCGTCTTCGACATCGACTTTGATACCGAAGACGAGCAGTACAAAGCGGTCATGGAGCAGGAGTGGACATTGATCGATCAGGGGAATGAGACAGAAGTGAACGTCGTCTGCAGAAATGTCCCCGACGGGGTCGACCAGACCGAGCACGAGCGTGCATTGATACTCAACTTATACAGACTTGCAGACTATGTCGGCGCAACAGAATAAAGAGCGTGAAGCTGCCGGGAATCATAGCGGATTACGGCAGTTTTTTTGATCTAAAGAGGCTCAGGAATCCGAGCATATGGTGGTATCTAAATGACTTGCTCGGATTCTGAGAAGAAATCCGAGCATATGCTGATACTTGGGCAACTTAATCGGATTCGTCCTTGGAATCCGATCATATCGATAATTACTCGTGACTTAATCGTTTTCTGAGAAGAAATCCGGGCATATAACCTTATTCGGTCTGACTTAATCGTTCCCGAATCATTGTATTTTCATAGTCATTTATTCACAATAATCTTTTTATTTAATTTGGGATTTTTTACATATTTATCATCTGGATATGTATAATAGTGGTAAGTTACATAAAATATATTTTCTGATGGGGGAGGCGTCGATGCTGAAGAAATTTATGCTGCCACTGGGTATATTGCTGCTCGCAGCCTGTGGTGATAATGGTGTACAGGAAGAAGGTAATGAAGAAGACGAAACAGCTGTAGAAGAAGAAAACGAATCAGCTGCAGATGAAGAAGAGGATAGTGAAAAGTGGCATCCTCCGGAAGATAATGTCGAAGGACCTTCTGAAGAAACAGTGCCTGATGAAGGAGAAGGCGGTTCATGGAAAGAACCGGCTGGAACCGGAGAAGGGGATGACTCTGCTTCAGATGAAGAGTCGCCGGAGGATGCTGCATCCGCCGACGTCGGTTCTGATTCCAGTTCGGATGAACTCGCAGATGAGTCAATCGAAGAAGAGGACTTTGATGCAGCTGCAGCCAGCGAGGATAAGCCTGGCTTTGACATGGTCAAGGAAGATACTTTCACCAATGAAATCGGGCAGGGTGTCTGGGAGAAGTACCAGAAGATGACCGGGGAATATGAATTGAAGGATGTTGCCAATCCGGAAAGTGAAGGATCGTCCCGCGAGGAAATTGAAGAGATGATGTCAGATATGGATATCGAGCCGGATTCTCTTGAGCTGGAGAACGGAGACACGCTCATCATCTATCATTTTCCGGATGATGAACTCGCCCATGACAATGGTGAACCGTTCATAATGGCAGATGTGACCTATTTTTTTAACAGTGAAGATCATCTGATCCATTCATCCATCGCGCCTGGCTTTCATGAGGTGGCTCTGAATGAGGCGACGAAGTCGGAAGAACTTGAGGGCATCAACACGTTGACCGATCTCCGGGAGACCCATGATCCCCAGGTATTTACCATAGGTGAGATGAAAATTAATGAGGCAACGATTACACAGACGCTGATTCCGGTCGATGCCGGGGACAACACTTTGGCGGTCTATGTCTACGGGCTCGGTGATGATATCATCTACAGCAACGGTGATCTTTATTTCACGGTGAGTGTAGATTTCCCGACTTATGCATACATACATTACGCAGATCTGGTCCAGGCATACAGCCAGTCCTAGCCGGAAATAGTTCTTTCTGAGACACCAGCTGCCATAAAAATGAAAAACATAAATGTCCGGGATTTTAATGATGAACCCCGGACATTCCTTTATAATGAAGGTAAGAGTAAAATATAAGGATGATCACAATGAAGGAATTTCATAGAGAGTTGACGCATCTGGGACTGTTCAGTGTATTTGCCGTGATTTTTTATTTTGTCGGCAATGCGCTGATCGATACGATTTTTGCTGAACGTCCGAATGCCGTTATTTTAGGTATACTGCTGCTCGTGGCTCTCGGTGTCGCGTATTTTCTGGGAAAACAGATTACCAGTGTGATTGAGCAGGCAGTCTCAATGAGAAAGAAAAAGTAAGAGGTGTAGCGATTGAATTTTTTGATGGGTCAATTGAATATTTTAATCAGCGCTTTAATCATCGGTTTTTCAGCTCATCAGGAAGTTTCGGACTACATAGCACTTGAATCACTGGATAAGGACGAACAGATGGAAAATCTGCTTTTTGAACGGATAGATAATGAAAATCTGTACGGCGCGGTATTCCATATCGAACAGGGTGATGAAGTCATTCATTCTGCTGCCGGCAATCTGGAGGCGGACGAGGCGTTCAGCATTGCGAGTGTGACGAAGATGTTCACTGCAAGTGTCATATTCCAGATGGTTGAAGACGGACTACTGACGATGGATGATACGATAGACATGTATCTGACGGAGGAGGAATATTCCGGCCTGCACACATATGAAGGTGTGGAATACAGTAATGCCATCACCATCCGCCAGCTCGTCAGCCAGACGACAGGGCTCCCGGCCTATATAGAAAATGAAGCGGAAGGACTCACGCTTGTCGAGGAATCGATCGATGACGGCGAGTCATTCACTTTTTCATCGAAATTGGAAAGCGCCAAAGAGCAGGGGGCGAGATTCATAAACGGTGAAAGTGCATATTATGCTGATATCAATTACGATATATTGGGGGAAATCATTGAGCGGGTATCTGAAAATACTTTGGAATCCCAATATGAACGGTATATATTTGGGCCGCTTGAGCTAGAAAACACATACCTTGCAGAAGCGGACAGTGAAGTTCCTACGGTAACCGTGAACGGTGAGGAGCGGGATATTACACCGATTTTGGAAAACATGCGTGCGAGCGGCGGCCTCATCAGCACATCCAGTGACCTGATGGTATTTCTGAAGTCATTTTTCAACGGCGGGATGTTCGATGAATCGTTTATAAATACAGATACTTTGGAGGACATTCAATTTTATTTTCATCAGTACGGCAACGGATTCATGCATTTCGATGTATCGGCTGAAGTGCCTGTGTTCGATATGTATCCGCTCACCGGTCACGCAGGTATAAACGGCAGCTTCGCCTTTTACAACCAAGAACTGGATTTATATATTACCGGGACGACGAACCAGGCGAGTAATCCAATGTTAAATTATGAACTGATTCAGCAGTTCATCGATCTTGCTGAAGAATAACCGAAAGGAATTTTAATATGGAAAGATTAAATATCACTTCGATGGTATTGGGATTGATATGGGTGATTGTCTCATATCTGCTGATTACGACTGTCATGTCCGAATGGTTTTATGCCCAGCCGGTCTGGGTCATACCTGTAACGATCATCGGCGGCGTCATCGTCATCAGAATCTTATTCAATCAGGTGTTCAAAGTGGATTTCATCAATAAAAAATATCATAAGAATCAAAACAGGAGGAAATAATGCCTAATCCGAATACTAAGAAATATGTCATTGCCAGTCTCCTGGGTGTCGCATTGTTCGTCTTTTTATACTTGATCATGGAAGTCATCACATTCTATACATTTCCAAGAATGATCGGCTCTGTGCTGCTTGCGCTTGTCGGCGGCGGAGCCATCGGGACTTTACTTCAGAGGCTGCCTGATGAGAATGAAAAGAATCCGAAAAAGTACTACATCATCTGCTTCAGCGTGATGGCGGTAATCGCCTTTTTGTATGTGACACTGGTGGGATATTAAAATAAAAGCCCGGGTATCTTTTGATATCCGGGCTCTGCCATTCTGCAGTCATTCATCCTCTTTTTTATCCATCACGAGTTCGAGTTCAAATGCATCAATTTTCGATAAGTAATAAAATACCGCAATACTCAAAAAGACGATGATGGCGGCGGAGGTCAGGAAATCATTCACAAAGAATATGACTGACATAAGCAGTACGAAGAAAGTGGTGAAGATTCTGCTGTATTTCTTACTCTTTGTCAATTTAATATTGTCATTATGGTAGACTTGCAGCTCATTGCTTGTCATCCCCGACTGGGTGACTTTCAATGTGGATGGCTCTTTGGGTAATTCGTAAGTCTTTTCTTCCAGTCTGTAGATCTCTTCGGCTTCTTCACCGTTGATATGTACTTCCATACCGGTCGCACTGCCGAACCAGCTGGTTTTTCTGGTCAATTTGAACGACATAACAGTCTCCTTAAAGATTTTCTTGAATATCTAATCTATTATACAATGAATAAAAGACGAAAACAAAGGAGTGGAACGATGCTGAGAATTTTAATGCTGATGATGGGCGCATTAATGATTACTGCAGCCTGTGGAAACGGAGAGGACTCTGATACGCCGGTTGAAAATGAAGAAGCGGCGGAAACAGAGGAAAGTACATCACCGGAAGAAAGTGCAGAGACCGACAGTGACAATGGAAATTCAGAAGAGGAATCGGGCGAACAGGAAACCTCAGAAGAATCATCAACAGAAGAGGGTGCCTCAGAAGAAGCGGAGAATGAAGACACCGAGGATGGCAGCGACAGTTCTGTAGAGGAACAGCCGGAAGAAGCTGAATCTGAAGAGGAGACAGTGGAGGAAAGTCCGGGAAACGCTGATGAGTCGGAAGCGGCAGCAACTGAATTCGATATTAACAACGCTGATACACAAAAACGTCTGATGGCACCGAATTATCCGGAAGACGGCCTGTCATTTGAGCAGGAGGCGATCACTGAAGGCATGACGCAGACTGAAGTCGAAGACCTTCACGGGCAATATGACTTTATTTACCCTGGACATGGAAGAACGGTGACGATATACGATAATTTAGGTGTCGTGTACTCGGTGCCGGGGCCGTACGGCGAAGATGAGCTGGCGACGACGGATGTGAGTCCGGATGAAGTGGTCGTTGAAAATGTGATGTATTATGCGGGCGTTTCGTATGATGAAGTGGTGGCGGCGCTCGGTGAGCCGGATGTGGATGCCCATGAGCCGGAAGAGGGCCCGGTGAGCGGATATCACTTTATGGAGTATGTGCTGGATCAAGGTGAAGAGATGGCGCTTGCCGGTGTGTTCTGGATGCATGAAGATGAAAATGGCGAGCTGATGGCGGATGTCATGACGAAAAATGAAAAGCCGATTGATGTAGAAGCGTATAATGAATCGCTCGGCGGGGTGGATGAATACACGGAAGAGACACTTACTGCGATGATGGAAGGATATTTGTCGAGTCTCGAGGATTATTTTAATGATGAGAATGAAGAGGTGTTTGATTATACGGAGCCATCGTCCGAGAACGGTGGAATAATTATCAATAATAAAGAGAGCGGCAGCTTCAGAGATCATGAAAACCATAATATAGAGGTGCTGGATATCGAGGAGCGGGATTCTGTCTACTATGTTACTGCCTCGCGTGAATATTCCCATGCAACATCAAACGGTGTGCGCAAAGCGACTGTCGAGTACGAGATTTTCAATACGACAAAGGGATTTAAAGTGATGGATTTTGAACAATTAGATGATGAACCGGCAGGTTAAAACTGTCTCAAAAGGCCTTGCCAACGGCGTTGGTGGGGTCTTTTATTTGTATGAGCATCACTGTTGATTTTCTGGTTAAAGGTCATTATAATATAATTATAGTCAAAGATAGTCAAAGTCAAACGAATGACTATTTATAAATTAAATAAAGGAGGCATTTAATCATGAAATGTCAAAATTGTGGTATAAATGATGCAAATGTTAATTTAGCAATGAATATAAACAACCAGAAAATGCAAGTACATTTATGTAATGCATGCTTCCAGGAAGTAAAATCACAATCAATGAATCCGAATAACTTCTTCGGCGGAAATGGATTCGGCGGAGAAGAATTCAATAACTTCAACCAGGCAGCCGGCGGACAAAAAGCAGGTGCCAGAACTCAGACGAAAGAACCGGAACAGGATGGTCTGCTTGATGAGCTTGGTACGAACTTAACAGATAAAGCACGCGGGAATCAAATAGATCCGGTTATCGGCCGTGATCAGGAAGTCAAACAAGTGATAGAAACACTGAACAGACGTAATAAAAACAATCCGGTGCTCATCGGTGAGCCGGGTGTCGGTAAGACGGCAATTGCCGAAGGACTGGCAGTTAAAATCGTCGAAGGTGATATTCCGACTAAATTGATGGATAAAGAAGTGTATATTTTGGATGTGGCTTCACTCGTTGCCAATACAGGCATCAGAGGTCAATTCGAAGAGCGTATGAAACAGCTGATTGAAGAGCTTAAGCAGCGTGAAGATGTGATTGTATTCATCGATGAAATTCACCTGATTGTTGGTGCGGGTACTGCGGAAAGTTCACAAATGGATGCAGGCAACATCTTAAAACCGGCGCTTGCACGCGGTGAAATGCAGCTGATCGGTGCAACGACACTGAAAGAGTACCGTCAGATTGAAAAAGACGCAGCACTGGAACGCCGTCTGCAGCCGATTACGGTTAAAGAACCGACGCTTGAAGAATCAGTGCAGATCTTAAACGGCATTAAAGACAGATATGAAAGATTCCACGAAGTAAAATACTCTGATGAAGTGATTCAATCATTCGTCAATCTTTCACACCGTTATATCCAGGACAGATTCCTGCCGGATAAGGCGATCGACCTGATGGATGTCGTCGGTTCAAGACTGAATCTCTCAAATGCTGAAAAGGATTCGGATTCGATTGAAACACAGCTTGAGAAAATCAGGACGGACAAGAAAGCGGCAGCAGAAAAAGAGGATTACGAAAAAGCGGCAAACCTCAGATACCAGGAAATGCAGCTTGAAAAACAGCTTGAGAAATCACAGTCGGAAGACGGTGAACAGGTCATTGATGTGGATGTATCCGACGTCGAGCTGATTGTTGAGGAGAAAACGGGCATCCCGGTAACGAAACTTCAAAAAGATGAACAGGAGAAAATGCGTGAGATAGAAAGTAATCTCAGCGCCAAAGTCATCGGACAGGAAGAAGCGGTCGAAAAGGTCGCAAAAGCCGTCCGCAGATCGAGAGCCGGACTTAAATCAAAATACCGTCCAATCGGTTCATTCCTCTTTGTCGGTCCGACCGGTGTCGGTAAGACAGAGCTGACTAAAGCACTGGCCGAAGAATTGTTCGGTACACGTGATTCACTGATAAGACTCGACATGAGTGAGTATATGGAAAGTCATAGCGTGTCCAAGATCATCGGTTCACCGCCGGGATATGTCGGCCATGACGATGCAGGACAGCTGACTGAAACTGTCAGACACAATCCTTACAACATCGTCCTCTTGGATGAAATAGAAAAAGCGCACCCTGATGTGCAGAACATGTTCCTGCAGATCATGGAAGACGGTCATCTGACAGACTCACACGGCAGAACCGTCAGCTTCAAGGAAACGGTCATCATCATGACAAGCAACGCAGGTACAGGCGTCAACAACAACAGTGTCGGGTTCGGAATGGATGAAAGCGACGCAGTTTCCACATTGGAAAACTTGAGCGACTTCTTCAAACCGGAATTCCTGAACAGATTCGATGCGATCATCAACTTCAATGAGCTTTCAGAAGACAATCTGCTTGTGATCATTGACCTGATGCTTGAAGAACTGAATGAAATGCTCAAAGAAAATGATATTGAAATGACAGTAACAAACGCAGCGAAAAAGAAACTGGTCAAGATGGGATATGACAAACGCTTTGGCGCAAGACCACTGAGACGTGTCATCCAGGATAAAATCGAAGACCAGCTGACCGATCTCATTCTGGAAGAAGATCATATCGATAAAGTCACTGCGAAAATCGTAAATGATACCATTGTAGTTGAAAAAGTATAAATTGATTTTGAAGGCACAACCCCGGGGGCGGGCTGTGCCTTATTTTTTATGATTTTCAATGTCATATAAATTTAACTTATCTGCCGTATATTCGTCACTCCCATTGATGAACAATTCAAATAAATACGTTTTTACAGGTTAAGAAATGATATATCAGAGGCAGTAAGGCCATGATGACAAAATTACTTTGTACTTATATTTTCATATTAACTTGTTTCATCTTGAAATATTTACGATGTTCTTTTGATTACATATTATTAACAGCATGTAAAATTCTGAAAAATTATTGCTTCAAATGTGTAAAAATAAACTTATTACCCTATATGACGGGCAGTTAAGTACGAAAAAATGTTTGCCCTCCGCCAAAAAAGGAACTATATTGTATATGGAATTTGAATATGAAATCATAGTAGTCTTAATAACTGATTTATTTTGGAGGTGAGCCGTATGAAGAGCCAGAAAGGTCATTATATGATGCGCCTGTCAGGTGTCGTCATGATGGTGGCATTGCTGTCAGGCTGTAATATCGATGTTTTTGATCCTGCCGGCCCGGTTGCGGAAAGCCAAAGGAATCTGATTGTGTACTCATTGTTTTTTGTCGGCGCAATCATATTGGTCGTATACAGCATTTTCACAGTGTTTGTCATCAAGTACCGTGCGAACCGCAAAAACAGGAAGGAAAGTGATTATAAGCCTGAAATGCACGGGAATTACATTATAGAAGCCATATGGGTTGCGGTTCCTGTTCTGATCGTGATTGCTTTGTCCATACCGACAGTGCGGCTGATCTTCCAGCTGGAAGAACCGCCAGTCTCTTCACAGGGTGAAGAACCGCTGGTAGTGTATGCCACCAGCGCAGATTGGAAATGGTTTTTCAGCTATCCGGAAGAGGATATAGAAACTGTCAATCATCTGTACATACCGACAGATCGCGGGATTGAATTCAGGCTGGCCTCTGCAGAGTCGATGTCCTCATTATGGATACCGCAGCTCGGTGGTCAGAAGTATGCCATGGCAGGAATGGAAAACACGTTGTTTTTGCAGGCGGATGAAGAGGGGACGTATCTCGGCAGGAATGCCAACTTCACCGGCGAAGGGTTCGCAGCCCAGACATTCCATGTCAATGCCGTATCTGACGATGAGTACAATCAGTGGGTGGACAACGTCAGTGAAAATGAACCTGAACTGACCCAGGAAAGGTATGATGAACTGCTTGCACCTGGCCTCGTCGATCAGATGACATTTTCTTCGACACATCTGGATTATGCGGATCACGGTTCGAATGAAGACAGGGATTATTCTGTAGAGCGTCACGGAGATAAATATGATGAACAATTGGATTTATATAATACACCTGGATGGAACCCCAATGAAATTCCAGAGTAATGAAAGAAGGCATTGTTATGCAATTGGATGAGTTTTTTGTTACCGGTGAACCGTTGATTTATATAGGTATGGCTGCAATCGTCCTTGTGTCCGGCACGATATTGTTTGTACTGACCTATTTCAAAAAATGGAAATGGCTTTGGGCAGAGTGGCTGACTACCGTGGATCATAAGAAAATCGGTGTCATGTATATACTGTTATCCCTTGCCATGATGTTCAGGGCCGGGGTGGATGCAATGATGATGCGGCTGCAGCTCGCGTTTCCGGATATGAACTTTTTGAATTCACAGCACTACAGCGAAGTGTTCACCACGCACGGCACGATAATGATTTTATTCGTCGCGATGCCTTTTCTCATCGGTTTGATGAACTATGTCGTGCCATTGCAGATCGGAGCACGTGACTTCGCTTTTCCTTTCGTCAACGCGCTCAGTTTCTGGTCAACATTTTTCGGTGCGATGTTATTTAACATATCGTTCGTCATCGGCGGTGCGCCGGATGCGGGCTGGACGAACTATGCGCCGCTTGCAGGCTCAGAACTGAGTCCGGGGCCGGGGATCAACTATTACCTCCTTGGTCTGCAGTTGTCTGGTATCGGTACATTGGCAACGGGAATCAATCTGATGGTGACCATTTTAAGGATGCGTGCGCCGGGGATGTCATTATTCAAAATGCCGATATTCACGTGGTCTACATTGATCACATCATTCATCATCATATTTGCGTTTCCGATATTGACCGTTGCGCTTGCACTGATGACAATCGACAGGATATTCGGATCACACATCTTCACCTTGACAGGGGAAGGACTTCCGATGATGTGGGCAAATCTTTTCTGGATGTGGGGGCACCCCGAAGTATATATTGTGATACTTCCTGCATTCGGCATATTTTCCGAAATCATATCAGCCTTTGCACAAAAGCAGCTTTTTGGTTATAAGACGATGGTCTGGGCGATCATCCTCATTGCCGGTCTCAGTTTCGTCGTATGGGTACACCATTTCTTTACGATGGGCGCCGGGGCATTTGTCAATTCGATATTCTCGATAACGACGATGGCTATCGCGATACCGACCGGGGTCAAAATATTCAACTGGCTGGCGACAATCTATAAGTCCAAAATTATATTCGGCACGCCGATGATGTGGTCACTTGCTTTCATACCAAGCTTCACCATCGGTGGTGTGACAGGTGTCATGCTCGGCATGGCAGCAGCAGATTATCAGTTCCACAATTCGTATTTCCTTGTATCCCACTTCCACTACGTGTTGATACCGGGTACGATATTCGCCTGTTTCGCCGGACTGATCTACTGGTTCCCGAAAATGTTCGGTTTCCAGCTCAACAGGAAATTGAATATCTGGGCCTTTTGGCTGTTTCTCATCGGTTTCCATGTGACATTCTTCCCTCAGTACTTCCTGGGACTGGACGGCATGGCGAGAAGACTGTTCACAATCGGGCCTGAATGGTTTACATTGAATTTCATCTCTACAGCCGGTGCATTCGTCATGGGCGCAGGGTTTGCGGTCTTCGTATATTGTATCGTGTACAGCTATTTCAAAAGTACAAGAGATCTTCCCGGCGATGTATGGGGAGTCGGCCGTACGCTTGAATGGGCGACACCGACCCCGGTTCCGAAGTATAACTTTGCGACACTTCCCGACGTTAAAAGCCACGATGCACTGATCGACATGAAGGAAGACGGGGAAACTACATTCGATGAGGACAAGCTTGAGAGCATTCATATGCCAAATTACACAGGTCAGCCTTTCATCATGACGGCAATCATGTTCTTTGCTTCCTTCTTCCTTGTATTCGAGTGGATCACACTGGCATCAATCGGTCTGATTGGCATCATTGTGATGATGTATGTACGTTCATTCGATTATGACGGAGGATATCATATCGGAGTGGATGAAATTTCAAAAATTGAAAATTCGTTAAGGGGGCATGACAATGAGTGAAAATGTTCATAATAATGTTCCTTTGGAATACAGCACGGATGAGGGGCAGAATTCGATCATCGGTTTCTGGATATTCCTCGCAGCTGAAATTTCACTGTTTGCGACATTGTTCGCAACTTATGCCGTTTTATTCAGCCGAACAGCTGATGCGATGGAGCCCGCAGAGCTGTTCCAGCCCGGCATCGTACTGGTCATGACAGTACTGCTCCTCACCAGCAGTTTTACATGCGGGCTCGCGATTCATTTTATGAGGCAGGGCTCGCTGAAAGGGACACAGATTCTGCTCGGCATCACGCTCCTGCTCGGTATGACATTCATCGGCTTTGAAATCTATGAATTCATACACTATGTCAGTGAAGGCGTGACCCTACAGTCGAGTGCCTACTGGTCCGCATTCTATATCCTTGCCGGTACACACGGTATTCACGTAATGGTCGGAATCGGGTGGATGATCGGCATCATCATCCAGCTGTTCCAGCACGGATTGACTGCTTTTACTGCGAGAAAAGTGTTCATCGTCGGTTTGTACTGGCACTTCCTGGATGTCATTTGGATATTCATATTCACAGGTGTTTACCTGATAGGGATGGTGGTCTGAATGAGTGAGAAAAAACATAAGTATCCCTGGAATCATATCATCGGTTTTGTATTGTCGATCGCTTTGACTTTCCTTGCCGCCTGGACTGCACTGTCGTCTGATCTGCCTGTCATGTGGATCATCATCTCCATCATGGTCCTTGCTGTCATACAGGCGCTGATCCAGCTGTTCATGTTCATGCACATCGTAGAAAAAGGGGCGGGAGATGCACCCTGGAATATGATGTTCCACGCAGCAGTCGTCGCAGCAATCGTTGTGTCCGGATCACTTTTCACCATGTCATTCGGTTTTACACATGATCACGGCGGAGGAGAACATGAGACAGAACAGCATGAAGAACAGGGCGCACATGAAGGTCATTGACAATAAAATGCACCCCTGAAGTTGGATACCAATCCTGCTTCAGGGGTATTTTATTTGTCCCGGAATATTCATCTTATCTTTCTGCGCTCGTTCAGTCCCCAGACAACCGGAGCGAGCGAAATGACGAGAATGAGAGGCAGCAGGTAGATTCCGAATGATGTTTCGCCGGTAAGACCATAGCCGATGATTTCGATGAAAACGAATGCAAATATGAGCATTACACCATTTTTTGAGAAATTCACTATCTGCCTGCTGTTCAAATAAAAAGCTTCGATATTCTCTTCGTTGATGCGTGCAGGATAATTGTGCACATGAGGAATCCTCTCAAGTATTTCCATGAATATGATGAGGAAAAGCTGAATGGCAACGAGAATGAGCAGCTCATACGGTGAGCCGTAGCGGTTCACTTCACCGCCGGGACCGAACTGCATTGGAATATTATCTGACAGTGATGCGAATGTCAGAGTTACATAGACTGCTGAACCGATGAATACGCTGTACCCGACAATATTTGCGAGTTTTTCGGGAGTCGACTTTGGAATTTTCAATTTCGGTCGTGTCTCCATTTTATAACCCCTCGTATAGTAAGTTTTATAGTCTTTCTTTTTATCAGTCTTTCGACTTGGATATTCCGGGATAACCCTGGATAATAAAGCCATAGATTTGAAAGGATCTAATGGGCATGAGCTATCTCCCCTTGTAGTTGAACTACACTTTAAGACTGCTCCCCTGGCCATGCGAATGAATTTCAAACGCACAAGCTGTATCCATAAGCATCAAATGAATCCATGTAGTAGTGGGTTCTGCAGCCATTGATGTTTATGAATGAATACTCATACGCGAGGTTGAATCCTGTCGCATGTATCCAGGGGTATCCCGGAGTACCCAAGTCTATTAAATAATCA